>JBBQRQ010000082.1:0-22483 GCA_038214755.1 Verrucomicrobiota bacterium
CGCTCACGCGAATTTCGAGGAGGCCTAAACAGCGCGATAGCGTCTTGGAGTGCGGTGGCCCTCCACCGCTTTTGCCCGCGTCACCAAGTAATAGCAGCGAACAAATAATGCAGGTCATTCCACTGAAAACGTCGAGGAGCCCAGCAGTTTAACGGTGTTTCTTTAGGTTGAGCCACTTATGGATTTGCGAATGTGGCCATCCACCTTTTCCTTAAAATCTGAGTCGATAGAATTTTTGCGTCGAGCCGGAGGGCGGGGTATAAGGAGAGACCGCTCCTGCCACATCCGTATAAGGACCCGTGACGACGTTCGCTTGTTGGAGTATGCCTGCGGACCAGGTGATAATTACATTTCCACCAGACCTGGTAATCGTAATTGGATTGGAACCGAGTCGTCCCAGGGAGTAATGCGCAGCAATACGGGTGGCGCTTAGAGCGGTGCTATAAATCGCTACTTCATCCACGTTGCCGGAGTAATTATTCGCCCAGCCGTTGCCAGTCGAACCTATGGCCCAATCACCATTGACTACGGGCAATGCTCCGACGGGCGAAGCGTTGGTAGCCACGGCCGTTCCGTTGCGGTAGAGCTTCCAGTTGGCTCCATCGTAAGTGCCAACCAAATGAATCCAATTAGTTCCTCCCAAGTCGCCACCGGGGATGGGGAAGCTCGCGCTATAGGTGGTAGTTCCAATCAGATTCGTGAAGGTGGACGAACCGACCACGTAGGTTGCGCCGCTACCATCGATCCGCAGAAAAACCTCCGATGTATTAGTCACAGAATTATCCGGCGAGAGGGCAAGGAAATCACTCAACGTTGCAGGCCCATGCGAGATGATACGCGCCGGGTCGACCTGGGTTGCGCCGGGTTGGATCCAGGCCTCCAAAGTTATTTGTCCGGAGATGTTCAGCCCCGCAGGATTGTTCAAGCTACCCCACTGCTTGATACCATTCAGAGGCAACGCTGTATTCGTGGACTCAAAACCTGGATAGGTCGGCCCAACGGCTATATTGGTCGTGAGAATTAAGTTTCCATCGGCCACATAGCCGAGAGTCCCGCTATTGGTAGCCGGGTATCGGGCGGGATCATTGAACCGGAGATACGTTTTTGGACCTTGCCTTTCTGGTCCAGTGAACGGGGCCGTGAGGACCAGCGTCTCGTAGTTTGTGCCGTAGTTTGAATTTGTTCCCGCCTGGTAATGAGCGAGAACCTGGTTTGCCGTCAACAAGTAGTTGTTATAAAAAGCAACTTCATCGGCGTCTCCTTCATATGGGTTGTTACCGAGGGTGGAAGCGGCATTATAGGAACCTATCGCCAGATCGGCGGCGGGAGAACCCGTCTCTGTCGTGCTCCGATTCGCCGCGTAAAGGGCGGCTGTATTAGTAACTACCGGTACACCGTCAACGTAGCCCGTCAATATACCTACCCATTGATCATTCCCGTTGGCACCCACGTCTCCATTGTCGAATTGAGGTTCCCAAGTAAAGACCAGGTACTGCCACTTACCCACCGTATAGTCTGTATCAGTGAGGACATCCTGTCCGCTGGTTCCGACACCGGAATACATCCGGAAATTCCATCCATGACCTTCGGCTGGCGGATAACTAAGGTTTGGATTGCGTTGAAACATCACCCAGCCAGTACGACCTGTGCCGCCAACCCATCGGTTGTTCGCTGGGCACTGGCCGCCCTGTTGGTCGCGCATCGGTCTTAGCCATGTCTCAAAAGTAAAAGGGGTCCCTGCGCCGGGGTTGTTCTCGGATTTCCATGGCATGGTGGTGGTAGAGTTTCCATTTCGATTGTGGTAAGCGAAAGAACCATCGTTGGTTCGGCCAACCAATGCGCTGGCGGCAGGGTGTCTTACCTCGGCAGTGTTGGTGGCCACGCCGCTGGCGCGCAAGTCGCCCATGTTCACCGCGACGTCAGCACTCGGAGCAATCTCATCAAGCCGCAAGTACTCGACGGGGTTGAGTGACTTAACCAAGGTGTCATAGCGTGTGCTGCGATTGGCGTTGGTTCCGTTCTGATAGTGGGACAAAATTTGCGCGGCACTCAATTTATTTGAATAGAAAGCAAATTCATCGACGGCGCCGAAGTACGGATTCAAGCTGGCCCCTGCTGTATTATTGTAATTTCCAATGGCCAGCGCGGCCGCTGTGTCCGCGTGGTCGTTGCTGTTAGCCACATAACCCGGAGTCGTGCCGGCCCAGATGTTCGTGTTCGCAGCCACGCCGTCGATGTACATAGTCACCGTTGCGTTGGTTACTTGCACGGGATCATAAACCACAACCACATGCGTCCACTTGCCGATCTGATAAGGGACCAGACTGGTAACATCCAAACCGCCGCTGCTGCCGCTCCCTCGGTACATTCTGAAATTCCAGCCGACCGGCTCACCGCCAAAATAGGCAGGGTCAGGCTTACGTTGGAAGAAGACCCATCCTTGCCGATTCACACCAGCGCCGGAAGGAGCGTAACGATTGTTGAGCGGGCATTGGCCGGTCGCCGTCTGGTCACTGGCTGGATAGAACCAGGCTTCCACCGTGAACGGCTGAGTGTTTGTCGGGTTAATGGCCGCGTTCCAAGGGACTTCAGTTCTGGAAGAGAAATCGAAAAACTCCGAACGATTTCCGTCTCCGGCCAGCGCGCCGGGAAAGGGATGCACTACTCCCAAATCGTTGGTGGCATTTCCGGCAGAGCCCAAGCTGCCGATGTTTTTATTAATGGGCAGGCGACTGGTGTCATCGTTGAGTCGATAATATGCCTTTGGTCCGTCACTGAGGATGGTAGATTGATAATCGGCATGAAGCGCGGGCAATAGCAGCACCGTAAAAGCAATCGAAGCAATCACTCTCACCGAAGAACTACGAGCAAGGATTTTATTTTGCATAGGTTTATTTTGATTAGATTTGGACGGAGGCCTGAGGCTTAAGTAGCAATCCCATTCAAAGTCGTCAACCATTGTTTGCGTATTTCGACTCCGAGTAGCCACTCAGGAGCGGCGCCGGTGAGCAAAATCTTTATGAAATGCGCCTCGAACGAAAGTTACTCGGCGCGCTTCTTGCCTTTTTGCGGTGGAGTTTCTTTTCCTGGTGAATAGTCCCTGGCGAACTCATCATACGAGGCTTTCAATCGCTTGACCGTCTCCGGATTCTTCTCCGCTACATTGTGCTGCTCGCTCGGGTCAGTAGATAGATCGAACAACGCCATAGGTTGCGGCGCGTCCCCTGTTCGCACACCGGGATAGTCGGAGGGTTGATGTTGTTCGTAGGGCGCGAGAAGAGTTACACCATCGGGAGCGCGGGGGTCTATCCAACGTTCGCCTGCGACCATTTTATCTTTGCGGTCATTCGCTGGCAGCACGTGTAACTTCCATCTGGCATCCCGCACCGTAGCCAACTGCGCGCCTTGATGTCCTAAGATAACTTCATGCGGACTTTTGTTATCGGAGGTAAAGAGCGGAAGGATGCTCGCTCCATCTATAACTCGATCCGAAGGCGGGTCAATCCCGGCAACCTTTAATGCCGTGGAAAATAAATCCATCATCACCGCAGGTTGCGCGCTCGTATGTCCGCCAGGAATCCTTCCCGGCCAACGCGCAATGCAGGGCACGCGATAGCCACCTTCCCAACTGGTTCCCTTCATACCCCGCAAACCACCGCTGCTCCCTCCATACCACGGGCCGTTATCACTGGTGAAAATGATCAGGGTGTGGTCATCAAGTCCCAGTTCCTTCACCTTGTTCAACACCTGGCCCACGCTATGATCAAGCTCGGAGATGACATCGCCATACAACCCCGCGCCACTTTGTTTGTAATACTTTTCCGAAGCAGCGAGCGGTTTGTGCGGCATGGCATGGGCGAAGTAAAAGAAAAATGGTTTGGACTTGTTGGCCTCCATGAAGTTGAGCGCCCGTTCGGTGTAACGTTGTGTCAACGTTGCCTGCACCACGGGATACTCGACTACCTTTTCTCCGTCAAGAACCTGCACCGGCCGCATGTCGTTGCTATAAAGTATTCCGAAATATTCGTCGAAGCCGCGATGGGTTGGAAAAAATTCCGGCTTGGAATGGCCGAGGTGCCACTTACCCACCATGCCGGTAGCGTAACCTGCCTTGCGAAAAAGTTGCGCCAAAGTAACCTCGTTCGTAGGCAGCCCAATGTCCTTGAATTGCCCGCCAAAATCTGGCGCAGGATTCGACGTCATTCCGCAACGAAAGGGATAACGTCCGGTCAGCAACGAAGCGCGAGTAGGCGCGCAAAATGGCATGGGAGTATTGAAGTGAGTCAGACGTGCGCCCTCCGCCGCCATCCGGTCGAGGTTGGGCGTCTTGAACCTGGGATGACCATAGCAGGCCAGGTCGCCATAACCCAGGTCGTCGGCCAGGATGAAGATGACATTGGGCCGAGGTGAATCAGCCGCAAAGAGGTGAGAGATTGTCGCCAGCAGAAGTAATACGAAGGAGAAGCATTTGCTTAACATAGGAGGAAAATGAATTGAGACCTTGTGAAATACAAGCCGCTTCATATTCTCCTGATCAGAAAGTTCGCCACGCAGAACACTCAGACACAACAATTATTTCTTATGGAAAACGACGAGAACATATCACTCAAGACAGGAGAAGTCTTCGAAGTTAAACTACAACGCAGCGCTGGTACTGGTTTGCAACTGCGCCATAGGTGTGAGGACGAATCCATCGTTCAAGTTCGAAGAAAGGAACAGGTTCCTGCGGACGCTGCTGAAACAAGGCCCGCGAAACTCGGTGGACCAATCCTTGCCCATTACATAATAGAAGCGTTGAAGGAAGGAGAAACCAAAGTGACCTTTTATGAAACCAGACCGTGGGACAAAAACTTCAAGGAAATCATTCAGAAGCAAATCAGCGTCAAAGTAAGTTAGGCGATAATAAATTTCTCGCGCTCGTATGACGCAACTTGTCACTGCCATCGTAGCGCCGGTTTCCAACCTGCTATCGCCGGTTTCTAACCGGCAGCGTTTGAAACATGGGCGCGTCTGCGGATTGGAAATCCGGGACAGAGCAGATTAGAAATCTGCGCTACCATGTCGCTACTCTGGCGCTGATTGCGGTAGTGGCAAGATACGCCCCCGCATCTCGGTCCTTTTTAATTTCTCTTTTTTGCTTCTCAGCCGGACTTTAAAGTGTCTCGCTTGATGGCGTAACGAAAAACGAAATGACTCCGAAACCGAATATCGTTCTCGGCGTGACCGGCTCCATCGCCGCGTACAAAGCGCCTGACTTGACCAGTCGGCTTGTCCAGGCGGAATGCGATGTGCATGTCGTTCTGACCAGCGACGCGCAAAAATTTATTACCTCGCTCGCTTTCAAAACGCTCTCGCGCAATCCGGTCGTGACCGATTTGTATGACGAAGAAAATGGTTGGAAACCTCTTCACATCAAATTGGCTGACGAAGCGAATTTACTTTTGATCGCCCCCGCCACCGCAAATGTGTTGGCGAAACTGGCCCACGGAATTGCGGACGATTCTTTGACTTGCATCGCCCTCGCGCTGAATTCGCAGGCAAAAATCTTAATCGCCCCCGCCATGAATGGAAAAATGTGGAACCACGCCGCGACCCAACAAAATGTCAGCACGCTGCGATCACGCGGAGTGGAATTTATTGGGCCAGAAGAAGGAATGCTCTCGTGCGGATACGAAGGGTTGGGGCGGCTTTGGCCGGTGGAGCAAATTGCCAAACGCACTGTGGAGTTGCTAAGATAGCGCTGTATGAAATTCGACGTCCGCCTGGCCGCGAAGAAATTCGCCCGGCTGGCGGTTTCTCCCGGTCTGGAACCCCCGCTCCAGGCTGCGCGCATTCAAACTTTTCAACGAGACATTCTGCTGCCGATCAAAGCCCTGCTCATTCTGACGCTGGTTTATTATTTTTACTTTTCCAACTGGATCGATCAAGCGCACAGCAACCGCGAAGTCGCGTTGGAAACGACCACCCGGTTTTTTCTCTTTTACGTGCTGGTCAACATCGCCGTCGGCGCGGTCTTCGTCGCGGTCAAGAAACTTCCCCTGCACGTTTTACAATGGACCATTTTCGCACTGGGCTTATTGGATGCGCTGCTGTTCGCGGCGTTGACCCTGATTACGGGCGGGTTCGACAGCATTCTCTACTGGGTTTTTCCGGCGCTCATCATCCAAAACGCCATCAGCATTCCGCTGGCGACGCCGCAGATAATCCTGAATCTTCTGGTTTGTTTCTTTTATGTTCTGGGAGGTGCGCTGGACGTCATCATCAGCGGAGAGGACGCGATTTTTTTGGCGACGCTGGATGCCGGGACGCGGCACGCGTTTGGATATGGTCACTCGGAACCCACGACCGAACCATTTCTCTTACGCGCCATCGTTCTGTTGTTGTTGACCATTTGCTGTTATGGCGTGCAATCGTTGTTCGAGAAACAGCGGCGGGCGGAAGAGGAAGGTGAGGAATTTGTTTTCCGGCAGCAACAATTGCATTCGGCCGGACGGCTCGCCGCGCGAATTGCGCATCAAATAAAAAATCCGTTGAGCATCATCAACAACGCCGCGTTCTCGTTGCAGCGGGCTGGGGCGGGAGAAAAAAATTCCACCAGCGAACAAATCCAAATCATCCGCGAAGAAGTGGATCGCGCCGACCGCATCATCACGGAGCTGATGGGTTACGCGCAACTGGCCGAAGGGAAAGTCGAAAAGATCAGTGTCACCGAAGAACTCGAGCGTGCCATCACGCAGGTCTTTCCGCCCGCCGCCAGATACGATGTGGAAATACAGCGCGACTACATGCCGGCGTTGCCCACGCTGATGATGCAACGCGGGCATCTTTCGGAAACTTTCGTCAACCTTCTGCAAAATGCTCGCGAGGCCATGAGCGGCCACGGTCAAATCCAAATTACCGCGGCGCACGGCCCGAATTTGTCCGTCGTTATCATCCTCGCCGATTCGGGGCCGGGCATTCCGAAAGACAAAGCGCAAAAAATTTTTGAGCCGTATTTCAGCACGAAAGAAAAAGGAACGGGCCTCGGTCTGGCCATCGTCAAACACAACGTGGAAATTTACGGAGGCAAAGTTTCGGTGGAATCGGAGCTTGGACAGGGCGCGCGATTCACGCTAGAGTTTCCGGCAAAAAGCCAGATGAAACTAAGCCAATGAGCGTCGCCCTCCCATCTGTTCTCGTCGTCGATGATGAGAAAAATATGCGGCTCTCCCTCAAAAATATTTTGACGGACGAGGGCTATCACGCCCGCGTGGTGGAGTCGGCGGAGGACGCCTTAATTTTGTTGGCGCAGGAAGAATTTTTACTCGTCATCACCGACGCGCAACTCGGCGGCATGAGCGGTTACGAATTTATAAAACAAACCAAAAATCGCTGGCCGGAAATTCCGCTTTTGATGATCACCGCCTATGCCACGCCCAAGCTCGCGGTCGAAGCCATCAAAGCCGGCGCGTTGGATTATTTGGCCAAGCCCTTCGCTCCCGAAGAACTTTTGCACGCGGTCGCTCGTTGCGCCGAGCGTTATCGCCTGCTCAAGGACAACGCCGCCTTGCGCGCAAAAACGGTGGAGCCGTACAACCTGGAGCAAATCATCGGCGAATCTCCCAGGATGAAAGAGCTTAGGCAATTGATTCAAACCGTCGCGCCGACCAACGCCACCGTTTTAATTCTGGGTGAAACGGGAACGGGAAAAGAATTGATTGCGGGCGCCATTCACAGCTTGAGCGAGCGTCGAAATAAAAATTATGTCCGCATCAATTGCGCGGCGATTCCCGAAACGTTGCTCGAGAGCGAGTTGTTCGGACACGAAAAAGGCGCGTTCACCGGCGCGTTGAAACAAAAGCCGGGCCGCGTGGAAGAGGCCGATGGAGGGACAATTTTCCTCGACGAAATCGGCGACATGAGCCGGTCACTGCAAGCCAAGCTGCTGCGTTTTTTGGAGGACGGCAGCTTCACGCGCGTCGGCGGCAACGAGGAATTGCGCGTCGATGTGCGGCTGATCGCGGCCACCAATCGCGACATCATCGAAGCCATCCGGCAAAACCAATTTCGCGAAGATTTGTTTCATCGCTTAAACGTTGTTCAGTTCCGCCCGCCGCCACTGCGCGACCGCGGCACCGACATTCTTTTGTTGGCGGAAGAATTTTTGCGCCATTTCAACCACGCCATGAAAAAGCGCGTGGAAAAAATTTCCGAGGCGGCGAAAGAAAAACTTCTTACTCATTCGTGGCCGGGGAATGTTCGCTGCTTGCGCAATGTCATTGAGCGCGCGGTTATTTTGGAGACGACCTCGGAAATTCAAGCGGCGAGCCTGCCGGATTTTCAGTTGGAATCGCTCTTGCGCAAATCCGACGCGCCGGTTTTTTCTTCCAAAGATTCGCTCGACGAGTTGATGGCGGGATTCGAAAGCCAGGTCATTTCCAGCACGCTCGCCCAAAATCATTTCAATCTTTCCAAGAGCGCCGACCAATTGAAGATCAGCCGCCACGCGCTGCGTTATCGAATGCAGCGGCTGAATATCGGAAGTTCCGATGAAGAAGAACCCATTCCTCACGTGAGGGAGGTCGCATGACATCGTCGTTTGATGCGCAGATCGATCCGCTGTTGGAGATGCGACACGATTCATCCACGCCGAGTCATTGGCGGGATTTGTTGATCATTCTGGGCATCGCCCTCGTCCTGGTCGCGCTGTTTTTTATTTGGGCGGTTTACATTCGCAAACGCAAGCGGCGGGTTTCACGTTCGCTTTCAAGGGAGCTTCCCCACCCAATCCCGCGTCCACCTCGTGAGCGCAGAAGGAAACGCCGGCGCCGCTGGAAAAATCGCAATCCTACCCTGGAGCAGACCGGTGGTTTGCCTGCCGAAAAAATCGAACCCGCCTCTCCTGACGCCGGCTAACATGGAACAGAGCCGGACGATCACCCGCAAAAGCGCTTCCAATCTCGCGTTAGCTTTTGTGCTTTTGCCCAGGAAAAAACGCGACGCCATGTCCGCGCTTTACGCCTTTTGCCGCGAGGTGGACGACGTGGCGGATGATGAAACAATTCCGCTCGAAAAACGCCGCGCGCAACTTTCGCTCTGGCGCGAAGATATCCGCCGCGCCTGTGAAAACGGCCAGCCGAAATTCATCGTCAACCAGGAACTCCAACCGGTCATCGTCCAATACAAATTGCCTTTCACCGATTTCGACGAGTTGATTCGCGGAGTGGAAATGGACCTCGATATCAACCGCTACGAAACTTTTGGCGATTTGGAAAAATATTGTTATCGCGTGGCGTCGGTCGTCGGATTGTTGAGTATCGAAATTTTTGGGTACACCAACGAAGCCTCCCGCAACTACGCAATCCATCTCGGCCAGGCCCTCCAACTCACCAATATTTTGCGTGACGTAAAAGCGGACGCGGCGCGGGGGCGAATTTATCTGCCCACCGCTGAACTGGCGCGACACCATGTTTTGCCCGAAGAAATTCTCCGGAATGAATTCTCCAAAAATTATTGCGAAGTCGCCCGCGCCGTCGCCCAGCGCGCGCGCCATTTTTATCAACTCGCCCAGAAAACTCTTCCAGGCGCGGATCGCAAATCGCTGGTCGCCGCCGAGTTGATGGGCGCGGTTTACTGGCGATTGCTCCAGAAACTTGAGCGGAAAAATTTTAACGTGTTCGGGCCGCACCCAACTCGGTTGAACAAAGCGCAAAAACTCTTTCTGATTTTTCAGACTTGGCTTCGCATGGGTTCCGGGCGGGCCGCTTCAAATTATGGCACTCCCTGATCGCGTTCGTCGCTTGATCGTCAACGCGGACGATTTCGGTCGCTCGCGTTCCATCAACGCAGCGGTCGTCCTCGCGCACCGCGATGGAATTTTGACGAGCGCCAGTTTGATGGTCAACGAAACGGCTTTGGATGACGCCGTTTTTCTCGCGCGACAAAATCCGAAACTGGGGGTTGGACTTCATCTCTCGCTCGTCTGCGGACGCTCTCAACTTGCGCGGGATAAAATTCCCGGCCTGGTGAATTCGGAAAAACAATTTTTCGACAACGCCATCGTCGCCGGTTTTCGATTTTTCTTTTTGCCGCGATTGAAAACGCAGTTGCGCGATGAACTGGATGCGCAATTTCAAAGATTTCATTCGACCGGACTTGCGCTCGATCACGTCAACGGCCACCTCAACATTCATTTGCATCCAGTGGTGTTTGGAATTCTGATGGAAAACCGCGAGCGCTGGGGAATTAGAAATTTGCGTTTAACTTCCGATCCATTCGCGTTGAATCTCAAACTGGCACGAGGAAATTTTTTCTACCGCGTCACTCATGCCTGGATTTACAAAACGCTTTCCAGTTGGGCGCGCCCGAAATTGCGGCGCGCCCACATCCGCCATACGCAAAATGTTTTTGGCCTGTTGCAGAACGGGCGCGTTGATGAGGAGTTCATCGCCAAATTACTCCGCCAACTTCCGCCGGGTGATTCGGAGCTTTACTCTCATCCGTCGCTTGATGATTTTAAAAATGAGTTGGATGCGTTGACCAGTCCGCGAGTGAAAGAATTGGTAACAACCTACGGCATCGAACTCATCCGCTACCAGGATTTGTAAATGGCGAAACTACTTTTGATTCTTCTCATCGGCTTGGTTTTCGAATCCGCCGGGGTTGTGCTTTTAAAAAAAGGCATGACGCAAATTGGCGAGGTCAGAGCGGTGAGCGTTTCCGAGATCGCGCGCATCATCAAAGCTGGCGCGACGAGTTGGCAAATTTTGCTCGGCGTTTTTTTTGAGGCGCTTTTTTTCATTTGCCTGCTGGTTTTGATGGCGAAGAGCGACATCAGTTTTCTTTGGCCCCTGACCAGTCTGAGTTTTGTTTTCTCCACTTTTGCGGCGATGTTTTTTCTGCACGAGCGGGTCTCGGTCACACGTTGGACGGGAGTGATCTTGATTATGATTGGAGCGGCGCTGATCAGTTACAGCGAGAAAGCAAAAGAAATTCCATCGCGCACGGAGGCAAGCATTCCTGCTACGGAGAAATAATTTTCTCCAACACGTCCGCCAGTTGTTCCGCGGCGAACCGGCAGCGTTGCCGCAACCGCAACAGCGCGCCGATTTTGCGCGGCGACTTCGCGATGGCCCAAGCCAGCTTGCCGTAATCCAAGCTTAAATCCGGTTTGGAAAGTTGGTTGAAATCGAGGGGCAAATCTTCTTCGGCGGTGTCCGAAACCACGCGCACCGTCGCGCAGGGAATTCCTCGCTCGCGACAAACGGAATGGATCGCTGCCGATTCCATTTCGACAGCGTCGGCGCCCCTCTTTTGCCACAACTGATTTTTCTCAGCTACGGTGATGGCGATTCGTGGAGCACAAAAAAAAATCGCTGGCCTCGCCTGGGCCGCGATCAATTGTTGGCGCAACGTTTCATCTTCCGTCGCGAAAATGACCGTGCCCCAATTTAAATCAGGATTCAGCCCGCCCGCGAAACCGCACGATAGAATAAGTTTCGGCGAATGGACGGCGAGAAATTCACGAAGAGATTTTTCGGCGTTTTTTTTTCCGATGCCAGTGAAGAGAATGGTGGAGCCAGAGTTATTGGAGAGGATTTTTCGACTGGGCGCGGCTTCTTCTTTTAACGCGAAACAAAGCAGAGTGACGCCTTCTGATTTCTGAGCTGGCCTCATTTGATTCCCGAGAGCCGCTCTTTCCAGATTTGATAAAGCGCGACGGTGGCATGGACATCGCGCAAACAATACTCCGCGATCTCGCGAAAACGTTTTTCCGCAATCATCTTGCCCATGTCCATGCCGGTGACTCCGTGACTTTTGGGCGAGGGGATGCCGAACGACTTGCAATAAAAATCCAAATTAAATTTTCGCGCGGCTCCTTCGCGACCGCTCACGCCGTAAAAACTCAATTGCTCGGCCAGATCGCAGTGCGGCTCGATTTGATAGCGGTAACCCAGCCAACTTTTTCTCGTGATCGGAACATTGAGCAACGCCGACCGCAGATAAATAAATGGCACATCAAAACCCCGTCCGTTGAACGTGACGATCGAATCGTAATGCCGCGCCACGTCCCAAAATGCGGTGAGCAACGCCGCTTCATCAGCGCACGGAATAAATTGGACCGGCTGCGGCTCGGCCGATTCCGGCTCAAAATCCTCGGCGATAAAAAGGACCTGCCCTCGCGCGGTGTCGGCGTTGAGCATCGCAATGCAAACCACCTGCGCGGTGAACGGCCATAAATTAAACTGCCGCTGAATTTCTGCGCGGCGATTGGAGCGTTCGGTTTCGGGCAATCTTTCCGCGTCGCGAAAAAGGTACTCGTGCTGGACGTCGTCAAAATTTTCCAGAGGCAGGCAACAGGTCTCAATATCGAAAACAAGTTTAGGCATTGGTGAAAGACGAAGCTGGGAGCTTCCGCAATCCCGCGCGCGGGACTGGAAGCCTGCGCTACGTGGTAATTTCTAGAGTTAAAATTGAACAGGATGGAAAACCTGCTCTGACAGATTTCCATCCTGAAATGTTTTAGAGGTGATTACTTTTTCTTTCCGCCTTTTTTGGCGGCTGATTTTTTTGCAGCAGGTTTCTTCTTAGTGGCCATGCAATTCACCCCCAATCAATTTGAAATGGTTTCGTGGTTCACAACACTTTTTGTAACGAGAATTTTTTTCAATGACTAGTGTTTTGTTAAAAAAGTTTTCAGTGACCGCGAAGATTTTTTGCGCGCGAAAACTTTTTACGCGCCGAATTTGTCGAACATTTTCGCGTTGGCCTGCATCAATCGCATCAAAAATTTCGCTTCGAACACGCCAAGCGACCCGAGGTTCGCTCCCGTCTCGGTGAAGCGTTCCAATTTGTCCGAGCCGGAATATGCAGAATGCAAGAGCACCGGCTGCGGATGCCACGAGTGTCCCTTCACCGCGCACGGCGTCGAGTGATCTCCGGTGATGGCGAGCACGTCCGGTTTTTTCTTCAGCAAAATTGGCAGAGCGGAATCAAAATCTTCAATCGCTTTTTTCTTCGCGTCAAAGTTTCCATCTTCGCCGTGCATGTCGGTGTATTTGTAGTGGATGAAAAAATAATCGTAGTGGTCGAACTCGGCGACGTAGCGGGAGAATTGTTCGGCAATCGATTGCGGCCCTTCGATTTTTTCCATGCCGACCAGTTGCGCCAGGCCTTTGTACATCGGATAAACGGCCAGACATGCCGCGCGAAGCTGATAACGTTCCTGAAAAGTGGGAATCGCCGGCTGATGCGCGATGCCGCGCAGCAAAAACCCGTTCGCCGGTTTTTTCTTTGCGAGCAACGGCAAGGCAACCCTGTAGAATTCCGCAACCAACGCCGCCGCCTTTTTTTGTTTCGCAGAATTTTCGTCCGTTGGATGCAGTGTGGGAATCGGCGCGCCCTCGCGATTCGGATCGGCGTCGGTCAACGGGCCTTCCAAACCTTCGCCGCGAAAAATCACCACGAAGCGATGACCTTTTCCGGCTTTGATAATTATTTCCGCATCGCCAATTTTTTTTATTTTTTTGGAGAGAGTTGCGCAAAGTTCTTCGCAAACGTTCGTCTCGATTCTTCCCGCGCGACGGTCCGTGACGATCCCGTTCGCATCGAGCGTGCAAAAATTCGCGCGCGCCGCCACGTCGCCCGCCCTCAACTCCAGACCCAGCCCGAGCGCCTCGATCACGCCGCGCCCAACCTGAAATTCAATCGGGTCGTAGCCAAACAAAGCGAGATGCCCCGGACCGCTCCCCGGCGTGATTCCTGGCGCGACTGGAATCATTCTGCCTTGGGCTGAATCTTTCGAAATCGAATCCAGATTCGGCGTCGTCGCCGCTTCGAGCGGCGTCATGTAATTAGTTTCTCTGGTAGCGATATCGCCCACGCCGTCGAGGACGATCAGCGCGAGTTTGGCATTTGTTTTGACCAACAGTTTTGAGTAGAGCGAATCAAGATTCATAAATTTTTTATTTGCCGGCGGCGCGATAATGCGAACAAGCCATTTGGAGCGTCAACGCGATACTGGGCTTTGTCACTCGACAATGCGCGGATGAAATTTAAAAATCGCCGCGATGTCCGCCGTGATTCTGGAGAAGCTCAGCAAAAGTTTTTACCCAAAAAAAATGGCGGACGTTCGCGCTCTTCACGAACTCAGCCTGAAAATTGAATCCAGCGAACTTCTCGCGCTCGTTGGGCCTTCGGGCTGTGGCAAGACGACCATGCTGCGCTTAATCGCCGGTTTGGAAGAACCGACCAGCGGCTCAATTCTTCTCGACGGAAAACTGGCGAACAAAATTCCGGCTAAAGATCGCGGCGTCGCCCTGGTTTTCCAACAGCCAGCGCTTTTTCCGCACCTGAATGTTTTTGAAAATCTCGCGTTCGGTTTGATGCTCCGAAAATTTCCGAAACCCGAAATCGAAACACGCGTGCGCGAAGCTGCGGAAATTCTGGGTTTGTCCGAAAAATTATCGCGCCGCCCCAACGAACTTTCCGGCGGCGAAGCGCAACGCGTCGCGTTGGGCCGCGCGATGGTGCGGCGGCCAAAAATATTTCTGTTGGACGAGCCGCTTTCCAGTGTCGATGCGCCGACGCGCAAACAACTTCGCCAGGAAATTCTGCGCCTCCAAAAACTGCTGGGCGTGCCGATGATTTATGTGACGCACGACCAACGCGAGGCCTTGGCGATGGGCGAACGCGTCGCTGTTCTCGATCACGGCGAACTTCAACAAATCGGGACGCCGTCGGAAATTCGCGAGAAACCTGCGAACCAACTCGTCGCGGAATTTTTCGAGACATAATGCAGCCGCCGACGTGAGGAGGCGGATTGAGGTTCTGAAAGTTGCCGGCCGGAAGAAATCGATCCGCCTCACGTCGGCGGCTACGATCATGGTTTCAAAAACTTTTCTTGGTCGCTTCGTCGCGCGATGGTTAATTCCAAATCGAATGAGTTCTCTTTCGCTCCACGAATTTCACAGCGGCTTGAACGCGCAATTTTCAGAAATCAACGGCGCGGAAGTGGTGGCGCATTACGGCGATTGGCTCGCGGAACATGCCGCTCTAAAAAATTCTGCCGTCGTGCTCGATCTCAGTTTTCGCGGGCGGCTTTGCCTGCTCGGCGCGGACCGAAAAACTTTTCTCAACGGGCAAGTCACCAACAACGTCAGGGATTTGAAAACCGGCGAAGGTTGTTACGCCGCGCTCATCACGGCCAAAGGCAAAATGCAAAGTGACCTGAATATTTTCTGCCTCGAAAATGAATTGCTTCTGGATTTTGAACCTGGCTATTCGCAAGCCATCGCGGCGCGTCTGGAAAAATTTATCATCGCGGACGATGTGCAAATTGCCGATGTCACTCCGCATTACGGATTGCTCAGTGTGCAAGGACCAAAATCTGCCGAGGTCGTGAGGAGTTTGGAACTCGGCCAGAATACCGACGACATTCTCTCGCTGGAACCTGCGGGCAAACCGTTGCGTTTTTGCTCGGTGAAAGATGAGACGCTCGGCGAAATTTATCTGATGAACCAGCCGCGCATCGGAACGGTGGGTTTCGATTTATTTGTCCCGACAAATTCGCTGGCGGCCGTCGCGGATAAATTAATTGCCTCCGCCAAAAAATTCGACGGACGCGCGTGTGGCTGGCAGGCGCTGGAAACGGCGCGCATCGAAGCAGGCATCCCTCGCTTCGGCGCGGACCTGGACGAAACGAATCTCCCGCCCGAAGCGGGTTTGGATTCTCGCGCGATCAGTTACACAAAAGGTTGCTACATCGGCCAGGAAGTCATCGCGCGCATTCGCACTTACGGGCAAGTCGCAAAGAGGTTGTGCGGTCTGCGACTCGCCGACGATTTGAAAACGTTGCCGATGAAAGGCGATAAACTTTTCATTGGCGAAAAAGAAATCGGCTACATCACGAGTGCCATCGCATCGCCGACCCGGAAAAAAAATCTCGCGCTGGGTTACGTCCGTCGTGAAGCCAACAAAGTCGGAACAGAATTAACGTTGCGAACCCAAGAAGAAAATAGTCTGGCGCAAATCCTGGAGCTACCATTCACGGGGTAGCACCGAAAATCCTGAGCAACCTGTTGCGGCTCGTTTTCCACCATCCGCGCAGCGGATTTTTGCACCCGCTGTTTTGGACTGGGCAATAAAAACGGCGCTCATGGAGCGCCGTTTTATTGGTAAATGGAAAATCTTTTACGCCGCGATAGCTTCTGCTTTTTCGTTTTTGGATGCAGCTTCAGGATGTTTCTTCAAATAATCTTCGAGCGCGGCTTTGAGCGCTTCTTCCGCCAGAACCGAGCAGTGAATTTTCACCGGCGGCAAACCGCCGAGCGCATCGACCACTTCTTGATTCGAGAAATTCATGGCTTCATCAATCGTGCGGCCCTTGATCAATTCTGTCGCCATGCTGGAGCTGGCGATGGCCGAACCGCAGCCGAAAGTTTTAAAACGCGCATCTTCGATTTTGCCGTCTTTGATTCTCAAGCTGATCTTCATGATGTCGCCGCAAGCCGCCGCGCCGACTTCTCCCACACCATCGGCATCTTTCAAGTCGCCCATGTTCCGTGGGTTCATGAAATGTTCCATGACCGTTTCGTTATATAATGTGTACGTGTCGCTCATAAAATTCCTTTGGTTTGTCCGTCCGTGGACTCCAACTTACAACAGTTGTTTTCAGAAGCAACAGGGTTCTTTGCCCGCTTGGCAGAGATTTCTCCGCACTGGCGTTGCCGCCAGACTTCATAAAGAAAAACGGCGCCCGCGCTGCTGACATTCATCGAATCGACTTCCGCGGGCATGGGGACGGATACGGCCTCATCGCAAGCCGCGAGAACTTCCTGCGAAATTCCCTGCGCCTCATTGCCAAAAATAAGGCAGCAACTTTCTCGCAAATTTGTTTGCGGCAAAATTTTTCCGTTGGCTCGCGGATGCGCCGCGAGGCAACAAATATTTTCCCGGCGTAATTCGCCAATTGTTTCCACCAAATCCAGTTCCTCCAAAACTGGAATTTTAAAAATGCCGCCCATCGAACTGCGCACAGCGCGACGCAAAAAAGGGCTGCTGGAATTTTTCCCGCTCAACAAACCTTGCACGGAAAAGGCCGCGCAATTGCGGACCAGTGTTCCGAGATTTTCCGCGTTGCTCACGCCATCCGTCGCGACTAAAAGTTTTGGCGTCGCGGAGTTTTCGAGAAGTTCTTCCAGCGAAAGCGACGCGGGAATTTTTGCGACCGCCATCACGCCTTGAAACATGGTGAAGCCGGTAAGCTTTTCCAAAAGTGATTTTTCGGCGATGTAAACGCGAATTTCCTCGGAACGACTTTGCAAATGCGGCTCGAAGATTTGCAGCCATTCTTCCGTGAGCAAAACGGAGATGATGACGAAGGGACTTTCTAAAAGTCGCCGCAGAGTTTTTTCCCCTTCGGCGACGAAGATGCGCTGTAGCCGGTGTTCCGCTTGTCGGCGAAGCGTGCGGTAGGGCTGAAGTTCTGGAAGCTCCAGATCGGAAATATTCTGGACGCGCAGCATACATGGAGCGAATGGCATTTTCGGAGCGCCGATCTCCTGATCGGCATCCATGCATCTTCCGCCAATCCGATCGGGAGATCGGCGTTCCGTTCGCGCCGACCGATTATTTTTTAGGCGTGGCGGTGTTGGTTTGATCGGGGCGGATGACTTCGATCTTCTCGCCTTTTTTCAATCCTTCCGCCGAGGGAACTTTGATGATTTCTCCGCTAACAGCCTGACTGGATTCCGTCGGCGGTTTGATCGAAAGCAGTTCGATTTCAAAAATGAGAGTGGAATCGGGACCGATATTTGGCGGAGAGCCGCGCTCGCCATACGCAAGATTAGAAGGAATATAAAGTTCCCACTTCGAACCGACTTTCATCAATTGCAACGCTTCGGTCCAACCGGGGATTACTCCGCCCACCGCAAATTCCATTGGCTGGCTGCGTTTGTAAGAGCTGTCAAATTCTGTGCCGTTAATCAGCCTGCCGCGATAGTGGGTACTAACCGTGTCCGAGGCTTTTGGCTTTTCACCTTTGCCTTCGGTGATGACTTTATATTGCAATCCGCTCGGCAACGTTTTCACTCCGGGCTTCTTCGCATTTTCAGCGAGAAAAGTTTCGCCTTCCTTTTTATTTTTTTCGCCCGCCACTTTTGCTTCCGCTTCCCGCTTCGCCATCATTTCTTTTTGCTTGGCTTGCAGTTCCGCCTGCATCTGCTGCATCACCTGTTGGGCTTCCTGTTCGGTCAACCGTGTCGTGCCTCCTCCGACCAAATCTTTCAGCGCCTTGGAGACCGTATCGACATCGACCTCGAGTGAATTGCGTTTAATGATATTTCCAAAATACATGCCGATGGCGTAACTGACTTTGTCTTTGTCCAGCTTGGCATCCGCTTTGGCCTCGACCGGTCTCGCCTGGACTGGCCTGTCGCCTGGGGTGACTACCGGCTTGGTGGCCGATTTAACCTCAACTTTTTTTTCATCGGCCACGGCGTTGGTGGCAAAAACCGCTGCAATTAAAACCGCGTTCAATACTGATTTCATATTTTCTTTTTGTAAAAACGACTCGGTAGCCCACATTGGGCAGGCGTTGAATTACCACACCGGGCAAGGCGTGTCTAGGTTTGCTCGCGGAGAAATTAGAAGTGATGCCTCTAAATTCCATTTGGCGCATCACTCTCGTTAACACCGGGGCGTTACAGCCATTGCCATCCACACAAAGTGAAACGACGATTTTTTTCAAAAATTTTGGCAGATCCGAGCTGCATCCCCCTTTCCGATTGACTCCATGTTGGGTTGCCTTTGTCCCGGAGGGACACGTGACAATAGGAAAGATGGGCTGGCACAAGTTCCGAAGGAACGGCTGACAATTAACAAGGCTCAATCGTCCCTGCGGGACTTTGTTCCTTTCAAAATCCAACCCACGGTTGAAACCGTGGGCTATTGTCGTTTGTCCCGCTGGGACAAGGAAAGCGGGCCTAGATTGATCGAGGCAAAATTTCGGTGCGTCGGCCTGGGCGGAGAAATTATTCAAACGAGATTCTGGGCAAGAGCGGATGTCGCGCCTGCAATTTTACAATCCAAAAAAACAATCTCATTCGCCAACGCATTCCCCAACCGCCTTCCACTTCGCCGGCCAACGCTGCGTTCACGGCGGAGGCGAGGTGAAATTTCTCGCGCGGCTCCAAAAAAACTTCCATGAACGGCGTCGTGTAAAAATGTTCCACCATCTCCCAATAAAATCTCATCGATTTAAAAACGCGCTTTTCATATCTGACGAAACGTTTCTCGCCACTGTCGCCCGCGACCAGCGTTTCCAAAACCGCCTGCGCTGCGAGCTTTCCCGAATACATCGCCAAAAAAACTCCGGCGGAAAAAATCGGATCCATGAATCCGGCGGCGTCGCCAATGCGCAGGAGACGCGGCCCGACCAACCGGCGATTGTAATAGGAAAAATCGCTCGTGACCTGAATGGTTCCCACCACCTCTGAGTTTTGCATTCGTTCGCGCATCACCGGACTGGATTTCCAAATCTCCTCGAAAATTTCGCCGGGATTTTTTTTGGCGGCGGCGAATTCTTCCTGGTCCATCACGCAACCGACGCTGACTTTTTCCGACGAGAGCGGAATCAGCCAGAACCATTTATTTTTTAGGCGAACGATGACGGTGTCACCGGCTTTTTCACCAGCGTCGAGGCCCACCCCATTGAAGTGTCCGAACACCGCCAGCTTTTTCAGCGATGGATGAATGACGCGCAAGCCTTGCTGATTACCCGTCATGTTGCCTCGCCCGCTGGCATCGAGCAAAAATTTCGCGCGCAAGGATTCTGTTTTATCCGACTCATGGCGCGCTTCGACGGTGACTCCGTTTTCATCGGAAGAAAATCCTGTGACCGTCCAACCTTCGCGCACTTCCGCTCCGCTCGATTGCGTGTGCTGGAGCAAAATGTGGTCGAACTTGGATCGCTCAACTTGAAAGGCCTGCGGTTCGCGCGTGAAAATACCTTGGCGAAAAACCAGCTTGATCGTCTTGCGCCCATTGCCCAAATGAAACTGCGCGCCGAATTTTTTTGGGAAACCCGCCGCCTCCAACGCCGGCAAAACGCCCATCTCCTCAAAAATTTTTCGATTGTAGGGCAACAGCGATTCGCCGATGTGGAAGCGCGGGAAATGTTCTTTCTCCAGGACGAGCACACGCTTGCCCGCGCGCGCCAGATAAGTCGCCGCGCTGCTCCCGCCCGGCCCGCCGCCAATAATCACCGCGTCGTATGGACGATCTGTCATGCCGAAATGGAAAGGGAAAATTCTATGCCCGACAAATTAAATTCCCGATTTTCGTTTTGCGATTTCCCGCGCGCCAGCTAATTTTCCTCACGATGACTACCATGATGACCACCAAAGGACACGTTGCAATTCCCCTCGAATTTCGGGAACGGAAAAACCTGCGACCGGGAGACGAGGTGGAAATCGAGGAGCGCGCGGAGGGAATCTTGATCCGAAAAAAACGGCGCAATGCCGGTTTGGTGGATTTGCTATTAGCCTGTCCGGTAAAGGGGTTGAAGATTCCCAAGCTGCGCAAAGAATATCCCAAGCCGATTAAATTCTAATATTTTTATGAACACCGAACAAAAGTTCGATCCTCCCATGGTTGACGAAGTAACACGCGTGAAACTCTTCCTGGGTATTCAATTTTTTTTCCTCGTGGTTTCTGTGTTTACCGGCGGCTTCCACTTCAAGTTGTGGTCCATGCTCGATACCGCGTTGATGATCCAATCCATAGGAGTCACGGCTCTTGTCCTGGTGCTGGATGAGGCGAGGCTGCGGCGGCTGGCCTTCAAGGTGGCGATCATTCTCTACGTGCTGGCAGTGCTTGATATGGGAGTCAACGTCCTCATTTCCGGCGTCGTAGGATGGAAGACATAGTTAAGCGGGAATCATTCAGTCAAAAGAAACGTTCGACCTCACCCCGGCCCGCTTCTCTGAGGAGAGATTTCCCCGAATTTTGTTTTCGCGCATTGAATCCGTGAACCGGTAAGGACAACCTTTTGTTGCATATGCAACAAAAGGTTGTCTGAATTTCTGCCGGTCGGTTCATGAGGGAGGGAGAAAGTTCTTCAGCCCTGGAAAATGTTCACCGTTGAGGACTGCCAATGTATCGTTGTTTCAGGGCGAGATAGCATTCCGTCACTGCTTTTTCTGCACCGCTTCCGCAATGGTGTTCACGCTTTGAAGAATCTCTTTGGCTGCGCCGGGATCGGCGATTTTCAAACCAAAATTTTTGTCGAGCGCAACGACGAGTTGCAAGGCATCCACGGAATCAAGACCCAGACTGCCGGGACCAAAAAGCAATTGGTCATCGCCGATTTCCGCCGCGGTGATTTGCAGCATGAGATTTTCGACCATGATGTTTTTAATCTGCTGTCTTAATTCGTTCGCGTCTTGCATGGGAAAGAGAATTCAGGATTTCGGAGTTCGGAGTTTGGAGTTCAGACTTAAGACTCAAAGAATTGCCAAGCGCACGTTCTGTTTCTCCTGACTCCTGAATTCTGATTCCTGTTCATAAAATGCCGCCATCAATTTTGAGCGCGGAGCCTGTAATGTAGCTGGCCTCGGCACAAGCTAGAAAACGAATCGCCGCAGCGACTTCTTCGGGACGCGCGAAACGGCGCATCGGAATTCTCGCGGCCAAAACTTTTTTTTCCTCGTCGCTGATTCCGGCCAGCGCTTCGGTTTCAACGTAGCCGGGACAGACGACATTCACGGTGATTCCAATTCGCGCGACTTCTTTGGCGAGCGATTGGGTCAGTGCGACAACACCCGCTTTGGCCGCCGCATAATTCGCCTGGCCAGCGGGCGACAGTAATGCGCTCAACGAAGAAACGTTCACGATGCGACCACTGCGCTGCGAAATCATGGTCGGCAAAACGGCTTGGCATCCGTGGAAAACGGCGTCGAGATTGATCGAAAGAATTTCCTGCCACGCGCTGGGCGGCATCGTTGCGAGAAGTCCGTCGCGATGCTTGCCCGCGTTGTTCACGAGCACATCGAGCCGCTGATGTTTCGCCGCTATTTGCGCAACGGCGTTTTTCCATGAAGCCGGTTGTGTCACGTCGAGGTCAACGCAGGCGCAACGTTTGGCGAATTCCGTTTCTAATTTCTCCGCCTGATCGCGTTGCGAATGGATTCCAAGCCAAACAAAGTTTTCAGAATGTTCGTTTAAAAAAGTTTTCGCGATGGCTTGACCCAATCCGCCATTCGCTCCGGTGACTAAAATAATTCTCATTTAATTTTGTAGCGGCGCGTCTGTGACCGCCGCATTTATTTCAACTGGTTTTACGATTCCAGTCGCACACGTAGCCGCCGACGTGAGGAGGCGGATTCCGGCAACCATCCGCCTCCTCACGTCGGCGGCTACGACTTATGAAACCGCTTCTAAATTTCAGCGGCGGTCATAGACGCGCCGCGACAGACGAACTGCACGCCAAACGCCTGCTGGTTGC
>JBBQRQ010000083.1:0-22062 GCA_038214755.1 Verrucomicrobiota bacterium
TAAATAGGAGCGCGGAATTTATTCCGCTTCGACTGAAGGACGCCTTGCAATCACCGGACACTAAATCGTATCTCACCTCGAAGCGGACTGAAGCCCGCGCTCCTTCAGGCCAGCTCATCGCCACTCTGAACACGTCGCGAAACAACAAATTCAGAGAATTAAATTACAACGATGAAAATCAGTTTTGTGAATTGTGTAACTCCTGTCGATTGTGACCTTGGCGGCCAAGGATACCGACGCTACAAACTTAAAATCGCTTGCGCTGCCCGTTGACTGGCGCGCGGGCCGCCGAGCGAGTCGATCACTTTCGCCAATTTATTTTTTACGGCGGCGCGACGTTCGGCATGGGTGAGAAAATCAATTGCTACGCGCGAAATGTTTTCCGGCGTCGCTTGGTGTTGGATGAATTCTGGAAAAATCATTTCGTTAGCCAGCAAATTCGGCATGGCCAAAAATTTCACCCGCACGATGCGCCGGGCAATTTGATAAGTGCTCCACGAAGTTTTATAGAGGGCAATCGTCGGCACTCCGAAGTAAGCGCATTCCATCGTCACTGTCCCGGTCGAAGCGATCGCCAACGTCGCCTGCGACAGGGCGTCGGCCAATCCTCCAATTTGAATTTCCAAATCAGGCTTACGCGTGAATGTTCTCTCCGCCAGTTGTTTTAAATTTTCATCAGGCAAAATCATTTTGAATTGCGCTGTTTGTTGTGCAGAAATTTTTTTCATCGCGCCCAGCATCACGGGCAAATGCCGTTTCAATTCTCCCACGCGGCTGCCCGGAAGCAAAAGGACCAGCGGCGTTGGAGTGTGGACTTCGAACTTTGAACTTTGAACTTTGAACCTTGAACTTTGACCAGCATATCGGCCGACGATCGGATGGCCGACAAACTCGACGCGGAGATTGGGCGTGCGCGTGGCATACCAATCTTTTTCAAAAGGAAAAATGCAGAGGAGCAGATCGATATCGCGCGCCATTTTTTCCGCGCGCAGCGGGCGTGAGGCCCAGACCTGCGGCGACACGTACTGGACGATTTTTGGATTCCATTTTCCGCCTTCGCCACGTTGAGCGCGGACAAATTTTTTTATGGCGTGAGCGAAGCGGCGATTGAACCCGGAGAAATCGACGCAAACAATCACGTCAGGTTTGCGCTCAATGGCGAGTTCAAGGAGTTGGTCGAAAAGTTTTTTGAAATGAGAATAATTTTTCAACACTTCAATCAGACCGATGACGGAATGCGCCGTCATATCAATGGCGAGTTCGACTCCAGCCGCCGCCATTTTTGTCCCGCCTGCGCCGAAGAAAGTTAACTTCGAGATTGCAAATTGCGAAGCGAGCGAACGCAAAGCCTCGACCAACTCCGCCGCCAGCATGTCGCCGCTGCTTTCTCCGGCAATGAACATGAAAGTTTTTGATTTCAATCAGATTTATAAAACGGAGCGCGGCGTTCACGCCGCTTCGACTCACGAGCGCAGAAATGAATCCCAAACAACCTGAAGCGCAAGCGTTGAAGCGGCGTAAACGCCGCGCTCCGTCCGTGCCGTCTCGATCTGGCAACACACTCGCAAGATGCGCCCTGCGGAAGCGGGTGAAAAATCCCCATTGACACCATAGGTAAATCGTTATTTTATCGCGTCGCTTGCCTCACGAATCAGACAAAACAAAACACAAAATTCTTATGCCAAAATCAACTACCAGCATCGTTCCTATTGGAGAGAAGGTCTGCAAACCATTTCTGATCGAGGTGATGGTTTTCAGTCCGGAGAGTGGCTACAAATTCAGAGTGGTGGTCGAACGAACCTGCACACCTCAAGCCGATCCTATTTGGAAGTTAGTCTTTGACCTCTACAAAATTATCGGCGGAAAGGAAGTCCAGATTGTTCACGTCTCATTTACCGCGGGAGTTCCCGTCGAACAGAAGGCCATTCAGAAGATGGCGGATGAAGGGATCACTGAAGCTCAGTCCGATGTAATGGTCAACGATGTCCATCCCGCGGTCAAAGAAATCGAAGGGGTGCCGAAACCTACGGAGAAACAAAAGAAACGCATTCATAAAGCGATGCAGACGGCGGTGACGGCGGTTGAGGTCTAATTGGTTTGGGCGGGGAACATCGAACATCGAACATCGAACATCGAACATCGAACATCGAACGTTGAACGTTGAACGTTGAACGTTGAACGTTGAATCCAATGAATTTGCGCTGCGGGGTTTTAGCAATCGTTGTTACTTTTACTTTGCTGGATAAGCAAGTCTTCGCGCGGGACAACCTGGACATAGACTCCTCCCGTCAACAAGTCGCCTCTTCCTTCACCAATGCCTATCGGGTCACGAACTTTCAAATCAAGAGCCGTTGGGGCGGCAGGCTGTCGGTGCCGTTGCGAAACGGAGACTTGTGGACGCCCGAAAAACAATCGGAAGTATTCGCCGCTATTCGCGCAGCCTTCGATAGCGAACAGTCGCAATCCTACTTGCTCAACCAGGCGGGTGAAGCGGGTGTTCTTTACGTCGATGTTCTTGAGGCTAAAGACGAGGCATCTCATACGGTCGCGCTGACCTTTCGCGTGCTTCGCGTGCGTCTGTCGTTTGCCAGGATCGGTGACAATGTCCTGCCTGTCCCTCGCTCTGCTGCGGCGACACTCTACGAAGCAGTGCCTGCGCCGCTGCTCGCGCTGAATCCTGTCATTGGCTTGACCTATGATCGAGCCTTTGGCGCAGCATTGACCGGCGGGTTTCACGATGACCTTCTTACTTTGCCAGACACCTTCAAGGGCAGGTTACCTCAGCACGATAACCCAGACCATCTCGACGCGCGGTTCACTGGTTCCAAATCCCTGGAGAACTTTTATCGCGCCAATGCCGGGCTTGCCTACTCCTACAGGCGAATCGGACAGTTACTCCAGGACCTATCCTTTCAAGCTGATTACGATGGAGCGACCGAACCACTGGCTCGACAAAATCATAGGAACCAAACCATCGGCGCGAACGGGGGCGCCACGTTCCATTTCGCAGCCCATACTCGATTGACCTTTAACGCGGGTTACCGTCATGCGAAGGACTTGCTGAAAGGAACTACGAATCGTTTTCAGACCGATACCGAAGTTCAACCCAATCGGGTTCTCATTGAATCTCTATTACCTCAACCTATCGGTGGTTTTCTCCGGGCAGCAGTGTGGGAGGACAACGGTTGGACTGATAAAGGTATTGGCTTCCACCAACGACTGGTGGGGCGGATAGGTTATGCTCGAGAGTTACCTGTCTCGCCGAACCAGACGATAGGAGTGGAACTACTCGGAGGTGGCGGGCGTTTGTGGGGGGAGGCTCCAACCAGCCGCCGTTACTTTGGCGGTAACTCATCCAGTCAATTTCTTTATGATGGCGTGTCTGAGGCTGGTCTGCTCAACCCACCGACAGGCCCTCTGATTCGGAGCTTCGGACAGGGAGAGGCGGTCGGCAGTGGCGTTGGAGCGAAGCGAGGCGGCAATGCTTTCTGGCATTTGAACATGAATCTTACGTTGCCTATCCGAAGGTTATCCTGGCCATTGATCCCGGATGAAGATGAAGTGCGGCGGAGATTGAAAAATGGCATCAACGTTTCCGGACGGAGTTTCCTTATTTCCGCGCTGAAGCAGCAAGGCATGTCGCGAGAGGAAGCGATAAAGGAAGCCGACCGCACGCTCGATGAGATACGTCCAGCAACGGAGTTTGTCATTGATGAAGCGAATCTTTATTCGCTCAAGCCGTTACTGATGTTCGATGCCGGAGGGTTGGCCGGCGCGGGAAGTAATCCCACTTGGCTCGCGGCGGGTGGTGGGATTCAACTCACGTTGGTCACAGCGAAGTTCGAACTGGGATACATGCGGACCGTGCAAGGACCGACGGCGGGCGACCGAGGGAACTTCTTCTTCCGATTGGTCTTTCAGAATTTGTTTTGAGAATACGAATCGGTTGGCCCGACCGTTTGACAGAGCTTCCACTTCCATTTCTCCTCCACGTCTCTTGGAATCAAGCCGGAGCGACCTCAGACCCACACTCTATTAGTGGTCGTACCCAGGTTAGAGAAGGTCTGAATCGTAATTCATTTTCGAGCATCAACCTGATCAACTGATCGTTTCTGCTCCCCTCACCCTGCCAAGCGACTACAGCCGTGCGACTCGCAACAAACGCAACTGAAAAAATAAAGCACAAGCTGACGACCAGATAAGTTATGGGGAAAATTATAACCATACCAATTTTTCCTTTCGCTCTAACTTAAGGCGAGGTGGACGTAATTGCTTTACGGGTTTTACCTGAAATAAACTTACCGTTAGTGCCTGCGCGGAGAATGCTCGTAAGCGTTTCGACTTTGGCAGGTTAGGGTGAGGGCGAGTAACCTTCTCTACTGAATAGTTACGGCTGGGATTTATGTTGCGATTTTCCCTCGCCGGTTTTAACACTGAATTTTACGGTGGGTCGCGCTGCTTTGTGGATCACCTTTGCGTTGCTCTTGCGGCGTCTTCGATCGAGTTTGGCTTCCGGCGAAAAGAAAGAGACACCTATCCATACCACGAGAACCAAAAGGACGCTTCCAATGATGCCCAATAAAATCGGATTTCCAAAATTCATTGCGAAAGTATGCATGAGCCGGTGAAAGTTTCAATGGATAGTAAGTGCAGGAAGATTGCAAAAGGGAGAAAGGGAGAAAGGGAATGAGACTTTCCCGTTTTCCAATTTTCTCATCGGGGCGATACGGGTAAAGGTGAACGGGATGAACCTGTCAACCGGGTCCGCTGGGCCGCCAACATTCCAGAGGTTGAGAAGCCATCAATGGCCACGAGTCGGGCGGTTGGGTCTGATTTCGTGCGACAGTTAAAATTCGCGCGGCAATTTTCCGCTCTTCCAGTCTGGTTCTGATGCGATGAACTCGCTGCCATTGTTTGCGCCAATGAGCTGCTTTTTGTTTTCCAATCCTGGAGGGGACAGCCTGCTCGGCCAGCAAGATCAACCGTCGCAGTTTCCATTCTTCGAATCGTGCGCGGCCAATTCCGTAGTCGAGTGGGTCGGTTGCCGTCGTCCTATAAATTTCCTGACAGATCGCAGAGACCATTTGATTAAACTCTTTGTGAGTCATCGCGCTTTCCTCGATCTTTAGTTTAAACGAAAAACTACCCGGAAGTTTATCCTGAGTCCTTTCCGTCAATCCTTACGCGCAACCAATTTTGAAAGTTGTAAGAAGACGCCTCTATCCATCAAACAAAACAGTTACCCTGTAAAAACGTTGCAGGTTATTCGTGTTGCCATCGATGATTTTGATCGTTCCGCCGGTCCCATTGGTGGACGCGAGAGGCTGCCAGATCGGAGGAAAATTCGTGGTGAATTCGACCCGGTTGGTTTTCCCGCTGACACTGTTCCAGGAAATTTCTCGGAGCGAATTGGTCAGTCTGACTTGAACATTCAAGAGAGAGATGTCCACGTAGATAAGCTCGTTGTAATTGGGATAGAAGTTCCCGGCGTAATTGACGGGTAAAGAATTAAACGCCCCGCCCAGATTGACCAGGCCGTTGCCGTAAGATCGCGCGTTGAATCCATTCAGGACGTTTGTGCCACGAAGCAGTTTGCCAAAGACGACAAACAAGTTGTTGGTATCGTTCGCATCGAGAAAGGTATTGTTGGTCGTGTTAAAATACCACTGCGAGGAAGCTGAGTTAGTGTCTCCACCCATTTTTGCCATGGCGAGAGTCCCGAATACATTGCTGAGTCGGCGGCCAATTCCGAATTCGTTGCTAATGGTTCCAAAATTGTTCACGGCAAAGTATTCGTTGAAAGGAACGGTGGCACTTCGATTAGTCGTGAAATAACCTCCTCCTTGCACGACGAAATTGGGAACGCAGCGATGGAAAAACATGTCGCGATAAGAACCGGTTTTCACATAGCGAAGGAAATTCTGCACTGTCACCGGCTTGTCCTGATCGTATAACTCAACATCAATGTCGCCATAGATGGTGCGGAACTGGACATAAGTCCCAGCGTAGGAAGAGATAGCCAGAAATAGAACCAAAAACAAAGAGTAGGAACGTATCATTCGAGAGAAAAATATTACCTATTACTGGATCATCAATCAATCCATTTCGATGGGTAGCATCTGCCTCCGGCGGGTGCGAAGTGAGTTTGTTATTTTAACTTGATGTTGATCTTCGATGTTCAACGGGGGTCAAAAAGGAACTTGGAGGCAGCCAGATGGTCCATTCCCTCGCCAAAATTCTTGTTTCAAAAAAAACTCCTGGCTTTCGCAGGGAGATGACCGGTGACAAAATATTGCAGGCCATTATCGCCGCGACAGAGAAATGGTTTCGTCATCCCCTGTTCAGTCCGAGTTATTATTTCAACAATTCGGATCACCGCATTCTCTTTCGACGTGATTTGGTCACAGGCAACAGCGGAGCGGTGAGTTTTTCGTAGAGCGAGAAAAGGAATTCGACGCGCTCGCGGTCAGATGAAAATGGCTGGCGAGGGCTGCGTCGGGAAATTCCTGGCGCGCGTCGAGCACGGCTTGCGCTTTTTCTTCCACGGCGGCGCGCTGCTTCTCGCTCACGTTCGGCGACCACGGATAATTGTTGTAAACGGTCACGAAAGTTGTCGCGGATTCCAACCTCTGAGGACTTGACCGAATACCAAATAGTCGGGCTCGGGATAAAACTCACGACGCGCAGGAAGATTGATTGCATCGCGACAACCTTTTCGAAATGAATTCTCACCGCCATCCCAACCGATGGCTCGTAATTTCGTGAAGTTCTCTTCGTGGAAAACAATTGAATAATTGCGTTTGATGCCGAGTAACCCATGGTCGAATGCGCGGTGATGAAGCGCGCTAAGACATAAACCGTTTTTTGTTTCATCCGTTCCTCGGTCATGCTCGACCGGAATAATGTGAGATGCGTCTAAAAGGTCTAACTGTAGGTCGCTTGCTGCACAACGGTGGGCGTATGCGGCAAGAACATTCTTTCGAAAACGTGCGTCACGAACCTTTCGTTGAATTTGCTCGACCACTGTTCGTCGTGGACCAGCCGGAATATCACGGATGTTCGTCGCGTTCATGTCAGCGATTTGCGTTACGGCAATCAGGTCTTGCGGATGCTGTGCAGTGCCGTGAAGTGCTTCGAGTTCGTTGACGTAGGTTGCAAAAAACTCGGGGCGAAAGCCGATGGTAATCTCGTTATTCTGTCGAGTTTGGGGATAGAAATCTGTCTTCTTTGCGTGCTCCAAAGTTTCACGCCGAATTTGGGCAGAGGGAGAACTGCCAAAAGTGCGGTGCTTTGTTACGTCGAACCCTGCAACTTTTCCTTCTTCAGTTTGCCAATCAATCCAAAGCGAACCTTCACTCCGATTTCAGAAAGATCGATGCATTCCATCATTGATTTTCCACTGCGCCGGGCTGCCCAAACTCGATTTCTCCCATCAAGCCATTGGTCGCCGCAAATGATAATCGGCGGGACTTGTTGGCCGACCATCGCCTCTGAATATGCACTATTGCGATAGTCAGTCCACATTCTCGCATTCGGAAATGCCGCTACTGGGACGCAGCGAATTTGAAAGCGATGCGATTTCAACCGCTCCAAACACTCTACTCCCAGTGCATCTTCAATAAGGTCCGAAACCAAGACTTGTAAGTCCTCTGGCAGTTCCGAAACTTTGCAAGTTCGGGAGTGCATTCCTAGCAGGGCGAGAGAGACCACCGGCTCCCGTCGAAAACAATTTGACCGCTTCTTTTCAAGAACTGCTGAGCATTCCGAACAGAGTGCTTCCAGCGCTTGCCGAAGTGTTGACCATTTATGACCAACTCAACTGAATCGTTACAAAGATCTGGCAGGATTTTCTGAACTTTAGGGTGGAGTTCTACTGTGGACAATGGGCTTGCAGCCAGCACATATAGGATGGCTTCGGAGAAAAGGCTGTGAGCCGAACGTGTCCCAACTTGAGCTCGAAGGAACTCATAATTGGCGGCTCGGAGCTTTTCCGAAAAGCGGCGCTTCAGACTAGATGCAGCAGACTTTTGGACTTTCTGAAACTCTTCACTAAGTTCGTCTGCTACTGTTTGTAATTCGAGCAGGCATTGCCGATTGAGAATATTCCCGAGACGTGAATAAGATTCCAAATCTTTTCGAACGCTTCCCACAAACTCTGAATCGTGAAACTCAACGCCAAATTCAAAATTGAAATCCATGCCGGAAGGCGTGAGGTTCGCGGACGTAACTAAAGCGCAAGTGTGGTCAGCGACATATACCTTTGCGTGCAGGCGGGGCAAGTTGACAACGACGGTAGCAGGAATCCGCCTGTTAAAGGTGTTCAGCGCCTCCATATCCAACGAACCGCTGAGAACATTGGCGCTACGAACATCCGTCAGCAGCTGCAAACTAATGGACGAGGTTGGTATTCTTCGTTCGAGTTCGTCACAGACCCATTCCGCTTCTGCGGTTTTGATGTAAGGCGAAGCGATTACAAGTTCCCGGTTGACTGAATTTAATACTTCTTTCAGCCCATTCCGAAGTGAACTGCTATGAAGTTTCAGCACAAAAGTGCGCACTCCTCGTTTTTAAAAGCGCGGTTCGCAAGTAAGTCAAGTGAGTCACCAAGACATATTTCTCCCCGTTCTGTCGAGTGAACTAAATTCACCGGCACGCCGTTGGGTTTTTGGTTTTCTTTGGAAATCATCAGGACGATTAAACGTAAGTGAGTCCGACCTTTCCCGGCAACTTGAAACGCTTAATACATTCAGTCTTGCGGAACTCAGCACGAAGATCGTCGAGGAAAAGTAAGCGGACGACTTTGAGGATATCGAAGAGATGGGTGAGTTTCGCGCTCGAAAATGCCGGTGTCTTCGGCAAACAAACAAAAGAGAAAGCGGATGAGAAATTGTTTTCGTCTTGTGCACAACATGTGAGCATGATTTTTTAACTTTAATTTGTCGCGCCGGTCAAAATCAGTTTTTCTCTTCCGTCCAATGATTGATTCCATTCATCCAGAAAACGGCGGGTCGTCCGCTGATTTAAAAAAGACGCGGCGCAAAAAAATTTCCTCGGAGCCAACGCGCACGGACCGTTTGCCCCCACACTCAATCGAAGCGGAGCAGGGCGTGCTCGGCGCGATTTTTCTTTCGCCCAACGACAACATGGGCGAGTGCATTGAGAAATTTAAATGCGGCGCGGAAGTTTTTTATGACCTGCGCCATCAGGCGATTTTTCAGGTGTGTTGCGATATGTATGACGCCAAACAGCCCATCGACCTCATCACTCTCCAGCAGGAACTCAAGAACAAGCAGCAACTCGAGTCGATTGGCGGTTTCGCTTATCTGACCTCCTTGCCCGACAAAGCGGGGACAGCGGGGCATCTCGGTTCCTACGCCCAGATTCTTTGGGAGAAATATATTTTGCGGAAAATGATTCGGACTTGTTCGGACGTGGTGGGCCGCGTTTACGAGCACGAAGGCGAAGTGGATTCGCTGCTCGATGAAGTGGAGACGAATATTTTGCGGATCAGCGAAGAGCGCGTGGAGGAGCGCTCGATGAAAATCAAAGACCTGGTCAATACCGCCATCGGGCAAATCGAGGAGATGCATCAAAACCAGGGAATGCTCACGGGCATCTCCACGGGATTTTTGGATTTGGACAGAATGACGACCGGTTTGCACGGCGGAGAAATGATCGTGATCGCGGCGCGGCCGTCAATGGGAAAAACTTCCTTGGCTATGAATATTGCCGAACATGCGGCGTGCGAGCAAAAAATTCCGGTCGGTGTTTTCAGTTTGGAAATGAGCGCGGAAGCTCTGGTGCTGCGAATGTTGTGTTCGCGTTCGCGCGTGAACCTGCGTGACATTCGCGAAGGATTTTTGGCGGAGCGCGATTTTCCAAAATTGACTGGTTCAGCCGGAAAGCTCGCCGGCTCGCCGCTGTTCATCGACGACACTCCTGGTCTTTCCATTTTGCAATTGCGGGCCAAGGCGCGTCGCATGCACAGCCAGCATGAGATCAAGCTCTTTGTAATTGACTACCTCCAACTGCTCCATTCTACTTCGCGCCGCGCCGATAATCGGCAGCAGGAAATCGCGGATATTTCCAACGGGATCAAGGCGCTGGCCAAAGAATTGAACGTGCCGATCCTCGTGTTGAGCCAGTTGAATCGCGAGATGGAGAAAGATAAAAATCGCAAACCCCGTCTTTCGGATTTGCGCGAGTCGGGAGCGATTGAGCAGGACGCGGATTTGGTGGGCTTGCTCTACAAACCGAGCAGTGGCGATGAAGACGAGGGTGGACAGGAGCAATTGGCGGTGCCGGTAAATTTATTAATCGCCAAACAGAGAAACGGCCCGACCGGCGATGTGAATTTGACTTTTTTGAAAAATTATACGCGGTTCGAGAGCGCCGCCAAAGTCAGCGCCGATGATGTGCCGGGTGAAAATTAAATGACAAAATTCTCGTTACGTTTTGCCTGGCTCATTTGCCTTTTCGTATCGCTTTCCTCGGGTCGCGCGCAAACCTCTCTGACCATTTCCAAGATTGAAATCAAACACGTCGGGCCGCCTTCGGTCAGCGATGCGTTGATCCGCGCCAATATTCGCGTCAAAGAAGGCGATCCTTATTTGCGCGCCAGCATCGACGACGATATCCGCAATCTTTACGCGACGGGATTTTTCAGCACCATCCGCGTTTCAGAAGATGTTGTCGGTGACAAAGTCGCGTTGACCTACCTCATGTATGACAAGTTGCTTTTGACCGACATCAAATTCAGCGGCAACAAAAAATTCAGCAATCGGAAGTTGAAAAAGAAATTGACCGCAAAAGTCGGTCAGCCTTTGGACGAGCGAAAACTTTTTTCTGACGCGGAGGAGATGCAGAAGGCGTATCAAAAGACCGGCTACCAAAAGACGACAGTCAAGCCCGTCATCGCTCCTTACGAACTTACTGGACGCGCGACCGTGACATTTGAGGTTAACGAGAGTCCGCGAGTGCGAATCAAAGACATCCAATTCGTCGGCGCCAGCGCATTTAAGGAGAAGAGGCTGCGGAAAGTTTTGAAGACAAAACGGCTTTGGATTTTTTCGTGGCTGACGGGGCGCGCCAATTTCAAAGACGAACAATTCGAAGACGACGAAGACAAGCTGATCGAGTTTTACCAAAACGAAGGTTACATCGATTTCGAAATCAAAGATGTGCAGTTCGATTACGTCTCACCGAGCCGGCTCATTCTTCGTTTCATTATTTCGGAAGGCAGGCGCTACAAAGTTGGCAACATCACGTTCAAGGGCAACGCCCTTTTTCCGACGGAGGAAATTTACCGGGGAATTCGCGTCGCGGGCAAAACCAGAAAGGTGGAGATGACCGTTGGAAAAATTTTCACACCGAAAGGTCTGCAAAAAGATAAAGAGGCCGTCCAGGATTTTTACGGAGCCAAGGGATATATCGACGTAAAGGTTTTCCAGATCAAAAACGCCAACACCCAAACCGGCACGATGGATTTGGCATACGAAATTGACGAGGGCACAAAATCGTTCATCGAAAAAATTGAGATCAAAGGAAACGAGAAAACCAAAGACAAAGTGATTCGACGCGAGCTGGCGGTTTCTCCGGGCGAAGTCTATGACATGGTGCGCGTAAAATTAAGCAAGGAGCGTCTGGAAGGTTTGCGCTACTTCGAGAAGGTGGACACGCAATCCGAAGAGACCGATGTGCCGAATCGGAAAAATCTGGTGATTGGTGTCGAAGAAAAAAACACCGGCAACTTCACCGTCGGCGCAGGTCTCAGCTCAGTCGATAGCATCGTTGGGTTTGTGGAAGTGTCGCAGGAAAATTTTGATTTGTTCAAGCCACCGACCTTTACTGGCGCTGGACAAAAATTTCGCGTGCGCGCGCAACTCGGAACCAAGCGGCAGGATTATCAACTCACTTTCATCGAGCCGTGGTTTTTGAACCGCAAGCTCCAGTTTGGAGTTGATTTGTATCACCGCGACCTGGGTTTCTTGAGTGATCTTTACGAAGAAACCCACACCGGCGGGACGTTGAGTTTGTCGAAGGCGCTCGGCACCGAATTGCTCATTGGCCGGGTTTCTTACACGTTGGAAAGCATCAATGTGGCAATCGATTCTTCGCGACACACCAACGACATCGTGCGGGTTGGAACCAACGGGGTTCCCACCACCAACGCCGCCAATATTTCGCAGGACATCTTCAATGAAAATGGACGGAGACTGGTTTCTAAATTCGGCAGTTCCATCGCTTACGACACTCGCAACGACACGCTGCTGGCGAGCCGCGGTCAGCGCACCGAACTTTCCGGCGAATTAGCGGGCGGACCTCTCGGCGCGGACACGGACTTTTACAAAATCGAAGCGAAGAGCGTTTGGTATTTCCCAGGATTTTTCGCAGGCCATATTTGGGAAGTGGGCGGGCAGGGGGGAGTGGTCAATAGTTACGGAAACGGAGATCGCGGCCGGGATCGCGTGCCGATTTTTGATCGTTGGTTTTTGGGCGGACTTTACTCGTTGCGCGGCTATCGTTACCGCGATGTTGGCCCACACGACCAATTCGATGAGCCGCTCGGCGGAAATACTTTTTGGTTTGGCTCGGTCGAATACAGCATTCCCATTATTGAACGATTGCGCTTCGCGATGTTCTATGACATTGGCAATGTTTACCGGCAGCCCTTCAGTTTGAATTCGGACGGCCGCGGGATTTACAACGACAACTGGGGGATCGGTATGCGGATAAACATTCCGTTGCTCGGTCCGTTGCGGTTGGATTACGGTTTCCCGTTGACGCATGACAAAAACTTGAGCGACAAAGGGAGATTTAATTTCGGAGTCGGATTTCAAAGCAGATTTTAATTTATGAACATGAAACCAATATTTAGAAAAACAGTTGCGGCCATCGGAATCTTTTCTCTTTTCATTTGCGCGGCCCACGCCCAACCGAAAATTGCCCTGATCGATTTAAAAAAAGTTTTCGATAGTTACTACAAAACCAAACAAGCCGACGCCAACATCAAAGATGAAGCCACCGATTTGGAGAAACAGCGCCAGGAAATGCTGGCCGATTTCAAAAAAGGCGAAGCGGATTGGAAAAAACTCATCGACAAATCAAACGATCAAGCCATCACCGCCGAAGAGCGGGCCAGCAGTAAACAATCCGCCGAGAAACAATTGGTGGAACTGAAGGGTCTGGAGCAAACGGTGGCGCGGTTCGAGCAAAGTTCCCGCGCCAAACTGGAAGAAAAGATGCGCCGAAAGCGCGATGCGATCCTCCAGGAAATCCGTGACATCATCTCCAGCAAAGCCAAAGCCGCCGGCTACACCATGGTGCTGGACAGCGCGGCCATGAGCCGGAACGACACGCCCGTGCTGATGTATTCCAGTGGAGAAAATGACATCACGGATTCCGTCCTCAATCAATTGAACGCCTCCGCGCCGCCGCTTTCCAAAACAGAGGAGAAGCCCAAAGCGGTTGAGAAGAAATAAGGGTTACTCGATTCTTCGAAGGTAGGGCGCGTCACTCCGTGCGCGCCGCTTGTTGCCAGAATCCCCCGGCGCTGCACGGAGTGACGCGCCCTACCAGTCGGCGACAATTGCACCATTAATCTTGGAACGCGGTCTTACCTGCTTCCTCTGTGACCTCTGCGTAAACCTTCGCGTCCTTTGCGTTTAATCCGGAACCTTGCGCCTTGAGACCAATCGTGAATTGCGAATGATCGCTCAAAGCCCTTCAATTTTTCCTCGGCAATGCTTTTAAAATTTTTACTCCAAATCGAAAATCCTGGAGAGGCTCATGGCCGATCAAGAGGACAGGTTCATAATTCTGCCGGACCCACTGCATGAAGTCGTAACCGAATTTTGGCTCCTTGCCGAAATAGTTGACTCCATATTCAAAGTGATCGCGGTGAATTAGAACGATGTAATCGGGAATGTTCGCGCGAAATGCGGCGACCATATTCGTCTCACCGAAAACTTCCATCTCGGGCGGACTCCACCCCAGGTAACTCGTCGGATTTATTCGACGAGTGAAATAATTGACGATGGCTCCCTCGGGCACGACCGCGACGGTGGCGGCGGGCGACGTATTTTTTTCGATCCATTCGACGGCGTCCCGAATGCCGGCGTCAGTCGGACTTTTCGTCGGGTTGGTGACTTTGATTTGGTCAGGCCCACTTCCGATCAAACTATTTTTATTCTGGTAATGAAATTCCGATTGCGTAGCCAGGCGCAGGACACCCACCAGCAAGGCCAGCGAGGATGCGATGCGAAAAGTGTGAAAGTGGACTCCGTATTTTTCGAGTCGTCTGGGCAACAGCCAGACCAAAAAATAAATCGCGCCCATCGCGGCCGGCATGGCCAACGCGAATCCGTAATGCCAAATACGAGTGAAAAATCCCATTTTCGCGAGCAACCCAAAACTCAGAATGGTCCAGAGCAAAGGGAACACCGTGGAACGCGGAACGGGGAACTCGGAACGCGGAACGAAAAAAAGAGTGAAGCCAAGCGCGAGAGTGATGAGCGGCAGCGAACGACCGCAATCGATCCAGGCAAATCCACTGGACGCCACCAGAAGAATACCTATCGAAAGATAAAGGACGATGCGTGTGCCTCTCGAATTGTTTTTGCGTCGAAATAAAACGGAGTAAATCGCCACGACCAGAACGAGCGAAATAAAATGGAGAAACATTTTGCGAAGATGAAAAGCGGGAACGTCGAGACCCAGACACCAGAGGTAATAGGCGTCTTTGGTTACGTGTGATTCCAGGAGTGGAATCCAGGCGAACATCACGGAGCGCCAACTGCCGTGCGTATCTTCAACGCTGTGGAAGTAAAAGAAAAATCCAAGCAAGGGCGTCAGGGCCGCCAGAAAAAACCCCCCAGAAGACTTTAGACAAAAAGAACGTTGATTTGTTTTCCACACACTGAGGACAAAAGCGACTGCGACGCAAAGAGCCAGCGCCAGAAAAATTTCTGGCTTGGTCAGAAAAACCAGACCGCAACAAAATCCGGCAGCCAGCGCGAACCCGATTCTTTTTTGCGTGAGCCACTTCGACAAAAAAACGACGGCCAGAATGGAGAGGGCCAGTCCGTGCAAAACTTCGTGGGAGTAAGGGCAAAGATAAGTGTAGTTCCCAACCTGAGTGTATTGGCCGAAAGCGAAAACAATAATAAGGACAAGACAAAGAGTTGTTGCTGTCCACGTGTCCGAGGCGCGAAGAAAATTGCGATAAACCAGAAGCAACATCCCGGCAACAATCGCCAGGTTCGTGAGCACGAGCGTTAAAAAGGAGACGCCGAAAATTTTAAAGAGCAGCGCATTGAAATATTGTGAGAACGGGCCGCCGGGCAAATATTTCAAGTCGCGATAAAGAACATCGCCCAGAGAAATTCTCCACGGCACATAAAGCTGCGGCCCAAAGTCCACGAGGATGTCCGGCCATTTCAACCACGTTAGCGCGGTGACGGCGATGAAAACAATCGCGACGACGATCAGCCCAAGCCAGTGCGGTGGAATCTTCGTGAAAAACGGCGCGGGCGAATCTAAATCCGCCGTCTGTTTTTTTGGCGAAGAGGAATTCACCGCCTACGCACTGGTTGGAGAAATCCTGTAGCCGCCGAGGTAACGAGGCGGATCGCTCTCTCGAAAGGCAATGCCCGAATCTGCCTATCCATGTCGTCGGAGCGCGGACAGCCTTGTCCGCAAGTTGCCACCAGCGCGCAAGGAACACGCGGACAAGGCTGCCCGCGCTCCGGGACGACATGGGCGCGATGCTCGGCCCTTCGCCGTGGAGTTCTCCTCACGTCGGCGGCTACATTTTTCAGACAAGCTCTAAGCATTGTAAGTGGTGGAGGAAACGTCTCCGCCGCGTCCAGTCCAATTGGTGTGAAAAAATTCTCCACGCGGTTTGTCCACCCGCTCGTAAGTGTGCGCGCCAAAATAATCGCGCTGGGCTTGCAGCAAATTTGCGGGCAACCGCTCCGTGCGATAGGCGTCGTAAAAATTCAACGCGGTGGAAAACGCCGGAGTTGGAATTCCTTTTTTCGCGGCGATGGCCACGACATTTCTCCAGGCGCGTTGCGAATCTTTAATCGCTTTCTTGAAAAATTTATCGAGCAACAAATTCGTGAGCTTCGGGTCCTGATCAAACGCTTCTTTGATTTTGCCGAGGAACCGGCTGCGGATGATACAGCCGCCGCGCCACATCAAAGCGATGCCGCCGTAGTTGAGGTTCCATTTGTTTTCCGCCGCGGCCGCGCGCAGCAGCATGTAGCCTTGCGCGTAGGAAATAATTTTCGAGGCGTAAAGTGCCTGGCGAATTTGCTCGACCCACTTGGCGCGGTCGCCGGAGATTTTCGGCTTCGGCCCTTTTAATTTTTTCGACGCGACGACGCGTTCATCTTTCAGCGCCGAAATGCAGCGCGCATAAACCGCTTCTGCCATCAACGTGATTGGGATGCCGAGTTCCTGCGAAGAAATCACCGTCCATTTGCCCGTTCCTTTTTGCCCGGCTTTGTCGAGAATCTTGTCCACGAGCGGTTGGCCGTCCGCATCTTTGAACGCGAGAATGTCGCGAGTGATTTCAATCAGGTAAGAATCCAAATCGCCTTTGTTCCATTCGCCAAAAACCGTGTGCATTTCATCCGCCGTCATGCCGAGACCGTCCTTCATCAACTGATACGCTTCGCCGATAAGTTGCATGTCGCCGTATTCAATTCCGTTGTGAACCATTTTCACGTAATGACCGGAACCATTTTCGCCAACCCAATCGCAACACGGCGTTCCGTCATCAACCTTCGCCGCGATTTTTTGAAAAATATCTTTCACATGCGGCCAAGCTGCTGGCGAACCACCTGGCATGATCGATGGGCCATGTCGCGCGCCTTCTTCTCCGCCGGAAACGCCGGTGCCGACGTAAAGCAAACCTTTCGACTCGACCAGTTTGGTGCGGCGAATCGTGTCGTCGAAAAGTGAATTGCCGCCGTCGATGATGATGTCGCCCGCTTCGAGATGCGGGAGAAGTTGTTCGATAAATTCATCAACCGGTCTGCCCGCTTTGACCAGCATCATGACGCGACGCGGACGTTTGAGTTGCGCGACCATTTCCTCGATGGAATGCGCGCCGATGACGTTGGTGCCCTTCGCTTCGTTGGCGAGAAAGTCGTCCACTTTGGAAACGGTGCGGTTGTAGGCGACGACGGTAAATCCGTGATCGTTCATGTTGAGGATGAGATTTTGCCCCATGACGGCGAGGCCGATGAGCGCGATGTCAGCTTTTGGTTCCATGGTGTGAAAAGTTAAGTGGATCGAGGCGTCACGATACAAAAGCCCAGGAGCTGCGCGAGAAGAATTTCCCCGGCGAAAAATTGTCCGATGAATCAGTCTGCTTCCACGGCCCGATCATCCGAAAAGCTTTTATTTTTTTTCGATGGGAATAACTGCGAGGGGTTTGTGGTTAATGGCAGACGCAGTCTGTCCCGGGTTTGGGTGAAGGGTCGGCATGAGAGGCCGAGCTGAAGAACATCCCTCCATCGTGCCAAAAGAAATTATTTCATCCACGCCGGGAAGAAATTCGGCCCCTGCGTGTTGACAAAATTAACGTCGTAATTTCTATGCCAATCCAGCGACCAGAGTTTGCGAGGCCGCGAGCGACGAGCCGAACCATCAAAGAAAACAAGCTGTGATCCTTTCCCGTGGCGGTTCATGGCAAAGTGTTTGAAGTCGTATCCGCTCCCGCTCCATTCCCCGTTGAAAGCGGGCGGCGTAAATTTATTTCCGGTGGTATCCGGCCCGCCGCCACGCCACATGGCATCGGCCATTAACGGGGTATCACTGGGATGTTTCGCTCTGGTCAGATTGCCAAAATAATTTGCCACCGGGCGACTCTGCTTCACCGCCTTGGCCGCGTAGATCCAGACGTTCGCTCCGTAACTGGCATATAATCTCCCTCCTGTCGTCGGGTCCGTCACGCCCGCCGCAAACCGGTGCATCGTTGTCGGCCCGCCCTGATCCGCAGCTGCGCTATCTATCGTGCTGTCCACTGGGAGCTCACCCATGCCGGTTCCTTGACTCCCGGAATTTCTTCGTTTCGCCGCCGGGTCCACCAACAGATAAGGTTTTTTATCGTAGTATCGGGTCAGCGCAATCGCCCATTCGCCGCGCGCGGCATCCGGGTCGCCGGGAATATCCCGCTCTCCATCGCTGAACGATCCGAAATCATCGGTGTAAAAATGCCAGATCAATCCCCACTGCCGCAGATTGGACAAACAAGAAACGCCGTGCGCCTTCTGTTTGGCTTTGGCCAGCGCGGGCAAAAGCAATCCCGCCAAAATGGCGATGATGGCAATCACCACCAGTAGTTCAATCAGTGTGAATCCGTTTGCGCGCGTTGGTTTGAATTTCATAAGAAAATAAAATACTCGGTTCGGTTCGCTTGTCTGTGGGGTCATTCGGATTTTTATTTTTCCCCCAAATAGAATCAAGAGCTTTCAATCAGGCTTCACTGATTCGTCTAGCCGTCGAAGGAAGGAGGCGGAGTGGTCGTTCTTAAACCGCGCTCCGCCTATCCCTGAACCCTCAAGGTAGGGCGCGTCACTCCGTGCGCGCCGCATTTGGCTTGGCGTCGCCACGGCGCGCACAGAGTGACGCGCCCTACCAAAGTTGACCGGTTCATGTGCCGACGCCTCAACTTTCCGTTGCTGGGTTCTCACGTCGGCGGCTACGGGGTATCAGGAACTCGTAACCAAATTATTCGCCCATCCTTTACGCCAGCTTCCAACCCTGCCGATATTCGCGACGAACGATTCGCGCGGCTTCCGGCGCATTTTTCACTTTCAGATTTTTCGCGTCCCACTCGATTTTTTTTCCAACACGATGCGCGACATTGCCGAGATGATTGGCTTCGGTCAGCGCGCCGGAATAATCAAAATGGCAAGTAGTCGGCGCGCCGGTTTTGCAGGCGTGAATCCATTCTTCGTGGTGGCCGAGCGATTCTGGAATGAACGGCGTTGGCGGCTTGAAATCTTTGAAATCATTTTCCGGCAACAAAACGTGCTTGCCATAATCGGAGAGCAACATTCCTTTGTCGCCGATGAACAAATGGCCGCTGTCCCACTTGGGAATTTTTCCCTCGTTCCAAATTTGCGGCTTGAGGTCGCCTTGATACCACGAAAGTTTTATCGGAGGCAACTCGCCGCGCGCACCGTATTCGTAAGTCACGCTCATCGTCGCCGGCGCTGTTTCCGGATTTGGTTTTCTTCCATCCGCTTCGACCGTCAGCGGATGGCGAAGCTGCAACGCCCAAAACGCCAGGTCGTTGTAGTGCGCTCCCAAATCGGACATCGTGCCGCCGCCGAAATCCCAAAATTTATACCAACGCGGTGTTCCATGCGGGACGATGTATTCGGGATGAAACGGACGTTCCGGCGCGGGGCCGATCCACAGGTCCCAGTGCAAACCGGGGGGAACAGGCGGCGTTTCTTTCGGGCGATCTCCATCACCCCACGCGCGCGAAACCCAAACATGCGCCTCACGCACCGGCCCAATCGCGCCGCTCTGAATCAATTCCACGACGCGCCGATAATTATTCGTCGCATGAATCTGCGTGCCCATTTGCGTGGCAACTTTTGCTTTCTTCGCCGCTTCGGTAATCATGCGTGCTTCCCAAATCGAATGCGTCAGCGGCTTCTCGCAATAAACATGTTTGCCGGCTTTGAGCGCGAGCATGGTGGCGAAGGCGTGTGTGTGTTCCGTGGTGCTGATTACCACGGCGTCAAAATCGTTCAACTCATCAAAAAGTTTTCGGAAATCGACAAACTTTTTCGCATTGGGATGTTTGACGGCGGCGGCGTCCAGATTGGTTTCGCTAACGTCACAGAGCGCCACGATGTTTTCGCTGCTGACATCATTTAAATTTGACGCGCCGCGCCCGCCCACGCCGATGACCGCGATGTTCAATTTTTCATTGGGCGATTTGAGTTTTGGTTTGGCGTAAATTTTTCCAGTCAGGGCCGCGCTCGCAGCGAGAGTCGAGGCGTAAATAAATTTTCGCCGATTGATTCCTGTTTGCACGACAATGACTTTTTTCTCCCGCGAAATGGATTTGGACATGGAGTTTTCCTACGCCCCATCGCATTTCTACACAAGCAGAAATACCAGGCGCAGCGCTGTGGAGTGCGGGGACATGGCCTTGTCATTACCCATATCGGCGAAACGATTTCCGGCCAACTGCCGATCGGGAGATCGGCGTTCCTTCTTTTGGACAAGGACGGTCAGTCAGTCACCTCAGGCCGAAATCGCTGTCTGCCTGATGGAAATTTTTTTTCCAATTAGCAACCGTGACGGCCATGTCAGAACCCAAAAAAAGAAAATTACGTCCGGAACAAAAACAGAAATCGCAGCCGGGTCGGGAGTACAAAATGCGGCCGCAGCCGGAATCGAAACCGGAGTTGCCCAAAGGAATGGGCAAGTTGGAGGGAAAAGTCGCGCTCATCACCGGCGGCGACAGCGGAATTGGGCGCGCGGTGGCAATCGCGTTTGCGCGGGAAGGCGCGAATGTGGCGATTGTTTATTTGAATGAACACAAAGATGCAAAGGAAACAGCGCGCCTGGTTGAGCAGGAAAATCGCCGATGCCTTTTGATGGCAGGAGATATTGGCCGTGAAAAATTTTGCAAAAACGCGGTTGCGCAAACAGTGAAAGAATTTGGACGACTCGACATTCTGGTCAACAACGCCGCTGAACAACATCCGCAGGAAAGTCTGAAAAAAATTTCCGAGAAACAATTGGAGCGAACGTTTCGCACGAATATTTTTTCGTATTTCTTTTTTGCCAAGGCGGCGTTGCGCTACTTGAAAGAAGGCGCGGCCATCATCAATACAACTTCCGTCACGGCCTACCGCGGGAGCGGGCATCTCATTGATTACGCTTCGACCAAAGGGGCGATCGTCGCCTTCACTCGCTCGCTTTCGGAAAATTTGGCGGAGAAAAAAATCCGCGTAAATGGAGTCGCCCCCGGCCCGGTCTGGACGCCCTTGATTCCCGCGACATTTCCGGCGAAAGACGTGGCGAAGTTCGGGTCCGATGTTCCGCTGCGACGCGCGGGCGAACCTTCCGAAATCGCTCCGTGCTACGTGTTTCTGGCGTCGCAGGATTCCTCCTACATGACCGGACAAGTGCTGCATCCCAACGGCGGAGAAATTATTAACGGCTAATATTTCTTTGTAGCGGCGCGTCTATGACCGCCGCTAGACAAAGGCGAAAAAAAAATCAGCGGCGGTCATAGACACGCCGCTACAAAAGAAATTTACATCTGCTCCACGGTTTCGATCCCCAAAAGGTGGAGGCCTTGTTTTAAAACGCGCGCGGTCAAATCACAGAGGACAAGTCGGGAATTTCTTTCCGCCTCTTCGGCTTTGAGCACCGGACAATTTTCGTAAAAGCGCGCGAAGTGTCCGGCAAGCTCGTAAAGATAACTGCACAAAAAGTTCGGGCGATAATCTTCGGCAACAGCATCGAGCGTCAGCCCAAAATTCAACAACTGTTTGGCGAGCGCGATTTCTTCCGGCGCAATCAATTCGATGTTCGATGTTCGATGTTCGATGTTCGAGGTTTCTCCAGCCTTCCGAAAAATACTTTTGATGCGCGCGTAGGCGTATTGCAAATACGGCGCGGTGTTGCCTTGCAGCGAAAGCATTTTGTCCCAACTGAAAACGTAATCGCTCTGGCGATTTTGTTGGAGGTCGGAGTATTTCACCGCGCCGATACCAACGACCCGCGCGATTTCATTTCGATCGGCTTCCCCCAATTCGGGACTTTTTTCAGTAACAATCTTAAGCGCGCGATTTTGCGCTTCATTGAGGAGCGCAGAAAGTTTGACTGCTTCGCCAGAGCGAGTTTTGAAAGGCTTGCCGTCATCGCCGAGGATTGAGCCGAACCAGACGTGGGCAAGTTTGATTTTTGTCGCGGGGGTGTGCTGCCGAGTTGCACTCGGCAGTTAGAGGCCTGCCGAGTGCAACACGGCAGCGCAGGGCCAAGCCGAATAAGCCGAGTTGAAATCGGCACCACACT
>JBBQRQ010000084.1:0-21981 GCA_038214755.1 Verrucomicrobiota bacterium
GTCGATGACGATGGATTTGGCGCGACCGAGGTCTTCGAGTCCGATGGATTCGAGCTTGATGCCGAGGTCTTCGGTGATGCATTTGCCGCCGGTCAACACAGCGATGTCTTCCATCATGGATTTGCGGCGATCGCCGAAACCGGGAGCTTTGACAGCGCAGATGTTCAACGTGCCGCGGAGTTTGTTCACCACGAGAGTCGCGAGCGCTTCGCCTTCCACGTCTTCAGCAATAATCAACAGCGGCTTGCCGATCTTCGCGACTTTTTCAAGAATCGGGAGAAGGTCTTTGAGGCTGGTAATTTTCTTTTCGTAATTGAGGACGTAAGCGTCTTCCAATTTCACTTCCATGGATTCCGCGTTCGTCACGAAATACGGAGAGAGATAACCTTTGTCGAATTGCATACCTTCGACAACGTCGAGCGTCGTTTCAATTGACTTGGCTTCTTCAACCGTGATCGTTCCGTCTTTGCCAACTTTGTCCATCGCGTCGGCGATGATTTCGCCAATCGTCGTGTCCCAGTTTGCGGAAACGGTTGCGACCTGTTTGATTTCTTCTTTGTCTTTGACCTTCTTCGCAATTTTCGCGAGATGTTCAACCGCAGCTTCCACCGCTTTGGTGATACCGCGTTGCAAACTGATCGGGCTTGCGCCAGCGGTGACGTTCTTCAGCCCTTCGCGATAAATCGCTTCAGCGAGAACCGTCGCAGTCGTGGTGCCATCGCCAGCGGTGTCGCTGGTTTTGCTCGCGACTTCGCGAACCATTTGCGCGCCCATGTTTTCGTAGGGATCTTCGAGTTCGATTTCCTTCGCAACCGTCACACCGTCTTTGGTGACGGTTGGTGAACCGAATTTTTTATCGAGAACCACGTTGCGACCTTTGGGTCCGAGTGTGGCCTTGACCGCGCGGGTCAATTTTTCCACGCCTTTAAGAAGGGATTGACGAGCTGATTCGTCAAAAATTAATTGTTTAGCTGCCATAATTTTTCAGTTTTGAATTTTAAGTTTTAAGTTTGGAATTGAATTTAGTCGATGACCGCGAGGACATCATCGGAGTTCATGATTTTGTATTCCTTGCCATTGAGTTTGATTTCCGTGCCGCCGTATTTGCTGACGAGGACCCGATCGCCTTTTTTGACTTCGAATGGAACTTTTTTCCCATTGTCGTCAGTTTTTCCGGTGCCGAGGGCGATGACAATGCTTTCAGTTGGTTTTTCTTTCGCGGTATCAGGAATAATGATGCCGCCTTTTTTTGTTTCTTTCTCTTCGGCGGGTTCGACAAGAATCCGATCACCGAGAGGTTTTACATTTAGTGCCATACGTTTTTTTCTTTTGTTGTTTTTGATTTGTTTTGAATCAAATCCCACAGCACAGCGCTGCGGGAAAATTTTAGTTAGAAGGCTTCATACGAGCTAACCATCCGTTTAGTCGTTCTTCACTAAGCGCGTCCGCATCAATATTTTGTTCTGGAAAACATCCGGACTCGCCCGCTTTTCGAATTTGAGCAAACTCGAAAATAGCCACTAACTTCTTCCCGTTAAAAAATCGGAGCGAATTTAAAGCTGCCCGCATATCAGTCGCGTTAATATGCTCGACCGAACCACCCTTGAGAAAAACAGAATATTTTTTCATGTAGAAATTCAAAAGTGATCAGATTGAAACTTACTTCTTCTCATCGACGACTTCCGCATCAATGATGGGACCTTCCTCGGATTTTGTTTCCGCCCCGGGTTGGCCGCCCGTCTCAGCGCCCGGTTGAGAACCAGCTTGTCCGGCCTTGGCCTTTTCCGAAGCGGCTTTGTAAAGGTCGGCTGAGACCGCTTGCCATGCTTCATTCAATTTCTCGCTTGCCGATTTAATCGCGCCGGCGTCGCTGCCTTTGAGCGCTTCCTTGACCTCGTTGACTGCGGTTTCAATCTTGGTCTTATCGTCGCCGGAAATTTTATCGGCATTGTCCTTCAACATTTTTTCCGAGCGATAAACCGAGCTGTCCGCTTCGTTGCGCGCTTCAATTTCTTCCTTTTGCTGTTTATCTTCCTCGGCGTGCAACTCGGCGTCTTTGCGCATCTTCTCGATCTCATCTTTCGACAAGCCGCTGCTCGCTGTAATCGTTATTTTCTGTTGTTTGCCCGTGCCGAGGTCTTTTGCGCTGACATGCAAAATCCCGTTCGCATCGATATCGAATGTGACTTCGATTTGCGGCACACCCCGAGGCGCGGGAGGTATATCGGTAAGATTAAATTTGCCAATCGTTTTGTTGTCTTTGGAGAATTGACGTTCGCCTTGCAACACATGAATTTCCACGCCGGGTTGATTATCTGAAGCCGTTGAAAAAATTTCTGATTTGCGCGATGGAATCGTGGTGTTGCGCTCAATGAGTTTGGTAAAAACACCACCGAGGGTTTCAATGCCGAGCGACAACGGAGTCACATCGAGCAACAAAACATCTTTGACTTCGCCTTTAAGAACCCCGCCTTGGATGCCAGCGCCCACAGCGACAACTTCGTCCGGATTCACCCCTTGGTGAGGTGGTTTGTTGACAAGCTTGTGCGCGGTTTCCACCACCCGAGGCATACGCGTCATTCCACCGACAAGGACCAGTTCATCAATTTTGTCCGCAGCGATGTCCGCGTCTTTCAAGCAGTTTTTCACGGGGGGGACCGTGCGCTCGAAAAGCGAGTCGCAAAGTTGCTCCATTTTCGAGCGGGTCAACTTCAAACTGATATGTTTGGGTCCGCTCGCATCCGCGGTGATAAACGGCAGGTTGATATCGTATTGTTGGGAACTGGAGAGGGCAATTTTTGCTTTTTCAGCCTCTTCTTTAATTCGTTGCAAGGCGTCAGGCTGCTTGCGCAAATCCATCCCTTGCTCGCGCTTGAACTCGTCGAGAATCCAATCCATTATCTTGTTATCCCAATCGTCGCCGCCCAAATGCGTATCGCCATTTGTGGCCTTGACCTCAAAAACGCCGTCGCCAATTTCGAGCACGGATATATCAAACGTGCCTCCCCCTAAATCGTAAACCGCGATTTTTTCGTCCTTTTTCTTGTCAAGTCCGTAAGCAAGAGAGGCGGCAGTGGGTTCATTAATAATGCGCAACACCTCTAAACCCGCAATTCTCCCGGCATCTTTTGTCGCTTGACGTTGTGAGTCGTTGAAATAAGCGGGAACAGTAATTACCGCTTGCGTAATTTTTTCTCCTAAGCGTGTCTCCGCGTCGGTTTTGAGTTTACCTAAAATCATCGCGGAAATTTCCGGAGGGGTAAATTGCTTGGGCTTGCCGTCGATTTCGACTTCGACTGCCGCGTCGCCATTAGTGGCGCGAACCACTTTGTACGGGACGCGTTTAATTTCTTCCTGAACCTCATCGAATTTGCGGCCCATAAATCGTTTGATGGAATAAACCGTGTTCCGAGGATTCGTAACCGCTTGACGTTTGGCGGCGTCGCCCACGATTCGCTCTCCCGTTTTTGTGAAAGCCACCACGGAGGGGGTAGTCCTCTTTCCTTCTGAGTTTTCCAATACCATTGGCTCGCCTCCCTCCATAACGGCCATACAGGAATTTGTGGTTCCGAGGTCTATTCCAATAACTTTAGGCATAAAATGGATTGTGTTTAAAAATTATAAATAGGTTCAAAACGATTTGATCTTTGAAGGCACATGAACCCTTAAGCAACCACAATGCCACCGATCGTGCGATCTGCTATGGTATTGGTAATAAATCAGTTACGTGTTAAAAATCCAAAGACCATTAGCGACAAAAAGTCTCTCTGTCCATTAGGCAAGTTAGTTCTGTCTCACGCATTGAGATTGGGTGTCTCCGCGTTTCAGCCAAACCAAAAGCAGGCTGATATCTGAAGGAGACACACCTGAAATTCTCGAGGCTTGTCCCAAAGTTGTAGGACGAATTTTATTCAGTTTCTGGCGAGCTTCGGATCGAAGGCTAATGATCAATGAGTAATCAAACGAATGAGGGATTTGTTTCTCTTCCAATCCCTTTGACTTTGCCACTTCGACCTCTTGGCGATCAATATAGCCAGCATATTTAATAGTAATTTCGACTTGCTCTTTAATTTCCGCCGAAAGAGAATTGTTTTTCTGCGGTAATTCCTCGTAAGAAACTTGTGGCCGTCGCAGAATTTGAAGCAGAGATTCGGAACCGTGCCGAGTGGTAGCCAAGCGGTGCAATTCGAGTTCGAGGCTGTTTTTTTTTCCTGTAAATTTAACGTAATTTCGTTTTGGCAATAGGCCGGCGTTAAAACCAATTTCACTCAGCCGAAGATCGGCGTTATCCTGACGCAACAACAAGCGATATTCCGCTCGGGAGGTAAACATCCGATAGGGTTCAACCGTTCCTTTAGTCACCAGGTCGTCGATCAAGACCCCAATATAACCTTCATCACGACCGAGAATGAGCGGCTGCAAACCCGCGACTCGACGGGCAGCATTTATTCCGGCGATCAATCCTTGTGCCCCGGCTTCTTCGTAGCCCGACGTGCCATTGATTTGCCCCGCCAAGTATAAGTTCTCACAGACTTTCGTTTCTAAGGAAGGATACAATTGCGTTGGGAAGGCGAAATCATATTCGACGGCGTAGGCTGGACGGATAATGTCAGCGTTTTCGCACCCTAGGATGGTTCGGATCATTTCAATTTGCACCTCGAATGGAAGCGATGTGGAAAACCCGTTGACATAAATCTCGTCTGTGGCGATTCCTTCCGGCTCCAGAAAGATCTGGTGTCTTTCCTTTTCGGCGAAACGAACCATCTTATCTTCGATAGATGGGCAGTAACGCGGACCGATACCTTCAATCATTCCGCTATACATTGGAGATCGATGCAAGTTTTCCCGAATTATGGAGGCTGTTTTTGCTGTTGTGTAAGTTAAAAAACAGGGCATCTGGCCATTTATTTTTTCGAGAATTGACCCGGTCGGAAAGTGAGAAACCGCCGAGATTTGTTCCACGTGGAACAAATCGTCTTTCCAAAATGTGAAATATGGAATTGGTATATCGCCTGGTTGCGCTTCCATCCTCGAAAAATCGATGGAGCGTTTGGCCAATCGCGGTGGAGTTCCAGTTTTTAATCGCCCCAGTTCCAGCCCGATTTCTTGGAGAGAGGCGGAGAGATCCATCGCTGCGGGTTCGCCGGCCCGCCCCCCCGATTGCCGGTTCGAACCGACGTGCATTAATCCACGTAGAAAAGTTCCGGTAGTGACAACAACGGTTCTCGCGTGGAATTGAACCTCCTGCGTTGTTTCTACGCCAAAAACTTGACCCTCCTTGTACAATAGTTTCCCAGTCTGTCCTTGCTTAATATCCAAATGTTCCTGGCGTTCACAGACCCATTTCAACCGAAACTGATACGCTTTCTTATCACATTGTGCCCGGGGTGCCCAAACTGCGGGACCCTTCCTTTTGTTTAACATCCGAAATTGCAAGCCCGAAAGATCAGTGGCCTTGCCCATTTCGCCGCCCAGCGCGTCAATCTCCCGCGCTAAATGCCCCTTGGCGAGCCCGCCGATAGCGGGGTTGCACGACATTTGTCCGATGGTATCGGCGTTAATCGTTAGCAATAACGTTTCACAACCGATTCGCGAAGCGGCCAACGCCGCCTCAACCCCCGCGTGACCTGCCCCGACGACGATCACGTCATATTTTTTTGGAAAAACAAACATAGTCGGAATTTAGACAGCTGAATATTTTGCTGTAAACGGCGAATCTTCACAGCTGTTTTGTAGCCGGCCGTTGGCAGCAAGGTAGGCGCAGATTTTGAAAATTGTTTCCACATCATCTTCTCCTATCGCAGATGCAATTTCGTCTATGTCATTGGCTTGGAGGGCGGATCGCGTTAAATAATTCAAGGTCTTTAACTGAAGCTCCAGGATTCTCGCAGCGGCCGTCTTGCCTGCCTCCACCCCCGGTTGGTGGTAAGCATTGACATCAACCAGCGAGGCGTAAAATCCAACGGCTCTTTCAAAAAGCGCTATCAAAACCCCAACTGAAAAAGGCGAGACTTTCTCGATGGTAAGCGTGACTGATTCGCGACCCTTTTCATGAAGAGCGCGCCGCGTCCCTAATAAAAATCCTTCCAGAAAATCCCCCGAAGTGACTTTCGGCTCGACATGCGTAGCGACCTTGACGCCATCTTGCAGGACTTCTATGAAAGTCACAAAAAAATTATTCAATCCATCTCTCAGTTGCTGGATATAAGCATGCTGATCAGTGGACCCTTTGTTTCCATAGACTGCGAGACCTTGATGAACCAAATTACCATGCCGATCTTTTTCCTTACCCAGTGATTCCATAATTAGTTGCTGCAAATACTTGGAAAATAGTTCCAATCGGTCTTTATACGGCAAAATAACCATATCTTTGGTTCCTTTACCGTTACCGGACCAAAACCACATTAACGCCAATTTTGCTGCCGGATTCTTGGTGACATCGCTGATTCGGGTAATCATATCGCATTCTCTCGCTCCCGTCAGTAATTCCGCAATGTCAAAGCCCTGCAATGCTGCGGGTAAGAGACCCACAGCCGAAAGCACACTCGTCCGACCACCTACCCAGTCCCACATCGGGAACCGTGCAAGCCAATGGCCTTCTAGTGCCACGTTGTCCAACGCACTTCCTTTAGCAGTAATAGCGACAGAATGACTCTCAAAGTGAAAGTTTAGTTTCCGATACAAAGCTCTCGTTTCCAACATCCCGTTCCTGGTCTCTGGTGTCGCGCCTGATTTCGAAATTACCAAGCAAAGAGTAGAGTCCATATGAGGGATGGTTGAAAACACGCGATCCATACCATCCGGATCTGTGTTGTCAATAAAACGAATGCCCATCTTGTCTTTTCTTGGATGGCCCAGCGCCGCGGATACAAATTGCGGTCCCAACGCAGATCCCCCAATTCCAATCACCAGCAAATGTGTGAAAACACCGCCTTGGCCTCGAATAACTCCTTGATGGATTTTCTCTACGAAAGTTTTGATCTCGGCCAAAGTCTCTTCTATCTCCATTTTAATATTCTGCGTGGGAGCCAACGAAGGATCTCTCAGCCAGTAATGTCCGACCATGCGATTCTCATCGGGATTGGCAATTGCGCCACGCTCCAATTCGTGCATCGCTACAAACGCTTTCTGAATTCGCGGTTCCATTTTCAGTAAGAAGTCTTCCGGGAAATTCATCCGAGAAATATCTAGCGCAAGTCCAATGGATGGATATTCAGAATAATAATTTTGAAAACGTTTCCATTGTTTTTGTGGGGTTGATTTCATAATTATTTTTCGCGAGAAAACGTTGCCAAAGAAAATCCACCTTTTACAGTTTTAACCTCAAAATTTTTCACCGATGGTTGCCTTCCCACAAATTACGAAAATTTCATTTGAAGGAACACACTCCAAAAAACCGCTCGCATTCAAACATTACAATGCCGAAGAAATCGTTGAGGGAAAAACGATGCGCGACCACCTGCGTTTTTCCGTCGTGTACTGGCACACCTTTCGTGGGCGCGGTGTGGATGTGTTCGGTGCGGGCACGATGCTACGTCCGTGGGATGATGGAACGGAATCAGTGCGGAACGCGCAAAATCGTGTGCGAGCCGCGTTTGAATTCATCGAAAAACTCGGCGCGCCTTTTTACGCCTTTCATGATCGCGATGTTGCGCCTGAAGGAAAAACCTTGCGCGAATCAAATAAAAATTTGGACGCCATCGTAAAAGTTTTCCGAGAAGAACAATCGCGCACCGGCATTGCACTTCTTTGGGGCACGGCGAATTTATTTTCCAATCCACGTTACATGCACGGCGCGGCGACCAGTCCGAACGCGGATGTATTTGCCTTCGCGGCGGCGCAGGTGAAAAAGGCGATTGAAGTCACGCACGAACTCGGCGGTGCAGGTTACGTTTTCTGGGGGGGGCGCGAAGGTTATTCCACTTTGCTCAACACCAACTTGAAACGGGAGTTGGATCACCTCGCGAAATTTCTGCACATGGCCGTCGATTACAAAAAGAAGATTGGATTCAGAGGGCAGTTTTACATCGAGCCTAAACCGAAAGAGCCGACGAAACATCAATACGATTCCGACGCCGCAGCGTGTTTAAATTTTCTCCGTGAATACGATTTGAAAGATCATCTCAAGCTGAACCTCGAAACCAACCACGCCACACTCGCCGGCCACACGATGGAACACGAACTCGAAGTCGCCGCTGCGGCGGACGCGCTCGGTTCCATCGACGCGAACACGGGCGACATGACGCTCGGTTGGGATACCGACCAATTTCCGACCGACATTTATCTTACGACAAAATGTATGCTCACGATTTTGAATGCGGGCGGATTGAAAACCGGAGGCGTGAATTTCGACGCGAAAGTGCGACGCGAAAGTTTTGAGCCGATTGATCTCTTCTACGCGCACATCGGCGGGATGGACTCTTTCGCGCGCGGATTAAAAATCGCCGCGGCCATTCGCAAAGATGGTCGCTTAGCCGAATTCGTGAAACAACGTTACGCTTCGTGGGATTTCGGCATCGGTGCGCAAATCGAAAAGGGCAAAGCAAATTTTGCCGACTTGGAAAAATACATCTCCAAAAAAGGCGAAGCCGCGCCGAATCAAAGTGGCCGCCAGGAATTTTTGGAAAATTTGATTAACGAATTTATTTAACCAAAATTAATTTGTGATTGAAAACAGACGGCGTGTTGTTATTTTTTAATGCAATGAATGCAATCGCTTCGCCAATCCGGAAAAAAAAGTTTTCCCAGGAAAGTCTTGAAGCAGCGGACCGCCTTCTCAAAGCAGCGAAAGAAAAACTATTGCGCGAGAATGGGTCAATTGATTACGACGCGCTGCGGCAAAAGGGCTACAGCGACACGATGATCGGGCGACTGAAAAAACTTTGATTCATTCATTTTTCCGCAGCCGCATAAATTCACTCACGGAAATATCAAGCAGTGGCGCGTATTCGCGGGCAACTTTCAGAGCTTCTGATGTCTCAAACAACCGCTGACACTGCGGACGATCTCAGTGATGTTCATCCCGCTTTCTTTCGCGAATAAAACCACCTCTTCAGGTGACGCCCAAGGTAATGAAGATTCATCCATAACTTAAAACCCATTTCTGACGATTCGCTGATTCCTGTGCTTGGGAAAAATATTTTTCATCTCTGGCCGTAGAACAGCGTTCAGATGCCTTGTCAACCCACAATTTAGAACTTCTATCCCGCTGGAAGCTCAATGCAGACCCTTGTTCCCCGCCCTACAGAGGAGCGAATGCTCACTTTTCCCCGATGCGTTTCCACCACCCGTATGACCAGCGCCAATCCCAATCCGGTTCCTTGCGGTTTCGTCGTGCTCAATAACGAACTGAACGCGCGTTTCTGCTGTTGCCGCGACATTCCTTCGCCAGTGTCTTTGAATTCTACGAGTAATTTTTTCGCGTCATTCTCACGGCTCAATCGTGAAACAATCGTCAGCTTCCCGCCGCTCGGCATTGCTTCCGCTGCATTTAAAGTGAGGTTGAGAAAAACCTGGGCGAGTTGCGCGGCGTCGCCTTGCACAAGCGGCAGATTCGGCGTGAGCCGTCGCACAAATTCCACGTTTTGATTCCGCAATTTATGGCGCACCAGCAGCGCAAGATCATCAAGCAATTGATTCACATCCACTGGCAAAAAACTCGGTTCCGTCGTGCGCGCGAAATTCAGAATCTGTCCGACGATTTTGTTTAAGTGCTCCATTTTTTCGCCCATGATTTTCGCGTCGCGCGCGCGCGGGTCCTTCGCGGGAAATTTCAAGTCGAGGGAATGAAACATCATTTTCATCACGGTGAGAGGGTTGCGAATTTCGTGCGCCACTTCCGCCGCGAGCAGACCAATTGCCGAAAGTTTTTCGTTCTGCCGCAATTCTTCCTCCACGTTGATGATGTGTTCGTAGAGCCGCGCTTTTTCAATGGCGGGACCGGAAAGTTCCGCGAGCGCGGAAAGAATCCGAATTTCTTCATTGGAAAAACTGTGCACCTGCGCTTTGTAAACATTGACGGTGCCAATGGCTTCCCCGGCAAAAAGCAGCGGAACACTGAGCAACGAGATCAAACTCTCACGCCGCGCCACTTCGACATTTTGGTAGCGGCTAGAAGTTTGCACGTTGTCGATTTGCAGCGGCTTTTTCCGGCGCACCACCGTGCCGGACAAACTCTCGGCCATGCTCAGTCGCGGTTTGTTGATGTAATCCTTTCCCGCGCCAAAACTGGCCCGCAAATCAAGCCACTCGCCGGTTTCATCCACCATCAAGAGCGAACACATTTTCGCGCCCATCAAATGACAGGCTTCGCGCGTAATGACCTGCAACGCTTCATCCAGGTTGAGAGCGGAATTGATCGTTTGCCCGACACGCACCAGCGTCTCAAATAAACCGGCTTTGACGCGCAGCCGTTCGTAGAGCCAGGTGTTGTGAATGACTTTTGCGGCTTGAGCAGCGAGCGCCTGCAACAGTTCCTGATCACTTTCGCCGAAAGCAAATTTACGATTTGAATCCACGTTCAAAACGCCGCGCACCTCGCCCGCCACTTCGAGTGGCACGGCCAGTTCGGAGCGCACGTTGGGTTTGAGCATCACGTAGCGGGAGTCTTTGACGACATCGCCGACGCGCGCAGGCTTTCCTGACCGCGCGACCCAGCCGGTGATTCCTTCGCCGACGCGCAATTTTATTTTTTTTGCATTTTCCACCAACCCGATCGCCGCGTGAATTTCCAAAAAGCCCGTCGTGGGATTGATGAGAATGATCGAGCCACTGGAGGCTCGCATCACCCGGACCGCCTCGCGAAGAATCAATTGAAGCGCCTCCTGCGAATCGAGCGTCGAGTGAATCACGTTGCTGACCTGAAACAAAAGTTCCAGCCGCTCGTATCTTGTTTTTAAGTCAGCCAACTCGTCGCTCATTCGGTAGCGAGGAAGATGCGGAGAGAGAGCGAAAATTCAAACCAAGAAAGAATGTCCGAAGGAGAAAGGCAGGTGGCGAACGATTGTAATTATTTATCCACCCCGAGCGGATCAATTAACGCATCTTCTTTTTTCGGCTCTTCTTTTTTCTCCACCATCAGGTGCGCGCGGTCTCGGAGGAGCGGATCAATCGTCCATTTGGCGACGAGGTAGGTCCAGGTCTCGAATTGTTTTTCCTGCTTTAATTTTTCTTCGAGCTTCATGTTTTTGTCCGAAAACTCCTTGTCGAGTTTCGTTTTCTCCTCGGGTTTTTCATCCTTACCGGCGACACGTCCCTTCGGCGGGTTGGCATTTACCGACATCGCGAGGTGATAATTCTCTCCGGTAGTTTTTCCGATCTTCAACGTGTAAATAAAATCATCGAACGTCTCCAGCGTCGCGAGCGTTGGTTTGTCCAACCCGGTTTGGTCCGGCGCGGCGTTGGCGACAACGTCCACGAAACTCGGAGACGCCAGCGAATTAGCCACGCCGGAAACTTTGTTCGTATCAAGTTCTTCGCCGGGTTTTATGTCCGCCAAAATCCAGCCGCCGGATTCATTCGTGCGCGATAATTTCCAGGAATTCGTCGGGTTGGTGGAGACGAGCGAAATCGATTTCACCTTCTCCACTTTAAAAAAATCTTTGTTCAACCAGTTTTCTGGTTTCGCTTCCACGTCGCTCAACGCATCGGAAATTAGGAAAACTCTTTTCGAATCGCTCGGCAGCAAGACGTAACGGCCAATGGGAAAACCTTCCTCGCCAAATTGGGAGGGTCGCTCCGATTTTCTGATCTGCTTTTTCCCAAGGATCGCCGACTGAATTGTTTTGCCGGATTTATCTTTGAACTCCAGCAGCGTCCCGGAATCTTTTCCTTTCGACGGATCGATCAATTCCAACTTCGCCAGTTGCGACGCACCGATTTCTTCGGTCTGTCCGATTTTTAAATCCGCCGCCTTCAAAAGAAATCCGCTGATCTCGGAAAAATTCGCCGGATAATCTCCGCGTTCCTGCACGCGCCACAAATCCTCTTTCTTGATGAGGTTCAATTCATTCGTGGCTTGCTTGATGTGAATCTGCGCCACGTCATTGATCGGCAATTTCGGAAATAATTTCTGCCCAAGTTTTTGATCGCTCGGCGTCCATGTATTACTTTGCCGCTTCAAAAAAACATAACCGGCCCCGCCGATCACCGCACAAAGAACGATGAGAATAATCAGTTGTTTGCGATTCATTTTGCCGCCGTCCTTTTTCGTTTCATCATCGCCAGCGCCACTCCCGCGAACGCCACCGCTATGGGCATGGCCGCGATGTTGATCACCTTCGTCCAGAATTCCAGGGTGTCGGTTTCCTTCTTCAATTTTTTGCGCTCTTCCTTCAGCGCGACTTTCACTTCGGATTCTTTCTTGCGAACTTTCTCGATCTCGGCCTGTTGCTCGGGCGAGAGAATAAATTTTTGTCCGGCCTGCTTGTTCTGCTGCAACTCGTTCAACTTGCGTTGCGCCTCAGCCAGGCTGTCTTCCATCTCTTTAATTTTGCTGCGATAACTCGCATCGGCTTTCGCCTTCATTTCGTTGATACGAGTGAACGGGCGGACCATTGAAGCGCGACTCCGCAAATTGATCAAATTGCTATCGCCGGAAAGTTGTTCCACCAGACTCTGCACAAAATTCAAATTGTCATTGATCGGTCGCAGAATTTTTTGGCCAAAGAAATTTTGCACTTCGACGCTCACCTGGTCCTGCAACATGTCGGCATCCGCGACGAGCACCACGGCGTTATCCGTGCTCGATTCTTTCAAAGAATTATCGGGAGAATTTTTCTCCTCGGCCTTCTTCTCCTCCGCCTTTTTTTCCTCAGATTTGTCCTTCGGTTTGCCGTCGGGAAAAGCAGTTTTGAATTTTCCGCTCAGCCGAATCGCCACGGGCAATTCTTTGCCCGATGATTTGAACTCCTTGGAAATTTGTTCACCGCTCATGCTGGCCATCAATCCATCGACAAGCTGCGAATCGGCAGTCGTTTTGAGCAACACCGTTTCCTTCAAGCCGGTCGCCGGCGTGCCGGAAAATGCGCCGGGAAAGGGCAACACCAAACTATTAATCTGGCTCGTTATAATGTCGTTCGTGTTGAAACCTTTTGCGTTCATCAACAACACGGATGGCATCACTCCGCCCTGCGGGTTGCGCGCGGCCAGCACCCGGTCCGCCGCGACTTTGCCTTGCTCCATTTCCACGCCCCACGCCTTCAGCAATTTGTCGAGCGAGGAATGCCCGCCGCCTCCGCCGAACTGCGCGAACTGATTATTTTGCTGATCGAAATAAGCCATCGGATCGATGAACGCGATCAACTTGCCGCCACGCAAAACGAATTGATCAAGCGCGTATTGCCCCGCGTCCGTGATGTCGCGCGGGTGGACAACGAGCAAAACATTGATGTCGTCGGGAATTTTTTCCGCGGTCATTTCAACTTGCTTCACGTCGAAATCATTTTTCAATTCGGTCAGAAAAACCCACGGCTGTTGGCCCTGCTGACCCATGCGCTGCATCATCGGATTGGACGCTTGCCCAAAAACGGGCAATGCGCTCATCACGCCGACCACCGCTTTTTTCGGAGTGACGACTTTGGAAATGGCGCGGGAAATATCGTATTCCAAAAGGCGCTCGCGATCGGGAGAGATGAAAGGAAGGGCCGCTTTTTCGTCGAGCAAACTGATGACGAGACCGAGATAAATTTTTTCGCCGGTTTGGATCATCTGCCCCTCCACGCCATTGAGCCGGGCGGAATCTTCCGCGTCGGAATCGGGCGTTGGGTTATATTTCTCGATGACAATTTTTCCTTTGCCGGCTTGTTTGTATTCCGCGAGCAAATCTTCGATGCGCCGCGCGTAAGTTTTGAAAAACACGGGCATCTCGTCGCCTTGGCTGCAATAAAAACGGAGGGTCACACGCGAATCGAGTTTCTCCAAAATTTTCTTTGTCCCCGGCGACAACGTGTAAGCTTTTTCTGCGGTTAGATCGACGCGTTTCTTGGCGCTGGCGGCGATGAAGTTGAAAGCCAGAATAATGATGAACAGCGCCAGGACGCCGACCGTGGAATAGAGAAGGGTTTCGAGTTGTTTATTTTTCATCGCGTCGTCGGGTAGCATCTGCCTCCGGCGGGTGCGAGAAGATTTATGGCAGCGCTCATTTTGGTAGAAAGAAAAGAGAGAGCCATCCCGCACCCGCCAGAGGCAGATGCTACCCGGAATTTGGCAAAATGTTTCTGCATGGTTACAATTAACCGGCTCGATGCCCGCGAATAATCACTCCCGTGGTGAAAAGCGAGAAGCCGATGATCGACAAAAAGAAAATGATGTCGCGGGAATCCAACACGCCTTTTTGAAATCCCTCGAAGTGCGTCATCACACTAAACGCGGCGACCGTCTCCACCAGACGCGGCTTGTCCAATCGCAGCAAAAGATTTGTCACTGGCGGATAGCCGCACAAAATCAGAAACAGACAAATCACCACGGAAATAATGAAGCTGACCACCTGGTTGCGGGTCAGCGCCGAAGTCATGCAACTGATCGCGAGATAACTTCCCGCCATCAGCAAACTGCCGACGTAGGCGCAGAAAATGACTCCGTTATCGGGATGACCCAAATAGTTGACGGTGATGACGACAGGAAAGGTGAGCACCAACGCCAAAATCAAAAAGAGCCACGATGCGAGAAATTTTCCTACAATCGCCTGCCACGTTGTGATCGGCATCGTGAGCAATAATTCCATTGTGCCGAGCCGCCGTTCTTCCGACCACAAACGCATTCCGACTGCCGGCACCAAAAACAAATAGAGCCACGGATGCCACGTAAAAAATGAAGTGAGCGACGCTTCCCCGCGCTCAAAAAATCCGCCCGCCATGAAGGTGAAAAATCCGACGAGCAGCAAAAAAATAACGATGAACACGTACGCGACCGGGGAAGCGAAATAGCCGCCGAGTTCTCGTTTGGCGATGGTCTTGATGTTGGCGACCGCGTTCATTTCGTCACCTCTTTCGTGTCGGGCAGCGTGATGTTGCGGAAGACTTCATCGAGCCGTCCTTCTTCGGTGTGCAATTCTTCGACGCGCCAATTTTCTTTCATGATTAATTCCGCCACGTTGCGCGCCAGTTCGCCATCGACGCTTTCAGATTTCGGGAAAACGCGCAGGGAAACTTTGTTGGCGCTTTCTTTGACGATGGTGACTTTGCTCGCGAAGGCGAGTTGCGAAAGTTTTTCCTTCACGACTGCAGATTCAATTCCGCTGACCCGCAATGAAACCGCCCCCGCCACTTCAGAACGCTGTTTCAATTCGCGCGGCGTGCCATTCGCGACGATCTGTCCGCGATCAATAATAATGGCGCGCGAACAGGCCGCTTCAACCTCTTCCAAAATGTGTGTGGAAAAAATGATCGCCTTCTTTTCACCCATTCGCCGGATCAGCGTTCGCACTTCATGTTTTTGGTTGGGATCCAGACCGTCCGTCGGTTCATCCAAAATTAAAACGTCCGGGTCGTGAATGATCGACTGCGCGAAACACGTGCGATGCCGATAGCCTTTCGAGAGAGTTTCAACGCTTTGGTGCAAAACATTTTCGAGGAAACACATTTCGACTGCTCGATTGACCGCGCGCTTTTTCGCGTCGCCGCTCAGCCCGCGAATTTCCGCAGCGAAATGTAAAAAGCCATTGACGGTCATGTCCGCGTAGGACGGGGCGTTTTCCGGGAGGTAGCCGATGAGCCGTTTGGCGTCGATGGGTTTCTCCACGATGTCAAAACCGCCGACAGAAACTTTACCATCCGACGGCGGAATGAATCCGGTGATCATCCTCATCGTGGTGGATTTTCCCGCGCCGTTCGGTCCGAGGAATCCGAGCACCTCGCCCCGTTGCACCTGGAAAGAAATTTTATTGACCGCGAGCTTTGGCCCGAAGGATTTGCTTAAATTTTCGACTTTGATCATCCAATTATCTCCACAGAATTCGCCATCTCGAAATTTGAGCCGAATTGATTAAGGTTTTCCGGCGGCTGCGTCAACTCATTCGCTGCTTTTGACAAATAGCTGTAAAAATGTTCAAAAAAAATTCACCGTAAGGGCGATGAAAGAAAAGATGGAAGAACGCAGAGGGGAAAAGGTGACGGGGCGAAAGGGAGAGTCGCTACTCACGGCGTGTTGGCGCCTTTTCCCCCTTTCTCCCTTTCTCCCTTTCATTTTTTTCACCGTCGCCTGCAATACACGGCCGCTTCCTCCCGCTGATTTGAGCCAGGGCGGCTGGAAAGTGCAACAGGGTCAAGCCGTCTGGCGCGCCAAAAAAACTTCTCCCGAAATCGCGGGAGAACTTTTTCTCGCCACGAATGCAACGGGCCGAACCGTCATTCAATTTACGAAAACACCGTTCCCATTTATCATCGCTCAGACCGCGACGAACAGTTGGCAACTCGAAGTCCCGGCGCAAAACAGAAAATATTCCGGCCCTGGAAAACCGCCCGCTCGCATCAGTTGGTTTCATTTGCCTCGTGCCCTCAACGGCATCGTGCCGCCGGCCCCGTGGGTGTTTCAAAAACTGGAAAATGAAAATTGGAGTTTGGAAAACAAGTCCAGCGGAGAAAGGATCGAAGGGTTTTTAAATCAATGACCAAACTGATTTCGCAGTTACATTTAGTGGGGCAGGCATCCTGCCTGCCTTGGCGGGCTTCCAGCCCGCGAATTTGGAACGCGGGGAAGATGCCCGCCAATGGCAGGCTGGAAGCCCGCCCCACTACTCCGCCGCGCCCTTTTTGACTCGATGAAATTCTCCCGCCGCTGGCTCTGGCTGCTTTTGCTCGTGCCGATTGCCCTCGGTCTGGCGCGACTTCGCTTTGATGTCGAAGTCTTAAACCTCTTGCCGGAAAAATCTGGAATGGTTCGCGGGCTGAAGCTGTACCAGCAAAATTTTTCCAATGGCCGCGAGCTGATCATCACTCTTCGCTCGGACGACGCCGATAAAACCGAAGCCGCCTCGCGTTCTCTCGCCGCCGCGCTTCGTCACGAAACCAATCTTGTTTCAGAAGTAAATTGGCAACCTGCCTGGCTGGAATATCCCAGCCAATCCGCGGAACTGGTCGCGTTTCTCTGGCTCAACCAGCCGCCGGAAATTTTCGCGCAACTCACCAATCGTCTCGCGCCGGAAAATTTGTCCGCCACTCTCGCCGAAACCAAAGAGCAACTCGCCACCTCGCTTTCTCCGCAGGAAATCGCGATGCGCAGTTACGATCCGTTTAATCTGATGCGCCTTCCTGAATCCGTCTCCTCCGCGATGCCGATCGGAACCGGCGACGAACTATTCTCTTCCGCCGATGGGAGATTTCGCCTCGTCTTTGTTGAAGCCGCAACTGATCTGCGCTCGTACCGAGCGTGTGAGGCCTGGCTGAATTCGGTCACAGCGATCATCGCGCAACGGCAGAGATCCGGCGAAATAAATCCAGAAGCTAAAATCAGTTACACGGGCCGGCCCGCCTTTGTTTCTGAGATCGCCGGCGGAATGCAGCACGACATGTTCGCGTCCGTCGGCGGCACGATGCTCATCATCGCCTTATTGTTTTGGATCGCGCATCGACGTTTCCGTCCGCTCGTTTGGATTCTCGTTTTGCTTGTGGTAATCCTGGGTGGAACGATGGCGCTGGGCGGATTGTTTTTTGGAACCCTCAATGTCGTCAGCATGGGTTTTGCCGCCATTCTTCTCGGCCTCGCTGTCGATTACGGACTCGTGCTTTATCAGGAAGCTCAGGCTGCGCCCCATTTGTCCGCTCGACAAATTCGCCTCGAAATCACACCCAGCATTTTATGGTCGGCGGTGACGACGGCGGGCGCATTTGCTATTTTGAATTTGAGCGGCTTGCCCGGCCTCGGCCAACTCGGGTCGCTCGTCGCCATCGGAGTGGTGCTGGCCGGTTTTGTGATGTTGTTCGCGTATTTGCCTCCGCTGAAACGTGCTGCCGAGATTCTCTCGGCAGAAAATCGCACCGAAGATTCTGCCGAGAGAACGGCGGGAGCACATTTGGCAACGCGTTCGAAATTTATTTGGGCGGTGACCATTTTGATTCTCCTCACCGCCGCTCTGGTCTTGTGGAAAAAACCACTCCGCTTTGATTATTCGCCCGACGCCCTTCGCCCAAAAAACAGCCCCGCTTACACTGCCGTCGAAGAAATTAAACGCTCGCTTGGCCGCACTGACGAACCGTTGTGGATCATCGCTCCGGGCCGCGACGAAACTGAAGTCGCCCGACGCCTGCACTACACCGAGTCCGTTTTGAGCCGCGCCGTTTCCAATCAACTCATTTCCAGTTTCACCATGCCCACGACACTTTGGCCGCAACCGCAAAATCAACTTTCGAATCGCGTTGCGCTAAAAAGTTTGACCGCTGAAAAAGAACAACTGCGCAACGCCGCCATCAGCAGCGGATTCACCAGCAATTCGTTTGCGCTCACCGAAAAACTTTTTGAAACCTGGCAAACGGTCTCGGAGCAAACCAATATTTTCTGGCCCACCAACGACGCGAGCCGATGGCTTCTCGAAAAAGTTGTCGCGCGCGTTCCCGATGGTTTTCTCGCCGTCGGCTTGGTTTATCCCAAGACAGATTCTTCCAGCGAAAAAGCACTCACGAACACCCGATTTGCGGCCAACGTGTTGACGCCCGAACTTGAGCGCGAAGGGATTATTTTGTCCGGCTGGACGTTGATCGGCACCGCCATGTTCGATCTGGTGAAAAAAGATTTTCCGCGTGTCCTTCTGCCCATGTTGGCGTTGTTGCTTTTTTCTCTGTGGCTCGCCTTCCGCCGCCTCAGCGAAGTTTTTCTCAGTCTCGCCACGCTGATTTTCACCGGCGTCGTTTTGTTGCTCTTCATGTCGCTCGCCAACTGGTCCTGGAATCTGCTCAACCTCATGGCGGTGCCGCTCCTCCTGGGCGCGGGAGTGGATTACAGCATCCACATGCAACTGGCGCTGCGGCGTCATGGCGGAAATATTTTCCAAGTTCGGCGAAGCATCGGACGCGCTCTGTGGTTGTGCGGAGGAACGACCATCACGGGTTTCGGTTCGCTCGCTTTTTCCAACAACGCCGGCCTCGCCAGTCTGGGACAAGTTTGCGCGACCGGCATCGCTGCCTCGATGCTCACCTCCATTTATCTTCTGCCCATCTGGTGGAAAACCTGGAGCGGACAGGAAATTCGCGGGGAGAAAATTCCCGCGCAATGAAATCGTCGTCGCTTTATCGAGCGAAATTTTGGCGGTTTGGTCTTTGGGCCGCGCGGAAAATGTCGCCGGAAACCTCCGCTCGCCTCGCAAAAATTTTTGGACGGATTTATTGGATGCTCGCCGCGCATCGCCGCGCCGTTGTCGTCGAAAATTTATTGCCCGCTGTCGAGGGCGATCTCGCTCGCGCAAAAAGGTTGGGCAAAAAACTTTTTCAAAATTTTGCGCAAAAGCTGGTTGACCTTTGGCGTTACGAAAGCGGCGTGCCCATCGACGATTTGTTTTGCGAACTGACCGGCTGGGAATATTTTGTGGCGGCGAAAAAAGAAAATCGAGGCGTGCTCATCCTGACGCCACACCTCGGCAATTGGGAATTTGGCGCGCCGCTCCTCGCGAAAAAAGGTCACAGCCTTCTCGTCGTCACGCTCGATGAACCCGACGACCAGCTCACGCAAATGCGTCAGGCCGCTCGGGCCCGTTGGGGAATCGAGACATTGGTCATCGGGAAAAATCCATTTTCGTTTGTGGAAATTATTCGCCGGCTCGAAGCGGGCGAGGCGGTGGCGCTGTTGATCGATCGCCCGCCGGTGAGCAGTTCTGTCCGCGGGGAGCTTTTTGAAAAACCCTTTGCGGCATCGGTGGCCGGAGCGGAATTGGCGCGCGCGTCCGGCTGCATTTTGTTGCCGGTTTATTTGCCGCGTTTAAAAAATGGTTACGCCGGGCACATTCTGCCCGGGATTCCGTATCAACGCGCCGCTCTGCGCGCGGTCGAAGCGCGCCAACAACTCACGCAGCAAATCCTGCGCGTCTTTGAAAGTCCGATTCGAGAACATCTCGATCAATGGTATCATTTTGTTCCAATATGGCCGGAGGCAACTGCGTCAAAGAAAATATGATTGGAAGAATTTTATCCGCCCTCACCCCTTCCCTCTCCCCCGGGAGAGGGAGATTATGGATTCCGCGTTCTGAAAAGTGCGGCGCGTTTCGGTTCGTTTTCGCACTCAGAAAAACTTCCCGATACGAGAATCTCCGCGTGGATTGTCAAAATAGCGGTGAGGCCGCCACCTTTCTCCCTCTCCTCGGGGGAGAGGGCCGGGGTGAGGGCGAGCGTTTCTTTTCACTGACTAAATTGGCCCTGATTTTCGGACTGCTCCTTTGCACAAATCCACAAGCCATTCGTGCCGCGAATCCAAACGAACTGGTTTCCAAATGGCTTCTCCAACAAACCAACATTCACACCTGGTCGGCGGACTTTGTGCAAACACGCGCGTTGAAATCGATGACGCAGCCGCTGGTTTCGACCGGACAGGTTTGGTTCGCCGCGCCCAATCGTTTTCATTGGGAGTTGGGAAATCCCGCGCAAACCATCGCAGTGCGGCAACCTGAACAAATGCTGCTGATTTATCCCAAGCTCAAACGGGTCGAAAAATATCCGTTGAGCGGAGCCGCCTCCGGCCCGTGGCGCGACGCGCTCGGCTTGCTCGAAGCGGGATTTCCGCGCAGCCAGGCGGAAGTGGATTCGCGGTTTAACACTCAATCCATCGAGGCGAAAAATGGAGTTTGCGAGATCACGTTGCAGCCCAAATCTTCCGCCGCTCGAAAAATGATGTCGCAAATTAAAATTGCCTTCGGGACGAACGATTTTTTATTGCGCGCCACGGAATTGAAATTTGCCGACGGCTCGACGATGCGAAATGATTTCAGCAATCCGAAGTTGAACGAAAAGTTGGATGAAAAATTATTTTCACCGGAGTTGGACTCGAGTTACAAAGTGGTTGAGCCGATGAAGAAATAGTTGTTGTGGAGGAAACGGTCGCGCAGTTTTCTAATCTGCGGTATCGCAAATTTCCCAATCCGCAGACGCTGGAAGATTTCAGGCCTGCCGGTTAGAAACCGGCGATACAGCAGGTTTGGAAACCTGCGCTACGGTCGCAGCGGCGACGGTGGTTAAAAGAATTTGAAGTAGCTCTTATGCTCGCAGCCAGTCCCGAATCATTTTTAATTTTTCTGCTCATCGCAGGCGCGTCAGCTTTTTTCAATTGGCTGAAGAAGCGCGGTGAGAAATCAAACGATTGGACTCAGGCAGAAACACCCACCGCGCCTTCTCGCCGAAATAATCCCGCGCCGCCCGTCTCGCAGCCAACGCGGACAACGACCAATTGGGAGGAAGAATTGCGCAGGATGTTGGAAGGAACTACCGCGCCCGCGCCAGTGCGGACACCGCCGCCGGTCATCGTTTCCGAAAAGAAACCCGCCGCAACTGTTTTCCACCGCACTGTGGAGACGGAACCGCCGCCGTCCATGGCTGTTCCGAAAGTTTTCACCGAAACAAAATTTTACAAAGCGCACTGCAACTATTGCGAGGGGCACATCGAGTTCCCGGCGAGCGCGATGGACAACGTGGTCTCCTGTCCTCATTGCCATCGCCCTACCGTGTTGCGGCCCTTTGAGAACACGCCGGTGGAAGTGCTCGCGCACCAAAAAGATTTGAGTGAATTTAATTTTTCGACGCGCAAATACGAGGAAGCTTCGCAATTAAGCGAACGAGTGGCCGCGCACATGCACGAAGTGGGTCACAAAGCGGTCGGGCTGACGTCAATCGAAACGCATCAAAAGGCCTGGCCTGAAGTGGCGCAGACCGTCGCGCTTTTTCGAAATGCGAAATCAGTTCGGCAAGCGGTGATTGCTTCATTGATTCTTGGTCCGCCGAAAGCGTTGGAGAACTGACCTTGTAGCGGCGCGTCTGTGACCGCCGCAAATTTTAGAATGGCGGCGGTCAC
>JBBQRQ010000085.1:0-21470 GCA_038214755.1 Verrucomicrobiota bacterium
GTGAATTGGGCTCGAACCCAGGTTCCGAGTTGATTTCGGTCGATCTCCGAGAGTTGAACCGCCGCCGCCATTTTCGCCATGAATCCAATTTTGCACGGAAAACCCAATATGTCTAGCTAATTACGGGACACTAGACTAGCCTGCATATTTCACACGCCCCATGAAATGCCAACTGACCGGAGCGCAGAGCATTGCTCTGCGCGATGATCTGTCCAGTTTCGCGCAGAGCAATGCTCTGCGCTCCATTGTTTGCAGTGTGAAATATGTGAGCTAGGACGTGTCCCATAATTTTCTAAATTTAAATTTCTTGAGCAGCGAACCGGTTGCCAGACTATTTCAACGATTGCAGATACGCGATCAAATCGCTCAACTCCCGCGAATCCAAATTAGCCTCCAAAACCCCGTAGGGCAGGCTTCCCAGCCTGCCAGTGCCGGGGACTTTCCAGTCCCTCGGAAAGGCGCGTAAACTAATCCCGCCATCGTAACGAAACTGGAAAGTTTCGTCACCGGCAGGCTCGAAAGCCTGCCCTACGTGCAACTCCCTATTTCAACGATTGCAGATACGCGATCAAATCGCTCAGTTCCCGCGAATCCAGATTGGCGTCCAAACCTTGCGGCATGACGGACAAACTCGATTCGCGCATGTTTTTAATTTTCTTCGTTTCGACGCGGATTTCGGCGAGGTCGGTTCCGCGAATCCAAACTGCTTCGGGCGTTTCGCGAATAATAATTCCGGTGTAGTCGTCGCCGTCGGTCGTTTCGAGATTGAAGGTGTGATAACCCTGCACGATGCTCGAACTCGGAAAGACCACCGACTCCAGCAAATCGTGCCCGGTGCGAATGCCGCCGATTTTGGATAAATTCGGGCCGACCATTCCGCCCTGTCCGCTGATGCGATGGCACGTGAAACAACTCGCTTTTTTTCCGAAGAAAACTTCTTTGCCGTGCTTGAAATCACCTTCCGAAATTTTCGCAGACAATTCGCTGAGATGTTGTTTTTGCTTTTCCAGATCAGCGCCCAATTTCGTTAAAAGCGGTTTGGCTTTTTCCTGCACGGCTATGGAATAATTTGAAACAAGACGCGCCACTTCCGCCGCTCCGAGGTTTTGCGCGGATGGGGCTTTCTCCAGTCCGGCCACCAACGCCAAACCGGCGGGGTCATTTGTTTTGCGGTTGAACGAACGCAACACGGTGGGCAAAGCGAGCGAATCAACTTCCGGCAAAAATTCGGCCAGACGAAGGATTTGTTCATCCGACAATTGCAGAGACGAAATGGTTCGCGCGCCGGCCAGACGCAACACCGGCGAGCTTTGCGGACGCAAACTTTCTTTCAACAAATTGACGTGCGGCTCCGCGACATTTTGCAAACGCGGAGCGAGCGCGGCCAATGCGGCGATGCGAAGTTCGGAGGAAAGCGACGAGTCATTCGCAAGTTGTTGTAGGGGCTCGTCGAGCTTTTTGATGCCGCGCTGTTGCACGACTTCAATGGCCTGCAAACGCAATTTGGCGGAACCGCGCCGCAAAACTTTTCCGACGCTCGTGACCCAACTTCCGGGAAGTTCCTTTTGCGCCGATTTCGCGACCACTTCCAGCAGCAACGGTTGAACGGGAGAACTGGCTGCGTCTGATAATTTTGCCGCAACCAAAAGCTCGATCTCAGGTTCCAATGATTTTCCAGTGAGCGCGGTCTGAATAAATTGATTTTGTTCTTCGAAAAGTTTCGGGTGGTCGAGCCACGATTTCAGAGTCTGAACCATTTCGGTGGTTAAATCTTTTCGTCGGCCCGCGATAGTGAAAGCGGTTTTCTGCACGTCGAAATTCTGCGCTTGCAGCAGCGGAAGAATTTCTTCGCGGCTCAATTCAGAACCGGGCATTTGCTCCAGCGCAATCAATGCGCCTCGCTGCCCCGATGCGCTCGGTGCGGCCAGTCCGCGTTTGGTGGCGACGGGATCGTTGATTTGGATCAGCGCGAAAATAATCGCGTGCGTGAGGAACGCATCGTTCTTGCCATCGAGAGCAACCAGCAAAGAAGGAACGGATTTCGGACTTCCAATTCTACCGAGAGCGGCGGCGGCTTCCCGCCGAATCGCGGCTTCAGAATCGCGCGAAACAATGGACTGCAAAATGTCCGCCGCATTTTTGTCGCGATTGGAGCCAACAGCGTAAACGGCGGATTGACGCACACTGCTATTCGTGTCGTTCAAAGCAAGACGAAGAATTTTTTGCGCGGCATCGGATTGCACGCGCGACAAAGCCCAAACGGCATTTCGTCGCGCATCCACGCTTTCGTTTTTTTGAAGAACCGACTGCAGAGATGGCAACGAATTTTTTCCTTTTTGCGCAAGCTCAACCACGGCGCGATCGGCCACAGCAGGACGGGAATCCGCCAGCAATTTGCTCATCGCATCACTGCTCATTTTTGCCCAATCGAGTTTCAAGCCGCGTGGATCGTTGGCAGCGACTGCGCCTTTTTTGCGAATGCGATAAATTGCGCCTTTCACTTCGGGCTTGGCAATTTGCGACGTCGGGCAGCCGTGGCGAAACCAACCGCCGGTATTGATGATGAGCAAACTTCCATCGGCGTCTTCGATTACGTCGGTGGCGTGAAAGTCGATGTCTTCGGCGGTGAGAAACGGTTCGGTCTCGGCGCGAAATGTCGCGCCGTGTCGAATCAGTTTGGCGCGGATGACCTGGTGCGTGTTGAACTCGGCGAAAAAGATGTTGCCCTTGAAATCATTTCCAAATTGAGAACCGCGATAATACGAAATGCCGGCGGGCGCAACTTGTCCGAGGTGAATGAGCGGCGGCAAGTGATCGCCGGTTCTCGCTAGCGAAACAGGATCGTTGGGATTCAAATTGTAAATGCCGCCGTAAATCCAGTGCATGAAACCATCGCGGCGTTGGCCGTCGATTTTATTCAAAATGGCGACTGTTCCAAAAACTTCGCCTTCGGGACTGAACGTGACTTCCACGGGATTCGCCAATCCGCCCAGGGAAAAAATCTCATGATTCGAGCCGTCGTCATGCAGAGTAAAAACGCCGGGCGCTCTCCGTCCCTTTTTGAGTTCCGAATCTTTGTCGAGAAGGTCGTAGCCGCTTTGTCCGCCGCACCAAAAAAGTTTTCCGGTTGGATCGAGCACAGGGCCGTGCAACGAAGCCGACATGCCGTTGGAATGAACTTTGCCCGCGATGTGCTCGCGTTTGTCAGCGACGCCATCGCCGTCGGTATCGGTGAAGCGCCAGATGCCCGGCGGCTCGGCGACGTAGAGTGAACCGTGATGCCAGAGCGCGCCGTTCGGAATGACCAGCTTGTCCGCGAAGATGGTGCTCTTGTCGAATTTCCCATCGCCATCGGTGTCCTCGATCATGCGGATAAAATTGGGGCGCAAGATTTGCAACACTTCATCGTTCGCATTGGTGCCGCCGGCTTCGGCGATAAACAAGCGCCCGCGTTCATCAAAGCAACCCATCATCGGAAATCCAACCAGCGGCGGCGCGGCGACGACTTCGATTTCAAACCCTTCGGAAATGGTGATGTGCGAAGTGAGCGATGACTCGGCAGCGATCAGACGAAGACAGGAAAGAAATAGGATGGCGGCAGTGGTGGTTTTCATTCCGTCACCTTCAAAATATCCACGCCCTTCGTTGTGCCGCCTTTCCAAAGATCGTATTTCGGATCGATGTATTGGGCGAAAAAGGTCTTCAATTTTTTGTGCAATTCATTTCTCGCGGCGGAAAATTCCGCGACGTGAATCAGATTTTCCCGTTCGTCGGGATCCTTTTCCATGTTGTAAAATTCATCGGGGCCGTAGGGATAACGAATCGTCAGCTTCCATTTTTCCGTGCGAATCATCCGCGCGTTGGCGAACTCATGATAGATCACGTTCTCCCATGGAATTTCCTTCCCATGGAGAACGGGCGCGAAGGTTTTGCCCGGCAAAATCGGCGCGGTCGGCGTCTGGTCTTTTAATCCCAGGTAATCGAGAACGGTCGGAAGAAAATCGTGGTTCTCAACCATGACGTCCGAGATTTTCGCGGCGGCAATTTCGCCCGGTTGCCGAAAAATCAGCGGGATGCGAACGGTCGCTTCCTGCGTGTTGGCGGGGCGCGAATGGTCGCCCATTCCCCAATAACCGCCGTGACCCGCGTTCAATCCCTGGTCGGCGCTGAAAACCACGAGCGTATTTTTGTTCAATCCGAGTTCCTTCAATTTATCCATGACGCGCCCGACGCCGTCATCGACGCCGCTCACCGCCGCCGCATAGCTGCGCATGGATTTCACATTGTTCACAAATTGCCGCTGGCTTTTGAGCCACGGATTTACTTTTTCGCGCGGAAAGGAATCCATGTTTTTGTCGCGATAATATTCCGTGTGCCGATTCTGATGCTCCTCTTTGACGACCCCGCCCAATCCGTATGGCCCGTTGTAAGCGAGATAGAGAAAAAACGGTTTGTTCGTGTTTTGTTGCCCCAGAAAATCGATGGCGTGATCGGTGATCGCTTCCGTCGTGTATTTCGGTTCCTTGTAAATTTTGCCCTGCCAAATCATGTCGTCGTTGTAGAACGTCGTGGTGTGCCCGCCTTTTTTTGTGAACCAATAAGTGAAGCCTTGATGCGGTTCGATGTTATCGCCGAGATGCCACTTGCCGGAGAGTCCGCAGGTGTAGCCCGATTCCGAAAGAATTTTCGGCAGCGTGCGAAACTCCTTGAGGGTGTCGTAAGATTTCGGGCCGATCTGCGCCGCGTCGGGAATATAAACGTGAACTCCATGTTGCGACGGAAGCAAGCCGGTGAGAAATGTGGCGCGACTCGGCGAGCAGACCGAGTTATTGCAATAAGCGCGCGTGAACAACATTCCCTCGGCGGCGATCTTGTCGATGTTCGGCGTGCGAATCTCTTTGTTGCCGTAACAACCGAGTGTCCACGCGCCGTGATTGTCGGTGAGAATAAAAATTAAATTTGGCTTTTTATCGGCGGCGAAACTTTGCCACGCGAAAAGGATTCCGATGATTGCCCACAGTAATTTTTTCATTAAGAAATTTTTTCGAGCTGTTTTTTATTTCGCTCAACCGTCCCTTCGGGACTCGGATATTCTTCACCACATTCCCGGCGTTGAAACGCCGGGCTATTTTCATCATGTCCCTTCGGGACAAAAGTTATTGTGTTTTTAAACTGCATCATCGTCAGGACGGGTTTCATGTTGGTTTCGTTGCAATTATTTTAGGTGAGAATGTTTTTCACAACCTGCCCGTGCACATCCGTGAGGCGGAAATGGCGGCCCTGGAATTTAAAAGTCAGTTGCGTGTGGTCGATTCCCAACTGGCGCAAAATCGTCGCCTGCAAGTCATGCACATGCACCGGGTCGCGCACGACGTTGTGCGCGTAATCGTCCGTCTCGCCAAACGAGATTCCGGGTTTGATTCCGCCACCCGCCATCCAAAGCGAAAAGCAGCGCGGATGATGATCGCGGCCAAATTCCTTCGCGGTCGGGTCGCCCTGGCAAAAAGGCGTGCGGCCAAATTCACCGCCCCAGATGACAAGCGTGTCTTCGAGCAAGCCGCGCTGTTTCAAATCTTTCACCAATGCGGCGGAAGGCTGGTCGGTGTCGTTGCACTGAATTTTTAATTGCGTCGGCAGGTTTTTATGTTGATCCCAACCGGCATGCATCAGTTGGACAAAGCGGACTCCTTTCTCCGCCAGCCGCCGCGCGAGAATGCAATTGCGCGCGAACGAACCGGGCCGTTTTGAATCCGGTCCATACATTGCAAACGTGCTTTCCGGTTCGGTGGACAAATCACTCAACTCAGGAACCGACGCCTGCATCCGATACGCCATTTCATATTGCGAAATGCGTGTGGCGATTTCCGGGTCGCCCATTTCTTTTTGTTTGATTTCGTTCAACTCCGACAAGTCGTCGAGAAGGTGACGGCGCATCGAGTCGCTCATGCCTGGCGGATTTGAAAGATAAAGGACCGGATCGCCTTCGCCGCGAAATTTCACGCCTTGATATTTCGACGGCAAAAATCCGCTGCCCCAATAGTAGTCGTAAAAAATCTGACCGCACGACGCCTCTTTATCGCGCGATGTCATCACGACGAACGACGGCAGATTTTGATTCGCGCTGCCGAGTCCGTAGGTCAGCCACGAACCCATGCTGGGACGCCCGGGCATTTCCGAACCAGTGAGAAAAAAGGTGACGGCGGGAGCGTGATTGATCGCCTCGGTGAACATCGATTTGACGAGGCAAATATCATCTACAATCGAGCCGGTGTGCGGAAGGAAATCCGAAATCCATGTCCCATTTTTTCCACGCTGAGAAAACTTCGTGATGGAGGGGAGCACCCCTTTCTTCATTTGGCCCGCCGTCATCGTCGTGAGGCGTTGCCCCGTCGTAATCGATTCGGGAATTTCCTCGCCCGCGCGTTTCACCAGACCCGGTTTGTAATCGAACAAATCCAGATGGGACGGCGCGCCGGATTGCATCAGGTAAATAATGCGTTTGGCTTTCGCCGGAAACTGCGGAAAACCCGGCAGCGGGATTGTCTCGTTTCGTCCCGCGATTGAGCCGAATAAATCCTGGTTCATCAACGTCGCGAGCGCGGCCGCGCCAATCCCCATCGCGCTGCGGCCGAAAAATTGGCGGCGCGTCATCAACCATTTTTGTTCATCCTGCGGATTCATTTTTATTTACGATTTATGATTTACGATTTACGAGGACGCGCGCCGCTTTCAGCGTAGGGCAGACATTCCTGTCTGCCAGTGCGCGGTTCTTTCCAGCACCGCGTTCCCGCTTCGAGCTTGTGCAACGAGCGACTGGAAAGTCGCCCGCACCGGCAGGCTGGAAAGCCTGCCCTACGATCAAGCGGCACGCCGTCCACGTCGCAAATCATAAATTTCTTATTCCTTGTTCAACACTTCATCCAAATTCAAAATCAGATTCGCGACGCCGGTGTAGGCCGCCAGTTGCACGACATCCAACTTCGGATCGCGCGGTTTTTCTCCAACGCTGACCAACTTCAACGCCGCTTCTTTGTCGTTTTGAAACTCCGAAGTGAGCCGTGAAAAACTTTTTTTCAGGATGTCCAGTTCGGAAGCTTTGGGCGAACGGGCCGTCGCCAAACGAAACGCGCGTTTGATGCGTTCGTCCGGCTTTGCGGCTCCATTTTCCAACATCACACGCTCGGCGAAAACGCGTGCCGCCTCGACGTAGGCCGTCTCATTTAACGTCAACAGAGAATGCAACGGCGTGTCCGTGCGCGGAAGCCGGATGGTGCAAAGCTGTCGCGCCGACGTATCGAAAAACATGGTCGGCCCAACCGTGCGCCGCCAAAAAATGTAAAGGCTTCTGCGATATAAATCCTTTCCGCTGTCCTGCTGATATTTAATTTTGCCAAAGGTCATGTCCTCCCAGATGCCGGCGGGTTGATAAGGTTTGACCGGAGGGCCGCCGATCTTTTCGTAAAGCAAACCGCTGATGGCCAGCGCCTGATCGCGCAGAATCGTCGAAGGAAGACGGAACCGCGCGCCGCGAGCGAGCAAACGATTATCGGGATCGCGCTCGATCATTTCCGGCGTTGCTTTCGACGATTGCCGATAAGTCGCGCTCATCACGATCAACTTGTGCATTGCTTTTACATTCCAACCGCTGCAAACGAATTCCGTCGCGAGCCAATCGAGCAAATCTTTGTGCATCGGCCATTCGCCTTGCTGGCCAAAATCCTCCGACGTTTTCACCAGACCGATTCCAAAAAACTGTTGCCAATAACGATTCATCGCCACGCGCGCGGTCAATGGATTCTTCGCGTCCACCAGCCACCGCGCAAAATCGAGACGATTCGTGGGAACGCTTTTCGAAAATGAATTCAACGACGCGGGCACGCCGGAAGTTACTTTTTCTCCCGGTTTATCGTAGGAGCCGCGCACCAGAATAAACGTGTCCCGCGGTTTTTCGCGCTCGTCCATCACCATCGTTTTGAGAACAGCCTTTTCCGCTTTCTTCAATGCGGCGCGCGCCTTCTCCAGTTTCTTTTTTGATTCCGTATCGCCGTCCGCCGTTATGTGAGAAGGCGGATTTTGCCCAGAGGGCCGCGGGATGGTCCGCCTCGCTACGACGTCGGAACGCCGATCTCCCGATCGGCCCGTGGCCAGCAGAGTTTCTTCCGAGCCGATCTGGAGATCGGCGCTCCCATCGCGCCGTGCTTGTGCGGCCAGATTGGTTTTTTCTTGTTCCTGTTTTTCTTCTTTTTCCAGCGCGGCAATCGTTTGCTTCAACGTTTCAATTTCTTTTTTCTGCGCTTTCGTCGGCAATTGCAAAACCGGATTGGCCATTCCTTCGTTATCGACTCCGCCGGTTTCCGACACGTTATTGAAGAAGGAAAAAACCTGGTAATATTCCTTCTGCGTGAACGGATCGTATTTGTGATCGTGACAACGCGCGCAGGCGAGCGTCACGCCCAGCCAAACCGACGACGTCGTATCCACCCGATCCAAAACATAATCGACGCGCGACTCTTCCTGGATGCGACCGCCTTCGCCATTGAGCATGTGATTGCGATTGAAGCCGGTCGCAATTTTCTGTTCGACGGTCGCATTGGGCAACAGATCGCCCGCGAGTTGTTCAATCGTGAATTGATCGAACGGCATATTTTGATTGAGCGCATTGATGACCCAATCGCGCCACGGCCACATCGTTCGCGTGCGGTCGCCCTGATAGCCGTTGGAATCGGCGTAGCGCGCCAGGTCGAGCCATTCGAGCACCATCCGCTCGCCGTAACGCGGCGAGGCCAGCAAGCGGTCCACAATTTTTTCGTAGGCGTTCGATGACTTGTCGTTCAGGAAATTTTCGACTTCTTCGGGCGTGGGCGGAAGGCCGGTCAAATCGAGAGAGACGCGGCGGATCAACGTTTCCTTCGCTGATTCCGGCGAAGGTCGCAAATCCTGGCTTTCAAGTTGCGCCAAAATGAAACGGTCGATTTCATTTTTCGGCCAGGCGCGATTTTTTACTTCGGGCAACGCGGTGGGTTCCGGCGTTTGGAAAGCCCAATGCGTTTCCCATTTCGCGCCTTGCTGGACCCATTGCGTCAACGTTTCAATTTCACGCTGGCTTAAGACACGCCCGGAATCGTGCGGCGGCATTTTGTCGTCTTCGTTTGAATTCGTAATCCGCGCGACGAGTTCGCTCGCTGCGGGTTTGCCGGGAACAATCGCAATTTTTCCTGAGTCCAGTTTGGCCAAGGCGTCGTTCGGCCGGTCCAAACGCAAACCACCTTTGCGCTTGGCTTGATCCGGGCCGTGGCAATGAAAACATTTGTCGGAAAGAATAGGGCGAACGTCGCGATTAAAACGAACTTCCCTTTGTGCTTCGGCAGAAATGGCGGCAACAATACTGAGCATCGAGGTACAGAGAATTCCCCGAAAAAATCCAGACTGATAACTGGCCGTTCGTCTCCTTTTCAAAATTGTTAAATTATTTTAGTTCGCCCCGGACAGCGGAGAGAAAAGGGAAACCACAGATGGACACGGATGGACACAGATAAAAAATTCCAAACCGGCGCTGCGGTGCGGCAAATTCGTCGATCTGTGTTGATCTGTGGTTTCCTCTTCCCTGCCGGCAAAGTCGTTAAAAATATTCATCGCCCGTCTGTTCTCAGCCAACACGATTCAGTTGGACAGATTGCTCGGCCTCACCCTAACCCTCTCCCCCGAGGAGAGGGAACCTGCCATCCGCACGCGCCATCAGTCACTCAACCGCGAACCTTTTCCAGCGCCGGATAATATTCTCCCTCTCCTGGGAGGAGAGGGCCGGGGTGAGGTCGAACGTCGCTTTGCACTGAATTGTTCCGGTATTGCGGGGGTCAGTAGTAAGGCTTGATCGTCCGACCACCCGCCACATGATCTTCAGAGAGTATGTAGCGATAATTCCATCTTACCCGGGAGATCCATTCGGCATGGCCGTCAGCCAGGACAACGTTTCCGCCAGCCGAACCGTGAGCGCTTCTGGGCAGAGGGAAATTCTCATAGGCATTATACGGGGGGGGAGCACCGGTGGCGTCCATAGCATCTATAATCAAAAAGATTTGCGAAGGGCCGGGTTTAATATCTTTGAATGGATCGTTTTTGTTTCGTTGGCTCGAAACCGAACTTAACGTTCTACGTGAATTGGGATCTCCCCTCGGTGTTCCAAAAACTTCATAGCTGTGTCCATTGGTAGCATCTCTATCGAGGGCGTTTTCTTTCAGTTGCAACAAAAAATACGCAAGACTGCCGTTAAACAAAGTCGGCACGGTGAGCTTCTCATCTATGGCGTTTCTCGTGCTGGGACAGATATAGGATTTTACCCCTTTGATGTAGCTTTGGCCTTGCCCGCCAAAACCATGAAGCCAATTGAGATCATCATCGTCTCTCACTGCGGCCGGGGTCGTCGCCAGACTGCCTGTCAAATTCCCCTTTTTATCGTCGTCCGCGTACATTTGGCTGCCCAGTCCCATCTGTTTGCAATTGTTCAGGCAAGCGGTGCGATTGGCTTTCTCTTTGGCTTTGGCCAGCGCGGGCAAGAGCAGGCCCGCGAGAATAGCGATGATGGCGATGACCACGAGCAACTCGATCAATGTGAAACCTTTTATTTTGGGCGGATCAAATTTCATGATGAGCGAATGAATAGTTTATTTTCTCAACCGATAAAACTTCGCGGTTTCCGAGGCTGCGTTCGTCGCCGTATTCGGCGAACCAGCTTGGAATGGAACATTGTCCCAAGTCGGCGAGGTCAAATTGGTTTTTGATTCCAAAAGGAAACCGGTTGCCACCCAGGTCAAAACCACGTTGCCGCCGGAGCGAACGATGTTGAGCAGCGGTGGAGCGACCGCGCCAAACTCGACGCGAAATGCGACCAGGCCGTTCTGCGGTTCCAAGGCGAACATTTTGTTTCCGCCAAAAATCACCGGGCCGAAATTTCCGGTGTTGGCGACTTTATTGGTCGGGAAATTTTCCCGAGACAAGAGCACCGGTGTCGCGAGATCTGTGACGTCATAAAGCTCGGCCTGATCGGGAGACGCGCCGGCCACGCCCGTAAAATTAATCGCTCCGAGCAGATTCCGGGATGAGTCGAGAGTGACGGGACCAAGGGTGCTGGCGAAATTGCTAAAGGTTTCAATGACCGGAGCGATGAAAGAGGCATTCGTCAGATTGAAACTGGAACGAACCAGCGGCCTTCCCTGACGTTTTTGCCAGAAGCTATCGCCGGAAGCGAACTGAACACTTTTCGCAAAAGCATTTCCTCCGTTGGTGTTATCCAGGAAAAAGAATTGCGAGGTAAAATTGGTCAGGCTGGCGTCGGTCGGTCGCAGGATCGCCACGTAGGGATTGGATAATTCCATGTTATCAATGATAATCTGCGTGTTGGTTCCACCGCCGCGAAGATCCATGGAATCGCCCCAACGGAAACTTGATCCAGAGTTTAAGGGATCGCCGGAAAAAACCATTTGCGGCAACGTGTTCGAGCCGCCATCCGTCCAACGATAAAGTTTCCAACTGGTGGTGCCGGTGCCAGTGGTCAAGACGTCCAGATTGGCGGCGTAGATCGAGCCGTCATCGGCTACTTCAATTCCAACCAATCCGATGCCACCCGCGAAGGCGTTGAAATTTATTCCATTCGTTTTCAGCGTGTAGAGCGGAGCGCCGCCGGTTTCCGCATTGATGACGGACACAGTGAAATTTGAGGAAGTGCTGCTTTCTCTGGAAACGACATAGAGATGATTCGAGAGAGAATTGTAAGCGAAGGAACGTTGGTTCGGCGTGGCAGCCACCCCGCCCGTGAGATTGAAATAGGGTTGCGAATTCGGAACCACGCTCCAAAGCGGCGTCAGACGATAGGCATCTTGCAGCTTAAGCACGCCGAGCGAGGCAGCACTGCTCGTGACAGAACTATTGGAATTTCCAACCACCACTGAATAATTTGTCGCGTCCGAAAGTTGAACATTGGGAATCGTCAACACGCTGTTAGTTGCGCCTGGAATTGGGCTGTTCCCTTTTCTCCATTGAAAGGTAAAGCCGCGTTGCGCCACGACACGAAAGGTGGCGGTGTTGCCTTCTAAAACGCGCGTCGGCAAAGGCTGCGTCAAAATGGTCGGCGCGGGAATCGGGCCTGGATTCAGGTTGAAGGCGAAGATGCCGTTGTTGAGGCTGTGAACGTAAACCTTGCCGCCGCCAAACGACACGTAGCCGATCGGCGAACCGGAATTGGCGTTGTTGATCGCGGTGACGGTGAAGGAATCCAAAAGCTGTGGGAAATCGTTCGTGTTGCCGATGTCGTAGAGGAAAATTTGATCCTGACTCGCGCCGTTGGGACTCAGCGTGGCCAACAGATGGTTTGCATTATCGACATCAGCAATTTGATGGGAGACGATTTCGGGCATGTCCGGCGCGCCAATCGTGCGAATCGTCGTGGCGGTTTTCGCGACCAAATCAAAGCTCAACAATCGCAAAGGGAGATTCGCGAATTTTGACCAATAAGTATTTCCATTGCCAAAGACGAGGCCTCCCTGCAATGAACCGGGCGTCGCGTCACTGGACAACACGTTGGCCGTAAAATTCACTCCATCCGTCGTCGTGAAAATCGCGGCATCCGATCCGCCGGAACTGACCAGAATTTGTGTGTTGAGTCCCGAGCCGCGAACCTCGACCGTGTTCCCCCAACGCAGATTATTCGTGCCAAGCGCGCCACTGAAAGCGACCGTCGGAGCGCCCGCCGCTTCATTGCTCCAGCGATAGAGTTTGAACGGGCCTGCCGCCGTATTCACGATGACGTTCCCGACATAAATGACGCCGTCATCCGCCACGCCGACCGCATAATCCGCAAACGATCCGCCCTGAATTCCATTGGTCGCCAACGTTCCCACGACGGAACCATTCGTGCCGTTCAAAACGTAAATTGACCCGGAAACATTCGTGCTCTGAGCTGTCACCACTCGATCGACAAAAATTAAATTTCCATTGACTGGATTCTGTGCCAGCCCCCGCTGGATCGCTCCCACGGTGATGAAAGGAACATCGCCTACAATCAGGGCACCGGTTCCTGAGGTGCCGAAGCTGGTCAAGGGCGCGAGCGAATGAAAGGTTTGCGCCGGCGAATTGAAGGTCGCAGATAACAAAACAAGCAAGAGCCAGGCTTTGCGTAGGATTTTTTGCATAGGTTTTTGAAGTCGGGTTTTCTCTATTCAAACACAGAAGAATCAAACCGTCTTGTCTGAAAAGAATTTTTTTTGGTATGTTTTGACCAAGGTATGCCGCTCTCGAAAAATCAGTTCCAAGCAGAATTTTATCGCCGACATCCGTTGGTCGAGTCGTTTTTCACAGTGTTCGAACATTTCCCCAATGTTTTCCTTTACGTCAAAGACACGCTAAGCCGCTTTGTCCATATCAACCAACCGTTGCTCGCGACGTATCAGCTGCAAGACGAAAAAGACGTGGTGGGAAAAACGGATCGAGATTTTTATCCGCCGGCTCTGGCGAGGGCTTATATCGAAGAAGATCGCCATATTTTCCAAACCGGAAAAGCCATTCTCGGCAAATTATGGCTGGTCCCGCACATCGAAGGTACGCCGCATTGGTATGTTTCCAGCAAGGCCCCTTTGTTCGATGCGCAAGGCAAAATCGTGGGACTGGCCGGAGTCATGTTTCGCGTGGAACGGCCATCGGAAAAAGAGCGATACTTTGGGCGATTGCAATTGGCCTTGGATTATCTGGAGACGAATTTTGCGTCGAGTGTTTCCATGAGCGATGCGGCGAAGCGTTGCCATTTGCCTCTTACCACGTTCAATCGGCAATTCCGCGAATTACTGCGCATGACGCCGACGGAATATCTTTTGGCCCGACGCATCGACGCTGCGAGAAACATGCTCGTAGGAACGCAGCGTTCCATTTCCGACATCGCCGCTGAATGCGGCTTCGCCGACCAAAGTCATTTTACGAAACGGTTTCGCAAAATCACTGAACTAACGCCGCTGGCGTACCGGAAACGGTTGAAAGGCTGATCTCTGGCGCAGAGTGCGCCAACGGAACTCACGGTGAACCAGTGGACACCAAAACGGACACCAAAAGAGTTAAGAAGGGTTAAGAAGAAATAGATAAAGTTTCTTGAATTGTTCGAGATTATCCGAAAAAGTTGACTGTGTTATTGCAGTGCGGATGCTTTGCAACTTCTTCATTTGGCGTTTGCCGAATGGATGCCAAATCGGCTAATTGCCCGAGTCCGACAACCGGCTCCAGTTTTTCGCTTCAGATTGCGGTGTCGTAGGAACTCCCCAAATTCTGTGAACAAGCCTTTGGCAGTGGACGCGCGAAAGACCAACGACCAAAAAGTCGAAGAGCTTCAACAAGCGTTGCAGGAGCGCGCCACCGAATTGGAAGTGATGACCAGGGAGTTGGAAAAATTCAGTTATTCCGTCTCCCACGATTTGCGCGCGCCGTTGCGCGCCATCGAAGGCTTCTCCAAAATTCTGCTCGAAGATTACCTCGGAAAACTGGACGAAGAAGGCCAGCGCTACTTGAAGATCATCGACGCGAGCAGCCGAAAAATGTCACGGCTCCTCGATGACCTTTTACTTTTATCCCGGCTGGGGCGTCAGGAAACAAATTTTTCCCGGGTCAACATGCGAGAGATTGTGGACAGCGTTTGGGAAGAACTCCGTCCCCGTTCGAGAAAAATTGATTTAGTTATAAAGTCTCTTCCCGACGGTTGGGGTGACACGATTCTTTTACAACAAATCTGGAAGCAGTTGCTCGGAAACGCGGTCAAGTTCACCGCATCCAAAGACCAGGCCGCCATTGAAATCAGCGGAAAAAAGGAACCGTCGCGAATGGTTTATTGCGTCAAAGATAATGGCGTCGGTTTCAACATGAACTCGGCCTCGAAGTTATTCGGCGTTTTTCAGCGCCTGCACACGCCGGAAGAATTTGAGGGAAACGGAATCGGGCTGGCCATAGTGCAACGGCTGGTGCGAAGACAATCGGGCGAAGTCTGGACGGAGGCCAAACCCGGCGAGGGAGCGTCCTTTTATTTTTCATTACCGTTTGCCGCAAATCTTGTTCGCTCCACAACTAATTCGGAAAAGCAGATTGAGCAATTCACCGGGAAGTAAGCGCATCTTGAACCCGGAGCGGGTTTTTTCGGACTGCGGCGGCATGACGCCGCTTTTCCTTCACGCAACCGCCATAGGGGTAGTTTTGAGAGTTATCGCTGCTGCCGTCATTTCCCCCGTGCAGCCAAAGCGGAGACTTGTCCACGTAGTCCAAAGCGCGTTTTTTCCGGTTGAGCGCCTCGGTGAAGAATGTATTATCCGGTTCTGACACCCACTCATCATGAATCAACCAAAAAACTTCTTCGACGAAGTTTCCGCCAGAGATGAAGCGCCACGGAGCGCGAGCCATTCCGAGCCAGGTCTGCGCATTTTGCTTCTGGAAGATGTCACGAGCGACGCTGAACTGATTTCGCGCGAGTTGCACAAAGCAAAAACCCCTCGCGTCATACACTGTGTGCATACGCGTGAAGATTTTTTAAGGGCGCTCCAAGAATTTTCTCCCGACGTCATCCTGTCCGATTTCGCCATGCCGCAATTCACCGCTCTGGAAGCGCTGCAATTATTGCGGGAACAACCCCGAGACCTGCCCTTCATTTTGGTGACGGGCTCGCAATCCGAGGAAGTCGCCGTCGAGTGCATGAAGCTGGGGGCCGACGATTATATTCTCAAAGCCTCTTTGAAACGGCTTCCCTCCGCTTTGCGCAACGCCGTCAAAAAGCACGAAAATGAACGCGAGCGTTCTCGCGCTTTGCTGGCCTTGCAGCGGAGCGAAGAACATTTCCGTTCGTTGATTGAAAACGTGCTCGACATCATTCTCGTGCTCGATGCGGGGGGGATTTTTCATTACGTCAGCCCCTCCATTCGCATTCTCGGTTACGCGCCCGAAGAGTTGATTGGGAAAAAGTTTCTGAGTTTCGTCGGGGCCGACGACGAAGGGGAAGTCAGCGAAGTTCTTCATTCAATTCTCAGCCGCGCCGGACAACCCGTCACGTTTGAATTTTTAATCAGGCATTGCGACGCTTCCCTCCGCGCCTTCGAAACGATTGGAAAAAAAATCCAGATCGATGGCGCAAATCCAGGCATCGTCTTGAATGCGCGCGACGTGACCGACCGCAAACAAGCCGAAGTTGCCATCGACAAACTCGCCGCCTTCCCCCGGCTCAATCCAAATCCAATTTTTGAAATGGCCGCCTCCGGTCATCTCACTTACTGCAATCAGGCCGCCGAAGAGATGGCCCACTCCCTCGGCCAAGAAAAACCTTTTGCAATTTTGCCGGGGGATATTCGCTCCATCGTCCAGCAATGTTTGCTCATGGGGAAAAGAAACATTCGTCGCGAAACGGAAGTCGCTCATCGCGTTTTGTCGTGGTCTTTTTTTCCCGTCATCGCCAATCAGGTCGTGCATTGTTACGCCACGGACATCACGGAGCGATTGAATCTCGAAGCACAATTGCGCCAGTCCCAAAAAATGGAATCCATCGGCCAACTCGCCGCAGGGGTCGCCCATGATTTCAATAATATTTTAACTCTCATTCAAGGCTACACGGGTTTGTTGCTGGAAAGGGAAAATCTCGCCGCCGACATTGTCGAACCGCTCCAACAAGTGGCGGTGGCCGCAGAACGCGCGGCCAATTTGACTCGGCAACTCCTCATGTTCTCGCGCAAACAAGTTATGCAGCCGCAGGAACTGGACTTGAACGAGATCATCAGCAACGTCACGAAATTTTTGGGCCGGCTCCTCGGAGCGGAGATGGTCGTGCATTATAATTATGCGCCCAATTTGCCGGCCATTTATGCCGACGCGGGAATGCTGGAGCAAATTATTATGAACCTGGCCGTCAATGCCCGCGACGCTCTGCCCCGTGGCGGGCAATTGAGCATCAGCACCTCCGTGGTGGACATCGGGGAAGCGCATGTCCAGTTCAATCCCCAGGCGCGAACGGGCAAGTCGGTTTGCCTGCGTTTCTCGGACAATGGTTCGGGCATAGCCGCCGAAGTTTTGCCGAGAATTTTCGAGCCGTTTTTCACCACCAAGGAAATTGGCAAGGGCACCGGACTCGGCTTGGCCACGGTGTATGGGATCGTTAAACAGCATCAAGGCTGGATCGAGGTTTTGAGCAAGCCAAAGGAAGGGACGACCTTTCGCGTTTATCTGCCGAGCGTTCAACGCCCCGCCGAAAAAAATGTTGGGCTGACTCCCGAAACCATTCCGGGCGGCCACGAAACTATTCTGGTGGTGGAGGACGAGCCGGAACTGCGCGCTCTGGTTTGCGAAATTCTGCAAGGTCATGGCTACGGCATTTTCGAGGCGCCCAGCGCTCCCGACGCCATCCCGGTCTGGGAAGCGCATCGCGAAAAAATCGACCTGTTGCTGACGGACATGGTTATGCCCGGAAACATCACCGGCCGCGAGCTGGCCGAAAAACTTAAAGCGCAAAACCCGCGTCTGAAAGTCATTTACACCAGCGGGTACAGCGTCGAGACGCTCGGCGGAGATTTTTCTTTTAAACGCGGAGTCAACTTTCTCCAAAAACCCTATCATCCATTCACGTTGTTGAAGGTGGTGCGCGATTCTCTGGACACCTTGGAAAAAATTAACAACTCGTAGCCGCCGACGTCGGGCGGCGGATTCCTATTGGCAACAACACGAATCCGCCTATCCATGGAACCTGGGAATATCCAGGCTCAGACTTCCGGGGTAACATTCTTTTTGAGTCAATTCGCGCGGAACGAAATTATTGCCGCAACCCTGCTTCTGGATTAATAAAGGAAACGATGAAAGCCGTCTTTCGCAAGGACAGTCAGTGCTGGCGCAAATCGCGCATCGCCGCTCGGCTGCTTTTGAAAAAGGAGCGGCGCGCGTGGAATCAACGCGAGATCCAATTGGCCTTGCATCTGGCCGATGATCCAGGAGTGACCAACCGGCTGATTGACCAGGCCGTCAAATGGCTAAAAGCCCCGCGTCCCAATGATAACTGAACCATGGAATCGCGCCTTCAATCTTGAGACGCCTGCCGGCCGAACTTTAGAAAAACTCGCTTCCGTTTTGCCGCAAGATCGTTCATTTCAAATTACGATCAAATCACGCTCTTCGGCTCATCTCCTTTGCAACTTGGAATTGATTCCAACCTTTTGAGCGGCGAGGTGGATCTTTTCTGTGCGGAGGAAAATTACAAACAGGAATTGCGCGAGGCCGTCTTAAGTTACAGCGTCACTGATGCGCGTTAAAACTTCGTCGGTCGTGAGTGCATCCAGGAGTTGGTTCACCGTTTTCTTTTGTCCTGGCAAAATTAAATCCGGCGCGACTTCACTCAGTGGTTGCAGAACAAAGCGGCGCTCGTGCGCTCGTGGATGAGTAAGAGTTAACTTTTCCGAGATACGAATTTCATTCCCAAACGCAATCAAATCCAAATCCAGCGGACGCGGTTCGTTAAGAATATTTTTCGGCACGCGGCCGAATTCTTTCTCAAGCTGCTGCAATTTTTCGAGAAGACTTTCCGGTGTTTCATTTGGAAAAGAAACCAACCCGACAACCGCGTTAACAAACGGCGGCGAATCAGGCGGACAATCAACGGGCGTCGTTTGCCAGAGAGAGGATTGCAACAAAGGTTCGGAAGAAAATTTCTGCAAACGCTTCATTGCCTGAAAAATAATTTCCCGCGAATTTCCAAGATTTGAACCGAGGGCGACAATGGCCATCGTAGCAGCCGACGTGAGGAGGCTCATTGGTTTTTCTGGATCATTCAATTAGAGCCTCCTCACGTCGGCTGCTACGATTATTTCAATCCCAACACATCCTGCATGTCGTACAGCCCCGGTTTTTGTTGCACGACCCATTGCGCGGCTCGCAGCGCGCCGTTGGCAAAAGTCTCGCGGCTGGATGCTTTATGCGCGAGTTCAAGCCGCTCGCCGTTCGTCGCAAAAATAACCGTGTGGTCGCCGACGACATCCCCGCCGCGAATGGAGTGCATTCCAATTTCGGCAGCCGCGCGTTCGCCGATAATTCCTTCGCGGCCATGGCGAATTACTTTTACAAGCTGCTGTTGGCGCACATCGGCTAAAATTTCAGCGAGTGTTTTTGCCGTGCCGCTCGGCGCGTCTTTTTTCAGACGATGGTGCATCTCGACAATTTCCAAATCAAAGTCCGGTCCCAGAATTTCCGCGGCTTTGCGCGTCAACCAGAAAAGCGTGTTCACGCCCGTGGAATAATTCGAACTCCAGACGATTGGGATTTTTGATTTCAGATTTACGATTTGCGATCTTTCAGAATCGGAATGGCCAGTCGTTCCGATTACCAAAGCGTTTTTGTTTGTCGCGCAAAGTTCGGCAATGGACGCGGTCGCGTTGTGAAAACTGAAATCAATCACCACATCGCTCTGGCCAATGACGCTCTGCAAATCGTCGCCCTGGTCAATTTGGCCGACCAGTTGAAGGTCGGGCAATCGCGCCGCGCAAGAGACGAGAGTTTGTCCCATGCGACCTTTCGCGCCGGTGATGATGATTCGCGTCATAAGCCAAAAAATTTACGGAAGAACGGTTTTCAATGCGGTGGCATAGGCGTCGCTCAATTCATCGGGCTGGCTCACGCCGATTTTCAAGTCGTGCAAATGGCCGTCGCGCAAACCGTAAATCCAGCCATGCACAGAAAGGTCCTGTCCGCGCCGCCAGGCATCCTGCACGATGGTTGTTTGCACCGCGTTAACGACTTGTTCAATGACGTTGAGTTCGCAAAGTTTTTCACCGAGACGATTTTCGTCGGTGATCCTCTCCAACTCCGGCGCGTGTTTGTGGCGAACGTCTTGAACGTGACGCAGCCAATTATCCACCAACCCGAGTTTTTGATTTCGAATCGCCGCCATGACGCCGCCGCAGCCGTAATGCCCCACGACCATGATGTGTTTCACTTTCAAGACATCGACGGCGTATTGCATGACGGAGAGGCAGTTCAGATCACTATGCACCACGACGTTTGCGACGTTGCGGTGGACGAATAATTCGCCGGGCAATAAATTGACAATTTCATTGGCGGGAACGCGACTATCGGAACAACCGATCCAGAGGTATTGGGGGAATTGCTGGCGGGAAAGCTTTTTGAAAAAATCGGGATCTGCCGCGCAAATGGATTTTGCCCAGAGCCGATTGTTGTCGAAAAGATGTTGGAGATGATCCACGAAAGTTATTTTAAAACGCTGCAACTTTTCATGGTCGCTTTCAAAACCTCGCGATTCTTCGCGCTCATTTTCACGAGCGGCAGACGATATTCTTCTTCGATTTGCCCCATCATCGCCAACGCCGCTTTGACCGGAACTGGATTGGTTTCGATAAATAAATCTTTGAAGAGCGGATAAAACTTTTGGTGAATTTTTAACGCGGCAGAAGTTTTTCCCGCCGCAAACATTTTCACCATTTGCGAAACTTCACGGGGAATGACGTTTGAGGCGACGCTGATCACACCCTGCGCGCCAACCGACATGAACGGCAGCGTGAGCGAATCGTCCCCGCTCAAAATGATACATTTTTCTCCAAGCGCCGCGCGAAGCTGGCTGACGCGATCAGCATTTCCGCCCGCTTCCTTGATCCCGATAATATTTTTGCAAGCACGCGCGAGCCGCTGGGTCGTTTCAATCCCAATCTCGACGCCGCACCTTCCGGGAATGCTGTAGAGAATAATCGGCAACCTCGTCGCTCGGGCAATCGCGCGGAAATGTTGGAACAAACCTTCCTGCGTCGGCTTATTGTAATAGGGCGCGACTTGCAACGAGCCGTCCGCGCCCACTCGCTCCGCCGCCTGCGTCAGATAAATGGCTTCGTCCGTCGCGTTGCCGCCCGTGCCCGCGAGCACTTTGATTTTTCTCGCCGCGACTTTGACCGCGAATTCAATCAAATGAATATGCTCCTCAAAATTTACAGTGGGCGATTCGCCGGTTGTTCCGACCGGCACGATGCCATCCACGCCGCTTTTGATTTGCGTTTGAATCAAACGTTCCAGTGCAGGCTCATCGATTTCCCCGTCGCGAAATGGCGTGACGATTGCGGTGTAGGTTCCGGTAAACATGGTTCAAAAAATATCTCTGGCGGCGGATAAAGTCGGAAAAACAAATCACTTTGGCGAGTCTGATTTTGGGATCCTATTGGTAGGGTGAATTTGATGTAACGACGCGCGACTCATCCGGGTAGCATCTGCCTCCGGCGGGTGCGAAAACATTTTTTATTTCGATGTTCGATGTTCGATGTTCAGGGCTCCTCGACGTTTTCAGTGGAATGACCTGCATTATTTGTTCGCTGCTATTACTTGGTGACGAAGGCAAAAGCGGTGGAGGGCCACCCCAAAACAATTAGCAAAAGCGCAGTTTATGACAGCACGAAAATAGCATGTGCGTAATTGATTTGGGTTGG
>JBBQRQ010000086.1:0-21317 GCA_038214755.1 Verrucomicrobiota bacterium
AAGGTCTATCATCTTCAATATGCAACCAAAGAAATCTGCGACGCCTTGCAAGGCCTGCTACCCGACCATCCAATGAATCGGTGGTTTTCGGAAATCGTCGCGCAAGGCACCGGCATTGAATTTGAAAGCTCACACAATAAAGATTGGCTTCGCTATACCAGACCCATTGTGGAAGCGTTTTTCCATGCGCACTTCTTTTTGAAAATGGCGATCAAGTACGGCAAGACATTGGAGCGCGCGCCTCATTGTTTACCGAGTGGCTGGGCAGCCGTTCTTTACTTATTTAATCTGAGATAACTTGAGCAACACTCACGAGGCCTAAAAATCACATGTCCATTCTTGTCACTTCCCAAACCAAAGTTCTCGTCCAGGGCATCACCGGCAGTTTCGGCGCGCGTCACACCCAACTCTCCATCGAATACGGCTCGCAAATTGTCGCAGGCGTCACGCCGGGAAAGGGCGGGCAAGTTTTTGAACACGCTGGAAGAAAGGTTCCCATCTTCGATACTGTCGCCGACGCGATGAACCAAACCGGCGCAACCGTCTCCGCCATTTTTGTTCCACCGCCTTTTGCGGCTGACGCGATTCTCGAAGGCGTCGATGCTGGACTTGATTTAGCAGTCGCCATCACCGAGGGAATTCCCGTCAACGACATGGTGAAAGTGAAACGCGCGATGGAAGGGAAAAAAACGCGGCTCATCGGGCCGAATTGTCCTGGCGTCGTCACGCCCGGCGAAGGGAAAGATTCTTTCGGCGGTTGCCGTATTGGAATAGCGCCCGGTTACATTCACAAAAAAGGAAACATCGGCGTGGTCTCGCGCAGCGGCACGTTGACCTACGAAGCCGTTTGGCAACTCACCTGTCGCGGTGTGGGCCAATCCACCTGCGTCGGGATTGGCGGCGATCCCGTCAACGGCACTTCGCATTTGGACGTAATCAAAATGTTCAACGACGATCCCGAAACTCACGGGATAATTATGATCGGCGAAATCGGCGGCAGCGCAGAAGAAGAAGCGGCGGAATGGATCAAAGCCAATTGCAAAAAACCCGTCGCAGGTTTTATCGCCGGAGCAACCGCGCCGCCCGGACGTCGCATGGGTCACGCCGGAGCAATCGTCAGTGGCGGAAAAGGAACTGCCGCCGCCAAAATCGCCGCGTTCAAAGAAGCGGGCATCGGAGTCGCCGTTACGCCTAGCGAAATGGCGGACACACTTTTGAAAATGATGTGACTTGGCGCAGCGCATACCGGGAACGTTTCAACGACCTTACGAAAATCGCGTCGCAAACTTTAACCTTTGAACTTTGATTTTCCCTTTGCGATAACCTTCGCGTGCCGGAATCATTTCCCAACTCTATCGACGCGACGACGCGCTTTAGCGCCGTTTATGGACATCCCATCAAACACTCCGCCTCGCCTGCCATGCACAATGCCGCGTTCGCCGCGCTGAATTTAAATTGGCGTTATCTCGCGTTTGAAGTTCATCCCCATGCTTTGGCTTCTGCAATGGCTGGTGCGAAAGCCATGAAATTTATCGGCTTGAATCTGACCGTGCCGCACAAATTGTTGGCGTTGCCAATGTGCGATGTGCTCGATGAGTCAGCGAAAAATTTCGGGGCCGTGAACACGATTCGCTTTGAGGGCAAAACCAAAAAAAGCCATTGGATTCCGCTCGCGCAAATTCCCGCTGAGGAAATTTCTGAAATCCGCTCGCACGGTTTCAACACGGACGCTGACGCAATCACTCGCCCAATTCGCCAAGATTTGAAAATGGAAATTTGTGGTGCGCGTATTTTGCTTCTTGGCGCGGGCGGAGCCGGGCGTGTCGCCGCTCTGAAATTCGCGGGAGAAGGCGCGAGCGAATTATTTTTGGTCAATCGCACGCAAATCAAGGCCGAAGAATTGGCTGACGAAATCCGCCATCGTTTTCCCGACCTGCTGCTGAAAACAAATTATCCCCGCGCCGAAGTCGATTTGATCGTCAACGCAACTTCGCTTGGTTTGAACGGCAGCGACCCGTTACCGCTCGATGAAAAAGAATTTCCATTGAAAAATACCACCGCCGTTTACGACATGATTTATCGTCCGGCGCAAACGCCACTGCTAATCGCCTCGAAAAAAGCCGGTTGCCGAACCGCCAACGGCCTCAGCATGTTGCTACATCAAGGCGCAAAAGCTTTTGAGATTTGGACAGGAAAAGCTGCGCCGCTCGAAGTCATGCGCGGTGCTCTGGAGAAAAATATTTATGGATGAACCAAACTTGGTAGGAGCCGACGTGAGGAGGCTCACTTCATTCCCAGGATTTAATCAGAGCCTCCGCACGTCGGCTGCTACGAATTATTAAATATGTTTGATCCCGAAATCTGGGCGCGCGTCCCGTTTCATTTCTGGTCCGTGGTCTTCTTTTGCTTCGGTTGCATCGTTGGAAGTTTTCTCAACGTGTGCATTTACCGGATGCCGCGCGACCAAAGCATTGTTAGTCCTCCGTCGCATTGTCCCTATTGCGGCTATGCCATTCCGTGGTTTCTGAACATCCCACTTTTTACCTGGCTCTACTTGCGCGGCAAATGCGCGAATTGCTCCGCGCCAATATCGATACGTTATTTTCTGGTCGAGCTTCTCACTGGCCTGGCGTTCCTGGGCTGCTGGCTGAACTTCGGCGCGCAATCAACTCTGCTCCCGCTGGCCTACTGCATTTTGCTGGCGGGATTTATCGTCGCCACTTTCATCGACTTCGAGCACTTCATCATCCCCGACGAAATAACCATCGGCGGAATTGTCGTTGGATTTCTTTGCTCCCTTGTTGTCCCTCAACTTCACCATGTCCCGAGCGTCTCCCAGGCGTTGCTCAAAAGCGGTCTCGGCATCGCGGTTGGGGGCGGTGTGATTTACTTGATTTTGCGCGGCGGCAAACTTCTCTTTGGCCGGCAAAAAATTGGGCTGACCGCCGAATCAAAAATTTATTTCACGGAGACGCATTTAAAATTGCCTGACCAGGATATTCCCTACGAAGAATTATTTTATCGCAACTCCGATGTAATTATTTTGCAGGGCAAACGCGTCGAGATGATTGATCGCTGCTTCGCGGAAGAATCCGTTCGGCTCACGCCGCTCACTCTGCAAATCGGCGAATCCAAATTCAAAACGGAAGAGACTCCTTATCTCGAAGCCATCACGAGCCAGATCACTTTGCCGCGGGAAGCGATGGGTTTTGGTGACGTAAAATTCATGGCGGCCATCGGCGCATTTCTGGGCTGGCCCGCGGTGATTTTTTCTTTGATGGTTAGCTCGATCATTGGCGCGGTTATCGGAATCACTTTGATTCTTTCCGGCCGGAGCGAGTGGTCGAGCCGCCTTCCCTACGGACCTTACATCGCCCTCGCCGCGACGATCTGGATTTTCAGCGGGACCAACGTGCAATCCTGGTGGCTTCAACAACTAAAAACCCTCGCGCAAATCGCGGCGAGTTTGGTGAACCAATAGTAACAGGAACGCCGATTTCCGAATCGGCAAGACCTTGATCCATCACCGCAACGAGCCGAACTGGAGTTCGGCGTTCCTGTCGAATGAAGCTCGGAGTTAATCCACAATCCACTAAATCTTCTTCCGTCGAAAAACTTTGTGCATCGCCGCCTGGTCCACCGGTTTGATCAACATCTCATCGATGTTCACGTGCGCAGGGCGACTCGCCACCCAAACTAATATTTCCGCGATGTCCTCCGCCAAGAGCGGATCGACACCCTCGTAAGGTTTTTCGGCGCGCGCTTGATCGCCTTTGAAACGCACCAGAGAAAATTCCGTTTTCGCCAGGCCAGGATCAATCGAACTCACGCGCAAGCCAGTCCCGCTCAATTCCAATCGCAGCGTCCGCGTGATTTGCAACTCACCCGCTTTGGCCGCCGAATATGCCGCGCCACCTTCGTAAACTGAATGCGACGCGTACGAACCGATATTGATAATCGAGCCGCCCGGATTGTTGAGCATCAACGGCAGCGCGGCGCGCGTCATCCGCAAAACACCGAGCACGTTGGTCTGCAACATCGTTTCCCAATCTTTATCTTTTCCCTCGGCGACCGTATCGAGTCCGAGCGCACCGCCAGCGTTATTAACCAAAACGTCGAGTGCATTTCCTTTTCCAATTTTTTCACGCGCCCAATCGACGAACGAATTCACGCTCGCCGTTTTGGAAACATCCAGCGCGTGAACCAACGCTTCGGGTGAACCAGCTTTCTCCGCTTCGTCCGCAACTTTTTCCAACCGCTCCACGCGCCGGGCGCCGAGCAAAAGTTTCGCGCCCGCTGCGCCAAAAGCTTTCGCCGCCGCCGCGCCGAACCCGCTCGAAGCGCCGGTGATCAAGACCCATTTGTTCGCCAATTCGTATCGCATGAAAATGTTTTAGCGTGCCGCCGACCTTCTGTCGGCAGAAAAAATGTAGCCAGGAATCGTAGGGCAGGCTTTCGAGCCTGCCGGTTCCGGGACTTTCCAGTCTCCGGAAAATAATTAAGAAGAGTTTTATGTTTCTTTCACGAGACTGGAATGTCTCGTAACCAGCCGGCTGCAAAGCCTGCCCTGCGTGTTCGATTTTACAAATCCATGACAATTCTCTCTCGCACTTTGCTTAACCTCGCTATCAATGCTCGCAGCCACGCATGAAAAAGTCTCCAACACAAGCGCCTCGTTTCTTCTGGCAAGGCATTTTGATTTTGTTGCCTATTCTCGTTCTCGCGGCGTTTGGTTTTGCGGCCATCCTCCGTGACCGCGCGGCGGTGGAAGAAGAGGCGCGTCAGCGGGCGATTGAAATTTTGCGCCAGATCAACGCAGGCTTGGCGCGCAACGTCGTGTCGCGTTTGAGTGGAGGGGATGACGGCTTTTTCATTGAAGGCACGAATGCGCTCCGCGCGCAAATTGTTGCGCCGCCTTCCACCGGAACGGAGCGCGCTTCGCCCTCATTCCAAGACGCGGAGATAAGAATTCTTTTGGACGCAAAAGGAAATTTGCGTTCGCCCCGATCCTACGAGAATCCACCGAAACCGCCCGCGTGGCTGAGTTCGTTTCCTGATGCGCAACGCGAGGCGTGGACGAAGTTTGCGCAGACTGCTTATTTCTCTTTTGATTCCAGACAAGCCAAAATTTCCTTCGATCAATTTCTCGCGTGCGATCCACCAGCAGACGCGCGCGCGAATGCGGAATTCCTTTTGTTGCGGGCACAACTCGCCAGCAATGCGCCGACTGATTCGATCGATCAATTGCTCAAGTTTGCCGAACGATGTTTCAACGAACGTTCCGAGGCGGGTCTGCCGCTTTCGAGTGTGGCGTTCGCTAGCGCGATGAATTTTACCGGCGACGAACCCGCGGTTAAAAAAATAATTCGAGAGTTGGCCCAACAAATTTCCGCGCACCCCAGCGTCATCTCCTTCCAACTAATGGAGAAAGCAGAAAGTCTGTTCGCGACGAATATTTTGTCCCGCGAAGCCATCGCCGAATTGGAGAAATCGCACGATGCCATCCGCAGAACTTGGGAGAAGGACGAACGCTTGCGCGAGCTTGCGGAGTCGATCCAGCGAAGCGGAAATGGGCGCGGCAACACGACGACTAACCTTTGGATTCAATCCCGGCAGGGAAAATTCTTTTGTCTCTTGCAGCCGATGTTTGGCTTCTCTCGTCAAAACGGAAATCCTGTTCCGACAAAACCCAACGGTTTCAGGTCCATCCGCTTCTTCCCGAAAGAAGATGTGTGTCGCGCATTCGAGATCGGCATTTTAGAGAAGCGGATTTTGTTACCCGAATATTTCGCGCTCACTGCCGAACTGGAAAGCGAACCGCTGCCGCTCACTCTCAATTCCGCCACGAATTTTTCCGCGCCGGCGCTCGCGCAAATTTCTGATCGAATGACGCTGCCGCCCATCCTGGGAGGCGAAGGCAAAATCAAACCGGGACCTGACTCCATGTTTACTCAGCCCGCGTTCACTTTGCGTATCCATCTCGCTGACCGGAATTTGCTTTTCGCCCGGCAGAGCCAACGCTCCATTTTGTTCGGCGCACTCATCGCATTTTCCGTCGTCGCGGCATTCGTCGGTTTCGTTCAAGCGCGCCGTGCGTTTCAGCGGCAACTGCGCTTGAACGAATTGAAAAGTAATTTCGTTTCCAGCGTCTCCCATGAATTGCGCGCGCCGATTGCTTCTGTTCGTTTGCTCGCGGAAAGCTTGGAGCGCGGAAAAATTTCCGAGCCGAAAAAGCAAAACGAATATTTCAAATTCATCGTGCAGGAATGTCGGCGGTTGTCGTCGCTCATCGAAAACGTTTTGGATTTTTCGCGCATTGAACAAGGACGCAAGGAATACGAATTCGAGCCGACCGACATCGTGAGGCTGGTTCAGGAAACAGTGAAGCTGATGGAATCTTATGCTGCGGAAAGAAATGTGAGTCTCGTCTTGAGGTTCGATGACTCTCAACTCTCAACCAACAACCCTCAACCAACTTTGGACGGTCACGCCATTCAGCAAGCGCTCGTAAATCTGATTGATAATGCGATTAAACATTCGCCGAGCGGCGCGACGGTGACGGTTGGATTTGTAGCGGCGGTCTGTGACCGCCGCACTTCAATTGAAAATCAGCGGCGGTCACAGACCGCCGCTACAATACAAATCTACGTCGAAGATTCCGGCCCAGGCATTCCGGCGGACGAACATCAGAAAATTTTCGAGCGCTTCTATCGTCTCGGCTCCGAGTTGCGCCGTGAAACCCAAGGCGTTGGAATCGGTTTGAGCATCGTCCAACACATTGTCGATGCGCACGGTGGAAAAGTCGTTGTGCAAAGTGAAATTGGAAAAGGCAGCCGGTTCACGATTCAACTCGGGTAGCATCTGCCTCCGGCGGGTGCGAAATCTCAACTTGGATGTTTAGTGTTCGATGTTGGAGGTTCGATGTTTTGAATTGAAAGAACATCGAACAACCAACATCGAACATCGAGTTAAGAAAAATTCGCACCCGCCGGAGGCAGATGCTACCCGTAAAATGATGTCCCGCATTTTAATCATCGAAGACGAATTGCCGATGCGCACCGGCCTGGAAGATTGTTTGTCCGGCGAAGGCTACCGCGTTTTCTCCGCCGCCAATGGTGAGATCGGTTTGCGCCGCGCCCTCGACGAAAAACCCGATCTCATTCTCCTCGACGTGATGATGCCGCGTCTCGATGGCTACGCGGTCGCCGCGGAACTTCGACGCCGGAAAAATCCCGCGCCGATTCTCATGCTCACCGCCAAGGGCATGGTGCAGGATCGCGTCGCCGGACTCGATTCCGGCGCGGACGATTATCTCATCAAACCATTCAGCACCGACGAATTGCTCGCGCGCGTCCGGGCGATTTTGCGTCGCACCCAAAAGCAAAACAAACTTCCATCCACACTCGATCTGAGCGAGGTGCGAATCGATTTCGTTCAACAACAAGCGTGGCGAAAAAAGAAACCACTCCATCTCACCGCGAAAGAATTTGCCATGCTGCGTTTGATGTTTGAATCCGAAGGCGAACCGGTTTCGCGCGAGCGATTTCTCGATGTCGTCTGGGGCTACACCGCATTTCCCACGACGCGCACGGTGGACAATCACATTGCCAGTCTGCGCGGGAAAATTGAAACGAACCCCGAGGAGCCGCGCTGGATTCAAACCGTGCATGGCGTGGGATACCGAATGAAACTCAGTGAAACTCAACCACAGAGGCACAGAGACACAGAGAAAGGCGGAGGATCGTAGATAGAGGATTGAGGACGATAGAAAATCGGCTCCTTGCCATCCTCCATCCTCCATCTTCTATCCTCTCTTCCGGGACAACTCTGTGCCTCTGTGCCTCTGTGGTGAATGTCCGCTGATTTTACAAAACCATGACAATTCTTTCGGACAAAATTTGCAAAGTGAAATTATGAAAACGAAATCGCTTACTCTTGTTGCCGCAATTCTTTTCGCCAGGTTGACTCTCACTCTTGCCGCCACGAATGACCTGAGCAACGCATTGCAAAAAGGTTTATTCGAGGAGGAAGCGAACCATAATTTGGAGGCGGCGATTGCGGCCTATCAATCCGTCGCGACGCAATTCGACAAAGACCGCAAGCTCGCCGCCACCGCGATTTTCCGTCTCGGCGAAGTTTATCGCAAACAGGGAAAAACCAACGAAGCAAACGGCCAATACGAGCGCATTTTGAAGGAGTTCCCGGATCAAACGCTGCTGGCGGATTTGAGCCGAAATTATCTTGGAAAGAGCCAGAGCGCCAATCTTGTCCAAGGCTTTGATACGAATGGCGTGAACGTGACTTCCGTTGAAGCCGAAGAGATCAAGCGCATCAAAGCGATGATCAAAGACAGCCCGGATTTGATCGATGCGAACAATGCGATTAACAGCGGCGGTTTGGCGCCCTTGCATGAAGCAGCCGCCAAGGGACAATTGCTTGTCGCAAGATTTCTTTTGGACAACGGAGCCAACGCGAACCGGATTTCCGCAGGAAAAGGGACGCCACTTTGTATGGCCAGTTTAAATGGGCACCGAGCGATGGTTGAGTTGTTAATTTCAAAAGGAGCCGATGTGAACGCGAAGGACTCCCGGCAAACCGCTTTGCACATTGCGTCCGCAAATGGTTTTAAAGCCGTCGCCCAGGTTCTTTTAGAAAATAAAGCCGACGTGAATGCAAAGGATAATGGAGGCAATACGCCGTTGCATTTGGCGGCGGAACGGGACCACAAAGCGATCGCCGAATTCCTTCTTTCTCGCGGAGCGAACATCGACGCAAAGAATGACCAGGGATTAACTCCGTTGATTTCAGCGGGGAAAAGTAGAAATTTGGAAATGGCAAAATTCCTGATCGCGAACAAGGCGGATGTAAATTTGAGAGCCAACGAAGGCGCGGCTGGTGCTTGGGCTCCGCTGCACTTCGCAATTGCAGACGCGAACACGCAAATGGTGGAGCTGTTGCTGCGAAACGGAGCGAATCTCGAAATCAAAGTGACCGATAACCTGCCCGATTCCCAATTGGGACCAGGTTCCACCGCTTTACAGATGTCCGTTTATCGAGGTCAGACAGAGATTACGAAACTACTTTTAGAATCCAAAGCGAATGCAAATTCAACGAACGAAAGCGGAGTGACTCCTTTGCACTGGATGGCAAATAAGGGAAACACACAAATTGCAGAACTGCTTCTTGCTTACAAAGCCGATGTGAATGCTAAAACAACGGATGGCGAAACGCCCTTGCTTTGGGCGGTAAAAGGTTTGAAAAAGCCGATGGTGGAACTGCTTTTGGCTCACAAATCAGATCCGAATCTTGCGAACAATAAAAATGAAACACCACTCGGTTATGCTAATTCTCATACAACGGCAGCCCCAGACCAGACGGAAAAATGGCAGGAGTTGAGGGAGTCGTTAATCAAATTTGGCGCGGACGAAAATGTGGAAAGGCGCAAGCAAATCGCCGTCATGCGTGATGGCTCGCAACGCTTTCCGATTTTTCACAATGGAACGAATTTGTGGAACCGATTTTCTTTGTTGGAAACGTTCGGCCTTGCCTACCGGGGAGGAGGGATAAACGTGCAGCTAGGTAGCCAGCCATACCTGCCATTTCCCAATCTGACAAAAGTCAAAATTCATCGTCTCGAAGAAAAGGGTGAACGCGATATTCCTGTCGATCTCGAAGCGATTTTGAAATCCGGCGATTGCACGAAAGATATTTGGCTGGAGTGGGGCGACGTCATCGAGTTCCCCGAAGCCGATCATAAGGTGAACGAAAAATGGAACGGTTTCCCGAAGGAGCTTCTGGAAATGTTGCCCAAATGCTTGGCGCGAAATGTTTCCATTTCGGTAAAAGGCGAGACAAAGGCAATAACAATCGCACCCAAGTTGAGAACGCTGGTGTCATCTTCGCAAAACGGGCAACCGATAGAATGGTGGGGAGCGGACGGTTTCTTTTTCTGGCTGGACAACGTGGTTTCAAGCAGCGGGTTGCTGCGAACGTCCTCAGACAGAACTCGCGTGAAAGTGAAGCGGGTGAATCCAGAGACAAAGCAATCTCAGGAAATGATTTTCAATCTGGAAAAGCCAGACCCGCAGAGCAACCTTTGGCTGCGTGAGGGCGACGCAATTGAAATTTCGGAAAAATAGTTGACAGTGAGGCCGCATGAGGCCACATTGGGCGCGTGAAAAAGAAAACCCTCAAATACTCAATGGCAAGCGCGGCGAGCGAGCCGGATGTTTTGCATGACGCGGCAGTCCTTGAAAGCCCCCTTTCCATCAATGTTCGCGCCGCAAAGGACAGCCTTTCCAGTTTGCTCGAACGCGCGGCGCGAGGATTGGAAACCATTATCACGAGCGACGGCGAGCCGAAAGCCAGATTGGTTCCGGTTGCCAAAAAGCGAAAACCGTTTCGCGTTGATTGGGAGATGTTGCGCTCGATTCCAGTTCGGAAAGGAGCAAGAAGCGCCGAAGAGATCATTCGTGAAGAGCGGGATAGTGGTTACTAAAAGCGTATGTATCTCGATAGTTCTGTCATGGTGAAGCTCTTTGCCCCTGAGCCGGACAGCGAATTCTTTATGGAACTCACGGACGGAGAAAATATTTCTTCGTCCATTTTGGCGTACACGGAAGTGTATTCCGCGCTGTTGGCGAAGGAACGGGCCCGGGCCCTGACACCGGCGCAGCGGCGTCGCGCCTGGGACTCATTCGAGAATAATCTGCAAAACGAAACGATTGAACTTGCGCCGTTTCATCAGGCGCTTTTTAAAAAGGCGAATCGAATCATGGAGCAATGCAGTCCAACGGTGGCTCTTCGTTCCCTTGATGCGTTACATCTGGCCACATGTGATCAGTTGCAGGATTGGCCCCTTTCCACGACAGACGTGCGGATGCGTCAAGCGGCCGAGTTGTTGCGTTTTCCTTTGGGACCAATTCCAAAATAACGCAACGAAATTTTGGATGGGCGCATCTCAGTTTCTTGCAATGTTCCTTCCGGATCTCATTAGCACCCGGCTTCAGCCGGGTGTTGAGGTCGTGAGGCGAGTTCAACCGCTTCAGCGGTTTGCCCCATGCGGGAAACCGCTGAAGCGGTTAAGGGTCACAATCTGTTCCGGTTCACCCGGCTGAAGCCGGGTGCTAATGAGAGGTTACTCAATTTCCAATAAACTGAGATGCGCCCTTTCAGATCCTGACCGGGAAATTTTTCTTCTTTTTCGGTTAATCCTCTGTAGAACTTCCCGCACATTCTATGCGTCAACCTCTCTGCCGTTTCCTGACACTGGCCGGTTTTTTTCTGGCCACGTTTTCTTCAACCAACTCACAAGCCGAGCCGATGGATCGCGCTGTTCTCAGTCGAATGGATGCGCAGATCAATGCGGCCATCGCGGAGAAAAAACTGCCGGGCGCGGTGATTTGGGTCGAGCACGATGGCGATATTTATCACAAGGCTTTTGGAGATCGCGCCATCGAACCAAAGTTTGAAGAGATGACGCGTGACACGATTTTCGACGCGGCTTCGCTCACAAAAATTGTCGCGGGAACTCCGGCCGTCATGATTTTAGTCGAGCGCGGCCAGGTGAAACTTGATGAAAAAGCTTCGACTTACATTCCGGAATTCAAAGGCGACGGCAAAGAGGAAATCACCGTCAAACAATTGCTGACGCACGTCTCTGGTTTGCAGCCGGACATCAGCACCAAACCAAAATGGCAGGGGAACGACACTGCGATTCGCATGGCGTCCGAGTTGAAGTTGGAAAACAAACCCGGCGAGAAAGTCGTTTACAGCGACATCAATTTATTTCTCATCGGAGAAATTGTTCAGCGCGTCAGTGGAATGAAGTTGAACGAATTCGTGGCGAAAGAAATTTATCAGCCGTTGAAAATGGTGGACACCGGCTACCTGCCGCCGAAGGAAAAAATCGAACGAGTCGCGCCGACGGAAAGAACAGATGGCGAAATGTTGCGCGGGGTGGTGCATGACCCGACAGCGCGGTTTATGGGCGGCGTTGCGGGACACGCGGGAATTTTTACCACGGCAGCCGACTTGGCGCGCTACGCTCGGATGATTTTGAACAACGGCGAACTCGACGGCGTGCGAATCTTCCACCCCGAAACCATCCAGTTGATGACCAGCGTGCAAACTCCGCCGGGAAATCCGATGCGTCGCGGCCTCGGTTGGGACATTGATTCCGCTTACAGCCGTCCGCGCGGCGAAGTTTTTCCGCTCGGTTCGTTCGGTCACACTGGTTTCACCGGCAACGCATTTTGGATTGATCCATTCTCAAAAACTTTTTGGATTTTTCTCTCTAATCGCGTCCATCCCGATGGCAAAGGAAACGTGGTCGAACTTTATAAATCGCTCGGAACTGTCGCAGCGGAGGCGGTAACGGATTTTGATTTCAATTTTGTTCGGGACGCGTTGCCGCCGAAAATCAGCGAGAAACCAGCGGCCAATAAAAATGAATTGAACAACGACGTTCCCGGCGTGCTCAACGGCATCGACGTTTTGCAGCGGCAAAAATTTGCGCCGCTCAAAGGAATGCGCGTCGGCCTCATCACTAATCACACGGGAAAAAATCGGATGCGTTATCCGACTATAGATTTGTTGATGAACGCGCCGGACGTCGAACTCAAAGCGCTGTTCGCGCCGGAACATGGACTTTACGGATTGTTGGATGAAGCCGTGACGGACAGTGTGGATGAGCGAACGGGACTTCCGGTGTACAGCCTCTACGGAAAAAATCGCGCGCCGACCGCCGAGCAAATGCGCGGGCTCGATGCGCTCGTGTTCGATATTCAAGACGTTGGTTGCCGATTTTACACTTACATTTCGACGATGGGATTGGCGATGGAAGCGGCGGGAAAACAGGGTCTGAAATATTTCGTGCTCGACCGCGTGAATCCGATCAATGGCGTGGCGATGGATGGGCCGATGCTCACGGGCAAAACGAGTTTTGTCGGTTATCATCCGATGCCGCTGCGTTACGGAATGACCATTGGCGAACTGGCGCGAATGTTCAAAGCGGAACGAAATTTCAAAACGGATTTGACGGTCATTCCAATGGAGGGCTGGGCGCGCCAACAGTGGTTCGATGAAACCGCGCAGCCGTGGGGAAATCTTTCGCCGAACATGCGCAGCCTGACCGAAGCCACGCTCTACGCGGGGGTTGGCGTTTTGGAATATTGCGCGGTGTCGGTTGGGCGCGGAACGGGGACGCCCTTTGAAATTTTGGGCGCGCCTTACATTCACGATTTAAAACTTGCGTTTGAACTGAACAAGCTCGGGTTGAAAGGCGTGCGGTTTGTGCCGATTCGTTTCACGCCCGAGGACAGCGTTTTCAAAAATCAATCGTGCGCTGGCGTGAATATTATTTTGACCGACCGCGAACATTGCGACGTGGTGGACATCGGCCTGGGCATCGCGAAAACTTTGCACCGCTGGTATCCGGAACAATTTGATCGTTCCAAAAAAATGGATCGCCTCCTTCTCAACAAAGAGGTTTTGAAAGCGATTCGAGAAGACAAGTCTCTGGAAGAAATAAAAAAACTTTACGCGAAAGACTTGGAAAATTTCGCCAAACGTCGCGAACCATTTTTGCTCTACAAATAATTCGTAATAATTCGTAGCCGGAGTTCATGAGGGCGCGAACTGAATTTTCCGCAAGTTTTTTACTCAGTCGCCACTCTGAGGAGTCGATGACAATCGTTCACCGCTCCGCTATTAAGGCGCCATCCACACTCGGTAAAAACGCTGCGACAATTCGGTAGTGACCGTGAGTGCGGCGGTTGACCCGGTGGGAGTGACATCTGGCAGCACATCAGTCCAGTTCACTTCTGCCAAATCGTTTTTGAATTGCACGCGATAAGTTTTTCCTGCGATGGCCGACCAGGTGAGCGTGATGTTTCCTGGTCCGCTCTCCACTTGAAGCATGGGCTTTGCAACGACCGTCACCGTGAAAGTTTTTGTGTTGGCGAGGTTGGGGGTGCCGTTATCGGTGAGACGAACGGTGAAGAAGTTGGAGCCGATTTGCGACGCTGAAGGAAGCCAGGTAAAGATGCCGTTCGTGGAGCCGATGCTTGCTCCGGCGGGGATGACGGGATCAAGAGTGAAGATCAACGAATTGGCGGGCAGATCCGAATCGGCGGCGATATTCGTGATGACCAGCATGGTTCCTTCATGAATCGTTCGATCCGCGATGGCGGACAATAAGGGCGGGCTGTTCACTTCGTTTACCGTGACGGTGAAAGTTTTTTCATCCGATTCTCCCTCAGACTCGGCCGCACGAACGGTGATGGGGTAAACGCCGGGGCCTTGAGCCTCCGTTGGATTCCAGGAAAAAACGCCGGTGGTTGGATTGATGCTCGCGCCGCTCGGAGCGCCCGGCGCAAGGGTGTAGAGAATCGTCTTTGCACTGACCACTCTGAAATTATCGAGGTAAACATTGTAAGTGCCCGTGCCGCCCGCGCCGACGAGAGCGAGATGTTCGAGAACGCCTTTTCCGGTGGTCGATTCAAGAATGCCATTACCCGTAAATCTTACGATTGGCTCATTGGGAATGTCGAACGTGAGGGTCGTCCAACTTCCGGCAGGAACAAGGCGGGACGGAGTGGGCGTGGCGCCAAGGGTCGAGGGAACTCCGACAAATTCGATTGCCCCGACCGTTCCGCCATTTCCGCCGATGGCCCCGGCGGAGCTTGTTTCACGCAAGCCGAGTCCGACCCGAAGCGCTTTGTCAGAATAAATATCAAATCTCAATGACTTGGCGAAATCCACTATTGGGTTAGGTAAATTCGCCGGGTTAAGAGTTGTTAAACGCACCCAGGGATTCGCCGTTGTATTAAAACTCCAAGCCATCGCCAAAACTTTAGTGCCCGAATGTGGCCCAGGAAAAGTGCTCGTCACAGTGGAAGAATCGGGCGTGGTGTTGAGGAATCCTGCGGTCGATCCAGAAAGGCGTGGACTGCGAAACAGGACGGTTCCGTTCGCAGTTCCGCTGTTGAACGATTCGAAATCGGTGATCAAAATATTCGTCCCAGGCGCGCCACCGAACGGGCTGGTCGCGACCGCTGTGAACGTCAACAAAGTTTGTTCATCAATTATTTTGTCAGTGATTGGCGTGAGGAACGGGTCATCGTTCGTGATGGTTCCGACCGCTTGCGAATTCAACAACGTTGCGTTGATCGGGTTGGTCAGATTCAGGAAAAATGTCTCGTTCAGTTCGTGCAGCAAATCCGAATTGATCCGCACGGAAATTGTTTTGTTGGTTTCGCCCGGCGCAAAATTCACGATGCCATTGGTCGCGGCGTAATCGGACGGGGAGTTTGCGATATCATTTACGGTCGCATAATTCACGCTGGCCGGACTGGAACTGGCGCCGGAGAGATGAACCTCGAAGAGAAGATTTGTCGTCCCGGAATCCCCTTCTACAATCCCCGCATTGCTGATCGAAATGGCCGCAGGGCCAGTCGTAAATTGCCAGATCGCTCCCACCGTTTCACCGAGCCGATGTCCGACGATCTGCCAGAAGTAAGTTTGCCGCGCCGACAAAATCGGAAGGTCCCATGAGTTGTTCGTCGTGCTGCCCAGCAACTCCCCCGGCCCGGGAATTGAGTTTGTTCCAAAATAAATATCATAAGTGGTCGGCGGCGGAGAGGCAGCGCGAACGCTGATGTTGTCGAGATGAACGTCGAGGAAATAAAGTGCGGGATCGACAATGAACGCGAGGCGAATTGTCTGACCCTTGTACCGGCTCAAATCGACAGTGCGCTCCACCCAATCGGCCAGCAGAGGATCGCCGGGTTGAGTTGAGAACAAAACGGCGAGCGTCGTATTCGCGGTGGTTCGGGCTTCAACGCGAAATTGCTGGTTGGTGGCGAAGTCGCCGGCGAAATTTCGAATGCGGTCGGCCCAACTCAAAGCGACGGTAGAAAAATTTGTGGGAATCGCCACATCGCGGTACATCAGATACAGGCCCCCGCCAATTGAGGTTGCCAACGCGCTGAAACTTCCTTCAAACGGCGGCGTTAACCCATCTGGGCTGTCGGGATCATTCGTTCCGCTGTTGATAATAAAATCTCCATAGACGCTCGGAATTTTTGTCCAGCCAGTGAAATCTCCATTCTCAAAACCGCCATTGGAAATTCGTTCCGCGCCTTCGCCGCCCGAAGCGCTCCACGACAGATCGACATTGACCGGGTTGTTGGTGGAAAGATGCGGCGGAAATGGATTCGCTGGGGCGGGCGGACTTTCATCATCGAGAATCGTCATCGTTTGCGATCCACTGGCAAAATTGTTTGCGCTGGCGACGACCGAAACGAATTGTGTTCCGTCCAAAAGGACATCGTTCTCGACGGTCAGATTAAATGTGGCGGAAGTTTTTCCGGCGAGCAACGTAACGGATAGGGGGAACCGTCAATTCACTTGAATCATCCGAGGCGAGCGAAATGACGAGATCGTTTGTCAACGTGCCGGAAATGCGGACGATCCCCGCGTTCGTCAACACGCCGTTGCCTTCCGTCGCTTTGGGAGGCAGCCACACCACGAGATTTGTGCCCTCGTTGTCTTTGATTGTCATCGTCGCAAATCCCGCGATCCAATTTGTTACCTGCGCCGTAATCGTGGCCGTTTGCTCGCCATCAATTTCAGTGTCATCCATGATCGTGATATTGAAAACAGCGGATGTTTGGCCAGCGGGGATAATCGCGAACGGCGAAACCTGCGCTTCGGAAAGATCGCTCGACGAAAGATTCACCAACACGTTGTCATCGGGCGGCGCGGCGATGGAGACAACGCCAGTGAGATTAGAACTTCCTTCGCTCGCAACGGCAGGAATGTGGACGAGAAGCGTTGCTGATTGGTGATCGAAAATCAGCATCGAACGAGTCGCGCTTCCGAAATCCACGGCAGATGCCGTTACGGCGGACCGCCGGGTTCCATCGAGCTGCAAATCATCCACGATGGTAATGTCAAAACTCACGTTGGTTTGGCCCGCCGGAATTGTGACGGTTGCTGGAACCAACAATTCCGTGGTGTCCGATGACGCCAGGCTCACCGTTAAATCATTCAGGAGAGAGAATGGAATTCCGACAACGCCTTGCCCGACGAGAACGCCGATGTCTTCGGCGGCGCTTTCGGGAAGAGCCAGGGAAAGGCGCATGACACAACTTCCGTAACTGCTCAAATCGCTTCCGACGAATCCAGCGGGAACGTTTGTGCCGGGAGATAAACCGGCCAATCCAAATTCCGCATCGATGCGCAGGTAAGTGAGGCGAATCGTTCCATCAAAAAAAAGTTCGATCTGAAAATTATTTATGTTGGCATTAAAGTATTCCCTCACGTTGGCGAAGGTCACCGCGACCCGATTGCTCATTTGTCTCCACGTCACTTGCCCAGCAGTTGGCAACAAATCGTCGAACAGAGCAGAAACGCGCGGCAGATTGAAATGGGCGGGCAACGAGACATTCGGACTGTTGTCGCCGCTCTCAAAAGTGATGTAGCCATTGCTCCCGATAAAAAAAACATTGGTGCTCCTCCCGTAAATGCGAACGCGATTTGCGACCGGAAGAGTGACCTGGACAAAGTTATCGTCCACCAGCGAAATGCTGGTTCCACCGATCGGGTCGGTTGGAAAAACAGACGCCGTCTCATGACAAACAGAATAGAAACTGGCCGAACCGTCCGGCGTGAAAGTGAACATTTGATGGTCGAGATCGACCCCGCCGGTTTCAAAGAATTCAGTGAAATAATCCGACTGCCCGATCCGCAAAACAAACTGCCGTTGCTGACTGACACCTGAAGTGGAATTCGTGAAGCGCACCGAGTCGGTATAAATTCCCGCCGGCAAAATATTGGCGGTCGAATTAAGAGTCGCGTTCACGACCGAAGCCGGGCCGCCCGCCGTCAATATCCCGTTGGACTCTGAAAGACTCAGCCACAGGGCCGTGGTTCCAACGCTCCACCCGATCGGGTTTGTCCCGGTGTTGGCGAGAGTGAAAAGTTGCGAATTCGGCGCGAATGGACCGCCGAGTGGAGCGGTCGAAGCGAAGCTCGTTTGCGGCGAGATCAGCAAATCATCGGGCCGCGCAAAAGATTCGATGACTCCCGTCGTGGTTGAACTCGAAGGCGAGAAGGCAAAAAATCCCAAGCCACGTTTGGCAAACCCCGCCCAGATTTCCTCGTAATTTGCGCCGCCATTGTCCACCTGGTCCGCTTGAATAATTGCGTCACGCGCTTGAAGAAAATTTGGATTGGCGGGCGAAAGATTCATTCCGTCCGTCACGAGTTGGAGCGTCAGTTGATTTCCAATTGCGAAGCCATGTTTGCCAATTAATTGCGCGCGCATTTCCCACAAAGCCGAACACCAAACTTCACCTTGATTATGGACTTCGCTCGCGCCGCCGCCGCCGACGACGGGACTTTTTGGTATTCCGACATGGGCGCTTGCTTGCCCCGGATCAATATCTTTAAACGTGAGCGGGTTCTTCGTCAGGTCCGTTGAATACGGATAACGTCGAATGCCGAAATAATAATTTTGCGTCATCCCGCCGAGTTGAAAAGTCGCGTAACCGAGCATTGCATAATTGGCGTTTAGATCATCGCCCGCTTCGGCCAACAGGCAGAGTGCATAAAAATCCGACCAGCCTTCCCCCATGCCCTCCGTTTGCAATTCGCTGATGCCAACCCCGCCGCCGACGCGCCGATTACTCACACCATGCGTGTGTTCGTGAAAGACAATTTCGGCATCGAACGCGCCGTCGCGGGCTGGGGTCGGCCCGTCCCAAACATACATTTGCATTCGACCAGCAGAACCATCCGGCGGCGTAGAAAAATTCGCGTTATTAAAACCGCCGCCATCCTGCGCGTCAGCCTGCACCGCGTCATTGCCCAAACCGCCTCGTCCAAAGTTGTTCACCTGAAAATTTCCCGCCGCTTCCGTAAACCCCAGTTCGTAAAGTTTGTCGTGGTACCAATTACAAAGGAAAAAAAGTTGGACGACCGACGCATTCGTGTAAGTGCTCGGCGCTTTCGTCAGGTCGATGGGAATATCGAACACGCGATTGGGCGAGCCTTGCGGACGCGGCGTGTCGGCGACGTTGTTATTGTCCCGGTCGAGATGCGCATCGACATTATTGCCGCGCGTTTCATTCGCGCCGTCGTCCATCCAACCATTGGGCGAAGCATTGGTGTTGAAAGCATTGGTCACGATCAACACGCGCGCCATGAGCGGCGGCTGGGTTGAAACAGGCGCGGAAAGTCCGGGCGAGAAGGGCGATGGACTGTCGCTGGTGTAAACCCGGTAACTGGCGTCGCTGATATAATTCGTCAAACTGCGGCGCAATAAAACTTCGCCCGTTTGCGCATCGATCAGGATACGAAACATTTCTCCGCGCGCGCTGCTCGTCAGAATAAGTTCCCAGCATAACCGCATTTCTTTCGCGCTCATGGGCAGCCAAACAAATTTCGTTTCGGTTTCTCCGGACAGCCGCGGCGCTTTGAACTTTTGTTTTCTTTCCCTGTCCTGGGTCAACGCATCCGCCGCCGTGATCTCAGCGACAACTATTTTTTCGCCAATATTGTTCGCGGCAATGGCGATGGCTGCCTGCGCGGAAATGCCCGGCGCTCCCTCTCGTTCCAACTGATTTCTCGCGCCATCTTTCGCAGCTTGCGCGCTGTCCGGCAAAAAATGGCTGGAGATATTGACCAATTCCTCGTTCCTGGTCGTGTGCGAAATCAACAGGCTTTCAAAAATCGGGATGCCAATGAGTTGCTGTTCCCAAACGACCGTTCGCATTCCGTTGTGCGGGGTGAGGAAGTCGCGTTTGATTTTCGCATCCGCCAGAATTTCCGGTCCATGTCCAAAGAGCGCGCGGTGTTCCTGCAAAAAAGCCTTCGTCGCGCGGTGCGGTTCATTGGCCGGAAAATCCGCGGCCGTTTTCGCGGAAATACCCCGGCCACTCGCTTTCTTGCCGCTGAGAAATCCGTCGGGCGAAGAAACCAATTTTGGGCTGCCCACAATCTCATCAAACTCTACCTGTGCCTTGGGCAGGGTCTGGCGCAAGCGCGTTTCGGCCTGGGCGTTTTTCCGGTGAAGCGCGGATTGCGCCTGCGGTTCGCGGCGGTCGAAATTAGGCAATTCCTGTCGCGCCGGTTTTTGAAACGCATTGGCTTCGGCAAAAATAAAAAGGAGCGGACAAAACATTCCGAGACGGAGGAGCGATGATGAGTTCATGGAATTTCTTTGGGGATTGATGAGGTGGGGATTTTTCAACCGGCCCTGGTTATAGATTTTTTTATCGCTTCACTGATATACCTAAGCGAAGCGGGGAAGATGTTACGGAAAATTTTTCAGAGCTTCATTGGAAAGGTGAATGATGCGCGATGCCAAAGCGACGTGTCCCGATGAAGCAGTAATCGGTCGGCAAAGTCAATTTCAACCAGAGCACCGGGATTTAAACTGGCGGTCCGAACAAGAGCGCCAGAGGGCTGGCGCACTCCAGGACGCTTCGCGCCAATCATGCACCATCGAAATTCGCGCGAGCGTCCTGGAGTGCGGCGGCCCTCCGCCGCTTTTAACAGCGCCGGTAGTGACCGCCAGTTTAAATCACACCCAACAGCACCGGCGGGAAGGCGCTCATTGGCGTGGATGCGGTTTGAATTTTCCCTCCCCAGTAACGGAGATAACTTCGCCGTTTTTCCAACGGTGTTCCTGTTTATCGATCGTCAAAACTCGCGGGAGCAATTCAACTTCATGACCGAAAAAATTAAACGTCACCGTGCCGGGCAAAAATGTCAGGTCTTGAAAAATAATTTGGCCAAACGGCGCGTTCGTTTTTGTGGGATCATCAAAGACGAAAGATTGCGCCAAGCTTTTTTGTTCCAGCTTTTGCTCGGAAAAAATTATTTTTTTGGCAATCCCGAAGTTGGTTTGTTGGATCAGCAAATTTGGAGTTCCCTCGGAATCGGTTGAAAACATGACGTGCCACGGCCCTTTGATTGTTCGTCGATTTTGAATAAAGCTGAAGGCCAAAATATAAATCATCAGCGCGACACCAAATCCGATCAGGAGAATTTTGAACAGGCGATCTGGCTTCATCAGCGCCAGCTTTTGAGCGCCGCGTTGCGGTGTCAAGACTGATGGAATTTGTTTTGCTCCTGGCACTGGCGGCTGGAAGCCGCCTCAACGGGGTGTGATTTCAAATGGCGGTCACGTAGCGCAGGATTGCATCCTGCTGTATCGCCGGTTTGAAACCGGCTGAACGGCGCAACTAGAGAAAGTCTTTAGTATTTGATGTCTTTCCGTTCTGGCGGCATCTCGCAGGTTGAAAACC
>JBBQRQ010000087.1:0-21203 GCA_038214755.1 Verrucomicrobiota bacterium
AATATGGAAGCGGCTCCCCGGCACCAGCGGCGCGATGTCACCTCCGGAGAAACCAATATCGGTGTCCGTTGAAAAGATGGAATCCGACAGCAACTTGGGTTTGTAATTATCCGGATAAATGGGGTTGACCGGAAAGATCACCGGATCATACGGCGGAAATGGAGCGGTGATAATTTCGTAAGCGCCGACGAAGGTGCGGGCAACGCTGCGATTAAAACCATGAAGAAATCCGCTGGTGTAGGCCATGTCCGGGCTGCGGAATAATGCGCTTTGCTCCATGGATCGGCGAATCTCTCCGCCGCGCGGGAACTCGGTGATGTTGTTAATGCCTCGACCCAACTTGTGTTCGGGACCGGCACAACCCGCAACCACCAGAACCAGGCCCGCCAGAAAAATAGAAAAATAGGACGTTCGCATAAATATATTTTGGTTGAGTCAGATTAGTGGCAAAAGAATTCTTGTAAAGCGAGTTTTCTGACACGATCAAGTTTTTTTCAAAAACTTTACCCCGACCCCGATGACCAGAAGAAATGCGCCCAGCGTGCAGACGACCGCTGCTCCCGTGGGCCAACTAAATTTCAACGAGCAATATAATCCCAACACACTGCCGAGCGTGGAAACCGTCCACCCGATCAACAGCATTGAACTGAGTTTGCGCGCCAGGAAATTTGCGCAGACCGCTGGAACGATCAAATAAGTAAAAACCAACAACACGCCGCCGATATGCACGAAGGTCGTCACCACCAAACCAAAGAGCGCATAGAAAAGAAAATCCCACCAGCGGATGGAAATTTTCTCCGCCTCGGCTCGTTCCGGTTCAAAAGAAAGCGCCAGAAATTTCCTCCGAAAAATAAAATGCAGGATCCCGATGGCCACATAAATCGCTGCGGGTTTGAAGACTTGCCCCGGCTTTTGCAGATAAAGCAAATCGCCCACCAGCGTTTCCTTCAACTCTTCGGCTCCCTGCGCGCTGTTACTTAAAAGCAAAATTCCCGCCGCCGCCGCCACCACATAAATAATCCCGATCAGAGCTTCTTGCGGAACTCGCTGATGAGTTTTCGCTCGAGTCAAAGTGAACAACGCCGCGCCGATTAAAGTGAATCCGACTGACATGGCGTAACTTTGCCACGAGTGGGCGTCGTAATGCGAAATCATGGCCACACACGTTCCAAGTGTCGCCACTTGCGCCAGGGCTAGATCGACGAAAATAACTTCGCGCCGCACGATGTGCAGACCGAGATAAACGAGCAAACTCGGCAAAAGCAAACACGCCACCAACGGCCACAACATCAGTTTGAATTCGATGCTCATAATTTTCTGTAGCGGCGCGTCTGTGACCGCCGCAGATCGAAATTTAAAAAACTGCGGTCACCGACGCGCCGCTACAACCCCATTTATTTTTTCTGCTCAAATCCTTTCGCCAACGCCTTCACCAAAGAATCAATCCAATCGATGTAGCTTCCCGGTCCTTTGCCGCTGGGAAATGAAGGAAAGTCAACGATGACCGCCCCCGTCCGATTGGCCACCGTTTCGGCGGTCTTCCGATTTTGGTGAGGCTGCACAATAATGACCGTCAGGTTATCCGATTTCATTTTCGTGATGACTTCGGCCAGATGCGCCGGTGTCGGCGGAATGCCGGGCTTGGGTTCGAGAAACAAAATCATCGGGAAATCAAATTCTCTGCCGAAATAAATCCAATAGTTGTGGTACGTGACAACCGGTTTGCCTTTGTAGGGCGCGAGAATTTTTTTCCACTCCGCCATTTTCACTTCGAGCCGATCCTCAAATTTTTTCAAATTCGCTTTGAAGTCAGCGCACGATTTCGGATCAAGCTGGCAAAACGAATGGGCGATGTGTTCGGCGACAGTTTTCACGTTCGCCGGGTCCGTCGTGTAATGAGGATTTCCCGCCGCGTGCAAATCACCTTTCGAACGGTCGAGGGCAATGGGAATTTCGAGCAAAGAAATTCCTTCCGCGCAAGCAATGTGTCCCGGTCGGCCCGCGTCCAATTTTGGATTGCGCGCGCCATCGAGCAACGGCGGCAACCAGCCCAGTTCCAATTCGGCGCCGCCTTCGATCAACGCATCGGCATGATTGAGCTTCACAATGAAACTGGGTTTAGCGTCGATGAAATGCGGGTCTTCCGTCGGCTTGGCTAGCGTCGCCACGTCCACTTTGTCTCCGCCGATGGCCTGGGCGATGGCGGCAAAATCCGGCGTGGTGGCGACGACATTGAGTTTGGCCTGCGCCGAAGCCGCCAGCAGAGTTAACGTAAAAAAAGTTAATAACGTAGCCGCCGACGTCAGGAGGCGGATTCGCCCGCGCATTTCCGAACCAAACGTCCGCCTCGTCACCTCGTCGGCTACGGGCTGCGCAATTTTCCCCGAGGCTTTCAGTATTTTTTTCATGTTTTTAATTCGTGTTGATTCGTGTGACTTCGTGGTTAAAAAATTTCTAAAACTTATGCGCGCCATGCGAGCCGAGAAGAAATTCCATTTGCAACCAAACAGAATGTTCGGTCCCGAAATGTTGGCCGCGATCGTAATTATATTGCAGACGGAGTTTTGAAAACTCGCTCGGAAAAAATGTCAGCACCGGTGAAATGCGATAACGCTCGCCGCGAAATGGATCTTGCGAATCGAATATGTCGGAATTCCCACTCGCATAATCTCCGCGAATTCCCGTGACCCACCGCGGTTTGAATCCCCACAACACCTGCGAATACATTCCCCAATCTTTTAAATTTTCAGACGACAACGGAGTCGGAGCCAACGCATCCGCGCCCGCGCCGAAGCGGCGATAGATCGCTTCCGTTTGCCACGATACGAACGGAAAACCGCTTTTGGCGTCGGCCGGTTTCCATTTCCAATAAATGTCCGCGCCATAAATTTCGGTGCGATTGCGCGGACCGGTGTCGTTCGCTCCGAGCGCGCCGGAAAGGCCGCCGATTAAAGTCTGCGTGTCGGTTATTTCAAACGAGGAAGCGATGCGCGGCGTGAAAAGCAAATCCTGCGGGCCGCGCAAATGACGATCCGTCGTGGCACGACCGGCAAAACGATTTGTGCCGGTGCCGTCGTCTTCGCCCACATTTCGAAAACTGTGCGCCGTGCCGCCTTGTCCATCGGTAATGCCGAGAAATAATTCCGTGTAAAACGGAGTGGGAGCGAGCCAGGAAAGTTGCGCGCCGACATTGCGCAAACCATCGGGGCCGAAAGCGCGCGTCGAAATAATCGGCGCGTCCACGAACGCCCAGGCGTGGGGATGCTGTGGATTGTTTCGACCAAACGCCGCGAAAAATTGTCCGGCCTTCAATTGCAAATTCGCGGGGAGTGAAGTGGATTGAAGATAAGTTTCTTCCAACTCGACTCCCGTTTCGTTGTGGTTGGCGAGTTTGAAAACAATATTGGCAAACCCTTTGAAGTAAGGATCGACCGCGCCGTCGAGGGCGATTTCTGCGTTGCGTAAGGAGAAGCCGCGCCTTTGCGGATCGTGATCGCCGAGTTGAAGTTGCGCGGAAGGATCAGCGGCGCTGGACCAACCGGCATCCATCAAAGCATCAAAACTGATATTCATGTAAGCCGAACCGGCGCGCGCCACGGTGATTGGTTGCGAGGGCGACCACGGCGAAGAGAGTTGTGAGTTTTGAGTCGTGAGTTTTGAATTGGGAATTGCCGCGTTGGTCCCGGAACTTTGCGCCAGTTCAGCGGCCAACTCTTGTTCCAGCTTTTGTTGTTCTGGAGTTTTTTCTGAGACGGGTTGGGCAGGCTTCTTTTCGGCTGCTTGTGATTTGGTAAATTCGTCCAACTTTTTTGTCAGCGCTTCAATTTGTTGCTGTTGTGCGCGGCTGACTTTCTCGAAATTTTCCTGCATCTGCTGCATTTGTTTTTTCAATTGCCCCACTTCATTTGTTTCCTGAGCCTGAAGTGTCATTGCGCTCAGACAAAAAGCAGAAGACCATCCTACTAGTTTAAAAATTTTCATAACTTCTCTGGAAAAACCTCCTCGCACAACTCGTGCGGAATCAAAAAGGAAAACGGATGAGCCACACGGCCCACCGACAACGGTTAGAGAAAAGGTGAAACGGGCGGAGCACGGCTGGGAGATAAATAAAAATCGGCAAAAGGCAGCGCAATGGTTTGCGACGGCAAAACGGTAAGGATTAATCCCGCATCAACTATGACAAACGTCGAAGAGGCATCGCCCAACAAGACATGGTGCTTCTGCAACAGAGTAATGGCACATTGATGGTGATCTTGCGCGGCGTCATGATGAAGCCATTCATGGAAAGAGGAGCCAGAGAGCAACGATGTTACAATCAACAACACGATCAGCAAACCAGCCAGAACTGATTTGTACCGATGTTCCCAACGAAATACTTTTGACGGCGATTGCAAAGTGCGGCCATTAAGCATCCGCCTATTTGGGATGGCAAGTTCTTTCTCCGAGCCTTGCTAAACAGGCAAAAGCGTTGGGCGTGGTGCCGCTTTACGAAACATATCGCTCTAAAATTTCAATCAGGGAACGGAGGTTCTGGCGGCATTCCGCCTGCGACTTCGCATTTTCGATGCAGTCATGCATGTGTTCGTGAATGATTTCATCGCCGAAAGATTTCAACGCGCGCCGGGCGGAAATCACCTGCATCAAAACGTCAGAACAATCAACATCTTCGCTGATCATCTTTTCGATTCCCGCGATTTGCCCTTTGATTTTGCGCAAGCGCAAGACCAGCGCCTTTTTCTCGTGCTCGGGATGAACATGCTTCATGGACGTTTAAGTAACATGAAATTTTTCATGATGCTAATAGAAAAACATTTTGACTCGGTAAGGGGGATGGGGGTATATGCCTGCATGACTTCGTTCAACGAATATCTCTCCGGTGGAAATGCGTGGCTGTTTATTCCCGGCGCAATTTTGCTTGGCGCACTGCACGGATTGGAACCCGGCCACAGTAAAACAATGATGGCAGCGTTTATTGTTTCGATTCGTGGGACGATCACCCAGGCCATTTTATTGGGAGTGTCGGCCACCGTGTCCCACACCGCGATCATTTGGCTTCTGGCTTACATCGGTTTGCGTTACGGGGGTCAATGGAATGCGGAAACCACCGAGCCTTATTTTCAAATCGCTTCCGGCGTGATCATTTTTGGATTGGCTGGATGGATGTTTTGGCGGACCCGCCGGCAACAGAGCGCGGCCGCCGCGCATAGCCATTCCACGCACGAACACGGTCCGCATGGCGGAACTTGGATTGATACCGGCCATGGCTTGATCGAAATCAGCGTCTTCGAAACGAATGTGCCGCCGCATTTCCGGCTTTTTTTCTTCGACGATGAAAAAAAAGAAATCGCACCTTCCGCGAAACAAACAGTGACGATTGAAACCATTCGGCCAGATGGCGCAAAACAGGTTTTCAATTTTGTGAGCGAAGAGAATTATTTAAAATCCACGTCCGACATTCCGGAGCCGCACGAATTTTCTTTGACACTGAGCCTGGCCCATGGCGACCACGCACACACCTACCAAACAAAATTTACCGAAGACCACCATCACGATCATGGCCACGAAGGATTGGATGAATCTTCGATTGATTTTCAAGATGCGCATGAACGCGCTCATGCCGCTGAATTGCAAAAGCGTTTTGCTAATCGTGATGTCACCACTCCACAAATTATTTTATTCGGTCTGACCGGGGGACTCCTGCCCTGCCCTGCGGCGTTCAGCATTTTGCTGATTTGCCTGCAACTGAAAAAATTTACACTCGGCTTCACGCTGGTGCTGGCGTTCAGTTTGGGATTGGCCATTACGCTCGTGCTGGCCGGTTCTTTGGCCGCGATTTCCGTGCAGCACGCCAGCAAACGTTTCGCTGGCTTCGGTAAACTTGCAATGAAGATGCCTTACATCAGTTCGACCGTGATGGTGGTCATTGGAATGATCGTCGCGCTCCAAGGCTTCAAACATTTAGCGCACTAAATTTCTATCAGCAGTCGCTGGAACCGGGTGAGAAATAATTTGTCGATTGACGGGCTTGGTTTCGGTGAAGATTTTACTCTGCGTGAAAATTCAGCGCGCGCTTATTTCCGTTTTCGATAAAACGGGACTGTTTCCATTCGCTCAGATTTTGCGCGAGGCCGGAGTGGAAATTATTTCGACTGGTGGGACGGCGAAGTTTTTGCGCGAACAAGGAATAGCTGTCAGCGATCTGAGCGCCTACACCGGATTCCCCGAAATGCTGGATGGGCGGGTGAAAACATTGCATCCGAAAATTCATGGCGGCCTTCTCTACATTCGCGGAAAGGTCGAGCACGAAGCCGCGGCAAAAAAAAACGACATCAAGCCGATTGATTTGGTCGCGGTGAATTTTTATCCGTTTGAACAAACGATCGCAAGACCGGGTGTCACTTTGGCCGAAGCAATTGAGAACATCGACATTGGCGGGCCGTCGATGTTGCGCAGCGCGGCGAAAAATCATGAGAGTGTGTCGGTGATCGTTGACCCGACAGACTACGCCGATGTCGCGGAGGAGATTAAAGCCAACGGAAATACGACGCTGGGACTTCGGCAAAAACTCGCCGCAAAAGTTTTCGTGCGCACCGCGGCTTATGACCAAGCGATTGCAGATTATTTGGGAAAACAATTTGGCCGTTTAGAAAAAGCAGGTGCCTTTCCCGACGAACTAAGAATTTCCGCCAACAAATCGCAATCGCTTCGATATGGGGAAAACCCGCATCAGCTCGCGGCGCTTTACGGCGATTTTGAAAACTATTTTCAGCAACTGCACGGCAAAGAACTTTCCTACAACAACATTCTCGACCTGACCGCCGCGGCCAGTTTGATGGCTGAATTTGCCGAGGACATTCCGACGCTCGCGATTTTGAAACACACCAATCCGTGCGGCGTTGGTCGCGGAAAAAATCTGCGCGAAGCATGGGAATGCGCATTCGCCACGGACAAGCAAGCGCCGTTCGGCGGAATTATCGCGACGAATAAAATTTTGGATTTGCCGTGCGCCGAGGCGATTTCGGAAATTTTTAGCGAAGTGATTGTCGCGCCTGATTTCGATGGTGGCGCGCTGGCGTTATTGCAAAAGAAAAAAAATCTTCGCTTGATAAAAATCTTAAAAGCTTCGTCGCAGGGTGGCGACCTGGACGTGCGGAGCGTCACGGCCAATTCATTTCTGGTTCAGGAACGCGATTTGAAATCCATTCGCGCAAGCGATTTGAAAATCGTCACGAGAAGAAAACCGACCGACGCTGAATTGGAAGGGATGTTGTTCGGCTGGCGAGTGGCCAAGTATGTCAAGTCGAACGCGATTATTTACGTGTCGAGCAATTCCACTTTGGGAATCGGCGCGGGGCAAATGAGCCGCATTGATTCGAGCCGGGTCGCAATTTGGAAAGCGGGTGAAGCGGGCCTGTCGCTAAAGGGAAGCGTGGTTTGCAGTGATGCGTTTTTTCCGTTTGCGGATGGATTGATCGCGGCGGCGGCAGCGGGAGCGACGGCGGCGATTCAACCGGGAGGCTCGATGCGGGACGCGGAGGTCATAGCGGCGGCTGATGAACGGGATATGGCCATGGCGTTTACCGGCGTCCGCCATTTTCGGCATTAGCCAAAATCCGAAGTGGCGGCGGCAATGGCAGTGGGTGGAACAGGCCACTGGCCTGTGGCGAACGGCGACTCGCCGCTCGGAACGGGGAAAGCGCGCGAACTTTTCCGTGTGCCTTTTTTCTGGGGCGACGTTCTTTCCATTCCGTCCGGCCAGTGGCCGGACGGCACAGGCGGGTCGCCTGTGCTACCCATTCTAATTTTGGATTTGGATTAGCGGATCAATTTATAAATCAGCGCGACCTCAACGAGGCAGATGACAGTGAGACCGATCCAGGTCAACCATTCGCGGAGCGCCAAACTTTTTTGGAGAACGGGGCTGAGAGCAAACAGAATTTTCGCCAAGCCAATTTCTATCGTGTCGCCATTGCGCAGCAGGGTTTGCTCAACTGTTTTTCCCTCGACGATCACGGGGCTGTCCGGCTCCGCGACCAGGACGAAACCATCGGCGGAATTTAAATTGATTTGAAAATGTTTGTCCCAGACGCCGGGATCATCGAGGCAAAGCTCACACGAGGAAATCCGTCCGACAGAAAAAGGAAAACGGCGGGCCACCATTTCGGTTCCCGCCTTTTTTCCTGAAAGAATTTTTAGTTGAACCATCTTTGTAGCGGCGCGTCTGTGACCGCCGCATTGTTGGGTCTGATTTCAAGTGGCGGTCCACGTAGCGCAGGATTGTATCCTGCCGTATCGCCGGTTTGAAACCGGCTGAACGTCGCTAACACGGAAAGTCTCTGGTTCCCGATAGTCTCCCGTTCTTCGGCATCACGCAGGTTGAAAACCTGCGATACGGCAGGATGCAATCCTGCGCTACAAACGGACCGCCAGTTAAACTCACACTTCGCATTTTTAAAATATTTCAGCGGCGGTCATAGACGCGCCGCTACAAACTTCACAGAAGTCGTCGGGGGACCCAAATGTAATCGCCCGGATAAACCGGCAGATCCAGCCGGGAGTCGCGCAATGCTTTGTCATAATTGATGATGAATTTTTTCCCATTGGCCCGAGTGAGCTGGACTTTCGTGCGCTTGGCGAAGTCGGTGACGTCGCCCGCCGCCTGGATGGCTTTAATGACGGTAGTGTCGCCCACATACTCCTCTCGTTTGGGAATTTTGACTTCGCCACCAACGGAATAAAATCGTTGACTGGAGAGAACGGTCACATTCATCGAGACATAATATTTGGCGTAAGCTTTTTGCAATTCGTTCTGCAATTCGCCCGTGCCTTTTCCAGCGGCGGTGACCGCGCCGACCAAGGGGAGCGTGATCGTTCCGTCTTCTTTGATTTGTTCTTCCTGCGGCAGCGGAGCGGGAGTTGAACTCAAATTGGAAAACACAACTTTGATCATGTCGCCAGTGCGGAGTTTGTCGGTCGCGCCGCCGGTCGGAGCACCGGGAACATCGGCGCGGATTGGCCCATCGGTTCCGCCGCAACCTGCGAATAATCCGATTGAAGTAAGTGCGCCAACGGAAAATAATGTCCGCAACAAGTTTGGTAATTTCATGTTCATCTCTGACTAAGTCCCAATTCTAAACTTTAGCGGGTTCCGGTTTTTTTTCCGCTTTCCCGGGTTGGACAACTGGCTCGTCACTTTGTTTGGAATATTCGTAATAGCCGCTGTAATAGTAATAATTTTCGTCCTGACTCATGTTGATGTTATTCAGAACAATTCCGAGCAGGTTGCCGCCGACTTTCTGCACCATTTGTTTGGCGCGAACCGTCATGGGCTGCGGATAACGGCGATATTGGATGACTTGCAGAACCATGTCCATTTCGCTGGCGAGGATGGAAGCGTCACTGACCCCGAGGAGCGGAGGAGAATCAAAAAAGACGAAGTCGTAACGGCGTTTGAGTTCGAGAATCAATTCCTTCATTTTCGCGGAACTCAAAATTCCCATCGAGCTGCTGGGCAATTTGCCGCTGGGCATAAAATCCAGCGTCGAGAGCGAGGTGGTCTGAATCACTTCTTCGAGACTATTTTGTTTCAACAAATAATTGGTCAAGCCGATGGTGTTGGAAACTTTTAACACCTTGTGAATGCTGGGACGTCGCAAATCCGAATCGACAAGCAAACAGCGATTGCCGCTCTGCGCGAAGATGGTGGCCAGATTCAATAAGGTGGTGGACTTGCCTTCGCCCGCGCCGCCGCTGACGACGGAGAGCGTATTGAGTTTGTCATCTTTGCGCGAAAATAAAACGTTGGTGCGCAAAACGCGGTAGGCTTCGGCGTGCGGCGTGTCGGGACCTTCTTCCAAGAGCGCGCCGACATTTTGTGGAATAACTCCCAGGACCGGTGCTTGCAACGCACGCTCGACGTCGTCGATGGTCTTCACGCTGGTGTCGAGGTATTCGATGAAAAAGGCGAGGCCAATTCCGACAATCAAACCAACCACCACGCCCAAACCAAGGTTGAGCGGTTTGTTGGGTTTGACGGGGCGCAGGTTGACGACAGCCCGATCCACGACTTGGACGATGGAGGTGACTGGTTGAGCCGTCTCGATACTTTCCGCCGCGACTCTCAACGTGATGGCTTCTTTGACGCGCAGTAGATTTTCCAATTCTCGTTTTGCATCGAAATAGGGTCGGTATTTTTCCGCCTTGGTATTTAAATCGATCCGGGCAGCCTCCACGTCGGCCTCTGCTTTATCAAGCCGCGCCTTGAAGGTCTCCGTCTTGTTTTTTAATCCGATCAGGACTCCGTCAATTTCTTTATCCAATTGCGTGGAGACTAAATCAACAATGGCCTGAGCTTGTTTTACCGTTTGATGTTCGGGAGTGTACTCTTTGAGCAAGGAAGTGAGTTGCTGCTGGCCGGTGGTGAGCTTTTCCGCAAGGGTCGTGAGCAGAGAATCGAAAGGATAAATTGTGGCCAAGGAAGATCTTAAATCCTCGCGACTCAAGGCGCTGGCCTTCGTGAAGCGAGTGCCTTCCTCGTCATACTCCGCGGAAGCCTTGATGCGAAGTTGTTCGAGGCTCAAGAGAGTTTGATTATTCAAGACCTGAGTGCTCTGGGGCGCATTATCCAAATCCGGCACGTTATTGGTCCGGCGCAATTCGCTCAGGGCTTTTTTGGCGAGGTCGGCTTCGCGTTCTTTTTCGGCGAGCTGTTCACGAAGGGATTTCACGCCTAACTCCCGGGCTTCCTTGCGAAGTTTTAAACGAATCTCTTTGTAAACATCGACGATGGTGTTGGCGATCAACGCGGCTTCCTTCATGTCTTCGCTATAAACCCAAATCTCGATCAAGCTGGTGTTGCGCGACTGGCGAACATTCATTTGTCCCTTGAGAAGGATGTAGGTGTTTTCTGTTTGGAGTCTGTTGCCGCCGCCATAACGAGTTGCCCATAAATCATTCAAATTTAAATTTTTAATGACCTCGTTTAAAACGGAGGACGATTGAATGACCTCGAACTCGGTTTGAAGCCAAAATGGATCGTAGGTCGCATAGGTCTGCTTTTGTTCGATGCCCGGCACGTCGGGAACATCTTTTTCAACCTTGATCCGGGCCATGCTGGCGTAGGTCTTTGGGAGCCACCAGGTGACTGCGGCGGTGGTGAGCACGACCAAAAGAAACACGAGCAAGATAACAGTTTTGCGCAGCCGGATGATGCGCCAATAGTCCAGGAAATGAAGTTTCAGTTCTGGAACGTCGGGTAATTTAGTATCCATATCTCAAAAAAAATAAGAGGCTGACAATGTGCAGCCTCTCATCGGATTTTCAAATCTAATTTGGCAAGTTTTTCAAATCTTAGTAAGTCGCCCGAATACCGACATAGACCCGATTTCGAGAGTAACTGCGGCCAGACTGATCGGAGTCCACCCGATCAAAATTGTATCCGGCTTCGGCGAGCAGATGAGTATTGAATTGATACGCCAGATTGGCTGAGGCCAGGAAATAATATTCAATATCGCCGTCAGCCGTTCCACGCTCGAACGTGCCACGTTGTCCTTGCACGAGGATACTTCCCAAAAGATGCGGAGTAATTTTGTGGTTCAACTGCGCATAAACGGCGGTGACTTCCTGGTCCGAAGTAACATCTTTGCCTGAGACAATCGTCGCGACATCCGTCCGGGTGCGCGTGTGGTGGATACCGGCCTGGATCGAACTTTCCGGAGTAAACTGATAGGCCAAACTCGCATCGGCATACGGGCTGACGGTCGTGTCCTTTTGTTTGTAGTAATCGACGTACTGGCCGCCCAGGCGGATCGAAGCGTTAAGCTGTGAATTAAAGCGGTGATCGGCGCCAATATACAAATAGTGCGAACGACTATTTCGAATATCGCTATTGATGTTCGCGCCTGTGAAAGGATCGTTGCCGATCGATTCTTTACTGCTAAAATCGACGAATCCAAATTGGTATCCCACGATCCCAACTGTTTCGGGCCTGAGCTGCCATCGCAAATTTATGGCGGCCAAATGTTCATCTCGATCCAGTAATGCGGAACGACTAGGAGCGCCAAGGGCGGCGTTGCTGGCATCCTGTTTGTAATCGTAAAAGGTATTTTGATAACGGAATTCGAGGCCGAAAAGTTCGGTCAACTGCGCGGTGAAACTGATCGAGCCTAGATTGCGAACGTTATTTCCTTCCGTGCGCAGCGGGATGGCGACGGCGCCGCCGGGACTAAGCACCTCGGGTTCTTGGGCGATAACGAAGGAATCGCTCAACTCAAGTTTGTATCGCTCCGTAAAAGCGTGGTCGAGGCGGGCATCAAACTTATGGCTTTGGTCGTATTTATGATTCCGGCGGTCTTCAAAATAGCGAAGCGAATATTCGTAACTCAATCCGATGAATGTCTGGTCCAGAGGCAAATTGAGCGAGGCGGAAGGAGTGAGCTCGTAACCCACGGTGCTCCGCTTGATGTTGTTGGGAGAAGTCGTGTAGTTGTCGTCGTAGAATCCACGCAGAGCCGCCGAGACGCTCCAGGGCTTTGTGGTTTGCATGGAAGAAAGAGTTGGAGCGTAGGCGGCCTGGAGACCGGACACACCGATTGCAACCAATCCGGCAGAAGTGAGGAGTTTTTTCATAAATATCTTTTTACCCTTTGATATGACCGATTTAAAACGTGCGACTAAAAATTGCGACGAAGTTTTATCTAACCGAATCCCATCTTGTCAAATAATCTTTTAGCTTCTTATTTGGGCGGTGCGCCCCAGCGCTCCCAGTCGGTCAAAAAAAGTTGCTCCGGCAAAAGTCCTGCAGGACCTTTCCGCAGCGGAAAACCGGGCAGGACTTCTCCTTTGGAAAGACTCCCCACCAGAAATGGACCCCAACCCTCGCGGTCTTCGATCATTCGAGAAAGGGCTTCGACGCTTTTTGGCGTGATGTAAAGCGCCTGGACTGTTTTGATGTCATCGGTGAGTTTTAAAAAATCTTTTGGATACGTCACGGTCATCGGCACGCATTGACGGTCGCCATACCAGGCCACGGCCCACGGCACATCGCTCATCATCAATTCATTCTTTCGCATCAATCCCGCGAGCTGTTGAATAAGCGGCGGTTGATAAGGCGGAAAAGCGACGGGATTGGTCGCCGGCGGCAGCAGTGAAAAAATCAAGGGAGCGGAAACAATTGCGCAAAATAAAAAGGTGGCCGCGTACGGAAAAATGAATTCAGAGAAATTTATTCTCCGCAACAGATCAAAATAAACCGCGACGCCAAAACCGAAAACGACCGGGCTGAGCAGCACCAGCAGATTTTCCGAGTTCAATAACGGCGAGTCGACCGAGAGATGAGTTCGTCCCAACGCCTGAGGCAGCCACAAAAAAAGGATGGAGAGCAAAATAAAAGTCCGCAACCTCGATTGCAGCTTCGATGGCAATGGAACCAGCAACCCCACCACAAAAAATAACGCCAGCCAACTCCGACCCAGCCGCGGGATTTCGTTCTCAAAAATATCGCGGCTGTTGATCATGAGTTTTCGAAAATAATCCGTGGCAAAAACTTTTGTGAAAATGGGCGGGCCGTCCAGGGAACGCTCCAACCGATTCTCGTGGAAGGCCGGTGTCATCTCGCAAATGGCGTAACCCGCCGTCCCGAATAAATTTCCGCTCCACGAATAGTTACGGACCAGCCACGGCGAAATGACAAAAAGAAAAGCCGCCAACGCGACAAGGCAAATCCGGGGCCGAGGCCCACTTTCAAAAAGCAAAAAGAAAATAAGGACCGCTCCCATCAGCCAGCCAAACGCATAGCGGGTCAAACAGCCGGCCCCAACAATCCCGCCGGCCAGAATTGCCAGGAAAATTGTTTTCCCCATCTGCTCTTTTTCCGCGGCGCGAGCGAATTGCATCAGAGTCCAGGCCAGACAAAGAAAAATCAAAACCAGCAGCATCGTCGGCAATCCCGAAATGCTGAATCGCCAAAACAAATCCGTCGCCACAAAAAGAAAGGCGGAAACCAACGCGATGAAGGGATCGAAAAGTTGGCGCGCAATTTTATGTAAAACAATCGCCGCCAGAAAAAAAAGAGTCTGGTTCAACACCGCCACCCAAATTTCCGGTGAGTATTTAGAGAAGTACCTTCCGGGAAGCATGGAATAATTGATCGGCGCAATTTTCATGAAGCCCGCCAGCAAGGTTGGATAAGCTGGCGCGTTGGCCAGATCGGGATGCGGCGACTTGAGCGCAACGATTTTTTTTATTTCATTTTGTTGCGCGCTAAATTCCTTCGTAGCTTCGATGGACGCCTTCTCAGCGCGCAGGCTTTCCTGAATGGCGGCAAGTTCATTCGCGCGAGCTACGACGAGAGCAATACTGAGCGGCCGGACATAATCCGTGGTGTAACCCTGGCCCTCGGAAATATTCCGAGCCAATTGCGCCAGGTCCATTGCTTCCTCGGTATTGAAATCCGTAAAGCAATTGAGATTATAAATAGTGGCCAGCGCGACAAATCCCAGAATGGCCACAGAAATGCGAATCGCTCGCGCACCGCGCCCCTCCTCGAGGAAATGGAGCCACCCCTGTATTTGCGCTGACATCTACATTCCCTCCAAATGGTAGGTGTGAAGTTTGCGATGAAGCGTGCGCCGGCTCATGCCGGTTTTTTGCGCGGCCACGGTTCGATTGCCGTCCGATTCTTTCAAAGCGCGCGCGATCAATTGTTTCTCCGCCTCTTTGATGCTCAAATTATTTGGCGCGGAAAGGCCCGACAAATTCATTGCTCCCGTCCCGCCGCTGCGCACATTGGCCGGCAGATCGCGAAACATAATTTTGTCGCCGCGCGCCAGCACCACCGCGTGCTCGAGGGCCGTGCGCAATTCACGGACATTTCCCGGCCAGGGATAATTCATCAAGCTCTCCATCGCTTCCGGAGCGATGCTGTTGACTGATTTCTCATTCTCTCTGGAAAATTCTCGCAAGAAAGTCTGCGCGAGCAAGGGAATATCACCCGCTCTCTCCCGCAACGGCGGCAAAATAATTTCCACCACACGCAATCGGAAAAATAAATCTTCACGGAAAGTTCCGGCTTTAACCAGATCCTCCAGATTTTTATTGGTCGCAGCAATCAAGCGCACGTCCGCCGACAAAGTTTTGTTGGAACCGACGCGCTCGAAAGTTCGCTCGCCTAAAAAGCGCAGCAACTTGACCTGAAGCGTCTGATCGATTTCGCCAATCTCATCGAGAAAAAGTGTTCCGCCCTGCGCCTGCTCGAACCTCCCGACCCTTCGTTCGTGCGCTCCCGTAAACGCGCCGCGTTCATGTCCGAACAATTCGCTCTCCAGCAGCGTCGGAGCCAGCGCGGCGCAATGCACGGTGACGAGCGGTTGTTTGGCGCGAGGGCTGAGTTGATGAATGGCTTTTGCAATCAGTTCTTTGCCCGTGCCGCTTTCGCCCAAAAGTAAAATCGAGGCGCGGGTCGGCGCAACTTGTCGAACCACATCCAGCACCTCTTTCATCCCGCTCGATTCGCCAATGATATTTTCCAAACCAAATTTCGTGTGCAATTGCTGGCGCAGCGAAACATTTTCCGTCTCGAGATTTTGCTGGCGCAAGGCGCGGGCGATCCGCATTTCGAGTTCATCAATCTGCAAACGTCCTTTGGCGATGTAATCATCCGCCCCGCGTTTCATCGCTTCCACCGCCAATTCCTCCGAGCCATAGGCCGTCATCAACATGCAAATCGGCGGCCGGGGCAGCGACTTGGCGCGCGCGATCAACTTCATTCCATCTTCTTTCGGCAAACGAAAATCCGTGAGCAACACGTCGAAGTTTTCCTGTTCCAACAAAATCATCGCGCTCGCCGCGTCGTCCGCCACATAAACGTCGTAACGTTCTTCCAGCGCCGCGCGCAATCCTTCGCGCGTCGGCTTCTCGTCATCCACGATGAGCAACATTGGTTTCAAATCCATTTTATGAATTTCGATTTACGATTTACGAGCGCCCAGCGTAGTGGGGCAGGCTTCCAGCCTGCCGCTTGCGGGCATCTTGCCCGCGAATTCCCGAAACGTGGGCTGGAAGCCCGCCAAGGCAGACAAAATGTCTGCCCCATTATTTTGCCGCCCACAGTCTGATGTTCCACAGGATATGTTTTCTCTTTCGCTCGTAAATCGTAAATCCTAAATCGTAAATTCCTCACCCCTGCAACAACCGCCTCCTTCTCTCATGCAACGGCAGCCAGATCCGAAACATCGTCCCTTCACCCACGTTGCTTTCCAACTCGATTCGTCCGCCGTGATCGCGCACGATCCGCTGCACGATCATCAGGCCCAATCCGGTTCCTTTTTCTTTCGTCGTAAAAAACGGCTCAAAAATCCGGTTCAATTGTTCCTGCGGAATCCCGCCGCCGGTGTCTCGCACGCTGACCCAAACTCCCTCCAAACTTTCGCCCGTTTGCAGCGTAAGTTTTCCGCCGCGACCCATCGCTTGCACTGCATTTTTTATCAGGTTGACCAGCACTTGTTTGATCTGCCCGAAATCCATCGGCGACTTCGGCAAGCGCTCGGTTAATTTTGCCGAGAGATTCAAGCCGCGATTATCAATTTCGGGTTGAAGCAAATCCAAAGTTTCCCGAACCACATCGTTGAGCGAGGCCAGCGCCAGCTTCGGTTCCGATGGGCGAATCGCCTGGAGAAATTGCGTGATGATGTAATCGAGCCGCGAGATTTCTCCTTTTGCCACGTCCAGATATTTTTCCAAACGATCCACGCTCTCGTTATGGTTGGCGGGCGACAATTCTGAGGCGCGATTTCTTTTTCCAAAACGCGGCGCGCGCAATTCAGCGGCGGGCTGGCGAAGTTTTTTTATTTCCCGCATCATCAATTGCAAATGAATGTGCAGCGCATTCAATGGATTCCCAATTTCATGCGCGACGCTCGCCGCCAGCAAGGTCAAGGAATGCGCCCGCTCGCTTTCTATCGCCTGAAACGTTTCCTGGCGCGCTTCGGTCGCATCGTGCAGAATGAGCGCAACGCCGGTGCCGGCATCGCTTTCTCCGTCGAGCGGCGCGACGTAAAGCCGAAAAAATTTCGCGCTCGGATAACTGATTTCAAATTCGTGCCGGGCCACGCGCTGGCCTTTTTTTATTTCCAACAGTTCCGGCCAGTTCAACTGCGGCAAACAGTTCGCAATGGATTTCCCTTCGGCAATTTCTTCGCACCAATTGAGAATTCGCGTGACAGCCTGGTTGAAATAAATGATGCGCCCTTTGTCGTCCACCACGACCACGCCGTCTTCAATGGTGTTGAAAAGCGTTTCCAAAAAAGTCCGTTCGCGCGCCAGCCGCTGCACCACGGTTTGCAGACCTTCCGCGTCGAGCCGGGCGAGGCGGCCTAAAACTTTGTCGAGGAAACTGGATTTGCCGGGCATGGGTTAAGGCAGGGTGGAGAAATCCGAAACCCGAAATCCGAAAGAAATCCGAAGACCGAAGACCGAAAGTGCGGTGGAAATGTGCCGGGGGCAAAGCGCTTTGCCGGGCACTGGCCAGAAATCGTTTTCGCGGTTCGGCTTTCGGTCCATTTTCGGATTTCGGGGCTTCGGATTTCTTTCGGATTTCGGATTTCGGATTTCGGATTTCGCGTTCAAAGTTCCTTTCTCATTTCCCAATCAAAACCATTTTCGTTTCCTGAAATATAAATACGTGGCGATCGTGCTTACGCCGGTGACGGCAAGGGCGATGGGATACGCATGTTTCCATTCCAGTTCCGGCATGTCTTTAAAATTCATTCCGTACCACGTCCCGATCATCATAATTGGCGTCGTCACCACCGTGATCAACGTCAGCAATTTCACCACTTCGCCGGTCTGATTGGAGGACATATTCAAATAAACCTGCAACGTTCCCGTCAGTGAATCGGTATAATTTTGCGCCAGTTCAGAAATATGAAACAAGGCGTCATAAACGTCGCGATAATAGGGCACGAGATGCGGACGGATTAATTTGATTTCGCCCCGCGCCAGCCGCGCCATCACTTCGCCTTGCGGCCGGATAATTTGGCGCAGATGCAAAACTTCTTTTTTAATCTGCAAAATTTTATTGAGCGTTTCTTTGCTCGGATTTTGCAAGGCCTGTTGCTCGACTTCCGAAATTTCCAACGACAATTCATCCAGCGCCGGTTTGTAATTCTCCACCAGCGCATCGAGCAACGTGTGCGCGACCCGGTCCGGCGCGCGCGCCACGTGCATTGTTCCTTTCAAACAGCGTTCCTCGGTCGATTGAATGCTGCGCAGCGGGACCTCGTGATAAGTGACGAGAAAATTTTTACCGAGAAAAAAATTCAGTTCGCTCGTGGCAAAAACGCCGTCTTTGCGGCTGTAATCCACCGCGTGAATGACCAGGAAAAGATATTCCGCAAACCGATCGTTCTCTTTGGGAGAATATTCCTCCACCTTCGGCCAGGGGCTGACCGCGACGCAATCTTCAATCGACAACGGATGAAAATGGAAAACATCGTCCAGGACAAATTTCGCTTCTTCCGGCGTCGGTTTTTCCAAATCGACCCACAAAAAAAGATTCGTGTCCGCCAGCAGGGTGGGCATCAAAAACATCTCGAGATTTTTGCTGTGCAGCTTGCCTTGAGTGGTGAATGCGAAGGAGCGGATCATGTTTTGTCGCGCCGCGAATTTGTTTAAATAAAATTTTTCGCGGCGCGGCGCGCATCTTAGGCGGAAGAAATGTAGGCGCAAGGTTGGTTTGAATTATCGTGGGAATTGCATCTTGCACGCAGCCGGATCGAGTGGGATACCTCTCCAATGACCCAGTTGATTGACGATAAACGAAGATTGGTGATGCCTTCCAATTTTCGACCAGGCGATGCTGTGCGAGTGGAAACCACAAACCAGGATACGCTGGTCATCCGTCGAATGAAGCCTCTGCCCAAGCCAAATAAAAAAATTAGATTCGTCCGCCAAAAAGATGGATGGAGCGTGTTGCCGGGCGGCCCCAAACTCACGACTGAAGACGTCAAACGCATCTTGGAGGATTTTCCGTGATGCCCGATGTCAATTTGCTCGTGGCAATGTCATGGCCTGAACATTCGCATCATCAACTGGCGACTGAGTGGAGAGAAAGAAATCCAACTTTTTATACCTGCGCCCTTACCGAACTCGGTGTATTGCGCGTTCTGATCAGCATCGGCGCACCTGTTCCAATGGCCGAAGATCAGCTCGCCACTGTCATCAAACATCGCAAAGCTTTACTTCCTTGCGATCTCTCCGCCGACGTTTTGCGCGGCAAGATTCGCGGCCACAAACAAGTGACTGATTCTTATCTCCTGGAAGTAGCCCGAAAAAATGGCGTGAAACTCGCCACGCTTGACGGAGGAATTAAAGGCGCGGAACTCGTCCGCTAAAACATTCGCCAATCTTCCTCCGGAGAAACGAATGCGCCCAGCGAATGGCCTTTCGGCAAAGCCCATTTGCCATTTGTTTTCGGCGAAGGTTCCGTCTGGCGATGAATCCATTGTTCCGCCGATCGACAAAGTAATTCGGGGACGCTGGAATGAAGTTGCTGCGCCAGTTTTTCCATTTGCTGGTAAAGCGAGTCGGGAATTTGAACTTCAGCTCTTTTCATGCAGACAGATTAGTCCCACCCTTCAGAATTCGGCAAGGTGGCGTTTGCAGTGCGCCTCTCAATTTCTGCCAAAATAACGGAACGCCGATCTCCTGATCGGCTCGCGGAAAATGTGGAGCGTTCCAATGCCGATCAGGAGATCGGCGTTCCGTTGCCGCCTTTTTCCGCACATTTGAAACCTGCAATTTAGTGAGATGCGCGACGTTTGCCATCGCTTTCAAAAACGAGTTTGCATTTTCTTATTCGCAACCCAAGTCTTCGACTCATTCAAAACTATGAAAAATATTTCACGCCATTGTCTTTCGCTCGCCGCCGTTTTCACTTTGTTGGTCTTGGCCGCGTGCGCTTCCCGGAGTGCAGCCAAGACGCCCAAAAAAGTTCTCGTCGTCACCGTCACCACTGGCTTCCCACATAGCTCCATTCCCACTGCGGAAAAAGTTTTGACGGACCTCGGACAAAATAGCGGCGCATTCACCGTCGTGGACATCGTAGGCAGCGGGCCGCGTCCCTCGGACAAAGCGCAGGAAACAATATGGATGGAAAAACTCAGCAAAACTTTGGCCGAAAAAATGTCGCCCGCCGCGCTTAAAAATTACGACGGAATTATTTTCGCGAACACGACGGGCGATTTGCCGTTGCCCGACAAGGACGCCTTTTTGAAATGGATTGCCGCCGGTCACGCCTTCATCGGAATGCACTCGGCCACCGACACCTTTCGCGGCCATACGCCGCTCGATTCCTACGTCGAAATGATCGGCGGCGAATTCAAAACTCACGGCGCGCAAGTCGAAGTGACCTGCATCAATCAAGACCCGAAACATCCCGCGTGCAAAACTTTCGGCCCGACGTTTACGGTCAAAGATGAAATTTATATTATGAACGGATTTGACCGCGCAAAAGTCCACGGCCTGCTCACGCTGATGAAACATCCGAACACCGGCGAGCCGGGCGATTATCCGATCGCGTGGTGCAAAAATTACGGAAAAGGAAAAGTTTTCTACACATCACTCGGCCATCGCGAAGATGTTTGGGAAAGCGAGCCGTATCAAAAACATATTTTGGGCGGAATCAAATGGGCGCTCGGTTTGGAAAAAGGCGATGCGCAACCGCAGACGAAATAAAAAATCTGATCCGCGAGAAGTGTTTTAGTTTTCGCCCGGAACTTTCTCAGGAAGAACTTTTAAACCGATAGCGCGGGCGAACGCTCTCTGGCGGGACTGAAAATCAAAGCTGAGAAAGTGAGTGGCGCCGGTTTGTTGAGCAGCGAGGACATGCAAGCCGTCCAGTAAATCGGGTTGAACAAACCGGCCTTGCTGAAGAACGACCGACTCAAATTCCGAAAAAAGCTTTTCCCAATCGACACCTACCTCGGCAACTCTTCCAGATTGTTTGTCCCGCTGGAAAGCTTTCCAACCATTTTCATTTTTTGCTTCCCAGATAGAGCCGAGTCTAACCCGACTTGGCGGATTCGACCCTGGGTTGAACTTTTTTCATGACGCAAGTGGTTGATTTGCTGGTAAGGCAGGTCTGTGAAAAGGGCAAAAGTGGCTGTAGTGAAGACCTACCCTATTTCCACCTCCCAAAAATTGTGCAT
>JBBQRQ010000088.1:0-21165 GCA_038214755.1 Verrucomicrobiota bacterium
CGTTCTTCGTCCGCGTTTTTTCAGGAAAAGAAATTTACGTCGCAATAAACGCGCGGACGAAGAACGTCCGCGCTCCTCTTTGTGGCGGCGCTCCACCCACCCGCCGGAGGCAGATGCTCCCCGTCACCTCGAGTTCCATGCAGCGATTCTCATCCAAATGAATTCCGCCCTCCGCCAGTGGTTTCGGCCCGCGCCTCCCATCCCACGCTTGCCCGACGCGGAAGTGCAATGCCTTTATCCGCGTTTTCGCTGGCAGGTTTTTGAAGCGGCCTTCATGGCCTACGCCATGTTTTACCTCGTGCGAAATAATTTTTCGCCGGTGCAAAAAGAAATTGGCGAGGCGCTCCACTACACCAAGTCGATGCTCGGCGACATCATCGCCGGAACCTCCATCGCTTATGGCATCGGCAAATTTGTCATGGGTTATCTCGCGGATCGCAGCGACGCGCGCAAATACATGGCGGTTGGAATGTTGCTCACGGCGGCATTGAATTTTTCCTTCGGCGCGACGCATACCTTTGGAATTCATTTTTGGCTCTGGACGCTCAACGGTTTTGTGCAAGGCATGGGATACGGCCCCTGCACCCGCGGATTGTCGCACTGGTATAGCGCAAAAGAACGCGGAACCATTTTCGGGATTTGGAATATTTCGCATAACGTCGGCGGTGGAATCGCCGGATACCTTGCCGCGAAATGTGCTGAGCGATGGGGCTGGCAATCGGCTTTTTACGTGCCGGGAATTATTACGACTCTCGGCGCGATTTATCTTTTCTGGCGGATGCGCGACACACCGCAATCAGTCGGCTTGCCTCCCATTGAAGAATACAAAAACGATTGGCCGCCCGACGAAAAAGAGGAACACGAACGGGAACTTTCCGCGCGGGAGCTTCTGCTGAAATATATTTTGCCGAACAAAATGCTTTGGATTCTGGCGCTGGCGAATGTGTTCGTTTACATCGCTCGCTACGCCATGGTCGATTGGGGGCCGACCTATCTTAAAGAAGTAAAAGGCGCGTCGCTCGGTGAGGGCGGATTCAGCACGACGGTCATTGAGTTCGCGGGCGGCGCGGGGATGCTGACGATGGGCTGGCTCTCGGACAAACTCGGTGGACGCCGCGCCCGCGTTAGCGTGATGGCGATGATTCCGCTGCTCATCGCGTTTTACAGCATCATCATTGTTCCCGCCGAGAAACTTTGGATCGACATGGTTCTTTTCGGCATCATCGGATTTTGCGTCTATGTGCCGGTGATGTTTTCCGGCGTGATGTCGTTGGACCTGACTTCAAAAAAAGCGGTGGGCACTGCGGCGGGATTCGTGGGTTTTTTCGGCTATGTCGGGCGAACCATCGAAGGCAAAGGAATCGGTTGGGTCACACAACACTACGGCTGGAACGCCGCGCTCTGGGGTGTGCTTGGCTGCACTGCGATGGGAATAGTTTTGCTGGCGTTTCTGTGGAATGTAAAGCCCCGGGGGTGACCGCTTTTCCAAGTCAAATTTGAAACGAATGTTGAGTCCTCAGCGATTGTGCGCCAGAATAGCAGCATGGCAACGCTATCCCTAACCGAGGAGCAGGTCGTGCAATTGGTTAAACAGTTGCCGCCCCAAAGCAAGCAACGTGTTCTTATTGACCTCACGGCTGAACGCGATCAGTGGTGGCAAAAGGCGGCGCGCGAAGGCGAGAAGGATATGCTCCGACTCGCGGCAGCGCGCGGTTTAGATTGGGAAACGATGACCGAGGCGCAACGCGAAAGCTTTGTGGACCACCTTCTGCACGAATCGTGAATGGAATTCCTCGCGTCGTTTTTGACACAAACATTCTTTTTTCAGCCGTTGGCTGGCGGGGGAATCCGCATCGCTGTGTTCAAGTAGCTCGCGGAGGCAAATGCCTCTCCGTTACTTGCGAACAGATCCTCGCTGAACTCGTTGAAAAGCTTCGCCTCAAACGCGGCCTTGATGCCGGCCAGACAGCAGAAATTAGCGACGAGATTCGCGCTTTCTCCAAAGTCATTACGATTCCGGGTAAGTTGAAAGTGATCGCTGCTGACCCTGATGACGATGCCATTCTGGAATGCGCCGTAATCGGGGAGGCGCAGTATCTTATCAGTGGTGACCGGCATCTGCTCGAATTGGCGAATTATCAGGGAATTCGAATTGTCAAAGCCACTGAGTTCCTGACGCTGTTGACAGCGTGAACAAGGTTTAACTCCAACTCGTTGGGGTGCTTGAAATGTATGGTTTTCACCGGTTTCCTTTTCCTCGACCCACCGAGCCCTTCAAGGAGAGATCTCGGAGTTATGGACCAACAGGCTTTACGCCATCATCGGCTGCATCGTTCTTGGCATCGTGCTGCTCTCCTTTTGTGGGAACGTCAAACCACGAGGATGAGGTAATTCCGAGATCCGAATACCGAATACGACTTCCCGCCGAGAAAAGTTGCTCTGCTACGCGCACAGTTCCACAACGCTTCGGCATTCGGGATTCGGATTTCGGATTTGTAGCGGCGTTTCTGACCGCCGGTTTTTCGATTCAAAAATCAGCGGCGGTCACAGACGCGCCGCCACAAATCATTGACGCAGAAAAGTTGCCTAATTAGTTTCCCTCACGCGATTGCCTTTCGCGGCGGTCTCACCCATGAACTTTGTCACTCGACTTTTTAATTCTTCGCTCGGAAAAAAATACATCATGTCGATCACTGGTTTTGCCATGGTCGGATTTGTCCTCGCGCATTTGCTCGGTAATTTGCAAATTTTTCTTGGCGCGGAAGCAATCAATCGTTACGGGCATTTTCTCCAGTCGAATATGGAATTAGTTTGGCCGGCGAGAATCGGTTTGCTCGTCATGCTGCTCCTGCATGTCTGGGCGGCGATAAAACTTTCGGCCGAAAATAAACGCGCCCGCCCAGTCGGCTACGTCGAGTGGAATCCCACCGCCGCCAGTTACGCCTCGCGCACGATGCTGATGAGCGGCTTGATCGTTTTTTGTTTCATCGTTTATCACCTGCTCCATTTCACCGCGCAAATCGAATACATCAATTTCACACAACAAAATTTTGTCGGCTTTGAAGACCCGCAAAAGCGGCACGATATTTTTCGGATGATGGTCGTCGGGTTCAGCAATCTTTGGGTTTCGCTGTTTTACATTTTGGGGATGGCGCTGCTCTCGCTCCATTTGAGCCACGGCGTCAGCGCGATGTTCCAATCGCTCGGCTGGAAAAAAGATTCCTACGCGCCGTTGCTCGACAACTTCGCGCGCGCTTTTTCGATTTTTATTTTTGTGGGTTATTCGTCAATACCAGTGGCAATTCTGCTCGGCTTCGGAAAGGAGGCGCTGAAGTGAAACAGCAAAAATCAAATCCCAAACACCAAACAAATTTCAAACACCAGGATTCCAAGGGGAGTTCACGGTTTTTGGAACGAGAAGGGGTTTGGTTTTTGGTGTTTGGAGTTTGGAGTTTTCAATTTGGTTTTTGGAATTTTTAATTATGCAACTCAATTCCCAAATTCCGTCCGGCCCCATCGCGCAAAAATGGGACAAACATAAATTCGATCTCAAACTGGTTAATCCGGCGAACAAACGAAAATACGACGTGATTGTGGTCGGCTCGGGACTCGCGGGCGCGTCGGCGGCGGCGTCGATGGCTGAACTCGGTTACAACGTAAAATGTTTTTGTTTTCAGGATAGTCCGCGTCGCGCCCACAGCATCGCCGCACAAGGCGGGATCAACGCCGCGAAAAATTATCAGAACGACGGCGATTCGGTTTACCGGCTTTTTTACGACACGATCAAAGGGGGGGATTTTCGCGCCCGCGAGGCGAACGTCTATCGGCTCGCGCAAACCAGCGTGAGCATCATTGACCAATGCGTTGCGCAAGGCGTTCCGTTCGCCCGCGAATACGGCGGACTTCTCGCCAATCGCTCTTTCGGCGGAGCGCAAGTTTCGCGAACTTTTTATGCGCGCGGTCAAACCGGCCAGCAACTTTTGCTCGGCGCGTACCAAGCTCTCGAGCGGCAAATCGGTTTGGGCAAAGTGAAAATGTTTCCGCGGACTGAAATGCTGGAACTCGTCGTGATTGACGGCCACGCCAAAGGAATCATCGTCCGCGATTTGGTCACTGGAGAAATTTCCGCGCACGCAGCCGACGCCGTAGTCCTCGGCACGGGCGGATACGGAAATGTTTTTTATCTTTCGACCAACGCCAAACTTTGCAACACGACGGCGATCTGGCGCGCTTACAAAAAAGGCGCCGCTCTGGCGAATCCTTGCTACACGCAAATTCATCCGACCTGCATTCCAGTCAGCGGGGAACACCAATCGAAACTGACGTTGATGTCCGAGTCATTGCGCAATGACGGACGCGTCTGGACGCCGAAGCGAAAAGAGGATTGCGGAAAAGCTCCGGGCGCAATTCCCGAAGCGGATCGCGATTACATTTTGGAAAGAAAATATCCGAGCTACGGCAATCTTGCGCCGCGCGATATTTCCTCTCGCGCCGCCAAAGAAGCTTGCGATGAAGGACGCGGTGTTGGCCCCGGCGGACTTGGCGTTTATCTGGATTTTGCCGACGCCATCAAACGTCTCGGCGAAGCGACCGTGCGCGAACGTTACGGAAATCTTTTCGACATGTACGAAAAAATCACCGGCGAAAATGCCTACAAAGTTCCGATGCGGATTTATCCGGCGGTGCATTACACGATGGGCGGAACGTGGGTGGATTACAATTTGATGAGCACGGTTCCGGGATTGTTCGTCATCGGCGAAGCAAATTTTTCCGATCACGGCGCGAACCGGTTGGGGGCGAGCGCGCTCATGCAAGGTCTGGCCGACGGCTATTTTGTTTTGCCTTACACGATTGGAAATTATTTCGCGGGCGCGAAACAGACAAAGCCCAAACTCGATCACGCCGAATTTAAAAAAGCTTTGGACGAAGTTCAGTCGCGCACGAAACGGCTACTCTCGATCAAAGGCAAACGCACCGTGAATTCGTTTCACAAAGAACTCGGCAAGATCATGTGGGACAAGTGCGGCATGGCGCGTGACGAAAAGGGTTTGAAGGAAGCGCTTCAGCAAATCCCGGCGTTGCGCGAAGAATTTTGGACGAACGTCAACGTCGCGGGCGAGAACGGTGAGTTGAATCAAAATCTCGAGCACGCGGGCCGCGTCGCCGATTTTTTGGAATTTGGCGAACTGCTTTGTATCGACGCGCTGCATCGCCGCGAATCCTGCGGCGGACATTTCCGAACGGAATTTCAGACCGAAGACGGCGAAGCCAAACGCGACGACGAAAATTTTTCCTACGTCGCCGCTTGGGAATACGCCGGTGAAGGTCAGCCCCCAATTTTAAACAAGGAGCCGCTCGTCTATGAAGAAGTCCACATGAGCACGAGGAGTTATAAATGAGGATATCACAAACTGTGACATCCTTTGAACTGTATGAACAAAACCAAATCTCTCATTCCAGCGGAACGAATTGAGCGCGCGATCTATTTCGTTCGCGGCGAAAAAGTGGTTTTGGATCGCGATTTAGCGATGCTCTATGGAGTTGAAACGCGCGTCCTTAATCAAGCCGTGAGACGCAATCTCGACCGGTTCCCGAAAGATTTTATGTTCACGTTGGGGCGGGAAGAGATTCGGAGCATATCACAAATTGTGACATCCTCTGGAGTTAAATTTTCCAAAAGTGTTTTTGTTTTTTCTGAACAAGGCGTGGCGATGTTGTCCACCGTGTTGAAAAGTCCCCGCGCTATTCAAGTGAATATAGAAATCATGCGCGCGTTCGTGCGCCTGCGGCAAATGCTGGCTTCCAATGCCGAACTCTCAAATCGCCTCGATAAATTGGAAAAGAAATATGACCGTAAATTCAAAGGTGTCTTTAATGCGATTCGAGATTTGATGGAGCCGCTCACGCCGCTCAAACCAACGCACGGGCGCGAGATTGGTTTTCACACTCAGTTCCCTCCAACGCCCAAGAAAAAATCCAAACGTCCTCGTAATTCATAAATCCCAAATCGTAAATCGAAATGAATTTAACTTTGAAAGTTTGGCGGCAGAAAAACGCGAATGACACGGGGGGAATCGTTACTTACGAAGCCCACAACATCATTCCCGACATGTCGTTTCTCGAGATGCTCGACGTGGTGAATGAGGATTTGATCGCGCGCGGAGAAGATCCGATCGCCTTCGACTCCGACTGTCGCGAAGGAATTTGCGGGACTTGCTCAATGGTCGTTAACGGCATCGCCCATGGCCAACGCGCGACAACGGTCTGCCAATTGCACATGCGCCATTTTAATGACGGCGACACCATCACCATCGAGCCATGGCGCGCGGCGGCATTTCCCGTCATCAAAGATTTGGTCACGGACCGAAGCGCGTTTGATCGCATCATTGCGTCGGGCGGTTTTGTTTCCGTGAACACAGGCGGCACACCGGATGGGAACGCATTGCCCATTCCGAAACTTGATGCGGATGAAGCGATGGATGCGGCGGCCTGCATCGGATGCGGCGCGTGCGTGGCTGCGTGCAAAAATGCGTCTGCCATGCTTTTTGTTTCCGCAAAAGTTTCGCATCTCGCGCTGTTGCCGCAGGGAAAAGCAGAGGCGGAACGACGTGTTCTGAAGATGGTGAAGACGATGGACGAGGCCGGTTTTGGAGCTTGCACTGTGACTGGCTCGTGCGAAGCGGTTTGTCCAAAAGAAATCAGTTTGGATTTTATTGCGAAGATGAATCGGGAATACGGCAAAGCCATGTTGAAAAATCGTCTTCAGGCAAACTCGAGCGCTAACTGACAATTTCCATTAAGAAATGTTCCTTTCTTTCTTTCAAAAAAAGAGCCAGCCTGGAAAAACCAAGCTGGCTCCCGGAAGATCAAATCACCTTTTTATCAGCCGATAGAATTTATTTCCGCTGGCCGCGCTCTCTACCGCCGTAGTTTGTCCCACCGTGGTGATGTCTGTCCAAACGATTGTCGGCGTTAAACTCGGCGTTCCCTGCAAGACCGCGCTCGAATCTGTCCAGGATAGTGTAACCGTCGATCCCGCGCGCGAGATGGTTAACACAAGCGGAGCGCCGACTGGCGGGACGATGTTAAAAGCTACCAGTCCGTTGTTGGCGTCCAATGAATAAACGCGGTTCGAGACCACCACCGTTTGACAGATTGAATTAGCATTGGCCACCTGGTTGGATGGAAAAGGATACTGCGAAATTAACATGGGTGTTGTTGGATCGGAAATATCATACAGCGTCACCGTATCAGGCCTACTGGTCGCATTGCCGACGAAATCGACCCCTGCAAACAGGGCGTGCGCGGTATCCACAGCCCCGCCACCGAGAGTTGCTGAGAAATCTGTACCAAACAGCAAGGACGTGGTTTGGTTGGTGACGTTGTAAACGGAATAATACAACGGGGCTCCCCGGCGTTTTTCATAAACAGTATTGTTCGTTCCAAATTGAATGCTTCGTCCAATCGAACCTCCTCCGGCGGCATCCGCGAAAAACGAATTGGTGAAGTTTGTCACGGTCGTATCCGTGGGTTTGAGGACAGCGCCAAAGTTTCCTTCAAAGGAATTTAAAACCAATTCCGTATTTGTGCCGCTGCCTCGCGCTGCCATAACATCGCCCCATCGCAGATTGAGGCCCGCAGGCTGGCCGCTGGGATCTCCTTGATAGACCAGCGTTGGCGCAGTGTTTGAGCCTGAATCTGCCCAGCGAAACACATGCATCATTTTGGTCGTATTACCAGCGGCCCCGCCGGAAGCATTAGGACTCTCGCTGCAAATGTAAATGGCTCCGTCATCGGCCACGCCAGCCGCAACGAGATCAATCGGATTTGCACCGGGAACCTCCGATGGTCCTTCATGTATCACGCCGGTTGTATTCAGGGTGTACAGGTTGGCTCCGGTGGCTGCATCCACCACCCAGACCGTGTAGGCCGTGCTACCTGGAGGGCATCGCACAACGACCAATTGATTCGATCGCGAATTATAAGCGAAGGAACGTTCGTTAGGCGTATTAGCTCCGCCGTCACTCGTGACATAGGGATAGTTCGTGTTCCCTGCCGGCGCGGCCCAGGCTTGTGTAAGGGTATAAACATTATTTGATAGCCCAATGCTGACGTGCGCTACCAGACTGGTAATAGACCCATTGATATTAGTAGCGATAGCAAAGTAGTCACCGGCTGCGCTACTCTGCGCGTTCGGGATAGGATAGCTGTTTCCTCTAACTCCGGTATCCACAGGCGAATTTGTTCCTTTGAACCATTGGATGGTGGCAAGTTGATCAATAGATACCCCCAATGCGCCGCTACTACCTTCCAGGATGCGCAAGTTTTTCGGCTGGGCCAAAATTTTCGGCGGCGGAGTTATGCCACCAGCAAGAACAAAGGCTGATATGCCGTTATTCCCGTTAATAACAAATACGTAATTTGTGTTTGATAATGGATTAAATGCGAAGACAACTTGAGCGACAGCAGGGGTATTGCCTTTGTGCAGTCCGGTAAGTGTCCCGCCGGGTAAGTTTTGCTTGCTTAACAAGACCGCCTGGGCTGGGTCGGTAAAATCATAATAGTCCAAAGTATCTTGCGATGTGGTGCTGTCGGCGGTAATTCCTCCAACGAAATTAACGGTGGCGATCACGTTCAACGAAAAATTAATTCCCGCCGGGCCATTGGTAAATAAAGGCAATCCGACATTAGCCAGCACGAGAGGGGAAAGACCGCCCCCCGTCGTGTAACTCATCTCAGCCAGAGGCGCGCCCGCTGCGGCGTTGTATCGTTTCTGCCAAAAGGTGTTGCCAATTCCAAACTGCAAACTACGGCCGACGGTCACTCCATAAGCTTCGGAGCCATAACTGCCTTGGATGTTTTGAAGGAGATAAGGTGTAGATGACCAGTTTGTCATCGTCGTATCGGTTGGATGAAGGATGGCGACATATTTCGCAGTGTTGCCGCTGTCGAGAATGATTTCGGTATTCAGTCCTGAACCGCGCACGGCAAGGGTGTCACCGAAACGAAAGGTTTGGCCGCCAGTGAAGTCCGCAATTGGATTCGCCAACCCAGCCGAAGAATTTGTGCCGTAGATAATTTGCGGGATGGTATTTGAGCCTGTGTCCGCCCAACGATAAACTCTGAACGAATTATCAGTCGCTGCGTTAGCCGCGTAAACCGCGCCGTCGTCGGCTACACCGATACCGGCCAGAGTAAGCGAGTTTCCGCCTGAAATACCATTGGTCTTTAGCGTGTATAAAATTGCGCCGTTATCCGGATTAATCACAAAAACGGTGGGCAACGTATTCACCACCCCCCTCACCACTAATAACTGATTAGAGAGTGAATTATAAGCGATAGTCTTTTCCTTTGGATTAGCCCCTCCATTCGACGTAATGTAATTTGTCGCATCACTGGAGGTATTTGCGGCAATGCTCCAGAGCGAGTTGAGATGAAAAAAATCCGCCACACTCACCACCCTCAAAGTAGAATTGGAGCTTGTGATTGTTCCTGCCGGATTGCTGGCGACCACCTTGTAAACCGTGCCCGACAAGTTTGTTTGAACATTCGGCACATCAATATAATAAGTAGTCGCGCCGGCGATAGCGACGTTGTTGGAGAACCATTGGTAGTTGGTAACGTCAGTGATAGCGATGACTTCAAAATGCGCGGTCTGCCCCACAGCTATGCGGGTAGAGGACGGCAAATCCTGGACGAAGGTAGGAGCCAACAATGGAATAGAATCAACGGTGCTGGCTAACAAACCGTTGTTCACCACATTTGCATACAGCCGCCCACCGCCGAAGTCTAAGTAACCCATTGGCGCTATCGCTTTGACGAAGTTGGGAATATAAGTGCGGGAAGCTAATATCGCTGGAGCTTTGTTAGTAGGATTGGGGAAATCATAGAGCCACACCCGCCCTCGCCCACCATTGGCGGTTCCGCCGATCTCTTCCAGTCCGGCGAACAGATGGTTCACATTATCAACTGCTATCGCTGACAGGTTTAATAATGGATCATTGGCGGACGATGCCGTGAACGTTGCTATAACGGTGCAGGTATTGGTCGAAGCTACGTCATTGGTGATCGTCGCTGGATCATAGGACAGATAATAGAGCGGCGCGCCGACCTCCTTTGTGAAGAAGGTATTGGTCGGCCCAAAAGCAATGCCGTCATTGAACACCGCATTGGTGAGTCCGGGAACGTAGAGCCGATGGCCAGTGAAATTGGTTCCATCCGCAGTGGTAAACAAGAATATGTTTGTGCCCGGTCCCGCGGAAGAGGTGCTCGTTTTGCTTGCGTCCGCCGAACCGACGATGATTTGCGTATTAGTTCCCGCGCCGCGAACGTCCATATTCAAAGCGAGTCGCTCGCTGACCGTCAAAGCCGCGCTGTTATATGCCACAGTGGGCGCCATATTAAACCTGGCATCATTTGTATTTGCGGTTGGCCAACGATAAATTTTGAAGTTACTACTGTTTCTGTTGACCTGATTGGCCACATAAACCACGCCGTCGTCAGCCACACCCGCCGTCACGAAAGCAGCAAGTGAACCGCCAGTAATACCGTTTGTGTTAAGCGCACCAATGATCTGGCCAGAACTTGAGTCAAGAACGTAAATCGCAGCGTTAGGAGGAACGGCGGATGCGCCGCCCGAACCGGTATGACTATCAACAAAAACCAGATTCCCGGAAACAGGATCATAGGAAAGCCCGCGCATGTTAAAACCGTTGGTCGAGTTCGGTGCGGCGATGGAGTCGCCGGGCTGGACTCCATAAGTATTCGTGGTCGTGGTCGTAATAATAGTCTGAGCGCTGATCTGAATATTGTTTCCGGTGGTTGGACTGGTTCCGATGGAGTCGCCCGGTTGAATGCTTCCATCGCTACGACCGAAAGAAGTCAGCGGGTTAAGAGTGAAGGCGGTTTGCCCGCGCGCCGTGGCGAGCGACAAGGTGATGGCTACGCACAGTGAAAAGAAGAAGATTTTTTTCATAACAATGATGAGATAGTGGAATGTTGTTTTACCATTCCAAATCGGTTCCTCTCTGTCAATAAACTCCTTAAATTTTTTTTGCTGTTCCGAAGTATTTCCGTCAGCTTGGTTATCATGGATCTGGAAAAATCCTCAATAAATTGAACGCTTCGCTTGACATTTTAATTTTTGAGTTGAAATATCTTTTTAATTCCAAGATGAAAAGAGTAGAGTCCAATTTATTTTAGTTAGCAAACCCTCCATGAAGGTTACCCTATGAATATGCGCCGAACTTTTTCCAGAGCGTTCACCTTGATCGAATTGTTGGTGGTTATCGCCATCATCGCGATTCTGGCCGGCTTGCTCCTGCCGGCTTTAGCCAAGGCCAAGGAAAAGGCCAATAAAATTTCCTGCCTCAATAATTGCAAGCAAATGGGTCTGGGCCAGCAGATGTTTGCCGATGACTCGGATAACGGGAATAACCTTTGGTCTCCGCCCTTTGCTCCCAAGGGTTGTCTTACCGGCACCTTGGTTAACGGCGGCACCGATCCCTCTCAAGGCGTGGCGGGGCAAATGGCTGATGACGATCTTAACTGGCTTTATGGGATGCAAACTTTCCCGCCTAGTGGCGACGACCAGATCGGCTACGTCAAGACTTTGAGAACATTTACCTGCCCCACTACGAAGAACCAAATTGGTGTGACCAACACATTTGTCGTAAATCCTCAACGCACCTTAAAAATATATAAGGGACTGCTCGACTTGCGAGATAAAGCAACGGACAAAAATGACACGAGCGGCCACAGTTATGAGGTCTTTGGCTTTTGGCACGAGTACAGTAACCCGGCGGGATTTCCCCGGAAGACACTTAATAGCGTGCAAAAACATCTGAATAGCTACACGTCGAATCCCAAGATTAAGGGGACCGTTTCCGGGCCGTCGCAGATTTTCACCATCATGGACCGGCTACAACCTCATGCTCCCTATAATGAGAACGCGCCCAATCCCTATGATGGACATGGTCTGGACGGAGCTAATACCGTGTTCACCGATGGACACGCGGAATTTGTCTCACGTAGAAAATGGTATGATGTTTACAGCGCTTCAGAAGATGATAGCAACGCGAAAAACGGTGTCGTAATCCCTTAACCGCGCCAGGGTCGGTAGTTACTTCAATCTTACGGGCGGTATCGTAATCCCACTTGGCCGACCTATCCGTATCGTCCTCCAAAAACTTTTCATCCATTCCGTAAGCAACGGCCAAGTAGATTATCCTTGATTCTATGTTGTCTATCCAAAGTCACGGAAAGCATCTGCCTCCGGCGGGTTTGAATCATTTCGATGTTCAGCGTTGAGTGTTGGATGCTCAACTCTTTTTCCGAACTTCGAACATCCAACGCTGAACATCCAACATCGAACTTGAGAGAACTCTATCCGCACCCACCGGAGGGCTTGTCATTACCCACATCTCAACTGGGATTTTTTCAATCCTGAAAGGATTGGTATCACTTAGCCCAGGGTTGCGCGGCACGAGCTACCCTGGGTGACGTAAAGAAATTGTTCCAACCACAACGGGGTTGTGTCTCATTCGAACTAACGATGTGTTCGGGCTGCAACCCCGTCGGGGTTGATTTCTCTCGGTCCGTTGACCCAGGGTAGCTTGTGCCTCGCAACCCTGGGCTAAACGGTGCAATCCCGTCGGGATTGAGTAACCGCCGACGAATTGTGGGTAATGACAAGGCCGGAGGCGGTTTCGAGTTTGTTTCGATTTCCAGCGTTGAATGTGGGATGCTCAACTCTTTTTCCAAACATCGAACATCGAATACTGAATATCCAACATCGAATCGGCGAGAACCTCTATTCGCACCCGCCAGAGGCAGATGCTACCCCGTCCAACAACCCCGCCTGTTCTATGGCGGGTTAGCATAGGAATATCCTATAGGCCTAGTATTCGATAGAACCGGGTATTAGTGCCTATCACACTATTTGTGGAAGCGGTGGTTGCGCCCGTGGCGGTGATAGGTGAGCCGGTATTAATCCAACTCGCGTCAGAGAGTGAGTTCTTATATTGCACCTGATAGCTATGCCCGGACACTGACTGCCAAGTCAAAACCACGGCGGGGCCGGGTTGGGCCGTGACTGAAGCAATGCTATAGGCCGAAAGTGGAGGAGGTGGAACCCCGTAGCTTAAAGCAACAATACCGTTGTTGACATCCAGAGCGAAAGCCCGGCCACTCTTGATCGCAACTGCGGCATTGGCCTGGATGTTGCCGTTGGCGGTTGCAAAAAATGCTTGATGGAACAAGCTGGGCGGATTGGTTCCATTCAGTTGAAACAATTGCAGGTCGTTGGGGTTGTCATTAAAAATTACCCCCGCCAAAATGTTCAGATTGGTATCGATTCCGATACCTCCGAGGCTGGTGGCAATCTGAGCGGGAACAGCGAAATCCTGAATCACACTCGCACTGCCCGCCACAGGATCGAAAGCCACCTGTCGCAAATCGAACCCGCTGCTTTTTGCCCAGAAGGTATTGCTGGAACCAAAGGCGATACCCAGACCGGCGAAATTATTCGGTGCGCCGGGAACGTTGATAACCATGGGCGTAAAGGTTGCGCCATCCGTTGTAGTAAAGAGAACCACGTTGTTACTATTGAATGAGCCGAAAAGGATTTGGGTAGTAAGACCCGCGCCACGCACCGCCATGCTGTCACCTATGCGGTCGGTGGAACCTATACTGCCATTGGGACCATACGCTTGAGCGGGAACTGCATTACTCTCCGCAGCAGGCCAACTATAAATATTAAAATTATTTCCATCGAGAGTGAGACCAGCGGCATAGACTACTCCGTCACCCGCGACTCCTACCAGGTTCAAAGGGAAGAAGCTCCCGGCTATTCCCAAAGTATTCATCGTGAAAAGATCGTTTCCATTATTCGCATTCAGAACATAGATGGTAGTGTTGCCATGATCGGAGACCAGAACGCGACTGGTGTTCGTATCGTAAGCTATGCCTCTGGTATTGTAATCGCTGGTCCCCAGGTAAGATCGGCTGCCGGCTGCGACAGTCCAAAGCTGGGTGACAACTGAACTGGAGAGTGGCGTACTCACGTTAACTAATACGGCCACACTGCTGGTCGATCCACCCGCATTGCTCACGATCACACTATAGTAACCTGAATTAGTCACTGGAGGAAAATTCAGAGTATAGGTCGAGTTGGTCGCGCCACTTATGTTATTGGAATTAAACTGCCACTGGTAGAAAAACGGAACGGAGCCGCTAGCGACCACCGACAAGGTAAAGGAAGGTGCATTGGTATAGATCGTTCCGCCGACTGGTTGTGTCGTGATGGTAGGCGCGACGGCGGCCGCCGTGAAGTTGATCTGGGATGCCTGCAAGCCGTTGTTGGTCTCCAACGCGTAGATGACATTGGTCTTACCTGGCCCGCCCAAAGCAACACCTGCCGTCTGATTGCCATTGGCGTTGGCTGTGCTGATAGTAGTCGTAGCCAATAGGGTAAGTCCGCTGCTGAAGGAAGGAAGGCTATACAAACTAACATTCGTGGAGGTTGCGCCATGGGTCGCCAAAAGCTTGGCGACAGGATTGTAGGAGAGTTGCAGATAGTTGCCGGCCAAAGGAGTGCTGCCAAGGACCACACCGTTTGTTATTTGCACCCCGGCCAAATTGGTTGGGTACTGAACAAGGTAAAGATTAGCGCTGCCATTGGGTTTGATAAGGAAGGTGTTGTTCGTATAGAAGGCCAGACCGAAGGCAACACCGGAGCCAGCTGCGGGCAGGTTAGTAAAGGATAGGATGGTGGGAGTAAAGTTAGTCCCATCCGACGTTCTGAATAACACCACATTGGTCGTGGCTGCTGAGCTGGTATTGAGACCGGCCAGGATCAAGGTATTGGTTCCGGAACCACTCACTACCAACGTATCACCAATTCGTTTGCCAGGCAGCGTCAAGCCAAAGGTAGGGTCGCCGGAGAAAGCAGTCACTTGATTGGTATCATTCCAACTTGACCAACGATAAATTTTAAACGGCGCGGTTCCACTGGGAGCAGTCTGGAGATTGCCGCCGTAAATCACCCCGTCCTCAGCCACCACAACTTGATCCACTTTGAAATTGCCGCCAACCGTCCAGCTTGCATCAACACTACCAACGTAACTCCCGCTGCTACTAAAAACATCAATCGTCGGCACCCCTTTATTAACGACCAATACCTGATTTGAGATAGCGTCGTAAGCCATGCCGCGATTATTATCTCCGGTAGTAATATGAGTGCTGGGAGTATTGTTGGTCACGACCCAAACGTTGGTTAAAGAATAACTTTGTGAGTAGCCGTGTTGAACCAGCCCGGCCAACAGTAGAGCGCCAAAGATAGGTTTGGCGGCACTCTTCCCCAGCGAAGTTATGACATGAGTTAAACGAGCACGACTGTTGGAATCTTTTTTTGCATTTTTCATAGATAGGGAGCTTGATGATTTATGTTTTTGATAAAACAGGTAATTTTTATGACCCGATAAAATTAAGGCCCAACTCGCTTCCTGCTTAACTTCAATCGCTGAAGGTCGCGATCTTTAACACTACTGGGTGCTTGAAAACCCGGACCAATTGGACCAGTGCCATCATCCGCAATAGCGTTGTCATCGATAATCCAATGATCCCTCCACCGCCAGATTTCAGCATGGCCATCCGCAAAACCAAGAACGCCTGAGTTATTATGCCTGGAGGTAGGTAAGTTCCAATAACCTATCGTGCCCCCGGCCGGATCACTCTCGGTTCCAGGAAAGATGCCGATGACATTATTGTCACAACTATTCCCTGCCTCATCGATAAACACCGAGGCCAGAGCCGGTGTGGGATTATTAATTTCCGTCATCTTGACAAAGCTATTGGTCGGAGGCTTGGTCGGATCTTGAGTTGAATTCATCCCTACGCTCATCGAGACACTGCGGAACCGCTGAATGCTCGGATTGCCCGCCACCGTAGTTTTGTCTGCCGGGCAGTGATAGATACCCGCATTGCCATTGTATTGAAAAAGAGTGCCGTGCGTGATGGCCAAATTATTGGCGTCGAGCCGCGCGTTGCCGGTCCAAATGGGTAACCCCAGTTGGCTTCCGGCTGACACCCATGCCAGCGGACCACACTTATCGTTGCTGAAAGAGTCGTTGTTCACCAAAGCTTCACGGTTATCTCCCGCATACATCGTCCAGCATAGTTGCAGTTGTTTGAAATTACTTAGACAAGCTGTGCTCAATGCCTTCGCTTTTGCCTTGGATAACGCGGGAAGTAAAAGACCGGCGAGGATAGCAATAATAGCAATCACCACCAGCAACTCGATCAAAGTAAAAGCGTGTTTTTGGCGAGTCATAAATCCCGGAGGCGAGATCATCGCTGGAATCTAAGCCCATCGATTCGGAACTGTCAACCAATCGGAGAAAACCCTCTATTTCGGCAGCCATTTCTCCCAATTTTTTGCGAACTCATCCGCGTTCGCTTTCGTCACCGGAACGAGCGGGCTGACATCTTTCACGCTCACCGGATTTTTTTTCAGGTGAACTTTGTTGATGAGGTGTTCGACCGACCGGTAGCCCCACTCAAAACATTGCTGCGCCAAAAGTAATTGCACGTGGCCGCTGCGCAGATAGGCCAACTCCGGCGGAAGCGCGTCCACTGCGACGCATTTCACCGTGCCGGGCTGCCATTTCAACGCGTTGTCGGTGAAAAGCGGCCAGCCACCGATCATCGCCCAACCCGTGATGTCGGGATTGGATTGCATCACCTGCTCGACTTTCGCGGCGGCGTCTTGCGGCGTCTCTTTGTGATAATAGGTTTCGCGGATTTTTATTCCGGGAAATTTCTTCGCGGCATTTTTCACGCCTTGCACGCGCTTCTGAAGGTTCGGCGCATTCTGATTTCCCGCGAGAATGGCGACCACGCCTTTTCCGCCCATGATTTTTCCGAGTTCCTCCATGACTTGCTCGCCGCATTTCACGTCATCGACGCCAAAGGTGACGAACCGCTTGCTGGCTGGCGCGTCGGAATCGAACGTCGCAACCGGCACGCTGTTTTTCACCGCGCCGTTAATTGCATCGGTCAATTTGTTCGCGTCCGAACAACTCACCGCAATTCCATCCGCGCCGCTCAAGACGAGTTGCTCGATGGCCTCGGCTTGTTTTTGCGCGTCCTCTTCGTTGGGCGTGCGCCAATCAATTTTAATTTGGATGCCGTGCTTTTTTCCAAGGTCTTTCGCGGCCTGCTCCGCGCCCACGCGCGCCGCCTGGAAAACCGGATTCCCCTGCGACTTCGCGACGAGGCCGATGGTGTATTTATCTTTCGCGTTCGCCGTGGAAACGAGAGCAAGTCCTGCTGCGAGAATGCCGGAAAAAATGGTGTGCAATTTCATATTTGTTAGTGAGTTCGAAGCACTTTGCAAAAACGCATCGCGAAACTCAAGCGTCGGGTAGCATTTGCCTCCGGCGGGTGCGAACCGGGACCATTCGATGTTGGATGTTCCAGTGTTCGGTGTTAAAAATTTGAAACATCGAACATCCAACATCCAACATCGAACGCTGAACATCGAATGAAGAATTTCTTCGCACCCGCCGGAGGCAGATGCTACCCGGCTCGTTACGATAAATTCACTGGATCGATATCGACGATTACCGAAACGTCGTCGGGCAACTTCAGTGTCTGCGTGACACTTGATAAAATCTGGCTGAGCCGCGTCATTTGTTTTGTGCGCAGCATAATTTGAAAACGATAATAAGTTTCCGCCCGAGCGAGCGGCGCAGGGGCGGGGCCGGCGATGATTAAATCGGGAAAGTGAGCAGGTGAGAAAGTGGGCATGGGAGACTCTGTTCCCTCACCGGCGAATTCAAACGCGCCCATCTCACTTTCCCGTTTTCCCACTTTCCCACTTTCTACGCGACCGCTGCTCGTCACCTTCTCTAATTCCTTCCGCAAATGTTCCGCCGAAAATTTGACCTTATCCTCGCTGCGCCCTTTGATGGTCAACAGCGCCACGCGCGAGACGGGCGGATATTTCAATTGCTCGCGAAACTCGATTTCCTGCTCGTAAAAACCAGCGAAGTCATGACGCCGTGCGAATTGAATGGCCGGATGAAATGGCGTGAACGCCTGCACAAAAACTTCGCCCTCCACATCGCCGCGTCCCGCGCGACCGGAGACTTGCGTGAGCAATTGAAACGTCCGCTCGCCCGCGCGAAAATCGGGAACGTGCAAACTCAAATCCGCATAAATAATTCCGACCAGCGTCACGTTGGGGAAGTGAAGTCCTTTCGCAATCATCTGCGTGCCGACGAGGATATCGATTTTGCCGCGTTTGAAATCGCCGAGAATATTTCGGTAATCCTCTTTGCGTTTGAGCGCGTCGGAATCCATTCGCCGGATTTTTGCGTGCGGAAATAATTTTGCCAAAGTCGATTCAACTTTTTCCGTGCCCAAACCGGAATAGCGAATTTGCGGATTGCGGCATTTCGCATTCGGACAAATGGTCGGCGCAGGATCCGAGTGCCCGCAGATGTGACAGGAAATTTTTTGCGCGGCGCGATGATACGTCAGCGACACGCTGCAATTCGGACACTCCGCCACGTAGCCGCACAAGGGACATTGCAACGACGTGGCAAATCCGCGCCGGTTCAAAAACAAAATTGTTTGCTCCTTTTTTTCGAGGCGTTGCGTGATGGCTTCCTTCAATTGCGGAGAAAAAATCGGCGACTTTTCTTTGCGCGCGACCTGGCGCATGTCGATCACGCGCACGACGGGCATTTTTTTGTCATCCGCGCGCTGAAGCAATTCGAGCAGCGTGTATTTTCCTATCGTCACGTTGTAAAAACTTTCGAGCGACGGCGTGGCCGTGCCGAGAACGACGACGGCATTTTCCATTTGCCCGCGAACGACGGCGACATCGCGAGCGTGGTAGCGCGGCGCTTCCTCCTGTTTGTAGGAATTCTCGTGCTCCTCATCGACGATGATCAACCCGAGCGGATCGACCGGCGCGAAAACCGCTGAGCGCGCGCCAATGGCGATTCGCGCGCGACCTTGGCGAATCTTGTGCCATTCATCGTGGCGCTCGCCGGCGGAAAGATGGCTGTGCAAAACGGCGACTAGAGTTTTTAGCGGCCCGGAACTGAATCGCGCTTTGAATCTCTCGACCGTTTGCGGGGTCAGAGAAATTTCCGGCACAAGGACAATCGCGCCTTTGCCCTGCGCGAGAGTGTGCGCGATGGCTTGCAAATAAACTTCCGTTTTCCCGCTGCCCGTGACGCCGTGCAGCAGGAAAGTCGAAGGAGATATTTTCCGAGAACTTTCAACGGAGGTTGCGCCCCCCCGGGTAGCATCTGCCTCCGGCGGGTGCGAATCCGCATGTGACCGGGTAGCATCTGCCTCCGGCGGGTGCGAATTCACCGTTTTCTCCCCTTCATTTCCCGGAAACCAAATAAACGGATATTCCTCCATCGACCCCACCAATCCAATCTTCCGTGGGTTGTTCCAGATGTAATTCCATTTCTCATGCAAATCATTTTGCGAACGAATCAATCGATCAAATGATTCGTCGTTCCAAACAGGACCGGTTCGGCCCATGACTTTATTCACCTCATGCGCGGAAAACGATTTGATGCTGTGTAAAACTTCGGAGAGTGAATAGACGCTGTCGTTTTTCTGAGGCAATGGCAGCGGTCGCATTAACAGATGAACGTGATCGGGCATCACGCACGCGAGATAGCAATGGATTTTCTTGTCGTGCCAAAAATGACAGGCGGCGAGGGTCTTTTCGCGAGCGGCGGGGGAAAGGAGTAAATTTTTATGCGTACTCCAGGTGATGTGATAGATGCGACCGGGGATTTCCAGGTGCGGAAGGCGGCGGCGGCGGAACGTGAATTCGGATATGCCGGCTGGAGGGGTGGAAAAAAATGGTGGGGGAGGGTTTTCTCGCACCCGCCGGAGGCAGATGCTACCCGGCGCGGCTTTTTCGTTGAGCGATGCAATAAGCGTTTGCAGCGCAGATTTCTGTTCCGCGTTTAATCCCATCGAGAGCGTAGGCAAAATATTTTCCTTCGCGTACGGATCGCGTTCCGAGATTTGCGTGGAGATTTGAATCAAGCCCTTGTCTTCCAAACGACGAACGGTTCCGGCGTCGGTTTCGGCGAGAGCGAGTAATTCCTGAAGCGGGATTTCTTTTCGCTGCTCCAGAATTTTCCAAATCTCCTGCTGACGCTTGGTGAGCTTCGGCAACTCGCCCGTCACCGCAAGAGCGCGAACAAACAACTGTTCTTTCCAACCTTCTTTCTCTTTGCGGACGGCTTCGGGCAAAACACTTTTCAACGCGATCTCCGGCGGGCAGCAATAATATTCTCCAATCCAACGAGCGAGTTGCAAAATTTTCGGAGTGACGAGCGTTTGTTTGCCCACGACTTTTGTGATCGCGCGCAGGTTGGTGTGCGGAGAATTTTCGACGAGCGCAGTGACGACGCCCATGACCTGACGCGGGCCGAACGGAACTTTTACCCGGCTGCCCACGTCAATTTGCCCAGCCAATTCTGGGGGGATGAAATAATCGAACTCCTTGCGCAGAGCGAGTTCGAGCGTGACGCGGGCGATCATTGGTTGAATGAAAAATTAAAAAGGAAAAATTAAAAAGGGAAAATGTTTGGCGAGTGGCGCATCTAAACCGGAACGATTCGGTTGGACAGATTGTTCGCCCTCACCCTAACCCTCTCCCCCGAGGAGAGGGAACCTGCCAGCAGGGTCCGCCATCAGGCATTAAACGGTGAATATTTTCCAACGCTGAATAATATCCTCCCTCTCCTCGGAGGAGAGGGCCGGGGTGAGGTCGAGCGTTTCTCTTCACTGAATAGTTCCGGCTAAGTTTCTCGCCTATCGAATACCTCTCATTAGCGCTCGGCTTGAGCCCGGTGAATAGAAACTCTCATTAGCACATGGCTTCAGCCGGGTGAATAAAACAGATTGATATAACTCAACCGCTTCAGCGGTTTCCCGCATGGGCCAAACCGCTGAAGCGGTTAAGTCACCTCGCGACCGCAACACCCGGCTGAAGCCATTGGTATCTACACAAGTTTGCTGGTGGCGGGGCTTGACGGGCGGGATACACTGGCGCGCGTCGGTTCCTCTTCCGAGTCGCAACGCAACTCAACTCGGAAAACCAATGCCAGAACAATGCCG
>JBBQRQ010000089.1:0-20919 GCA_038214755.1 Verrucomicrobiota bacterium
AAAGCGGCCTTTGGCTGCGAGCCGATCCTGATGCGAGAAGGCGGCTCGATTCCAATCGTAACTGATTTCAAAAAAATATTAGACGCGGATACTTTGCTCCTCGGCCTGGCTTTGCCCGATGACAACGCGCATTCGCCCAATGAAAAGTTCGATCTGGATTGTTTCGCCAAAGGAATGGAAATGAGCGCGCACCTTTGGCAGGAATTGGCGAAAATAAAATAGTTAATTGGAAAAACGATTTTTGCCAGCGGGTCGGTGCCCTTCTTGGGTAATCAACGAATCACTGCCGAATTCGTCAGGAGAGTTTTCGACAATTTTAAAATTTGGTTGAAGCGGTCGCGCGTTTCCGAAATTGTCTCAGGCAAGCAAAGATTCCGATTCCCATCGAGAGCAACGCGATTGAAGACGGTTCTGGCACGATGCCTTCGCGAAACCAGAGGTCGCTACCAGGATTCGGCACTCCTTGAAAGAAAAGAGTTCCGTTTGGATAATTAAAGTTGTTATAGGCACCAATTCCCCACGCGTCGCCGGATTGAACGACCGGCTGAAAATAATAGGTCGTTCCCGGGGTCACTGCCACCGCTGCTGGGAAAAAAAAGTTGGCAACACCATTGCTGCCGCGTCCAAAATTATCCGGAAAAGGTACAGGATCCGTTGAGCCCAAAATCGGCCCAGTGATTGAATCGGACCGCAGATTCACATAAACGGTCGCCCCAAGATTATTATTCTGGGTGCCATCGTAGAGGAGGGGTCGAATAAAGCGTACTGAAGAAAAAGACGGGATAAAAGATTGACCGACAGGCTGGCTGGATTGAATCCCTCCTCCCGAGCCGGCACTCTGAGCGTCGTTAGTAACAGACTGTTGATCAAAAATGAAAGTGCTTTGCCCATAGCCCGACATGGAAAATAAAAGCAGGGCGTAGAACTGTTTCATTAAGTTGGCTTTCATAAATTTGGAATGTCAATGGGTGCAAACGTGAGGTGCTCAAATTCATCAGAGCCAACAATCCCTCTTTTCACAAAGTTTGTTCCGTCCCAGTGGACAATAAAAAGTTTTGGCGCGCCAAAGAAAGCGCCCTCTTGGATAATTAGCAGGTCAACACATGCTTCGTAAGCCGACTCTCCGACACTTTCAAAATTTTGTTGAAGCGTTGGCGCGCTTCCGAAATTGACTCAGGCAGGCCAAGACTCCGATTCCCAACGAGAACAACGCGATTGACGACGGTTCCGGCACGATGCCTTCGCGGAACCAGAGATCACTGCTTGGATTCGGGACGCCTTGAAAAAAAAGAGTGCCACCTACGTAATTGTAATTATAACCGACTATTGCCCACGTATCACCGGATTGGACAATCGGCTGAAAATAATAAGGTGTTCCAGGTGTTACCGCGACTGGAGTTGCAAAGAAAAAGTCGGTAAACCCGCGATTACCAAGGCCAAAATTATCCGGCATGGACACTGCGACACTCGAAGCCGAATGGGTCCCATGATGGAATCGGAGCGCAAGTTCACAAAAACGGTTGCGCCCAAATTATTGTTTGGGGTTCCATCGCCGAACCATAACCGTATGAATCCGATGGAGGAAAACGTCGGGGTGAAAGATTGTCCGATTGGTTGATTTTGTTGAATCGCTGCCGCTGCACCGCCAGCAGCGACATTCTCATCTGATGATTCCTGGTCATAGATAAAGTTACCTTGGGCGTGAGCGGAGAGTGACAACAGAAACAATAGTACGCCGAGTTTGCCGAAGAGGTAGCTTTTCATAAGTTAGGAATGGTAATTGGAGCAAACGTAACGTGTTCAAATTCGTTGGAATAAACGATGCCCCTTTTTACGAAACCTGGGCCATTCCAATGGACAATAAAAAGTTTTGGCGCGCCAAAGAAAGCGCCCTCTTGGATAATTAGCAGGTCAACACATGCTTCGTAAGCCGGCTCTCCGACACTTTCAAAATTTTGTTGAAGCGTTGGCGGGTTTCCGAAATTGACTCAGGCAAGCAAAGACTCCGATTCCCAACGAGAGCAACGCGATTGACGATGGTTCGGGAACGACACCTTCGCGAAACCACAGATCATCAGACAGGAACGGGTTTCCTTGCGAGTATGCGGTGCCGCCGGGATAATTATAATGGTAGGAAACAAGTCCCCAAGTATCGCCAGATTGGACAACGGGCTGAAAATAATATGGAGTCCCGGGACTCACCGATATGGGATTGAAAAAATAAAAATCAATATAGGCAGGAGTGCCGAATCTCCCAAGACCATCAGGCAAGGAAACGGAGCCGCTTGATCCCAGGACGGTTCCTGTAATTGAACCAGATCGCAAATTGACGTAAAGCGTAGCCCCTAAATTGTTAGATGGGCTGCCATCAAAAAGGTCTAATCGGATGAAACCCACGAACGGAAAGCTAGGGGTAAAAGATTGACCGATTGGTTGGTTGGATTGAATAGTGACTGCCGAACCGCCACCGGTGGTCTCAGTCGCTGATTGCTGATCATAAATAAATGTCCCTTGGCCGTTAGCACAAATACAAATACTGAATGCCAAAAAGGCAATCGAAGACCAGCCGACCAAGTTTGTTTTCATAAATTTGGAATGTTGATCGGTGCAAAGGTGATATGCTCAAATTCATCGGAGCCAGCGATCCCTCTTTTCACAAAGTTCGTTCCGTCCCAGTGAACAATAAAAAGTTTTGGCTTCCCAAAGGAGGCACCCTCTTGGGTAATTAGCAGATCACCCACATAGTTCACAAGCAAGGTTTTCGATAATTTTAAAATTTGATTATTGCTTTGATCAACACAGTAGAGATCTTGATTGGCGGGAATGATCTCGAAATCTTCTGGAGCAATGCCAAGATCATCATATGAGGTGATAATTCCATTCGTGCTGACGGTATAAATGAGAGGAGGAGTTTTGGCTTCGGCACCTGTAATAATTTTCCCCGCCCAAGGCCCCCATTTCTGCACATCGTTAGTGAGCGTAATAACGCCTTCCAGATGAGTGAAAGGAATATCCCCCACCCTACTCGCAGAGCCTGTTGAATTGATTCGCCATACGCCGCCGCCTGTAAACGAATCAGCACCCGTTACCGCGATCAAATCGCCGCCAAAGTTGCCGCTCTGATCCACGTGCAGGCTGCCTCGTAACAAAGTTTCGTTCGGGAGCGTGACCCAGTTGGTGAGGCCTATCGTTCCATCAGCAGACAGCCGTCCAATTTCACCTTCCGTGCCTGTGCAAAAAACATTTCCCCGTTGGTAAAGCCATTAACCGTTGCTTTCGCTGTGGCAATTTTAATTTCTTCTGGCAATCCAGAGATGGCCGACCAGTTCGTCACAAAGCCGTTCGTGTCAATCCGGGCGAAGTTGTTGGGTTGACCGCTATCATAATTGTAAGAAACCAGCAGCGAATTACTCGGCGAATGATAATCAATACCAACTGGATGAGACAAATTAGTGGCAACGACCGTAAATATATTTGTCGGAAAATAATCCTCAATCGTGACTGTTGCCGTTGAGTTGGAGCAGGGGAAATATCCATTGGTGCGGATCAACGTCAGCGTCACCGTTTCTTCAAACTCAATTAAATTATCTTCCAAAGGTCCGATGAGTAAATTTGTGGACGTATTGCCGGCTGGAACCGTGATGTAGGAAAAAATGTTGGTGTAATCAACTCCATTGCTCGCGGTGCCGCTAATTCTATAATGCACCGTCAAATCGGAAGCCGTCGAACCGGTGCGGGAAAAGGTAAATATCCCGTTCACCGCCGCGACGCTGTTGCTCGCGTTAGGTTCTTGGGCAATGTCCAGGCCAAACCTGCCGTTGTTGTCAATACAGACCACGACATCCGGCTGAACCGCCTCGAAAAATTTCATCGGCGTGGTAATAGGAAACGGAGAGAGCGGCGTCACGTCAGCCAGCCCATAAAAATCGCGATCAAAAATCCATTCTGAAATTATTCAAGTCGGATTTGCTGAGAATTTGATAATACAAATTTGCCTCGGTGCCATGTGCGGTGAGATAAATCAGATTGTTGGTCTCTTCAATTGAAAGCCAAAGTCCGGAGGTGTAATGGTAGGCCGGTCCGGGAACGGGCGGATTGTCATACTCGCCGCCCTCGCCTTCGCCGGGAGAGGGTGCTCCGCTTTCATTGGATAAGCTCATCAAAAATTTCATCAATGCCCTTTCTTCTTTCAAAGCATCGTAATTCACGGCGCGGTCATCGAATACTAGAACGTCTCCCCAGGAAAAAACATTTAGCTCTGGCCACGGATTCATCGGAAATGGAGGTTGATTGGTAAGCTGAAGAGAGAAAAATGTTCCCGAGGCGGGAGGAGCCGAAACGAATTTCAACTCTTGCGCCTGGACGCACCAGACGAGATTTAATCCAATGAGAAGGAGAAGCGGTTTCGCAGTTAAGGGGTGTGAGGTTTTCATGTTTTTTGATTCATATCCCAGTGGGGGTGCCAACCATGAATCCGAACTACCGGAAGCGCAAGCACAATATCGGAAATGACATAAAGTATACCTGATGGATCGTTACAGGGGTTCCTGCTCTGTTAGCCGCTCGTGCCGGCTATCCCGCAACATCGCAAAAGTTTGGGCGAACGAATTCGCGCGAGGCGTACCAAGGCCAAATTAACGCAAGAGAAGTTGGCTGAAAAAGCTGACCTTTCGACGGTTTATATCAGCGACCTTGAGCGCGGGAGAGAGAATGTTTCGGTTGATTCCCTGTTAAGAATTGCAAAGGCTTTACAGGTCCGCGTTCGCGACTTCATCCGTGACTTTTAGATCAGTCGCCCTTCACAGTTTGGAGCAGCCAAGGCCTCTATTGCGTTGCCGGAAACTTTTCGCCTTTTGTTTTCGTTACGCTAACTTTTGATCGGTTTTGGAATTTGCTCATCATGGCTCTGGGAAAATCAAATGACGCATTAAAAGCTTCCTGGATTTTATTTCTGGCCACGGTTTTTTGGGGATTCAGTTTTCTGGGAATGAAAGCACTGGGCCTGACTCAGAAAAAAATTCTGCCCGAAGGAAGCAGTTGGTTTTTCGCGTCGCTTTCACTCGCCGTCCGCTTCGGTTTTTCCGCGCTGATTTTATTGTTGTGGTCTCTCCGGACTTTGCGCGACCTCACCCGTCGGGAGTTTGAACAAGGCGCAGGACTGGGTCTCGTCGGCGGCGTCGGCCTTCTTTTTCAAATGGACGGAGTCAATTACACGTCAGCATCCACCGCCGCATTTTTGACGCAATGCTATTGCTTGTTCATCCCAATCGTTGTCGCGTTCCGCAAAAAATCGTGGCCGGCCAAAACACTTTTATTCAGTTGCGCCATGGTGGTCACGGGCGCGGCGATTCTGTCGAACGTCAATTGGCGGGAACTGCGCCTCGGTCGCGGTGAATTGGAAGTGATCGCCGCCTCGATTTTTTTTACCGCGCAAATTCTGTGGCTGGAGAATCCAAAATATTCCGGCAACAATGTCAACCACGTCACCGTCATCATGTTTGTGGTCAACCTTCTTTCCATCCTGCCGACACTTTTTCTCACAAGACCCTCGTGGCCCGCGGTTGTGGCGGTCTGTCAATCCACGCCAGTCCTGGTGCTTTACGCTCTGCTCACTCTTTTTTGCACCTTGGCCGCTTACACCATGATGAATTATTGGCAGCCGCATATTGATGCCACTCGCGCTGGATTGATCTATTGCGCTGAACCGGTGTTCGCCAGCGTGTTCGCGCTCTTTCTGCCCCGCTTGCTTTCGGATTTTGCCGCGATCAATTATCCCAACGAAGAACTCACCATCAATCTGTTCATCGGCGGCGCGTTGATCACCGCAGCAAACATTTTGCTTTTGCTGAATGCAGCGTGGTTGGCCAAAAATCCAAAAGGCGAATTCAAAACACTGTGAAAATATTTTCCCTTTTGTTGATTGTCGGCGTGGGCGTGTCACCTCTTTTTGCCGGAGAAGATTGGCCGCAATTTCGCGGGCCGGACGGGCAAGGGCGTTCGGATTCCGAAAACGTTCCGGTGCGCTGGAGCGAAACTGAAAACGTGAAATGGAAAACGACGATTCCCGGCCAGGGTTGGTCGTCGCCGGTCCTTCTCGGAAAACAGATTTGGCTGACCACCGCTCTGGAAAATGGGAAATCATTGCGAGCCGTTTGGGTGGATCGTGAGACGGGAAAAATTTTGCAAAACGTGGAGGTGTTTGCCATGGAAGCGCCCGATTTCAAACATGAGTTGAACAGCTATGCCTCGCCGACTCCGGTCATTGAACCCGGTCGCGTTTTCGTTCATTTCGGAACTTACGGCACAGCCTGTCTGTCCACCGGCGACGGGAAAATTCTCTGGAAAAATCAGGAGCTGAAGTTGCAACACGAGAATGGGCCGGGCAGCTCGCCCATTTTGTTACGCGATAAATTGATCATCCCCTGCGACGGAATGGATGTCCGTTATTTGATCGCGTTGAATAAGTTGACCGGGAAAACCATTTGGAAAACCGAGCGTTCTGGCGTGATCAACAAAGCGCCTCCCTTTCGCAAAGCCTACAGCACGCCTCTGGTGATCCACGTCAACGGTCGCGAACAAATCGTCAGTGCGGCCGCTGATTATGTATTCGGTTACGAGCCGGACAGCGGCAAAGAAATCTGGCGCGCGCATTATGAAGGTTACTCCAACGTGCCACGCCCGGTTTACGGCGGCGGATTACTTTTCATCTGCACGGGGTTTGACAAACCGCAACTTTGGGCGATTCGCCCCGATGGAACTGGCGACGTCACCTCCTCGCATGTGGTGTGGAAATATCTCAAACAAGTTCCGCTCAAACCATCGCCGCTTTTCGTGGATGGCAGACTTTATTTCGTCAGCGACAACGGAATTGCGACGTGCCTCGAAGGACAATCCGGCAAGGAAATCTGGCAGGAGCGGCTCAGCGGAGAACATTCGGCATCCCCGGTTTATGTGGGTGGAAAAATTTATTTCTTCAGCCAGGAGGGGACAAGCGTCGTTCTGGAGCCGGGGCCTATTTTCAAACCCATCGCCACCAACCAACTTGGCACGGGCTTCATGGCCTCACCCGCGATTTCGGGCAATGCATTCTATCTGCGCAGTAAAACCCACCTTTACCGGACTGAGAAATAAGTTTCGCCCTGCGACGAATATAGGATATTGCTTTATTTGAAGTATCTTGACATGAAGGTATCTATTGAACAAGTTGGTGGGCGTTGAATCGTGAATGGTTGAATGGTTGAATCGCTGAATCGTGAAACGTGAAACGTGAGGCCCGGATTTACGGTTCAACGCTTTAACGATTCACAAAAGCGCGCATGGCAAAAATGGATACAAGCGGTGTGCATGTCTGGCTGGTCTTGTGGAAAGCGACCAGTGCGATTGAAGCTCATGCGCTCGAAAGCATCGGTGCCCTCGGCATGGGGCAATCGGACTTTGCCGTTTTAGAAGCGTTGCTGCACAAGGGGCCGCTGCCAGTGAACGCCATTGGCAAAAAAGTTTTGCTCACCAGCGGTTCCAGCACAACGGCGGTGGACCGCTTGGAGAAACGCAATTTCGTTGAGCGAAAGTGGGGCCATCGCGATCGACGGGTTTGCCTGGTTCAGCTGACCGCTTCCGGTCGTCGTCTGATCAGCACAGCATTTGCCGACCACGCAAAAACAATGGAACGGGCGGCGGAAGGTTTGACTCGGCGAGAGCGGAAAACCTTTCTCATCCTGCTAAAAAAACTCGGACTGCGCGCCCAGGATTTACTGAGCGAAAACGCAAACCAAAACAAAAATGCAGAAAGGAAACCGTATGATAAAAAAACTATTCAAAACAAACGATGAGGTCGCGCCATTGATCCTGCGGGTTCTATTGGCGGTGGTGTTTTTTCCGCATGGCGCGCAAAAGGTGCTGGGCTGGTTTGGCGGCCATGGCTTTTCCGGGACGATGAAATTTTTCACGGAAGGCGCTCACATTCCTGCGCCGCTGGCTTTCCTGGCAATTCTGGCGGAGTTCGGCGGAGCGATCGCGCTATTTTTCGGATTGCTCACCCGCGTTTCGGCTTTCGGTATCGGCACTGTGATGGCGGTGGCGATCATCAAGGTGCATGCGGTTAACGGATTTTTCATGAACTGGGAAGGCAAACAGTTGGCCGAAGGTTTTGAATATCACCTGTTGGCTCTGGCCATCGCTCTTGCCTTGATGGCGCAAGGCGGCGGAAAATTATCTTTGGATTCACTGATTTACCGGAAGCTAAACATTCCGGCAACTCCTCCCACCAACGGCTAACTCAACCCTGAAAAAGGAACAACTATGAATGCTGAAAAAATTAAATTGCTGGCGAAAGATTTGACCAAAGAATATCCGCGCGGGCCGCGTGAATTATTGGCTGGATACGTTTTGGCCGCGCGCTGTTTGGATAAGTGCCGGGGCGTGCTCAACAAAACGGAGGGCGAATATCATTACAATTGTCCGTTGGACCAACGCTTCTTGAAGTTCGCACAGATCGACCCGAAAAAATTGAAAAACTTCGTCGCGACCGGGGCCACGGATTCCGAAGTCGCGGATTGGATCACGGCCAACGCGAAGAAGCGCAAGCGGATGGAAATCATCCAGTGGAACAATCAACAACGCGACGCGCGCTTGAGCGATCTGCCCCCTGAGACGCAGGAATTCATGGAGGATTACATCCAGAAATTTATTCCGCGCAATCGCCCGATTTATCAGTGGTTCGACGTTTACGACATCGAAGAGCAAAGGATTTGAAATGAGCAAAGTTCGAAAATCAGAAGAACGCGGTCACGTTAAAATCGATTGGCTAGACAGCCGCCATACTTTTTCATTCGGCGATTACTACGACCCGGCGCACATGTCTTTCCATTCGTTGAGAGTGATCAACGAAGACCACGTCGCGCCCGGTTCGGGGTTCGGCGCGCATCCGCATCGCGACATGGAAATCGTGACTTACGTTTTGCAGGGCGTGCTCGAACACAAAGACAACATGGGGAACGGCTCGCTGATTCATCCCGGCGAAATCCAGCGCATGTCGGCTGGCACCGGAATCGTTCATAGCGAATTCAATCACTCCAAAACGGAGCCGGTCCATCTTTTGCAAATCTGGATCACGCCGGAGCGCAGCGGAATTCGCCCAGGCTACGAACAGCGAAAATTTTCCGTGGAACAAAAGCGCAATAAATTCTGTTTGCTGGCCTCGCCTGATAGTCGGGACGGCTCGGTGAAAATTCATCAGGACGCGGAAATCTGGGCCACCGTTCTGGAGGAAAAGCGTGAGTTGATTTACGAGCCGCGTCCCCACCGTCATCTCTGGGTTCAAGTGGTGCGAGGGTCGATCCAATTAAATGAAGAAAATTTAAACGCGGGGGACGCTGCTGCTGTCGAAGACGAGACACTTCGCCTTCAGGCAAAAATTGAAAGCGAAATTCTCATTTTTGATTTGGGCTGAGAAAATTACCGCGTGGCTCTGATGCTGCCAGACTGGTGGCTAAATAAGTTTGCAAAGAAACCTCGGGCAATTGGAACGCCGAACTCCGGTTCGGCTCGTCGCACTGTTCGACGCCGGGACCCCTCGGGAAATCGGCGTTCCTATCCGGAAATTTGTTTCAGCATTGGAGCTAATCCAATCCAGCACCGAAGAATCGGGCGCAATTGGGTTGCGAGAAGAATCTGTAAACTCAAATTTAAATCGAATTATGGCTCTCAAAATTCAACCCAAAAAAAATGGAGCGCGGCGACCTCTCCGGGGTAAAACTAAGCGGCGAAAAATTGTTTCTTTGGCGCGGTCGCATCGGGGCAGCTTGCGTTCGCCTCTCGCAAAGCCCGTCAAACTCAAACGCGTGGAATTGTCTGAACCGGAAGTTCAGCGCGAGTTGCCGCCGATTCCAATCCCGGAACGAGATCGCAGTCCCTACGACGGAGACACTGCCATCAAACTTTACCTTCGCGAAATCGGTCAGGTGAAACTCCTCACCCCGCAAGAGGAGATTGTGCTCGCCGCCAAAATAAAAAAAGGGGACAAAAAAGCGCGCGAACTGATGATCAAAGCCAACCTGCGGCTGGTCGTAAAAATCGCCCATGACTACGAAAACTTCGGACTGCCGCTGCTCGATTTGATCAACGAGGGCAACATCGGTTTAATGAAAGCGGTGGAACGTTTTGATCCGGCCAAGGGCGGCAAACTTTCCACTTACGGCTCATGGTGGATCAAACAATCGATCAAACGCGCGTTGGCCAATCAGTCGAAAACAATTCGGCTTCCGGTTCATCTGGTGGACAAAATTTCCAAAATGCGGCGGACCGCCATGAAGCTGCAGGAAATTTTCGGACGCGAACCGACCGACGAAGAATTGGCCGAAGAAATGGGCATGACCGCCTCGCGCGTCGCGCAAATGCGCACCGCCGCGATTCGCCCCGCCTCGCTCGACGCTCCGATTGGCGACGACGATTCCAATAGCTTTTCCGAAGTGGTGGAGGACGAAAATGCCGACACGCCCTACGAACAACTCGAAGACAAAACCGTCACGAGAATGTTGCAGGAGATGGTCAAGACGCTGGATTCGCGTGAGGCGACAATTTTGCGTTATCGCTTCGGACTCGACGGCGGCAACGAAAAAACTTTGGAAGAAGTCGGCCAAAAATTTGGCGTCACTCGCGAGCGAGTCCGGCAAATTCAAAACATCGCGCTAAACAAGCTTCGCAAGATGATCGAGAAGCTCGAAGCGGTTCAGAAATAATTTTGGAGCGGCGCGTCTGTTACCGCCGCATTTTTTCTGTTGGGGTCCCGCCGGTTTGGCTCGCAGAAAATCTCCTAGCCGATTTTCCACCCGTCGCCATAATTCCCACCGTCATGAAAACAACGAACCCGTCGCGGAAAGACTTGGAGCAAGCCATCCGGAACGTCCCTGATTTCCCAAAGCCCGGAATTCAATTCAAAACACCTCAAGTCGTTGCTCCCCCTTGCCGGTTATGCGCCAAAGTAATCGATGCGAAGATTCGGGAGTTTCGGTGAGATAGCTGAACTTTGGCCGGCTCTTCAACGCTTGTTTCGGGCGTATTTCAGCAGTAGTTTCCAGCCATGACGCGCGAAGAAATCATCCGGGATATTCACGGGTTGGACGAAGAGTTGGCGGCCTTGGAAAAACAATACGGCTTGCTCTCGCCTGACTTATATCATTTCTACCGTGCTGGAGAACTGGAGCAGAGCCGGGACTTCATCCGCTGGGCCGCCTGTTACGAAGCCAAGTTGGATCGCGAATCGAGCTATCGCCAACTTATTTACGAACATCTGCGAGAACTTCGGCGGCAAGCCGGCTTGGGAGCATTGCTGTTGGTTCCACAAGGCGCATGAGTCTTTCGCTGGGTGACTTCAAAAGTTATAGCGTTTTTATCTACACGTTGTCGGAGCGACATTCGTTTATAATCAATTCCACTCTCGCGTTGGCCGCCATCGGAGCCGCGTTGGCCAAACTCGAAGGGCGGATTGAGTGCCAAAAAGAAATTCATCTCGAGATTTGGGAATTGATCGATTTCGAATCACAGCGAATTCGCGCTTACAGCTATGAGGTCTACCAACGTGGCGAAAAGATCTTTTGGTATGACCATTGGGAGCACCCGGAAATTTCCTCACTCGCCGCCACTTTTCCCCATCACAAACATGTGCTTCCCGATCTTCGTGAAAATCGCGTGCCCGCGCACGGCTTGAGTTTTGAGTCACCCAATTTGGATATTGTGCTTGAGGACGTGCGCCACGAATGTCTCGCAACCTAATCGAACAGCCGCGCACTTTCACCGCCTGCGGAAAAAATTCTCGCAGCGCTCTTTCGCTATCCACATACTCCGCCCGATTTTATGAAAACAACGAACCCGTCGCTTAAAGATTTGGAACAAGCTATCCGCAACGTCCCGGATTTTCCCAAGCCTGGAATCCAATTCAAAGACATCACGCCACTCCTGGCCAATGGACGGCTCTTCGCAAAATGCATCGACCAGCTCTGCGGAGATTTTACTCCGGGCGACGTGGACGCCATCGTCGGAATCGATGCGCGCGGATTTATTTTTGCAGCGGCCGCGGCGCTGAAGTTGCAGTGCGGTTTTGTTCCCGTGCGCAAACAGGGCAAGCTCCCCTTCACCACTTACGAACAAAATTACGAGCTCGAATACGGCTCGAACACCATCGCCATTCACACCGATTCCATTCGACACGGCAGCCGTGTCTTGCTCATCGACGACCTTCTCGCCACTGGCGGAACCGCCGCCGCCGCCGCCGAACTTCTAAAAAAAGTGGGCGCGAACATTTTGGAAATCACCTTCTTCATCGAACTCAGTTTTCTGAATGGCCGCGACAAATTGAAAAATTTTCCGGTGCGTTCACTGGTAGTTTATTGACGCGAACTCGATCGCATGATTTATGATTTGCGATTGACGCGTCGCTTCGTATTCCGCGCGTAAATCTCAAATCGTAAATCGTCAATCCCATGTCCTGGCTCCATTCAATCGACGCCGCCGTTTTCCATTTTATCAACGGCACGCTGAGCAATCCCATTTTTGATGAGGTCATGCCGTTTCTCAGCGGAAATTTTTTTTTCATTCCCGCGCTGCTTCTCATCGGCGTGGCGCTCATTTGGAAAGGTGGAAAACGCGGGCGAATATTTCTGCTGCTTATTTTGCTCGTCGTCGCGCTGGGTGATGGATGGATTTGCAACACGATAAAAAAAGCGGTGGCGCGACCTCGGCCATTTTACGAATTTCCCAGCGCTCATTTGCTCGTGGGAAAAGGGAAAGCCTTCAGCATGCCCTCGTCCCACGCTGCCAATTGGTTCGCCGCCACGACGGTCGCTTTTATTTTTTATCGGCGCAGTTGGCGATTCATGGTGCCGTTGGGGTTGCTCGTCAGCTTCTCGCGGGTTTATAACGGGGCGCATTATCCCAGCGACATTTTGGTCAGCGCAATTCTCGGCACGGGATACGCCATCGCCTTTGTCTGGTTGGCGAACTCGATTTGGCAATTCATCGGCCAACGTTGGTTTCCCCTTTGGTGGAAAATTTCGCCATCGCTGATAAATCCAAATCCACCCATTGATCCCCAAAATTCCGCGTTCCGCGTTCCGCCTTCCGCGTTCGATTCGCATTTTCTCCGTCTCGGTTACATTCTTATTTTCGCGCTCCTCGCCTTCCGTCTTTTTTATCTCGCATCGCCGGCGATTGAACTGAGTGAAGATGAAGCTTACCAATGGATTTGGTCGAAGCACCTCGCGCTGTCCTATTTCAGCAAGCCGCCGCTCATCGCCTATGCCCAATTTCTTGGGACCACCATTTGGGGCGACACGGAATTCGGCGTCCGGTTTTTCTCGCCCGCCATCGCCGCAATTCTGTCGCTTCTCCTTCTTCGATTTCTCACGCGCGAAATCAACGCGCGTGTTGGCCTCGCTCTCGTCGCGATTCTCACCGCCACGCCGCTGGCCGCAGTCGGCTCAATTCTGATGACCATCGATCCGTTGTCCGTTTTATTTTGGACCGCGGCGATGCTTGTTGGATGGCGGGCTGTGCAACCCGACGGAACCACTCGCCACTGGCTTTGGGTCGGTCTCTGGATGGGCCTGGGTTTTCTCAGCAAGTACACCAATCTTTTTCAACTGCTTTGCTGGCTGATTTTTTTTCTTCTCTGGCCACCCGCGCGAAAACATCTTCGCCGTTCGGGTCCATACCTTGCGCTCTTGCTCGTCGCGATCAGTCTCACACCTGTCCTCCTCTGGAATTCTCAACACGGTTGGGCCACGCTCGATCACATCGCCAACAATGGCGGGTTGGGCAATGACTGGCATCCCACCTTGCGTTACGCCATCGATTTTCTCATCAATGAATCTCTTCTGCTCAATCCAATTTTTTTCATCGGGATGCTGGCAGGCGTAGCGCAGGTTTTTAACCTGCTGTATCGCAGGTTTTCAACCTGCAGAATGTCTCCCGTACGAGGCGGCGCCGGTTTTAAACCGGCGATACAGCAGGTTAAAAACCTGCGCTACGATTCCGTGACGAAATCCGGGTTGAACATTTTTCTTTTCAGCATGGGCGCGCCGCTCTTTTTATTTTATTTCGCTTACAGTTTTCATTCGCGCATTTTGCCCAACTGGATTGCTCCCTCCATCGTCCCGCTCTTTTGCTTGATGACGATTTATTTTCATAGCCAATGGCCGACTCATCGTCGGATTTTAAAACCGTTGTTCATCGCCGGTTTGACGCTTGGGTTTCCAATGATCGCTCCGCTGCACGAGACCGACCTCATCCCAAAATTTCTCAAACGCACTTTGCCCGCGCAAGCCGACCCGTTGCGCCGCGTCCGCAATTGGCGCGAGACGAGCAGGGCGGTGGAACGAGCGCGGGAGAAACTGGCCACGGAAGGAAAGCCGACGTTCATTATTGGCGATCATTATGGAATCACCGGCGAAATTTCTTTTTATCTGCCCGAGGCGCAAAGACAGATTCGCGAAAACCCGATTGTTTTTTTCCGCTCCAGTTCGCATCCAAAAAACCAATTTTATTTTTGGCCAGGCTACGAGTCGCGGACAGGGCAAAATGCGATTTACGTCCAGCAAGTCGATTTGCCGAAATTGCCAAACGGGTGGATTGGGAAATGGCTTCGAGGCGGAAAGGATTTAACCGCCGCCGCGCCCAAGCCAAATCCTTCAGCGCCAGAAATTTTAGAACAATTCGCATCGGTCACTGATCTCGGCGTCATGGAGATTTTTTACGGCGAACGAGTATTTCGCAGAATTCAACTTTTTGAATGCCGCAACTTGCGCGATGCGCCCCGATGACTGCCAAAACTTCGATCAAGACATTTTCAGTCGCTGACTACGATCTCGGAGCGACTCTGATTTCCGGTCAGGCCTTTCGCTGGCAGCTTCACTCTGAGGGATGGGAAAGTGTCTTGGACTCCCGCTGGGTTCGTTTGCGCCAGTGTGGAAAAAAAATCATCGCGGAGACCGTCCTGCCACAAGGCGATTGGTCTTGGTTGAAAAATTATTTGCAACTCGAAGTCAATTTGTCGGAAGTGATTTCCACTTTCCCAGATGACCCGCCGATGCGCTCGGCGGTCGAGGCGTGTCGCGGCCTGCGGCTCCTGCGCCAAAACCCGTGGGAATGTCTGGCGTCATTCATTCTTTCTTCCACAAAACAAATCGTGCAAATCCAGCAGATCATCGCGCTGCTTTGCCAAAGATTTGGCGAACGAGTTTTGGTTCCGGCCGGGCACGAACCGGCTTTTGCGTTTCCAACTTTTGAAAAGATTGCTGAACTCAACGAGGACGACCTCCGTGCCTGCAAAATGGGATTTCGCGCGCCGTATCTGCTGGCCACTGCGACGATGCTCGCGCGAAAAGAAATTGATCTGGAAAATTTGCATCGTTGCTCAGTCGAAGAGGCGCGCCGCGAGTTGCTGAAATTTCCCGGTGTTGGGAATAAAATCGCCGACTGCGTTTTGCTTTTTGCCTATGGATTCCAAGCCGCGTTTCCCGTGGACGTCTGGGTGATGAAAGCGTTGCGCCAACTTTATTTTCCAAAACGCCGCGCAAAATTGAAACGGCTTCACAAGTTTTCTCAGACACATTTTGGTCTCAACGCGGGTTATGCCCAGCAATATTTATTTCATTACATGCGCACGAAGATCGTTCAAAGTTTAATGTTCAAAGTTCAAAGTAAATGATGCCGCGTCTCGTGAGAGTGCGGAGCGAGACGGCGGAAAACGCCCGCGCTCTTCGGCGTAACCATACCGAAGACTCCTAACGCAAAGACACAGCGCGGCGAAGTGGCATCCACATCGGAGCGCCGGTTTGCAACCGGCTTTGTCTCGGCGCGTTGACTCAAAGCCGGTGGCAAACCGGCGCTCCGTTACGGGAAAAATTTTGTCGAAAATGCGTTGGACTGCGGTGGCATGACGCCGCGTTTCCTGCACGCCTCGCTGACCGATGAAGCTCTCGAACTGGCTGAACCGCTCTCTTTTTCCACCGTGCAGCCAAAGCGGGGACGTGTCCCCGCACTCCAAAGACACCGCGGTGTTCCACAACTTTGCTTGCGGCTCGGCCTCGCTCCGACAAATTGGGAAATAAATTTTATGCCCACAACCCTTGAAGTTTTATTTTCGCCGGCGGAATTCTCCACATTGAAACAACGTGATTTGCGCGATTCCACCTGTGTCGTGTTCGATATTTTGCGCGCTACGACGACGATGATGACCGCGCTGGCCAACGGCGCGGAAAAAATTATTCCCGTCACAGAAATTTCCGAGGCGATTGCGCTTCGCAAAAATAATCCTTCGGTTCTTCTCGCCGGGGAACGCGACGGTCAGCGCATCCTCGCCGCGCAAACAGGCGGGATTGATTTTGATTTGGGAAATTCTCCGCGCGAATTCATTCCGGAAAAAGTTCGCGGCAAAACGATTGTCATGACGACGACGAACGGAACGCGCGCGCTGCAAGCGTGCGTTGGCGCGAAAACCATTTTGATCGGTTCGTTTTTAAATTTGAAGGCGCTGGCGCGTTGGCTGGCGAAGCACGAAAAGCCGGCCCAATTGATTTTCGTTTGCGCTGGAACATTTGAGCAGACCGCGTTTGAGGACGTGCTTGCGGCAGGAGTTTTGGGCCAAGAGCTTTACAAAAGGTTTCGATATGAAATTTCAGATTCCGGGCAAATCGCCTGGCAAATCGCGCAACGAACTGGAAGAAATTTGCTCCATGCAACTCAATCCTCTCGCAACGCGCGCCGGCTTTTGCGGATGCCGGATTTGGCTGAAGACGTGGTGGTTTGTTTTCAGCGCGACACCATAAATTTCGTCGCGAAGATGGAAGAGGGGGTGGTGAAGAAAGCGTAGTTTGATTTTGAATTTTTGATTAACAACGGCTGAGGTTGCTTTGGGGGTGATTCAAACTGGCGGTCAGTTGGTCAGTTGTAGCGCAGGATTGCATCCTGCCGTATCGCAGGTTTTCAACCTGCGTGATGTCCCAGAACGGGAAACCTTCGGGAACCAGAGACTTTTTATTGTTGCGACCTTCAGCCGGTTTCCAACCGGCGATACGGCAGGATGCAATCCTGCGCTACGTGTCGGCCCAGGCAAATCCGCTTTGACACCCGCTCCTGGCGCGGGCAATTTTGCGATTCAAAATTATGGCTGAACTAATAGGAAATCTTTTGGTAGCGCAATCCGGCGGCCCGACGGCGGTGATTAACGCGAGCGTGGCGGGCGTCATTCAGGAAGCGGGCAAACATCCCGATCAAATTGTAGAAATTTACGGCGGATTAAACGGCATCCTCGGAATTCTCAACGAGGAATTAATCGATGTTCAGGAAGAAAAAAGCACAACGATCCAAGCCTTGAAGCACACGCCCTCCGCTGCGCTGGGAACGTGCCGCTACAAAATTGACTTCAAGAAAAAACCGGAAAAAGCAGCGCGTGACATGGATCGTTTGTTTGAGGTTTTTCAAGCGCACAACATTCGCTATTTTTTTTATGCGGGCGGAAACGATTCGCAGGACACGGCGAATAAAATTCACGAGCGGGCGACTCAACGCGGCTACGAACTGCGCGTCATCGGCGTCCCCAAAACCATCGATAACGATTTGCCGCACACCGACCACTGCCCCGGTTTTGGCTCCGTCGCGAAATACAACGCGACGACCGTGATGGAAGTGGCGGATGATGTTTGCAGCATGGCGACGGATGATGGCGCGTGTTGCATCATCGAAGTGATGGGACGCGGCGCGGGCTGGATTGCGGCGAGCGCAGTCCTCGCGAAACGTGCGCCCGATGAAGCGCCGCATATCATTTTGCTGCCGGAGATTCCCTACAACGAAGAACTTTTTTTGGCGCGCGTCAAAGAGACGGTTGAGAAATTAAATTACTGCGTGGTCGTCGTGGGCGAAGGTTTGAAAAAAGCGGACGGCACGGAATTCAGCGCGCATGCGGAGCGGCTGGATGCATTTGGTCATCCGCTATTGGCGGGCGCGGCGGAACGGCTCGCGGAAATTGTCACGGGCAAGTTGAACACGAAAACGCGCACCATCAAACTGGGCTACGCGCAACGTTGCGCGGCGCATTACGCGAGCGCGACGGACGCCGAGGAAGCGGTGGCGTGCGGCGTCGCGGCAGTGCGCGCGGCGGTCGGCGGCCAGAGCGGTTTCATGGTGAAGATTGTCCGCACGAAAAATACTCCGTATCGCTGGACGACGGGTTTGCAACCGCTCGGCGACATTGCGAATCAGGAAAAACTGATTCCGCGTGACTGGTTGAGCGAAGACGGTTTGATGCCGAACGAAAAATTTGTGGAATATTGCCGTCCGCTGATCGAAGGCGAAGTCAAAGTTCCCACGGAAGGCGGCTTGCCGAAATACGCGGTGCTGGAAAAAATTGCTGTGGAAAAGAAATTGGCGGCGCGGGTTTAAGGTTTACCCGCTTCTTTCAATCGCTTATCAAAAAGCAAATGGCTGAAGACGCGAGTTACTTTCCCATTTTCAAATACTGCGGACACCCATGAAAACCGCGCGGACGGATTGATTCGTAGCGGAACATCCGAGCCATAAATCTGAACCCATTCGCCAGGAGAAATTTCTTTTGTCCGAAAGGGCGTTCCGAAAACTGCTTCTAAATCTTTTGGGCTGGAACCTAACTTCACTTTTAGAGGATCGAACTTTTCGGCGAATTGTTTGTTGCGCCGATAATCCTGGTTGATCTCGCCCGCTTTCAAAGCAAAAAGCGGGGCAAGTATAATAAAAGCGGGGAGTATGTTCAAAGATTCTTTCCCCTTCGGAATCGCGTTACGCATTCGATCTTCGATTTCAGTCTTCGAGAGGTCATTGGCGGTTAAAACACTTTGCATTTGATTCTCAGAATCCACCGGCTTTGGAATTTCTCTGAAGCTTCCTTTGTAAGGCACTCTGTCAAATTCTGTCTTGGGCCGATCTACTACAGCTTTCAAATGATTATTTGTGAAAATCAAATAAAAGCTCACCCGTGGTTCATCGAATAAAAAATACCGGCAAAGGTATTCCAGATTTTCATGGAGAGCCGTGAATTGATGTTCGCCCGGTGACTTTAGTAATTGTTGAACTTCATTGACTGAAATCCCGCGCCGCATATTGGAGAATGCGCTCAAGGAAACATGGTTTGTTTGGACAAATTTTGTCTCCGCGATGCTGGAATGAATGGCCGTCAGAAAACACGCGACAATCAAAACTTTTGCCAATCTGTTCTTCATAAACTCGCACCAAAATGAGAGCCTTTAATCACAGAGTCAAATAGTCATCCAGCATTTTGATGCGTGCCATCCTGCGTCATGCTAGGCTTTCGTCCGTGGACGTTTTGGATTTCGAGCGGGTGTTGACGGAAGGACGCGCATTGCAGGCGCGTCTGGCTGATTTGTCTCCAGTCGCGGTGGGAGGGACTGCGGCAGCCGGACCTGCTCGCGTCCGCCCGCCTGTGGAAGTTTCTATTGGAAGACCTGCATCCCGGCCTTCAGGTTTCATTGGACGAAACGCGGCGCGACCTCGGCGTTTGATACCGCTCCGACGCACCAAAGATCGGCCCGTTACCCGGTGTTCCAAACAAATCCATCTGCGGCGGCGGGGCGAGTGGCTTGAGTTTGTCGCCAACCCGCTGGCGTCGCAGTTGACCCACGCCGTCTTCCGGCCTTGAGATGGCGGCTTGGTCCCGATTTTCTCAGAGCGTGTTTTAACAACCGGTTTTTACTGTAGGAGCCGAGGTGACGAGGCTCAAATTTTTTGGGAAAATCGGCTCTCTTGGAGCGAGAAATGAGCCTCGTTGCCTCGGCTCCTACAATTTTAGGCACGCTCTAACCGCCGGCCAACTCGCCAGTGCCCCCAAAAGAGAATTCGCTCTCGCTGGATTCCGTGGGGTTCCGTATTCTTTATCTGTGTTCGAGCAAGCCCAACGACCCGTTAATACGTTTGCCACCACGCACTGGAGTGTCGTGGTGCTGGCCGGACAGGAGCATTCGCAGCCGTCCGCGGCCGCGCTAGAGCAACTTTGCCGGGCTTACTGGTATCCGCTTTACGCCTTTGTCCGGGCCAGCGGAAAGCCGCGCGAAGAGGCCCTCGATTTGACGCAGGAGTTTTTTGCCCGTCTGCTGGAAAAGAAATGGCTTGCCCATGCCGACCCGACCCGCGGGCGGTTCCGCACTTTTCTCCTCACGGCGCTCAAGTATTTCCTCGTCAACGAATGGCATCGCGACCAGTGCCTCAAGCGCGGCGGTGGGCGGGAATTCATCGAACTGGATGCGCTCCAATCGCGCATTCAAATCAAACCCAAGCTCTTTCAAAGCGGGAATGATTCGTTGGCAGTTTTCTTTGTTCCGCGCCGGGAAAACATCCACGTCCTGAGTCGTGCCCGGGTAGCCGAGAAGGATCGCCGCACTCTTGCCGAGAAAAAGATATTCAACGCCCCTCCGGTTGAAGGCTTGAGCCAACTCTTGGGCTTGCTCGAAGTGGAAAACGGGACTCCTCATAAAGCGGCCGGCTTAAACCCCAAATATTCGGGCAGGTTTTCCGCGCACCATTTGCGATATTCTTCCATGATATCGAACGAATGCCAGGGCGCGTCATCCAGCACAGGTTTGTAAACATAATTACATAATTAAACCCATATTTCATTCGCGCGGAAAGCGGACGCTCCATTTGTCGCTGGCATTGTTCACGCCATTGCCTGTCTGCCTCGAGATCTTTCTGGTTCATACTCGAATTTATATATCCATCGCGCGGTAATTTTTCCAAGGCATCTGCGAACTCGATTGGAAATTTCAGCGAGCACTCAAAGCAATGAGCCATCGGCTAAATTTTATCGCCCACAAATCTTGGGACGGGCGGATTTTCTTTGAACCAGACGCGGTCAACCCAATCCCCAAAACGTTCGCAGTC
>JBBQRQ010000090.1:0-20512 GCA_038214755.1 Verrucomicrobiota bacterium
CCTTCCCCCCTGGGCGGCCAAGGGGCCGGGATCCTCGCAACCAACAGCGCAAACGGTTCCATGTTTTCTGAGAGATACATTGAATTTTCCTCAGCCGGTAAACCGCCTGAGAGGGGTCACGATGTACCGGGGCTGTTCCGGAAGCCAACCCATTTCGCACGAACGCGCCGACGCTCCATCGTAGCGCAGGTTTTTCACCGCCGGACTTCTCCAGCGCCTGGCCGATGGCAAATCGGCGAGACGGCAGCTTGCCAAGCTGCGCTACGATCCCGTTAACCGAGCGTCAAAAAATTTTTCAAAATAACCCTTCCGCCCTCGGTCAAAATACTTTCGGGATGAAACTGCACTCCCCAAATCGGAAGTTCCTTGTGCCGCACCGCCATGATTTCTCCCTCGTCAGTTTCGGCGGTGACCTGCAAACAGTTGGGCAGCGTGTCGCGTTTGATGACGAGCGAATGATAACGCGTCGCCGCGAATGGATTTGGCATGTCGCGAAATAACTCTTTGCCGTCATGTTTTATCGGAGAAGTTTTTCCATGCATCATTCGGTAATTCACAACGACCTCCGCGCCGAACGTGTGGCCGATACATTGATGGCCGAGGCAAACGCCGAGCAGCGGAATTTCATTTCCCAGCGTGCGGATAATTTCGTTGGAGATTCCCGATTCGCGCGGCGAACACGGCCCGGGCGAAATCAAAATTCGTTCCGGTTTCAACTCGCGAATTTTCTCCACCGAAATCTGGTCGTTGCGATGCACCTGTAGATCGACCTGCATCTCGCCGAGATATTGGACGAGGTTGTAAGTGAACGAATCGTAATTATCGATGACCAGCAACATGCCTGAGAGATAATTAACAAAGGCGTAGTAGGAAAGAGAGATCGAAATAGTGCTGCCGAATTTCTGTCGGCACCGGGTAGCATCTGCCTCCGGCGGGTGCGAGGCATTCTTCTTTCCTTTCGGAAATTTATTCGCACCCGCCGGAGCCAGATGCTACCCACTTGGTCACCATGTCAGCACCACTTTGACTTCGCCATTGCGACGACGCTTTTCCATTGCTAGCGTCGCCCGCATGAACCGCCTCGACGTTCGCAAAACCTACAAGCTTTATATCGGCGGAAATTTTGTGCGCAGCGAAAGTGGACGGTCTCTCGCAGCCTCGTCTCCCGATGGCGCGCACCTCGACAATTATCCCAACGCCTCCCGCAAAGATTTTCGCGACGCCGTCAGCGCGGCGCGTCCAGCCTTTGAAGGCTGGGCAAAAAAATCGGCGTATCTTCGCGGACAAATTTTGTATCGCGCTGCGGAGATGCTGCAAAATCGCGCGGAAGAATTGACGAATGAAATTACTCGCTCCACCGGCGCAAAAAATTCCAAAGCCCACACCGAAGTGTCCGCCTCGATTGATCGCCTGGTTTATTATGCGGGTTGGACTGACAAATATTCTCAAATTTTCGGCTCGGTAAATCCAGTCGCCAGTCCCCATTTTAATTTTTCCATTCCTGAACCGACGGGCGTTGTCGTGGCGCTGGCTCCCGATGAACCGGCGCTCGTCTCTCTCGTCTCACTCATCGCGCCAATTATTTTGACCGGTAATTCCGTCGTCTTGATCGCGTCCGAAAAGTTTCCCTTGCCTGCGCTGACCTTCGGCGAAATTTTGGCCACGAGCGATTTGCCCGGCGGCGTCGTAAATATTTTGACGGGCAAGCAAGGGGAATTAATCCCACACATCGCCGGGCATATGGACGTCAATGCGATCGTGGATGGCGCGGGAATTTCCGAAACCGCCTCCGCGCTTCAAGCCGGCACCGCCACAAATCTCAAAAGATATTCCTCGCACTCGCTCGCGCCTGCCGGGTGGTTCACGAGCAAGGCGGAAGACCCGTATTGGATTCTCGACACGATTGAATTTAAAACCGCGTGGCATCCGATTGGCGTGTAGAATAGGAGCGCGAACGTTCTTCGTCCGCGTGTTCGCTCCAATGAGATTGCCGTCAAAAAAACTCGCGGACGGAGAACGTCCGCGCTCCGTTCCTCCTTGTGACGAAAACTTCAAACTGGTTTACCATCGCGTATGTATTTGAGAGGAATTGGAACCGCCGTCCCGCCGACTTCTTACACGCAACGTGAGGGTTGGGGCGCATTACAGCCGTCGTTGCCTTTCGCAGAACTCACTCCTCGCTCCCGCGCGATTCTCAAAAAAGTTTTGCTTGGTAAAAATGGAATCGATACGCGCCATCTGGCTCTCAATTCGTTGGCGGAAGCGTTTGAAATCAATCCCGACGCGCTGCATCAACGGTTCCTCAAACATGCGCCCGCTCTGGCCGCTCAAGCAGCCGAACGCGCTTTGGCCGATGCCGAAATTTCTGCAAACGAAATCGATGCCGTCCTGATCAGCACCTGCACCGGATACCTTTGTCCCGGCCTGACCAGCTACGTGAGCGAATCGCTGGGCCTGCGCGAAAATATTTTTGCGCTCGATCTGGTTGGACAAGGTTGCGGCGCGGCGCTGCCCAATCTTCGCGCGGCGAAGAATTTGATTGCGTCCGGACACCACAAAAAAGTTCTCAGCATCTGCGTGGAAGTTTGCAGCGCGGCTTTTTATTTCGACGACGATCCGGGAGTTTTGATCAGCGCCTGTTTGTTCGGCGATGGAGCGGGCGCGGTGATTCTTTCCCTCGAACCAAATCCCAATCGCCGCCGAGTGGAATGCAAAAGTTTTCACTCGATGACCTCGCCCGCCGACCGGGACCTTCTTCGCTTCGAGCAAAAAAATGGAATGTTGCGAAATATTTTGTCGGCCAAAGTTCCGCCGCTCGCCGCCGTTTTTGCCCAAAAGGTTTTGGATGACTTCCTTGGAAATTCTTCACACCAACGAGCAGAAATTTCCACGTGGATTCTGCACGCGGGCGGACGCGATGTTTTGCTCGCGCTTCAGGAAAAGTTGAATCTCGCTCCCGGCGACCTCTGCTGGAGCGCAACTATTTTGCGCGAGTTCGGAAATCTGAGCAGCCCTTTTGTTTTGTTCGTCCTCGAGAAAGCGTTGCGCGAAAATGCGCCTGGCGGACTCTGGTGGATGGCGTCGTTTGGCGCGGGTTTCAGCTCCCACGGCGCGATGCTCGAAGTCGAATGAAACGAATTGTCGAACGGGAGTTGCTCGACGAATTACCTCCAACCGATCCCCGCGCCATTCAATCCCGCCGCGACCTGCGCCGTGTGAATGTTTTCATGGGAAATGTCCCGGCCATGGCGGAAATGTTGCGGGAAACTTTTCCAGACGAGCCGCCCCGTCGTCTTGTCGAACTCGGCGCAGGTGACGGAACGTTCATGCTGCATGTGGCCAGGAGACTTTCGTCGCGCTGGAAAAACGTCGAAGTCATTTTGGTCGATCGACAAAATCTGGTTTCGGCGAAGACGAAAGAAGACTTTCAGCAACTCGGCTGGCGCGCGGAAGTTGTTTGCGCCGATATTTTTGATTGGCTTTCCAGCGGTGAATCGGCTGGCGGCATGATTGCCAATTTATTTCTGCACCATTTTGAATCGGAGAAACTGGCGTTGCTTTTGCGGCTGGCATCCACTCGGAGGAAAACATTTCTCGCGTGCGAACCACGGCGTTCACCATTGGGAATTATCGGCACAAAGTTTTTAAGGTTGATCGGATGCAACGACGTCACTCGGCACGATGCGTTGGTCAGTGTGCGCGCCGGATTTCGCGGGAAAGAAATTTCCCAACTCTGGCCGCAAAGTAAAAGTTGGAAAATCGCAGAAAGGGAAAGGGGTTTATTCAGCCACACGTTTAGAGCGGCGCGTCTCTGACCGCCGCCATTCCCGATGGGTAGCATCTGCCTCCGGCGGGTGCGAAGACATTTCTTATTTCGATGTGATGTTCGATGTTCGATGTTCAGTGAATGTTTAATTTGCAAACATCGAACATCGAACACTGAACATCGAACGCATTGTTTCGCACCCGCCGGAGGCAGATGCTACCCCTGCGTTCACTCGCACTTCGCGGGGATTGGTTGGCTTCTAAAATTTTTTTGCGTTCCCGATTTATTGGGCGATTACTTTTCCATGCTCGTCACTGATTTTATTCCAGCCAAAGAAAAAGAAAGTCGCCGCTTGATGATTGTGTTGCACGGCTTGGGCGACAGCATGGAAGGCTATCGCTGGACGCCGGAAGCGTTGCAAATTCCGTGGCTGAATTATCTGCTGGTCAATGCGCCCGACGGTTATTACGGCGGATTTTCCTGGTACGATTTCGCGAAGTCCCCCGAGCCAGGAATCAAGCGCAGCCGCGAACTTCTTTTCAAATTACTCGATGACTTGCGCGGAAAAAACTTCCCCACAAATGAAACAATTCTATTTGGTTTTTCACAGGGCAGCTTGATGACGATTGAAGTCGGCTTGCGCTACCCGCATCTGTTGGCCGGTTTGATTGGCGTCAGCGGTTACGCGCACGAACCGGAAGAATTGCTGAAAGAACTTTCACCTGTCGCGAAGCAGCAACGCTTTCTCATCACGCACGGCACGCAAGATACTTTGGTTCCGTTTGCCGAAGTGAAAAAGCAGATCAAAGTACTTCAGGCCGGTGGAGTCCAAATGGATTGGCGCGAATTTCACAAGGCGCACACCATCGCGGGCGAGGAGGAAATTTCGGCGATTCGTCAATTCATCCGGTCAGGGCGCATCTCAGTTTCGTGCCATGTTCGTTCCTAATCTCATTAGCACCCGGCTTCAGCCGGGTGTTGAGGTGGTGAGGCGAGTTCAACCGCTTCAGCGGTTTGCCCCATGCTGGAAACCGCTGAAGCGGTTGAGAGTGGCAATTTGTTCCGGTTCACCCGGCTGAAGCCGGGTGCTAATGAGAGGGGTATTCGAGTTGCAAGAAACTGAGATGCGCCCATTCGGTCCTGTTTTCTGAAGTGAAGCTTGTTCGCGCTGTCTTCCCGTGATAATAGTCTTCACTCGTAATTTTTTTCTTTGAACCACATGAATTTTCATTCGCGTATTTTTGGAATTGTTTTTTTGATTTCGCTGCTGGGCGTCAACCGCGGTTTTAGCCAGAGCATTTCCGGTTTCACGCCGGCCTTCGGCGAAACCAATTCCGCCGTGCAGATCAGCGGCTCGGGTTTCACCGGCGTGACGAACGTGATTTTTTATAACGGCAAGAGCGTGCGGGTGGTGCCAACGGCGGACACTCAGATCAACGTCATCGTTCCGTTTGGCGCGACGACCGGGCCTATCATGGTAAAAAAAGGCACAACCATCGTCACCAGCGTCGATTCGTTTACGGTCATCGGCAAAGAACCTTACGTAACGGATTTTTCTCCGATCAATGGCTCGGCTGGAACTTTAGTGACACTTAACGGAGTTCATTTTACCGGCACCAGTTCCGCGAGATTCAATGGAGTGAATGCCGCGTTCACCCCGCCGACGACCGATACGCAGCTTAAGATTACCGCTCCCGCCGGCGTGACGACCGGCCCGATCAGCATCACTCGCTCGAATCTTCCCGCGCTCACTTTTACAACGAGCAGCAATTTTTTCGCGTCGCCCGTCATCACGAGTTTTTCTCCGTCGAGCGGTCGCGGCGGAACGAACGTCATCATCACCGGCCAAAATTTTCTCGGAACAACTTTTGTGAAATTCAATTCGCTCGCCGCAACTTTTACAGTCGATTCCAACACGCAAATCACCGCGACTCTCCCGCCCAATGCCACAACGGGTTTGCTCAATATTTCCGCGCCCGGCGGGCAATCTTTTTCCAGCAGCAATTTTGTCGTGCTTCCCTCGATTCTCAGTTTCTCGCCCTATTTTGGGAAACCGGGAACGAACGTCACGATTATCGGTGGGAATTTAATTGGGACGACCGCGGTGACGTTCAATGGCGTCCCGACCACGTTCAGCGGAGTGACTTCAAATCAATTGACGGCGGTGGTGCCTCCGACGGCAACGAGCGGACCGATCAGCGTAACGACGACCAACGGAACGGCCACGAGTGCGACGAATTTTTTTCTGCCACCGAGCATTTCCAGTTTCTCTCCGACCAACGGCGGTGCGGGAACGAACGTCACGATCAACGGAGTTAATTTTACCAACGCAACCTCGGTCACTTTCAACGGAGTGAGCGCCAGTTTTACGGTCGTGAATAATAATTTGATCACCGCCATCGTTCCGGCGGGCGCGACCAGTGGTCAGATTACCGTCACTGCGCCCGGAGGCGTTGCCAGCACTTCCGGAAATTTTTATCTTCAACCGATTGTGAGTGGATTCAATCCGGCCAGCGGCATTGCAGGAAATATCATCACCGTCACTGGAACCAATTTCACCAACGCGACTCTGGTGCAGTTCAACGGAGCGGGCACGACCAATTTTACCGTGATCGATAATTCACAACTGACGGTGGTTGTGCCGACGAATGCGACGACCGGGCCGATTAGCGTCACCACGCCCGGCGGAACAGGAGTGAGCGCGGCAAATTTTGTCATCGATACGGTGGCGCTCTCGATCAAGTTGCTGACGAACAACGCGGTAATAATTTCCTGGCCGGTAAGCGCGACCGGTTTTTCTCTCGAGAAAAATACGAACTTAAATTTCCCGACGAATTGGGTGGCGGTGACAAATACGCCCGTCGTCTTGAACGGAAAAAGCACGGTGACCAATGCGACTACGAACGCCGCCGCGTTTTATCGGTTGAAAAAATAAGCGGCTGGGTAGCATCTGCCTCCGGCGGGTGCGAAGACATTTTTTTATTTCGATGTTGGATGTTCGATGTTCAGCGTTCGATGTTCCTTTAATTTCCAAACATCGAACATCCAACATCGAACGCTGAACATCGAATCAGTTTTTTCGCACCCGCCGGAGGCAGATGCTACCCGTGCACTCTCATTGATTTAGCGCGGCCAAATATCTCTCGGCATCGATGGCCGCCGCGCAGCCGAGTCCCGCCGCGGTGACGGCCTGCCGATACACTTGATCGGAACAATCTCCCGCCACAAAAACTCCGGCCACATTTGTTTCCGTTCCACGTTTCGGAATGATGTAGCCTTGATGGTCCATGTCTAAAACGCCTTTGAAAAGTTGCGTGTTGGGCACGTGGCCGATGGCGATGAAAACTCCCGCGCACGGCAAAACTCTTTCTGTGTTCGTTTTTAAATTCTTCAAGCGCACACCCGTCACTTTGTCGAGGGCCGGCTCCAAAATCTCCGTCACCGCCGTGTCCCAGATCGGTTTTATTTTGGAGTGGCTCAAGGCGCGCTCGGCCATGATTTTTGACGCGCGCAAACTGTCGCGGCGATGAACCAAAAAAACTTCAGAAGCAAAACGCGTCAGATAAGTCGCTTCTTCGCAGGCAGAATCGCCGCCGCCGACGACGACGAGCGGTTGATTGCGGAACATGGGCCACGCGCCGTCGCAAGTCGCGCAATAGGTCACTCCTTTTTTTTCGAGCAAATGTTCGCTGGGCAAACCGAGATGGCGATGACTCGCGCCGGTGGCGATGATGATGGTTTGCGTCTCAATTTTTTCTCCATCCACGACGAGCGCCAAGGGTTGTTTCGATAAATCAACGGACTCGACGGTTTGTAAAATTTTAATTCGCGCGCCGAATTTTTCGGATTGTTGCTGCATTCGCACCATCAATTCGTAGCCGTCGATTCCTTCGGGAAAGCCGGGATAATTTTCCACGACGCTCGTGGTTGTGAGTAGTCCGCCCGGCATGGTGCCGGTGAGAACAAGCGGAGAAAGATTGGAGCGCGCGGCGTAAATGGCAGCAGTTAATCCAGCGCAACCGGTTCCAATGATGACAACTTTTTCCATAGAGCGGAGAAAAGTATTTTTTCCCATTCGCGTTGGCAAGGGGCCTCTCTTACTGAATTGCAGGTTTCAAATCTTCGGAAAGAGGTGGCAACGGAACGCCGATCTCCTGATCGGCATTGGAATGCTTCTCATTTCCGGCGAGCCGATCGGGAGATCGGCGTTCCTCATTTTGCAAGAAATCGAGCGCGTGTTGTCCAAATGGAAAGGACCGTGGACGTTCTCATCCGCGTGAATCGAGAAGGACGAAAGCGAAAAATATTGTCCGGTTTTTGAAACGCGCGGACGAGAACGTCCGCGCTCCTATTGGTGGGGCGCCACCCGCTCGCCATGTGCCCAGTCGCAAGCGTGTTCAAGTTGCGGTGAAAGGTTCCAGTGTTTTCTGCGACTGTTGCTTTCTCCAGCGGACGACGCGCCAGTAAATGATTCCAAAAAACAGCGCGCCACATCCGTTGACGCCGACGGTGTAGCCGAGCTTGTAAGTCCGTCCCGTGTTGAGCGCCGCGTAAATCGGAACGTCGCGCCCGAAGAGCAGGGGAGGCATCGCGCCGGGCATCAACGCGCCGTCCACGACGCCGCGGCCAAATCCGGCGGGATGCGTCTTTTGGATCGGACGATTGAAAACTGCGCTGATGATAATTGTGACCAGAAGCACAACCGCAATTCGGCGCAAGATGGTGAAAGCGGTTTGGCGTTGGAGCCAGAGTTTGACTTGAGTCGCGGGCATATCGTAAGCAAAAGCATGTTTTTGGGCGAACGCGCGACGCAAGCAGAATATTTCGATTCGCCGGAGCGCACGCTGGTTGAAACAGCCGAAAGTTATCATTCCCTGGCGCGCATCAATCGCCTTTTTTATTTCGCGGAGCCGTTTCAAAGATACTTGCCGCGAATGTTGGGCCAGAAAAAATGCCACTCCCTGACGCTGCTGGATTTAGGCGCAGGCGACGGCTCGCTGGGAAATGTTTTGGAAAAATGGGCGGGCAAACGGGGTTGGTCGTGGCGCGTGACTAATCTCGATCTCAGTCCACACGCTTTGCAGTTTGGCCAGAAAGACAAAATGGTGATTGGCTCGGTCTTGTCTCTTCCCTTCGAGAAAGAAAGTTTCGACGTAGTGATCGCCAATCAGATGACGCATCACCTGACGAGCGACGACGAAATTTGCCAGCATTTTCGCGAGGCTTGGCGCGTGGCCCGTCACGCCATTTTGCTGAGCGACATTCATCGCAACACGATTCTTTACGGATTGATCTGGCTGATCTTGCGTGCCGGAAATTTTCCAAAACATTTTCGCGAGGACGGTTTGCTTTCGGTGAAACGGGGATTTCGCGCGGGCGACTGGCGGCGACTGGCCGATCAAGCGCAGATCAACGAAGCGAAAGTCTGGCCGTATTTTGGAGCGCGGGTGATGTTGTCGGCGAAGAAAGTTTGAGGCTGGAAATTTTCCATTTAAAATCGTGATCCCGAAATTGGCGGCGCGCATTTTTCAACCAGGCGAACCAGCGCCACGTATCGCGCCACGGATGAATCTTGCTTCGCTCATTTTTGTAAATCACTTCAATCGGCACGAACTCAACATCGTGACCCGCTGCGATAAATTGGAGAAGAATTTCCGATTCAATTTCAAAATGGGTCGCGCGCAAATTAAGTGTGCGGGCCTCAAATGGGAAGGAGCGCGGACAGCCTTGTCCGCGAGGACCTGAAGTGGTGAAAACGTTTGTGTTTTGTCTGTTTCGAAACACGCGGACAAGGCTGTCCGCGCTCCCCTTCGGTTTGGGCCACGCGCCCTCAAGTTCCGCCCAACATTCCAAACGGAGCAGGCGAAAACCGCATTGCGTGTCGGGCAGGTTTCGGTGCGTGAGTTTTGAAAGGCGTTGGCTCATCCAGTGATTAACTTTTTTTCTTAACCACGGCATTGATTTGGAATGCGACATCCTGTTGCCGATGATCAACGGAGCCTTCGTCATCGCCGCCAAAAAAAGTGGAATATCAGAAGGAGCGTGTTGGCCGTCGCCGTCCATCGCCAACGCCCAATCAAAGCCTTTTTCCTGCGCGCGTTTGAAGCCGAGAGTGAGCGATGCGCCTTTTCCGCGCGGTTGCGGATTGCGCAAAATTTCCGCGCCGGCCGAACGGGCCAAATTTCCGGTGTCATCGAAAGAGCCGTCGTCCACGACGATCACGTCCGGCAGAAATTTTTTCACTTCAGCCACAAGCGACGCAATGGTGGCGGCTTCGTTCAGGCAAGGAATAATTACGGCCACTTTGTCTGTCACAAGATGCGCAGCTTAAAAATTTGGCGTTGCAGCGTCGAACTTAAAATTGGAGCGCGGACGTTCTCGTCCGCGTGAACCCATACCTACGAAAACGGTTGAGGTCGGGGGGGTGAGAATCACACACGCGGACGAGAACGTCCGCGCTCCCGGCAACCGGAGGATTCTTGAATTTTCGCCGCTAATCGTCACGATGATTTTATGATTCGCATCGAGAGCCAGCACGACCTCGCGTTTCCACGCGAAACGGTTTGGCCCGCGCTCAGCAAAACCGATTGGCTCAATCGTTCACTCGGTTTGCCGCCGGTGAGCTACGAGATCGAGCCACGCGTGGAAGGAGGCAGTAATGCGATGGCGCGCGCGCGAATTCTTGGGATGGAATTGCGATGGCGTGAACTTCCTTTTGAATGGCTGGAGCCTGAGTTTTATCGCGTGCGCCGCATTTTTGAAACCGGCCCGTTCGTCGAGGCGCGAATGGGAATGGAGTTTCAAACGCGGCCAGGTGGCGGAACTCGAGTGATCGCATATTCGGAATTGTCGCCCCGCAACGCTTTCGGAAAATGGCTCGCGCGTTCTGTGCTGGGACCAAAAGCAAAACGCGACATGTCGCGCATCCTGGTTCATACGGAAGACTTTTTGCGCGGGCGCGAAAAAATAATTTTGCCGCGATTGCCCGCTCATTCGGTGAACGAACCGGCGTTGCAAATCGGATTGAAAAAATTGGAGGACAGGGGCCAGCCGATTGATCTGGTCCAACGACTGGAGAAATTTTTGCGTGAATCGCCCGATGCGGAATTAAGTCATGTTCGTCCGCTGGCCGTGGCACGCAATTGGGGCCGGGATGAATGGGAAATTTTGAGACTCTTCCTGCACACCCCGCGCTGTGGCCTGATGGATTTGAGTTGGGAAATTCTCTGCCCCAATTGTCGTTCCTCGCGCCAGCCGCCAGCCCATTCACTGAGCCAGCTCAAGCGCACGTCGCATTGCGAAGTTTGCCAAATCCAATTCGACGGCGAGTTCGATAAATCGGTTGAACTTAAGTTCTCGGTGAATCCGGCCATCCGTCCACGCGATGAACAAACATTTTGTCTGGCTGGACCCGGAGGCAAGCCGCATCTCGTGAGTCAATTGTGCCTGGAACCGCGCGAAGAACGCTTCTGGAAATTGCCAGCGATAACGAAGCCGCTGCGAATGCGGTCGCCCCAGGTGAAAGAGCCGAGGACTTTGCGCCCGCCCGACACTCCCGACCAAGGCCAGCGATTGGTCATTTCGTGCGAGGCGTCGGGATTCTCGGTGCGTAGTGAATCGGCGGCGGAGCCAGAAAGCTTTGCTCGAATTGAAAACCCGAATCCATTTCCGTTGCTCCTCAGTTTTGAAGTCGTCGAGTGGAGTGAAGACATTTTGACAGCGGCGCGCGTGACGAATTGGCAGGAGTTTCGCGATTTGTTTTCGAAAGAAGTTATTTCTCCCAACGAACAAGTTACTGTCGGCTCGCAGGTGGTGTTGTTTACCGATCTGCGAAGTTCGACCGCGTTGTATCACAGCCTGGGCGACGCGCCGGCTTACGCGTTGGTGCGAAATCATTTCTCGGTATTGGTCGATGTCATTCGCGCGCAGCACGGCACGGTCGTGAAAACCATTGGCGACTCTGTCATGGCGACTTTCAGCCGCGTGGATGAAGCGCTGGACGCGGTGCGGAAAATGCATCAGCAACTGCCCTCGGCCAATCCGAGTTTGGCCGCGCCGTTGGCGCTGAAAAGTAGTTTGCACATCGGCCCGTGCCTCGCCGTGAATGCGAATGACAAACTCGATTTCTTCGGCACGACGATTAACCTGGCGGCGCGGATGATCAAGCATTGCGAAGGCGGCGATCTTGTCGTCTCCGATGAAATATTTCGTCATCCAGAGATGGCGCGTTTTCTCACGGCGGTTCCTGATTCACCGCGGCCTTCCCAAGTTCGTTTCCGGGGTTTCGATGCTTCACATCAGGTCTGGCGAATCCCGATGGGGTGAGGTGATATTGCAAACCATCCAACAGGAACATCTGGCCGGCGTGTTGCCCAAATGGAAAGGAGCGCGGACGTTCTCGTCCGCGTGGATCGGAGAGAGCGAAACCGCTGAAGTTTTTGCCCGTTTAAAAACACGCGAACGAAAACGTCCGCGCTCCAAATTGCCGACGTAGCCGAGACGTTGGTTGTCTCCGTTCCGCTTGCGGGTGCTTCCAGGATGCGCCGTGAATTCACCGCGCGGCAAACGTCCAATCTTTTCTCCGAACCATTCAATAAACCCAGGATTCTTCTTGAAGAAACGCAAAAACTCTGTAACCTCTGTGGCAATGAACCCATCCACTGCGCAACGGAGCGGAGGCTCGCACGAGATGAGTTGTTCCTTAATTTTGCGTTTCATGAAAAAACTTTTATTGCTCCTTCCGTGTGGTTTTCTTTTCGCGGTTTCTGGCTGGGCGCAGTCCAATCCATCGCCTTCATCCATCACTAATTTTACTTCTACCGGCGACCAACGCATCATCATCTGGACTCCATTTCCCGCCGTAAAAAGTTATTCGATCTTGAGCAGCACGAACGTGGACGGGCCGTTCACCACCAACGGCGGAACCATCACGGGCTTTAAATTTACCGAGACGAACAGCGCGCCGGTAAATTTTTATCAGTTCCAAGTTACGACGCTGACGAGCAACGAACTTTTGACGGCGAACATTTTGAATCGGTTGGCCTACGGACCCACGCCCGACGAATTGGAGAGAATTCTCACCGGGACGAATGCAATTGGTCCCGATGCCTGGATCGCCGAACAACTCGCGCCGGAAACGATTAGCGAAACGGTGAGCAGTTCGCATCCGAACGTGAATATTATATCGGCCAAACTCGCCGGGGCGACGGATATGATGGTGAACAATACGAGTTACGCGAAGATGGATGACTTTCGCGCGCTTCACCTGCTGCGGGCCGTGGGCGCAAAACGGCAATTGCTCGAAGTGCTGCTTCAATTTTTCGAAAACCATTTCGTTACCCAATATTCTAAATCCTTCGATTACCTCGACCAGTTTTACGACGATGACAATCGGAACCGCATCGCGGCGCAATTCGAATATTTGGAGAACGACAAATGGCGCACCGCGCTTTTGAATCCGACGGGCACGTTTTATGACTTGCTGAAAATCAGCGCGGAAAGTCCGGCGATGATTATTTATCTGGACACGGTGACGAGCAAAGGAAACGGCACCGCTATTGCCAATGAAAATTACGCGCGGGAGGTGATGGAGCTTTTTACCATGGGCGTGGACAACGGCTACACCCAAACTGATATCACGGCCGTGTCACGCTCGTGGACCGGCTGGACGCTCCAGATTGTGCCGCCCACCAATGCTTTGAATCCGTTTGCGGTTCGCACGACGAATCTGGTGGGGACCGGCACCAATGTGAGCACGATTTCCAATCTCGCTGGCGCCTGGGCTTTCAATTTTGTTTCCGCCAGCCACGACACGACCAAGCCAAAGGTGTTGTTCACGAATGCGTTTATTCCGGCGCGTTTCGGCGCGCCTTACACCACCACGCTTTACTCCACTAATACAGCGCCCGGAAAATACCAGTTGACCATTCCAACGACGCGAGGCGGCGGGACCAACGGAATTCAAGACGGCTACGACGTGATTAACTATTTGGCGAACCTGCCGTTCACTCAGGAATACATCAGCATCAAGTTTTGCCGATTGTTTGTTCACGACGACTTTCCCAATCCCAGTAACGATACCAATAATCCGGCCTACAATTTTTATAATTATGCGGCAGGGAATTTATCGCCCGAAGCGGAGCTGGTCCATCAATGCATGCTGGCCTGGGAAAACAGCAATCCCAAAGGACAAATCCGCGCGGTGCTCTCCACCATTTTCAATTCGGACCTGTTTCGCAGTCACGGCGGTTCGATGCAGAAAGTAAAAACGCCGCTGGAATATACCGTCAGCGCGGTTCGCGCCCTGCGTTCCAGCACGAACGGAATCTATTTCTCGAATACCGATGGCTACAATTTGTTAAGTCCGATCAATCGCATGGGTTCAATGAGTCTGTTCGATCGGGCGGCGCCGGATGGTTACCCCGAAGATGCGGCTTATTGGATTAGCGCCGGAACTCTCTCCGACCGAATTCGTTTCGTGCAGGCTCTCTGCATGATTACAAACCAACCCAATTTCTCCGTCACTAATAAGATTGATGCCGGTTATTTGACGACTAACTCGCCGGTTCAATTGATCGCAGCCAAGCTTCCAGTCGCCAGCCAAACCAATGCAGCGGCCGTGGTGGATTATTTTCTCAGCATCATTTTTCCAGGCGAAGGCGCGGGCAATCTCGATTTGTATCGCACGGCGGCGATTAATTTTTTGAATGACGGCACAGCGGACTCATTGGCCAACAGTACCCAGTTTGGTGGTTTGGCGGTGAGCAGTATTCCTACCGCGGGGTACGACATTCGCCTCCGCGGCATGGTTGCATTACTTCTCAGCTATCAACGTTTTCACGAGCAATAATATGGAACACTTCAACATCATTACCCGTCGCGGCTTTTTTGATCGCAGCATGAAAATCGGCTTGGGCGTGGCGCTCTCGGCCTTGACCGACATCCCATTGGTGATGAAGCGCGCCCTGGCCGAAGGCACCATCGGGTTGGGCGGAAAAAAACTGCTTTTTATTTTTCTGCGCTTCGGCAACGACGGATTGAATTCCGTGATTCCAATTCAGGACCCGGCTTACAATGCCTTCAATCGCCCGAAACTTTTGATCCCAAAAGATGGGGCCGTCGATTATTCCCTCGCACCAGGGTTGATGGATGATGCGACCGGCACTGCGGGATTCGCGTTCCCGGCCATCCGCGGTGGAAATGGTTTTGCCGCACTTCATCCCTCGTTAAAATATCTTGCGCCCGTCCACAACGCCGGTGACCTCGCTTTGATTCATCGCGTCGGTTATCCCAAACAATCCCGCTCGCATTTCGATTCCCAAATCTATTGGGAAAATGGTAGTCCCAATAACAATCTTTCCAAGGACGGGATTTTTTATCGCACGATGATTGAGTCTGGTTTGGCCAACACCAATCCGCTCACCGGAGTTTCGATTCAATCCGCGCTGCCCTTGATTTTGCGCGGGTCCGACGCGGCCATGACCAATCTGAGCGATCCGACGCGGTTCAAGTTGCTCGGCGTCCCCAATTCAACGGCGGGCATTTCCAAGGCTACGAACAATATTGTTGCCGCCAACAGCTTTGGGTACCCCGACAAAAAAAATCGGGAGTTGCTCAACTCTCAATATAAAAATCTGAATATCGTGTTGAATCAATTTGCGCAGGGGATTGATTTTTCCGAAGGAAACGGAAGTACCACCGGGAATTACTTCAAAGACCCGACCACCGGCTACTATCTTTTCCCAACGACCAACGCAAAAAATGGCGGAGGCGCTTCTGCAAATTATGTCGTCGATACTGGCGCTTACAATTCCGGTGGCACTGGTTTCTTCAATTATTTGAAAGCGGCTGCGATGATTTTGAATAAGACAGACACGATTATTGCTGGCACGGAACTGGGCGGATTCGACACGCATAGCGATCAAATTACCAACGACAAAGTCACCTTCGCCTTCGATCCTTACTCCGGCACGCATGCCAATTTGCAGAGGCGAATTGCCTGGGCGATGTATGGCCTTCGAAAATATTTCCTGACCTACGCCGACAAAGCCACGTGGAATAATCTCGTCGTCGTGACGCTCTCGGAGTTTGGACGAACCACGGTGGAGAATGGAACGATCGGGACCGACCACGCCGAGGCAGGACCGATGTTTGTCGCCGGCGGCTCCGTGAAAGGCTATGGAAAAAGCGGGCGCACTACCGGAATATTCGGTTGTCACACGGGTGATAATTATAACGGGCAATCTGTCGGATGGTCTCCCGGGAGCGCGACGCAAGGAGCCACCAGCGGAACCATGTTTGGCGTGAGCAGCCGCTACCTTAAACGCTCAATCGATTATCGATCTGTCCTTGGCGAGATCATTCGCGATCACCTGGGCGCTCAACAAATTGGCGCGCAGCCCACTCAGTTGGCGAGAATCATTCCCGGCTACAACACCACTAAATATCCTACCGAGCGTTTGCAATCCGGCGGCGCTTCTTCGGACGGCACGACCATCGCCGGAGAAATCGATCTGATTTAGTCATCCCGCAATCGTTTTACCGGCCAATCTTCAGCCAAGTTCTTGCCGTGAATTGTTGTTTAACTCGTGAAAACGGCTGGGCGGTTGCAGCCGTTTTGTTCCTCTCCAATTTTTTCCTCAACGCGGCGACGGTCATCCTTCCACCGGTGGCGGACACGACGCTCATTGAAACTTCACCCACCAACAACATGGGCAGCACCGAATTCGTCAATGCCGGGACGGCTGGCTCCAGCGGCGCGAGAAATCGCGGCCTTTTCAAATTTGATTTCAGTTCCATTCCGCCGAATTCAAAAATTGTCTCTGCCGCATTGCATCTGGGCGTGACTCACTCCCCTGATAATGGAGCACAGGCATCTTCATTCACTCTGCATCGCATGTTGAAAAATTGGGGCGAAGGAAATAAAAATAGCACTCAGGAATCTTCGCCTGGTCTTGGCTTGCCCGCGGAAATCAATGAAGCAACCTGGAACTCGCCTTTCGCGTTGACGACGAATTCCTGGAGCATCCCCGGCGCGTCAAATAATTTTATCTCGGTCGCCAGTTCTTCGGCTGCGGTTGATCTCCTAAACGATTTTCCAATTTTTAATTCCACCACCCAAATGGTGAGTGACGCGCGATTGTGGTCAACAAATCCCTCCACCAATTTCGGCTGGCTTTTGAAAACTGAATCGGAAGGGATCGCTCGCACGGCGCGGCGTTTCGGCTCGAGGGAATTCGCCGTGGGCGACACCAATTCTCCGCCGTTCCTGGAAATCATTTTTGTCCCTCCGCCAATTTTAAAGTCGCCCGCTGTAACGAACGGACAGTTCAGATTCTCTTTCTTCGCGGAAACAAACCAGGCTTACCGGGTCGAATTTAAAAACACCTTGGCTCTGACGAATTCGTGGCAGATCCTGACCAGCCTCTCCGCCCTCACTGTCTCGACCGATGTTTTTATTTCAAACGCAGTTTCAACCAACGCCCGCTTTTATCGCGTCGTCGCACCATGAGCGCGGGTAGCATCTGCCTCCGGCGGGCGCGAAGATATTTTTGTTTCGATGTTGAGGTTGGACATTCAGCCCAATGTTTATGGACCAGCAACGTTCAACCTCCAACGTCGAACGAAGAAATTGTCGTCAGGCTTTCCAGCCTGCCGGTGTGCGCGACTTCCGAATCGCGCGGGGTGTGATTTAAACGGGCGGTCAGAACAAAAGCGCCAGAGGACTGGCGCACTCCAGGACGCTTTGCGCCATTCGTGCGCCATCGAAGTTCGCGCGAGCGTCTTGGAGTGCGGCGGCCCTCCGCCGCTTTTAACAGGGACGGCAGTGTCCGCCAGTTAAATTCCACCCGTCGCGCGGACCACATGAGTAAATGAATCATCCATGTGTTTCACTGTTCCAACGCGGGACTGAAAGCACCGTCACCCGCACCCACACCGGAGCGCCGGTTGCAACCGGCTTGGCCTCCGCGCACTGACTCAAAGCCGGTTGCAAACCGGCGCTCCGCCGACAAAATGTCTGCCCTACCGCCAAAACATTACGGCTCAAAAACCCGCACACGATAAAACCTGGAATCGCCTTCGATGGAATCTGGAACCGCTGCTGGAAAATTCGTCGCGGAAATCAGCGGCCGGTTGGCTGGAACGTCCAACGGATTCCAAATCACCGGCGACCAATTGGTCGTGACCTGAACTTCAAATCCGCGATTGGCAATTTGCGGAAATTCAATTCGAACAAAACCATTTGTTGCTTGCGCGGAAATTTTCCAGAAATCCCCCGCGTCGGTTGGATCGGTTCCAAGCAAAAATTCCTGGAAATTCACCGAAGGATCGCCATCGAAATTTTCGTTCCGCGCAGTGAGCGGCGCATTGGTCGAACCGAATTTCGCCAGTTGCCATTGCTCGTAAGTTTGAAAATTCGCCAGACCGTTGGTGATCCACGCGCTGACTAAATTTACCGATTGCGTGTCGATGAGCGAGGACGACAACGGCGGCATTCGCCACGCGCCATTCGTCGAAATTCGCGTGAGCAAAACCGAATGCGCCAGATCATTGGGAACGATGACACGATTGCTGGCGTCGCCGAGATTGTTGACCAAACTTCCATTGACGATGCCCGAAGCGGAGAGCGGATTCGTGATGCGCGCGTCCCAATTTCCGGGAGCCGCGCCGCCGGGCAGATGGCATTGCGCGCAGTTCGCCGCGAGATAGGAGCGCACTCGATATTCAACACTGAACGCGGAATTCGTCGCATGTGCCAGCAGTGGCAGCGTGTGTAAATTCGTGACTGCGCTGGAAAAATATCCGACTTGATTGAGCGCGCGAATTTGGTTGTCGCTGATTCCGCCGTAATCGAAATCGCGATTGAGTTGGGCCGTGTTGAAACCCAGCGCGAAACCAGCCTGAGGCGTGTGACAACTCAAACATTCGGAGCGAGCTGGATAATGCCAAGCCTGCGTGCGCAAATTCCCTCCGTCGTTAATGACAAAATTTTCATCGAGGCCTTCTTCGGGAACGAGCGTCGCGTTGGTCAACGAATTTCCCCAGCGATAAGTCACACCGTAAACACCGCCGGAATTTTTCACGAGCAGCCGCGTCTCCAATCGTTTTGCCGAGGACGCAATTCCATTCGTCAGTTCCAGATCAAAATGTTTTATCAAAATTGTGCCGGTGGGAAATTGCCAGTGGCTCGTGCGATTGAAGGCGAGGGTGAGGTTCGTATTCGGCACGGAAAACCAGCGCGTTTTTCTGGCGTTGTCCGACCAGAAAGGAACGTTCACGTCGTAAGGAATAATTCCCGGATTCGGCGTGAGATTCGGCAGATCAGAAAAACTTCCGGTGTCGGCGAGCGTGGCGGGAAGCGCACTCCCAGCCGTATTCGTGACGCTGTAAATCAGTCGTTGCACGCTGCCGCCGGTCAAGTTCGCCAACAAAACGTCGCCGTTGCGCGGGTCGGCGCCAAACGCGACGATGCCAGTCTGCCGGGTCAAAAAATCGAAAGTCGCCGCGTTCGTTCCGTTGGGTGTCAGCGCCCAAATATTTCCGCTGTTGAAATCACCAAAAATGTAGCGGCCATTCAATTGAGAAATTCGATTGCCGCGATAAACCAATCCACCGGTGACCGATGTGCCTACGTTCGTCGTGCCGACGCGCAAATATTCGGCGATGGGAGAGATCGAAATAAAATTAGCAGGCGAGGCTTTCGGTCCGCCGATGGATGCTTCGCGATAGGCCCATCCATAATTTCCGCCTTTAGTGATGAGGTCAATTTCCTCACGCGCGCCCTGGCCAACGTCTCCGCAAAAAAGCGCGCCGGTCATTGGATCAAAAGAAAAACGAAACGGATTGCGCAGACCAATCGCCCAAAATTCTTTTCGCAACGCGGCCACGTTAATATTCGTTCCGTTCAATTGCGTGGCGTTGACGAAGGGATTGTCCGCCGGGACAAAATAATTGGTCGCGTTCATCAGCGCGGGGTGCGGAGTGGGCGGAAGATTTCCGGGAAGTTTATCGACGTCGATCCGCAAAAGTCCGGAGAAGAAATCTTTGTCGATGCGCTGGCTGTTGTTGTATTGGTCATTCGCGCCGCCTTCATCCCCAACGGAAATATAAAGATAACCATCAGTCCCAAAATGCAGATCGCCGCCGTTGTGATTGCACGCTTCGTCGAATTGCGTGATCAGAGCAAGCTCACTGGTCACGACCGCCTGGTTCGCATTGGTGGACGAAACTTGAAAACGAGAAATGCGCTGATGCAATCCGCTGCCCGCCGCTGTGTTCGTGCTCGTGGAATAAAATAAATAAAAAAATCCGTTTGCCGCGTAGTTGGGATGAAACGCGATGCCGAGCAACCCTTCCTCGCAGCCCGTCGTGACGCGACTGGAAAGGTCGAGAAAAACGGTGCGCGTCGGCGCGGCAAGATTCGTGACGACGATGACGCGCGCAGACCGTTCGAGAACAAAAAGACGATTCGTTTCACCGGGCGGAGTGGCCAAGGCAATCGGATTGGTGAAAGACAAACCGGGAAATGCATTGGTCAAAGTGTAGCCGAAAGTCGCGGGCGTTTGCGGCATTTGCAGAGTTGAATTGGCGACACGCGCGGGCAAACCGAATGACTGGGCCCCAGCGGAAAAAGTGACAATCCAAACAGAAAGGCAAAGTAATCGCGCACAAAGTTTCATAGATGTTCAAAGGTCCCGTGAAATTAACCACACAACGTTGACTCTCGCATCCGACGTCGAACGCTGG
>JBBQRQ010000091.1:0-20475 GCA_038214755.1 Verrucomicrobiota bacterium
GAGAGGGAGAATATTATTCAGCGCTGGAAAATATTCACCGTTTAATGCCTGATGGCGGACCCTGCTGGCAGGTTCCCTCTCCTCGGGGGAGAGGGTTAGGGTGAGGGCGAGCAATCTGTCCAACTGAATCGTTCCGGCTAAACCCGGCAGACCTCAAATGGGCGAGCGCCAATCCAAAACTTTCAGTTGAACGGAATAATTTCCGTTGAACTCGTTGAGTTGCGGAGTGAAGGCGAGATCGAAACTGATTTTCGGCAATGGCGCGTCACCGCAATTCCACCAGACTGCTTCGAAAATTTTTCCACCACTCTCCACCCAAAATTTCACATGTTGATTTTGTTTTCCCATTCGTTGCGGTGAACGTTGGTGCGTCAATCCTCTGGCAACAAAATGCACCGGCGGATTTTTTTGCCCGATGGGTTGAAGGGAGTCCAGTTGTTGAACGCATTCAAAACTTAGTTCGGATAAATTGACTTCGGCGTCGATTCGCAAAACCGGTTGAAGCTGTTCGCGCTTCAAAGTGCGCCGCGCAATTTCGTTCAGGCGAACGCGGAAGGCTTCAAGATTTTTTGAATCAATGGTAAGCCCCGCAGCCATCGCGTGGCCGCCATGTCTGACAAGCAAGTCATCGCAATCCCGCAACGCGCTCGCCAAATCGAATCCGTCAATGCTGCGGCCGGAACCGCGCCAGAGATTCCCTTCGCCGCCAATGATGATCGTCGGGCGATAAAATTCGTGGAGCACGCGCGATGCGACGATGCCGACGACGCCGATGTGCCAAAGCAGTTGGCCTTCGACGATGACAAAATCTTTTTCGGAATCGAAACGAGCGCGCAACGCGCCGATGACTTCCGTGGAAATACTTTTTTCAATCGTCTGACGTTCACGGTTGCGGCTGTCGAGAGATTTGGCAATTGGCTCGGCGCTGGCGAGGTCGGGCGCGAGTAAAAGTTGCAACGCTTCTTCCGCATTTTCGAGGCGGCCGGCGGCGTTGAGGCGAGGTGCGAGTTGAAATCCAACTTCGTAACAACCGATGGCGTCGCCGATTTGCGCGACGTTTCTGAGCGCGACGATTCCGGGGCGTTCCGATTTGTTGAGATATTCCAATCCGATTTTTGTCAGGATGCGATTTTCCCCGGTGAGCGGAACAAGGTCGGCGATGGTGCCGAGTGCGACTAAATCCAACAACGGACGTAAATCGAATTCGTGTGCTTGCGGCCAGCCAAGTTCGCGACCGCGTTTGACGAGGGCGTGAGCGAGTTTGAAGGCCAGGCCAACAGAACAGAGTTCGCGAAATGTAGCGCAGGCATCTTGCCTGCGAGTTGTGAGGCTCTCGGCTTCGTCGAGAAGAGAGTTTTTATTTTCGTCCAGGGGACGGGATGACTCCGAACTCGCAGGCAAGATGCCTGCGCTACGAGGGGCGATGCCTGCGCTACCAGTCACTTGCGGATTCACGATGGCGATGGCGGCGGGGAGCGGGTCGGAAACCTGGTGATGATCGAGAACAATCACATCTGTCCCCTGCCCTTTCAGCCACGCAATCGAAGCGATGGCGGTCGAGCCGCAATCGACGGCGAGAAGAAGTTTCGCCGGAAATTTTTTTTGACAGTTTTCCACTCCGTCCTGGCTCAGTCCGTAGCCTTCCTCGAGACGATGCGGCAGATAAAAATCCACTTTCCATCCGAGAGCGCTCAGGACTTCGATCAGCAGCGCAGTGGATGTGACGCCATCGACATCGTAATCGCCAAAAATTACCAGCGGCTCATTTTTTTCCCGCGCGATGAGCAACCTGTCAACCGCAGCTTCCATGTTCGGCAGCAGAAATGGATCGGCCAACATTTTCAATCGCGGTTCGAGGAATTGATTTATTTTTTCCGGTTCGCTGATTCCACGATTGAGCAGGCATTGGGCAAGGAGCGGAGAAACGCGTCCGGCTTCTGCGAGGTGTTGCGCGAGGACTGGTTGGGCTGGCGCGATTGACCAGTGAAATTTCATTTTGAATCACCAAGGAGCGCGGACAGCTTTGTCCGCGTGAATTGGGAGAAACCGCACGCCACGATTTGATCTCGTTTCAACACTCGCGGACAAGGCTGTCCGCGCTCCGTCAAGATACGCACTCACGAAGTTTTCCCCCGCGCTCGGTATCCGACAATGATGGAAGCCAACATTGAAATGCCGATAATTGCCGCCACGACGAGAAGCGACACGACTATCGAAATGTGAATATTCCATTTTTCCACGAGCATTTTTACGCCGATAAAAATCAGGACGACGGACAGGCCGGTTTTTAAAAAACGGAAATAGCCGATGGCGTTGGCGAGAACAAAATAAAGCGAGCGCAATCCGAGAATGGCAAAGACGTTCGAGGTAAAGACGATGAATGGTTTTTGGGTCACCGCGAAAATGGCCGGGATGGAATCGACCGCGAAAATCAGATCAGTCGTTTCGACCATAACCAGAACGAGAGCAAGCGGCGTCAACGCGGTTCGATTGTTTAACTTCGTGACAAATTTTTGACCGTCGAAGTCCGACGTGACCGGAAAGAGTTTTCGAGTGAGGCGGATCATCAAATTTTTTTCTGGATGAACTCCTTCGTCGGAGGAAAAAAGCATTTTGATCCCGGTGACGACGAGAAATCCGCCGAGGAGAAAAAGCATCCAGTGAAATTTCTGGATGAGCGCCGCGCCGACGCCGATCATCACCCCACGCATGATCAGCGCTCCTAAAATTCCCCAAAATAAAACTCGGTGCTGGAAGAGAAGCGGGACGCGGAAGTAGCCGAAGATGAGCGCGATGACGAAGACGTTATCCATCGAAAGAGAAAGTTCGATGATGTAGCCGGTGACGAATTCGAGAGTCTCCTGTTTATCGCGCCAGAAAAATAATGCGCCGGCAAAAACCATCGTGACGGCAAACCAGACGAGCGTCCAGAGAAGGGCTTCCTTGAATTTTACGACGTGCGCGGCGCGATGAAAAACCCCAAGGTCAAGGGCGAGAAAAATTAGAACTACGACGATGAAGCCGCCCCAGTGCCAGGGGGTGATTGCAGCGAGAGCGAGCACGGTGGTGAGGTTTAAAGTTTAAGGTTCAAAGTTTAAAGTTGGTTCGGCGCTGTAGCGGCGCGTCTGGGACCGCCGCATTTAAAACCGAAATCCGAAATCCGAAAGAAGTCCGAAATCCGAATACCGAAAAACGATCTGCCGCCAACGCTCGAAAAATGCTTTGGACTGCGGTGGCATGACACCGCTTTTCCTGCGCGCCTCGCCGCATTGCGAACTCCTCGAACTGATTAGCGCCCGCGCCTTCGCCACCATGCAGCTAAAGCGGGGACCTGTCCCCGCAGTCCAAAGTAAAAATTCGAACTTCGGATTTCTTTCGGATTTCGGTATTCGGATTTCGGGTTTAAAAACGGCGGTCACAGACGCGCCGCTGCAACCGGAATTAAACCCGCGCCGTCACCGGACTTTCCACCGTCACTTGCGAAGCGAGTTTCGGTTTCTCGCCTTTGTGCCACCAGAGAACAATCGAGCTGGCGATGTAAATACTGGAATAGGTTCCTGTGATGATTCCGACCAAAAACGTGAATGCGAAATCGTTGATGACCCCGCCGCCGAAAATGTAGAGAGACATGGTCGCGAGAAAAACAGTGCCGGAAGTGATGAGCGTGCGGCTCAAAGTCTGGTTCAACGCCTTGTTCATGACGTCGCGCAAACTTCCGCGCATGCCCATTTTCAAGTCTTCACGAATCCGGTCGAAGATGACGACGGTGTCATTGATGGAGAAACCAATAATCGTCAGGACAGCGGCCACCATGGGGGCGTTCAGTTCACGGCCCGTCAAAAAGAACCAGCCGAGAGTCATGAGCACGTCATGGATAATTGCGACGACGGCGCCGACGGCGAAGGAAAATTCGTAGCGGAAAGCGACGTAGATCAAAATACCGAACAGCGCCAGAATGATGGCGAAAACGGCGGACGCTTGAATTTCTTTTCCAACAGTCGGCCCTACTTTGTCCAGGGCGATGCGGGAAAATTTCGCGTTGGGGAAATCTTTCTCCAGCGCTTGCTCAACTTTTCCGCCGGTGTCGAAGGCGGTGGCAATTCGGAGAGTTTCTCCGCCGGTGGAAATGTCCTTCTGATATTGGATGGTCGCATCGCCGACGTTCAATTTCGCTACTTCGGCGCGCAATTGGTCCGCCGGAATTTTTTCCGCGAACCGCATGGTCAAAACATCCCCGCCCTTGAAATCAACCCCCTTAACTTTGTCTCCGCGATGGAAGCCGTAGCCGATTCCGACAATGATGAGCAACCAGGAAACTGCGAACGCAGGTTTGGCCCAGCGGAGGAAATCAATTTTTCCGGGACGAACCAGATGAAGCATCGGTAATTTCTTCAAAAGATTTTTGTCGAGGAGAAAATCAAAGATCAAACGGGTCACGACCAACGCAGTGAACAAACTCAGTGCGACTCCGATGGTGAGAGTCACGCCAAACCCCTTGACCGATCCCGTTCCCATAAAAATAAGGATGACCGCCGAGATAAGTGTGGTGACATGAGAATCAAAAATGGTGCTGAAGGCCCGGCTGTAACCGGCGGAGATGGCGCCGCGCAGAGATTTGCCTGCTGCAAGTTCTTCACGAATGCGTTCGAAAATCAAAACGTTCGCGTCAACTGCCATGCCGATCGTCAACACGATGCCCGCGATGCCCGGCAGGGTAAGCGTGGTTCCGATGGAACACATCACGCCGAGCGTAATGATGATGTTGAGGATCAGCGCGACGTTCGCAATCAACCCGGCCAACATGTAGTAAACCAACATGAATCCGGCAACGAGGATGGTGCCGATGATGGCGGCTTTGATTCCGCTGCGAATGGAATCTTTTCCGAGCGAGGGATCGACTCCGCGTTCCTCGATAATTTTCACCGGCAATTCCAGAGGATTCTCCAAAACGTCGGCGAGTTCGCGCGCTTCTTTAAAATCGAAAGTGCCGGTGATCTGACCGCGCCCATTGGGAATCAGACCTTGAATCACGGGGGCCGAATAAAGTTCGCCATCGAGAATAATCGCCAACTGCCGTCCGATATTTTCGCTCGTGACCTGAGCAAATAATTCCGCGCCTTTGGTATCGAGTTCAAAATCGATTTGCGGCTGATTGGAAATCGGGTCGCGAATCACCATCGCGCGCTTCACGTTTTTTCCGGTCAACCCTCGGGCGGTTTTTTTCTGAACCAAGTAGGACTCGATCGTGGAGGTGTTGTCTTTGTTGCGCCTCTTGGTTCGTAAAATATCGTAGCCGGGTTCCGTGAGCCCCTGGTCAAGTAAGTCCTTACTTTTTTCATGCACCAGACGAAATTCCAGATACGCCGCTTTTTGAATTTTGCGTTTGTATTCTTCCTTCAACTCTTCGGACAAACCGGGAAGCTGAATGAGGATGCGATCGCTGCCGGCCGGTTGAATCAACGGTTCGGCCACGCCGAATTTATCAATGCGCTTTCGCAAAACTTCCACGGCTTGCGAGAGCGCGTGTTCCTTCGCCTCGCCGCGCGTCAGCACATTGGTGTCGGAAATTTCCAACTTGCTCGTGTCCATCCCGACGAGGAATGAAGTGCCGCCTTGCAAATCGAGGCCGAGCTTGATTTTCCCCGCCGCATTTTTTTGCAACCGATTTAAAATGGACTGGGTTGCATCCAGTTCCGCCTTCGTATCGATAAAAGTGAAATACCGTTTGATGTCGTTCGTCCCGATGGCTTCTCTCAAACTGCTGTAGGAACGGGCGGGATCATTGCCGCGCAATTCTTCCGCCCGCTTGACGATGGCCGTAAAGTTGGTGTCGGTTTGCATCGCGTCGTCTTTGAACTGCTCGATGAGATCGCGACTGGTTGGCGGATACATTTGCCAGAGTGACCAGACCACGAGAAAAACGACGAAGGCCCACTTCCAAAAATTATTGCGCTTCATGAAAATTAAGATTCGCTGGATTCGCCGGCGCGTTCCGTGACTTCACCAATGGCGGATTTGAGCACTTCCAATTTGGCGTCGGCGGAACGCAGTGAGACGCTCCGCTCTTTGACGGAAATAACCGTCCCGATAATTCCGCTGGAGGTCACGACTTTATCGCCGGGCTTGATCTGTTTGAGCAATTCCTGATGTTGCTTCGCCTTCTTTTGTTGCGGGCGAATCATGAATAAATAAAAAACAACAGCGAGCACTAGGTAGAACGGGGCCATCCGCAGCATTGATTCCGCTGCGGTGGGGGCACGTTGACCGGGCTGCGCGGTAGGAGCGCCCATCGCAAAAATGGCTGTGACAGAGGAGAGATTCATACTTTTTTATCGAGCCGATAAATCTAGGGAGCGAAGTCGGTTTGGCAAGCTTTACGTTGGCAGAATTGGCGTTCGTAATTTTAACGAATCGGAAGATAGAGAATTCGATTCGCCATCTCAGGCGGGTCGTAAACTTTGGCGGCCAATTCCAAATCTTCAATGCATTGCCCCAGGGTAATGCGCAACGGATAGGCAAAAATAATTCCCGCAAAGAATTTTCCTTCTGCCTGACGCAACGTCGCTTCCTGCAACAAATCCTTGTCAAACGTAAAAAGCACACGCGCCAGCGAAGTAGCGCGATCTAAAAGTTCCGGATCCGGCAGCGTCGTGGTCAAGTCGGACTGAGAGGTTAAAACATCGACGCTGCGACTTCTCAAAGCAGTCGTGATTTGCGCCGGCACATGGACGTCCGTATAAAGTCCCAAGCTCACAGCCGTTTCATTCGGGCTTCTAATTCGGCTCGGCTGGGTTGTTGGCTGGCGGTGCGAAGTTTTTCGACATCGCGCCAATCGGCGTCGATTTGCGCGTCAATAGTCTCTTTGTGATCGTAATAATAGGCCAGGGCCGCGTAAATCTGGGATAGCGATAAATGAGGATGTTGTTCGCGAATTTCTTCGGCGTTGGCTGCGTAAGAAAGTCTATCCAGGGCGATTTCTTTCACCTTCGTGTTGGTGTCATCCACCCAAGCCACTCCCCTTGAATCGAGGTGAATATGGGTGAGTGGTTCAACCGTTGTCATGCCCGCAGATTAAACTCTCCCGCATGAAAAACAACTTCAACTTCCCCCGCGAAATCCGCTCTATCCACCATCAGCATTTGAATGAGCGACAGAGAATGGAAAGAAATCTCGCGCCAGCCGAGGAAGATCAGACTGAGTCGTCGGATCACAATTCCACGATCTGTTTGTATTCCGGCACGATGACTTCAGCGGCAGATTTCAACGCGCGCAACGTTCCCGCGAACGCGAGCGCTTGATCTTCTTCTCCATGGATGACGAAAACTTTTTTGATGTTTCCTTGAATCGCTTCGACGTAACGTTTGAGTTCGTTTTTGTCCGCGTGGCCGGAAAAGGAATCGAGCGAGGCAATCCGCGCGCGAACCGGGTGCGGCTCGCCGAAAATATTCACGACCGGTTTCCCGGCGAGAATTTGCGCGCCCAAAGTGTTTTCGGCGCAGTAGCCGATGAATAAAATCAAGTTGTTCGGATTGCCGATATTATTTTTCAAATGATGACGAATGCGTCCGGCCTCGGCCATGCCGGAAGCGCTGATGATGATGGCGGGTTCTTTCAAGTCGTTGAGTTTAATCGAGTGCGCCACTTCACGGATGTAGGTCAAATTTTCCATGCCGAACGGGTTCGATTTCTCGCGCAGAAATTTGGAAATGGTTTCGTTGAAACATTCGGGATGCAGCCGATAAACTTCGGTCGCATTCACGCTGAGCGGGCTGTCCACGAAAATGGGAAGGGCCGGAATTTGTTTGGCTTCGAGAAGTTGGTGCAGCGTATAAACAATTGCTTGGGTGCGCCCGACGGAAAATGCGGGGATAATTATTTTCCCATTTCGTGCAACCGTTTCGTGCACGAGCCGCGCCACGGTTTCATTCACATCTCGGGACGAGACATGTTCGCGTCCGCCGTACGTGCTCTCGACTTGCAAATAATCGACACCGGAAACGGGCTGTGGGTCGCGCAAAATTTCATCGCCGCCGCGACCGACATCGCCGCTGAACAGATAACGAATTTTTTTTCCACCTTCCGTGATGTCCAGAATCACCTGCGCCGAACCGAGAATATGTCCCGCGTCGGCAAAGGTGACCGTCACTCCATCGATCACCTGGATCGGCCGGTCATAACCCACGGTAACAAATTGCCGAATGGCTTTCTCCGCGTCCACCGGCCGGTAAAGCGGCTCGACTGGCGGAAGATTTTTTTGGGCACGCTTGCGGGAAAGATATTCCGCGTCGGACTGTTGGATGTTCGCGGAATCTTCCAGCATGATCGTGGCGAGATCGCGGGTGGCGAAGGTGCAAAAGATATTTCCATCAAAACCTTGCCGGCAAAGATTCGGCAAATTCCCGCAATGATCGATATGCGCGTGACTCAACACCACTGCGTCGATGGCGCGCGGATCGAAAGGAAAACAACAATTACGCTCCACCGACTCTTCGCGCCGTCCCTGAAACAAACCGCATTCCAACAAAAGTTTTTTGCCGTTCAACTCGAACAAATACATGGAGCCGGTGGTGGTGCGGGCTGCTCCGAGAAAATGGATTCGCATCGGCAAATCATGCGACGAGAAAAAGGCGCGGCAAGCTTTCAGTAAAATAAAAAGGATGGTCATCTCCCCACTATTTCGACTGAACCGATTTTGATGCGTTCGAATGGCGCGACAGCGTTTTGGACTGCGCCAGTCCTCTGGCGCTTTTGGCCGCACCGTTGCGTAGGCGCTGAAAAGTTTTGCCCGGCTTGGTGTTGAATTTCAACCAGACTAGCGGATGGTCGGCGTGGAAATTTTGAATCTTCCCAAACGGGTTTCCAGGATCAACGTTCGCGAATTGCAGTTTCACACGGCGTGAGTTTGGAGAGCGACGTCGCTCAGTCACGGTTGCCCTTTCGCTGATGCAATTCAAATTCTGCAATCTTGCAAATGCCGCATCGCGCTAGTAATTTTTTGCCATGACCACGACGGTGAATGCGATTTACGAAGCGGGCAAACTCGTCCTGCCCGGGCCGTTGTCATTGCCCGAAAAATCCCGCGTGCGCGTGACCATCGAATCCTCCGATGCCGAACGTGACGGGTGGCTGAAGCATTCCAAAGATTCTTTGATGAAGGTTTGGGACAACGCAGCGGATGACGTCTTCAATGAACTGCTCTCGAAATGAAGTGGTTCTTCTGCCGATTCCCTTCACGGATTTGACGAGCCGAAAAGTTCGTCCGGCAATTGTGATTGGCCGCAACGGCGCAGACTGTTTTTTTGTTTCGCCTATTCTCCAATCCGTCGCCACGCGCGTAACTGTTTGGACAACGATCCAAAACCATTTGGAAATCGACTTTCCAAAAATGTGATTTCGCTTGCGAGTTCTGCTGCGGCTTGAGTCATGCGTTCAGTTTCTAAGTTGATAGACGGCAAATCCACACCATACAGCCGCTGCTTCAACACCCGTTTTGAATAAGGATCGGTCTGTTCTTTCAATCCCTTTTCCCAATTTGCTTCGGAAATATCGCTAAATTTTTTGCAAAGCCACCAGGCTTCAATAGCGGGTGAAGCAATTCCAACGGCGACACGCAGCGGAGCGCGTCCACCTGTGGATTTTAAAGCGACTCGATTGCGCTCAACAATATCGAGGAGTTCGAGGAGGCGGTTTTTCTGTCCTTTTTCTGTGACGGAACTGTGATTTGAATCGGCTACTACGATTAGGCCATCGGCTTCGGTTTTATAGTGGAGTGCCTTGATAACAACGCCGAGTACGTTCCGAACAGAGGGCCAACCGCGTGAACGCAATGACGGGAGATCCACCGCAGTTGTTTTTACATTGAGAACTGCATCCGTGATGATGCGCAATGCTGCTTCATCCGCCGGAGATTCGCTGAGAATGGCGACGCGCATTTATTTCTATGCAGGAACGCCACCCAGCACTCCGCTGTACCAAACTTCTCCGAGCGGCGCGTCGCCGATGATTTCACGGAGTTGTTCGTCGTCTGCGAGACTTTTGAAAGTCGCTGTTCCATCCTTCTGCTTCTCAGCAATGATGATTTGTTCGGGATGCTCTTTGAAGAGATCAAGAAAGTAAGGCGAGTGCGTCGTCGCAATGATTTGGACGGGCTTGCGCTTCAATCCGAAATCAATGGGAAAGCTCAATCTGTAAAGCGCATCGCGCACATCACGGAGCAGCCGCGGATGCAATGCACGGTCTGGCTCTTCAAGTCCGATAATAGTTGGGGCGCCCGGTTGGTAAACTATCGCGAGAAGCGCCAGCGCAATCAGAGTTCCCTCACTCAATTCTGATGCAGGCACATGTAATTTAGTTGCGGATTGCCGGAGCGAAAGTTGTCGATATCCATTTTGGTCATTTTTAAAAACAATGCTGTCGAATTCGGGAAGCCATCGCTGAAATTCTGCGCGCAGATGATCGTAAGCATCTTCATCCTGATCGCGGAGATGAGTTAAAGCGCCAGCGAGATTATCTCCGATTTTATTTAATTCTTTTACATTTTGCGCATGGACCGGCTGAGACATTTTGGACGGTTCCAGTGCATACACTCGGACTGATTGGAAACATTCAGCCATGTTCTTTGAAAGTAATTGCGCAGGGGGAGATGATAAATTAGGAACGTTCAAATTTGTCTTACAAATCCCGCTAGCCACTGTAAATCCACCCCATTCAGGCGAACCGCTTGGATTCCACCGCGCGTCTATGGAAAATTCTTTTGCCGTCGATCCAAGTGTACGAAACTCTCGATGTGCAAACTGATTTGGATTGGCGAGAATTTCAAAAGCCTGCAACACGCTTGTCTTGCCACTGCCATTTGGCCCGACAATAAGGTTGAAGGGACCAAGTTTGAGTTCAGCGTCTTTTAGCGCTTTGAAATTTTTGAACCGAATACCCGTTATCATGTTTCGATTGTAGCTTTTGGATTCCACGTTGGGAAGCGAGTTTATGCCCTTTGCATCCCAAACCTTGTCCGCTAAATTTGCGGATTGCCTGATGGCAAAATTCGCGAGTCATGTCGAAGGAATTTATTAGAATTGGCGGAGCGCGTGAGCACAATCTCAAGAATCTCACGCTCGAAATCCCGCGCGACAAACTGGTGGTCATTACCGGCTTGAGCGGCTCGGGAAAATCGTCGCTCGCCTTCGACACGATTTACGCCGAGGGCCAGCGCAAATATGTCGAGTCGCTCTCGGCTTACGCGCGTCAGTTCCTCGACCAGATGCAAAAACCGGACGTCGATTTCATCGAGGGACTTTCGCCCGCCATCGCCATCGAGCAACGCAGTTCCGGCACCGGCCCACGCTCGATCATCGCGACGACGACGGAGATTTACGATTATTTGCGCCTGCTCTTCGCGAACGTCGGCCAGGCGCATTGTCCCGAAACCGGCGAACCGATCACGCAACAAACCACCAGCGACATCGTGGATAAAATTCTGGCGTTGCCGCCGAAAACGCGCGTGATGTTGCTCGCGCCGGTGGTGTCGGATCAGAAGGGAGAATTTCGCGACGTGATCGAACGGCTCGCGCGCGAAGGTTTCGTGCGCGCGCGCGTCGATGGCGAACTGGTCGAACTCAGCGCGAACGTGCGCGTGAAGATCGACGCGAAACAACGGCACACAATCGAAGCGGTGGTGGATCGGTTGGTGATCGATGAGAAAATCCGCGTGCGCTTGAGTGATTCGGTGGAGACGGCGTTGCGCTGGGGAGAAGGGCGCGTAGTGGTTTTGCATCAGCCGCAGGAAGGGGAGTTTAAAGTTCAAGGTTCAAAGTTCAAAGTGGAAGAGCGTCGTGGGCCAAATGCTGATTCTCTCAACTCTCAACTCTCAACCCTCAACTCCGTTTGGACCGAGACGCTTCATTCCAATCGCAACTACAGCGCGGCGACGGGGAAAAGTTTTGAGACGCTGACGCCAAAACATTTTTCATTCAACTCACCCTCGGGTGCCTGCCCGGTCTGTCATGGCCTCGGTCAGAAAATGGTTTTCGACGAACAACTCATCGTGCCCAATCAGGAAAAAACTTTGGACAAAGGAGCGGTCCTCCCGTGGCGTCGCGGTCGCAAGCGGATGATCGCCTACTACAAAAGTTTGCTGCGCGGAGTGGCGAGTCATTTTCAACAAAGTGTCGAAACGCCTTACAAGAATTTGCCGAAAGAATTTAAAAAAGTTTTGTTGCACGGATCGGGCGAGACGGAAGTTGAATTTACTTTTGTGCGATCGGGGAAGATCAGCCAGGTCCAACGCCCGTTCGAGGGCGTGATTCCGAACATGGAACGTCTTTACGCCGAGAGCGAAAGTGAGTTCACGAAAAATCGGTTGAAAAGTTTTATGAACCCGCAGCCGTGCGATGCGTGCGGCGGGAAGAGATTGAAGCCTGAGATTTTGGCGGTGACGCTTTCCAACGCGGAACTCGGAACGGGGAACGCGGAAGGAAACTTCGCGGATCCGGTTCCGCGTTCCGCGTTCCGCGTTCCGAGTTTGAAGGTTCCCGGCCTTTCCATCATGGACGTTTGCGCCCTTTCGGTGGACGATGCCGAAGAATTTTTTGCGCAACTCAAGCTCACTGAGTTCCAGCAAAAAATTGCGAATGAAGTTGTTAAAGAAATTCGTTCGCGGCTCGGCTTCCTGAAAAACGTTGGTCTCGGTTACCTCACGCTCAATCGCGAGAGCGGAACGTTGAGCGGCGGCGAAGCGCAACGCATTCGGCTCGCCACCCAAATCGGCGCGGGACTTGTCGGCGTTCTCTACATTCTCGACGAGCCGAGCGTCGGTTTGCACCAGCGCGATAATGATCGGTTGCTGAAAACTTTGGCCGGGTTGCGCGACCTCGGAAATTCCGTCCTCGTGGTCGAACACGACGAAGACACCATTCGTCACGCCGATTACATTCTCGACCTCGGCCCCGGCGCGGGCGTGCGCGGTGGGGAAGTTGTGGCTGCTGGAACTCTCGCGGAAATCGAAGCCAATCCACGTTCGCTGACCGGCCAATATCTCCGAGGTGAATTGTCCATCGCCGTTCCAAAAAAACGCACGAAGCCGTTTGCCGAACGCGGCGCGTTGGAAATTCTCGGCGCGCGCGAAAATAATTTGCAGAACATCGACGCGCGCATTCCGCTCGGCACGTTGACTTGCGTCACCGGCGTCAGCGGTTCCGGCAAGAGCACATTGATCGACGACATTTTGCGGCGCGCACTTTTCCGAAAACTTTACGGCTCGAAGGAACAACCCGGCGCGCATCGCGAAATTCGCGGCATCGAAAATCTCGACAAAGTCATCGTCATTGATCAAACGCCGATTGGCCGCACACCGCGCAGCAACCCCGCGACTTACACCGGCATGTTCAATCAGATTCGCGATCTCTTCGCGAAATTGCCGTCGGCAAAAATCCGCGGCTACGGTCCCGGTCGATTCAGTTTCAACGTCAAGGGCGGGCGCTGCGAAAAATGTCAGGGCGATGGCTTGATCAAAATTGAAATGCATTTTCTGCCACCGGTTTATGTCACGTGCGAAAATTGCAATGGCCGACGTTACAATCGCGAGACGTTGGAAATTAATTTCAAAGGCATGAACATCGCGGACGTGCTCGACATGACCGTCGATGAAGCTTTGAATTTTTTTCGGGCGGTCCCGAAAATTTTCGATCCTTGTTTGACGCTCGCCGAAGTTGGACTCGGCTACGTTCATCTCGGTCAATCGGCGACAACGTTGAGTGGCGGCGAAGCGCAACGCATCAAACTCGCCGCCGAACTCAAGCGCAAAGCCACTGGTCAAACGCTTTACATTCTCGACGAGCCGACGACCGGTTTGCATTTTCACGACGTGGCAAAATTACTCGAAGTGCTTTTCAAACTTCGCAACAGCGGAAACACCCTTGTTGTGATCGAACACAATCTCGACGTGATAAAAACCGCCGATTGGATTATTGATCTCGGCCCGGAAGGCGGCGCGGGCGGCGGAAAAATTGTCGCGCAAGGGACGCCGGAGCAAATCGCGCAAATTTCCGAAAGTTATACCGGCCAATATTTGAATCGAATCCTTGCGCCGAGCCCGTTAAAAAAAATTGCGTGAGTGAATCTCAAAATTCTTTTGTCTGATTGTTGTGCGCTATTTTCTGACATTTTTTTTCATGTGGAAAATTTGCTCCGCGCAAATTGCTTTCGCTGCTTCGAGCGCGGAAACGAAAACCTTCGTTGCCGCGGAAAAATTGCTCGACACGAAACTTTATGGTCTGGCCGAAACGGGTTTCGCGAAATTCGTGGAACAGCATCCCGATTCAACGAACAAAGTCGCGGCGGTTCTCCATCAGGCGCAGGCGCGATTTTTTCAAACTAATTACGACGGCACTTTGGAACTTTTGCAGAAAGGATTCCCGGTTTCCGGGATGTTGGCTGACGAATATCAATTCTGGATTGGCCAAACATTTTTCGGAAAACAAAATTTCCAAGCGGCCGCCGACGCTTTTTCCGCGGTGGCAAAAAACTTTCCCGGTTCCTCGCGTCAACTCGAAGCGTGTTACCTAGAGGCGCTGGCCGAATCCAAACTGGACCATTGGCCCCGCGTGATTGTGTTGCTTCAGACTCCGACCGGAAAATTTCAAGTCGCCGCCAAAACCCAGCCGGACAGCGCATTTTTTGTGGAAGGGAATTTGTTGCTGGCGGAGGCGTTGTGGAAAGAAAACCGTTTTGCCGAAGCAGAAAAAGTCATCACGCAACTCGATGGGCGCAACCTGACACCGGAGGCGAAATGGCGGCAGATATTTTTGTTGTGCCGAGTGCAAATGGCGGCGGGCGTTGCGGAAAACGCGCTGCGAACTTCGACCAATCTTTTAGCAGCGGCGCGAGAGACGGGTAATCGCGGGAATTACGCGGCCTCGATTCTGTTGCGCGGCGAAATTTTGGCGAAGCTCGGTCGAATGCCGGAAGCCATTCAGGCTTACGAACAAAATCTTTCCGAAGGCAGCGTGACGAATGTCCCAAGCGAGATGCGGCGGCAATCTTTTTTCAAGACGATTGATTTGCTCCTCGCGCAAAAAGAAACGACCAACGCGATGCGCCGCCTGGAAAATTTCATCGAAAAAAATCCGGCGGATGAAGCGCTGGATTTGGCAAAAATTACCTTGGGTGAATTGTCTTTGAAACAATTCGTTGCGACGACTGCTGGAACAAATCGGGTTCTCGTCGCAACCAATTTGTTCGAGCAGGCTCTGACCAATTTCAGCGCGGTCGTGACAAACTTTCCGCAAAGCCAGCATCTCGGGAAAGCGTATTTGGATCGAGGTTGGTGTCTTTGGATTCAGGAAAATATTTCAGCGGCAGAATCCGATTTCGAGGAAGCCACCAAACGTTTGCCCGCCTCGGAAGATCAAGCGGTTGCTCGTTTCAAATTGGCCGACACTCAATTCCGGCAAACGAATTACGCGGCGGCTGTGACCAATTATCAATTGTTGATCGAGCGTCATGCCCGGCTGGAACGGGTGACTAACTCGCTTTTCGAGCCGGCGCTTTTTCAAATGGCGCGCGCCAGTTTGAAAATCGGAAACGATGCTGCCGCCACCAATGCGATGCGCAAATTATTGGATTGGTTTCCCAACGGTTCGCTGGGCGAGCGCGGCGTCTTGTTGGTCGGGCAAACGTTTACTCGCGCCGGAAATCCTGGTGAGGCGCGGGAACTTTTTATAAATTTTCTCAGTCGATTTCCTGGCTCGCCGCTCGTCCCGGAAATCAAACTTGCGATTGCGCAGACTTATGTTCAGGAAGAAAAATGGCCGGCTGCGCTCGCCGAATACGATGAGTGGGCGAAAAATTTCGCGGAGCATCCATTGCTGGCGCAGGGGGAATTTTCCCGCGCGCTCGCTTACGACAGAGCCAAGATGCAAACCAATGCGTTCATTTTGTTCACCAATTTCGTCGCGCGATTTCCTTCCAATCAACTCGCCGCCCTGGCGCAAAATTGGGTGGCGGATTTTTATTGGAACCACGAGGATTTTCGCAACGCAGAAAAAAGCTATCAGGAACTTTATCAAAAATTCAATTCATCCCCGGACTTGGGCTACCGGGCCAGGTTGATGGCGGGACGCGCGGCGTATGACCGCTCGGACTACAAAGAGGCGGCGAAATATTTTTCCGATCTGATCACGCTGCTCGATCAGAACACGAACTCGCCGCCCGGATTGACCGACGAAGCATTGTTCGCGCTGGGCGATACTTACTTCCAGGATTTTTTATCGAACACGAACGAGGCCACGATGCGCGACGCGATTCAGGCCCTGACCCGAATTACAAAAAGTTCGACCAACACCATCGGCCTTTTGGCGACGGGACGAATTGGCGATTACTATTTTCAATGGGCGGGGCTGGACAGCGCTCAGGCTGAAGCTTCCTACAACAAAGCGCTCGACTATTATGGCGACGTTCTCAAGTCAGAAGTCGCGGACGTTTCCGCGCGCAGCCGGACGGAGGTGTGCGTTGGAAATATTTGCGTGAAAGTCGCCGAACTCAAATCGGGCGCGGACAAAAAGGCGTGGGCGGATGCGGCGCTGAATCATTACATGACCGTGGTCAACGAAAGTAATTTGCGGGACGGCGAAACATTTGATCCCAAGTGGACTTATGAAGCGGGCATCGCGGCGGCGAAAATCTGCGAAGGTTCCGGGAATTGGGAATCGGCGAAAAAAATTTATCAACGTCTCGCCGCAGCGCTGCCGGTCTTGCGACTCGCCTGCGAAAAAAAGATCGCGGCCTGCGAAATCCATTTGGAGACGGCGAAAAATTAGGATCGCTTGGAGCGCCGAACTCCCGTTCGGCTCGCCGTCTTCGCCTGTTCGCCGTGCCGATTGGGAAATCGGCGTTCCTATCCGGAAATTTATTTCGGCGCAAAAATTTTACTCCGTTTGACACTCAATTCTCGCTCCGTTAACTTGCTCGCGTCATGAACACGACTGAACAAACTGAATCGGTAGTCTCCGTCACCGAGAGCGCCGCCAACGAAATCAAGGCGATGCTCACTCGCGAAAAAGACAGCGCGGGAAAAGGTCTCCGCGTCTATGTCGAGGGCGGCGGTTGTTCTGGGATGCAATACGGAATGGTCTTCGACGAAAAGCGTCCGGATGATTTCGCAGCGGAACTCAATGGCGTTTCCGTTTTAGTCGATCCGTTCAGTGCCAATTACATTCGCGGCTCGGTGGTGGATTTTAGCGATGCGCTGACCGGCGGCGGTTTTAAAATCACCAATCCCCAGGCCAAACAGAGTTGCGGTTGCGGAAAATCTTTCGAAGCCTAGGCGGCAGAAACTGTAAGGCTGAACCATGCCGTTCCGTGCGATGCGGAACGGCTTTTTTTGCAGGCGCGTTTCCAGGGATGTGATCTTAACTGGCGGTCAGTTGTAGCGCAGGATTGCATCCTGCCGTATCGCAGGTTTTCAACCTGCGAGATGCCGCCAGAAGGGGAGACTTTCGAACAACTAAAAGCTTTCTTTATTTGCGACATTCAGCCGGTTTCAAACCGGCGATACAGCAGGATGCAATCCTGCGCTACGTGACTTTCCAAGCTAGACTTGAACGACCACGCGTTTAGCTTTTCGTCATGAAACGCCATTTCCTTTTTCTGAAACTTGTTTTGTTTTTCTTACTGAGTTTCCTCATCAATTCTTCTCCCGCCGCGAACTGGCCGGCCTGGCGCGGAGCAGATGGATCAGGCATCGCCACCGAAAAAAATTTACCGGTGAAGTGGAGCGCCACCGAAAATGTGCGCTGGAAAATCAAGTTGCCGGAGCGCGGAAATTCCACTCCCATCGTTTGGCAGAAAAAAATCTTTGTCACGCAAGCGGTTGGGGATCGGCGCACGCTGATTTGTTTTGATCGCGCAAACGGAAAACAACTTTGGCAGGAAGGTCCGAGTTACGAAGGAAAAGAGAGGACGCACCCAACGAATCCGTCCTGCTCCGCTTCTCCCGTCACCGACGGCGAGCAAGTGATTGCGTGGTTCGGTTCCGCCGGCATTTATTGTTATGACCTCGACGGCAAAGAACTTTGGCATCGCGACCTCGGCAAACAAGATCATCAATGGGGTTACGCGGCGTCGCCCGTCATTTACGAAAACCTTTGCTTCCTCAATTTTGGTCCCGGCAAAAGAAGTTTTCTCATCGCGCTGGACAAGACAAGCGGCAAAACAGTTTGGCAAGTGGACGTTCCCGAAATCCAACCAGCGAAACGCTCGGATGGTTTCGCCGGACAAACCAACGGCGTGATCGGTTCATGGAGCACGCCCCTTCTCATCAAAGCGAACGGCCGGAGTGAATTGATTGTGAGTCTGGCCGATTGGCTCAAGGCGTTTGATCCAAAAACCGGCAAGGAACTTTGGCGGTGTGGCGGATTGAATCCGCTAATTTACACGTCTGCAATTTATGAAGATGGAGTGGCGGTGGCGATGGGCGGCTTTGAAGGGCCGAGCATTGCCGTAAAACCGGGCGGTCACGGAGATGTCACTGAGACGCATCGTTTGTGGCAAACGGAGCGGCACAAAAACCGAATTGGAGCGGGCGTGATTCACGACGGCTATATTTACATCGCCAACATGCCGGGCGTGGCCGAATGCATCGAGTTGAAAACCGGAAAAAGAATTTGGGAGGAACGACTTCCCGGCAAAGGCGCGAAGACAGAAATTTGGTCTTCGGCGATTCTAGCTGGAGACAATGTCTATGTCCTGAATCAATCGGGCGACTGCGTGATTTTCAAGGCGCGTCCGCAGTTTGAAATCGTGGCGGTGAATTCCATTGGCAACGAATTGACCAACGGTTCGCTCGCGGTGTCCGATGGCGAAATTTTTATTCGCACTCATCAGCATCTCTGGTGTATCCGCGACGAGAAAATAACAGCGTCGCGTTGATGGGTTGAGTGACGCCTTCACCGTTCCCGAAAACGAGCGTTGCCTTGAGTTGTGCTTTAAAGCGGAGCCAGTTCGTCAGTCGTAGCCCAGGATTGAATCCTGCCCGTATCGCAGGTTTTCAACCTGCGAGATGCCCGTCGGAACGCGAGAAATTCGAAATCGAAAAAAAATTCTTAATCGCGGCGTTTTGTCGTTTCAAACCACTTGAAATTACACCGTTGCCTTGACGCTCCGCTGGCGAGGCCATAGTTTCGTAGCGCTGGGGAGCCAACCGATTGTGTAGCGGCGCGTCTGTGACCGCCGCTGTTCAACGAGGCTGAGAGTTCAGTCCGCGACGGCGGCACTGAAGACCCATAAACCTGATCCAGATAATGCTGGCGTAGGAAAGCGAGTCACTTTTCTTCCCTCCATTTCCCTGTCAGTCAAAACGGAAAAAATTATGATCGCCACCAAAGATTCTTTTGAAACGCGGGTAGCACAGGCGACCCGCCTGTCCGAAGACGCGACCCGCGTCGTCGAGTTTAAAGCTCACAGCTCAGATGAACTCCCGAACTCCAAAAAAATTTATGTCGCCGGCAAAATTCATCCCGAGGTGCGCGTGCCCTTTCGCGAAATCAAACTGAGCGCCACCAAAGCGTTTGACGGTCGCGTCGAACTCAATGAGCCGGTGCGCGTCTATGATTGTTCCGGCCCGTGGGGCGATGAGAATTTTCAAGGCGACGTGGAGGAAGGTTTGCCCGCCTTGCGCCGCGACTGGATTTTGACGCGAGGCGACGTTGAAGAATATCAAGGCCGCGAAATTAAACCGGAGGACAACGGTTATTTGACGCGCGGCCATGAGGAATTTGCGAGTCATGCGGAAAAGAAAAATCGTTTGGAACATTTCCCTGGATTGAAACGCACGTCGCTTCGAGCCAAGCCCGGAAAAATTGTCACGCAACTTCAATATGCTCGCGCCGGAATCATCACGCCCGAGATGGAATTCATCGCCATCCGCGAAAACATAGGCCGCGCGAAGATTGCCGAGATGTCCAAGGACATCGTTCGCAACGACCTCAACAAACAGCACGCCGGCAGCGCCCAATCCGTCCCATCCACCCCATTCGTCCCATCAGTTTTTTCCCGCTTTCCGCAAAGAATTCCAGCCAAGATAACTCCAGAATTCGTCCGCGCCGAAGTCGCCGCCGGCCGCGCCATCATTCCGAACAACATCAATCATCCCGAGTCCGAGCCGATGATCATCGGCCGCAACTTCCTCGTGAAGGTCAACGCCAACATCGGTAATTCCGCGGTCACGTCGTCGATCGGCGAAGAGGTCGACAAGATGACCTGGGCGATTCGCTGGGGCGGCGACACCGTGATGGATCTCTCGACCGGCAAGAACATCCACGAGACGCGCGAGTGGATCGTGCGCAACTCGCCGGTGCCGATCGGCACCGTGCCGATCTATCAGGCGCTCGAGAAGGTCGATGGCAAGGCCGAAGACCTGACCTGGGAGATCTTCAGGGACACGCTGATCGAGCAGGCCGAGCAGGGCGTCGACTATTTCACGAT
>JBBQRQ010000092.1:0-20307 GCA_038214755.1 Verrucomicrobiota bacterium
GCTCTTGTTCTTTTCACGTCATCGGCTCTTGCGGACTGGAAATCCGACGCCAATACGAGCATCGAACAAATCCGCAAGCGCGATTGGGTTTTGTTGGTCCAGAATACAGATGGGCAGCCCGTCGCCGGAGCAACGGTCCAGGTGCGGCAGCGTCGGCACGATTTTGCGTTTGGTTGCGCGCTGAATTCCTATGCGCTCGTGGATCAGCCGCGTTACGCGGATTTCTTTTCGCGCAACTTTGAGTGGGCTGTTTTCGAAAACGAAACCAAGTGGACAGACGATGAACCCGTTCAAGGCCAGGTGAATTATTCAAGGCCGGACATGATGGCGGCGTTCTGTCGCAAGCAAGGAATCACGATGCGCGGACACACGATTTTTTGGGAAGCAACCGGCGGCGGTTACGAACATCCGGCGTGGTTGGACCCGCTGAACACAAACCAGCTTCTCTCGGCAGTGACGGCGCGCTTGAACAGCGTTGTGCCTCATTTCCGCGGATATTTTCAACACTGGGACATCAACAACGAGATGCTTCACGGCAATTACTTTCGCGGCCGGCTCGGCACTGGCATTGTTCCCTTTATGTTCCAAAGCGCGGGAACACTCGACCCGACCATCAAACGCTTTGTGAACGACTACAACGTCGTGGCCGGTTCGGAAACAGCCGCCTACAAAACACAGATAACGAACCTCTTGGCAACCGGCGTGCAGGTGGAAGGCATCGGCGCACAAGGCCATTTCGGTGGACAGATTATTGACCCCGTTCTCACCAAATCACGCCTCGACAATCTCAGCACGCTCGGCATCCCGATTTGGATTACCGAATACGATTCAGTCCAGGCCAACGCGACAGATCGCGCGGATAATCTCGAGACGCTCTATCGCGTCGCGTTCGCCCACACGAACGTTCAAGGCGTTTTGATGTGGGGCTACTGGGCCAACTCACATTGGCTGGGATCAAATGCAGCCATCGTGGACGCGAACTGGACTGTCAACGCCGCCGGCCAGCGCTACACGAATCTCATCCAGGAATGGACGACCACCGCCAACGGCGTGACTGACGTGGATGGCCGGTTTTCCTTCCGCGGATTTCGCGGCGACTACGACGTGACGTTGTCTGCTGCCGGACAGACGACCGTGACGCAGTGCCTCGTCCTGGCGAACGGTTTGGGCACTCAATCCAATACGGTCGCATTCGGCGCGATTGCGCGGCCACCGGTTCTTGGCACTCTGATCGTTGGCGATACAATCGCACTCAAATGGAATCGGTTTGCCGCCGGGCGAAGTTCCGTCATCGAATCCAGCACGAACCTGAGTAATTGGGAAATTGTTTCGCCACTACTCGATCCGCTTTCAACGGCTTGGACAGTGAAATTGACCAATGACGCGCCCCGCCGTTTTTTCCGCGCGCGATCCGATTCGATCCCACCGCCGGACTTTGATTTTTACGAGGCCACCGGCGCGAAACGGACCGTTACGATTAATGGCAGCGGTCAATTCATCGGTTCGAACACTGGGTTGATCCATCGAAACTTTTACGTATTTGGAGCGCCAGATCTGCGTAATGGCGTTTTCTCCTTCACCGAGGACGGAGCCGAACCGTCGCCGAACGGCGGACCGCCCGGCGCTCTGCTTTTCAGCATAGAAACCAAGCCGACAACGGTCGGGCAGGATTATTGGGGCTTCATTTTGAGGCCGGGCAGCGTTGCCGAATGGCCTGCCAGCGGATTAACTACGACGCATCTTGGCAAGACACGCGTTCGGTTCCGTCACAAATTGACCTCGGGACGAGCCATCAACGTTCGCCTTGAGCCGTCCTCCGCCGGTTACAATGAACGCTGCGATTTCGGCAACATCACCGGCAACGGCCAGTGGCAGGAATTCAATCGGCTATTGTCCACCGGCTCAAACGGAACTGCCTTTCTCAATTTCTTGAATACCGGGGGTGAACGCTATTTGAATCTCGTCTATGGTAACGGTGCGGCTCTTTCCACCTACGCCACCGGCGATACGCTGCTGCTGGATGATATATCTGTTTATTACGAGCCTTGAGCGCGATTGAAATGGCGCTCACGGGAGAAAAATCATTATGGAATCCGGCTGTGCGACCCATCGCAGAAGCGCATCGTCTTGGATTGTTTGCAGGCGCACCAGGCGACGGTTTTCTTTTCCGTGATTTCCGTCTGCAACGGGCCGAGGCCGGTGCCTTTATGCGAGCCGTCGCAAAACGGCTGGCTTTTGGAACGCCCGCAAGCGCACCACCAATAACTCCCCGGCTCGACCAGTTGCACGATGGGCGCTTTTTGAAAAATAATTGGGTCGGACATGGGATGGTTGCGGCGAAGTTTCGAGTATGCCGCAATTCCAAACAGCGCCGTGCAGCCGAAGGACCCGCTACGGACTCGTCGATGAAACGCGCTGGAAAGATTCTGTTACTTGCGCAATCCTGATCCCGAACTTTTTCACGGTCACTCGCGTGAACATCGTTTCGGTTCCTTCGGGCAAATACATCCACTGGTGCAACCGCACGTTGGCGAAAGGATTTCCCGGTTTGAGGGCAATGGTATATTCCCAGCGGAAAACATTTCCGTGCGCTTCGCCTCGCGCCTTCCCGACCACATCGTTCGCCGTCGCCTCGTAATGATGCGCATCAATCCGATGCACCTGCCATTTCCGCTGTTGCGTGCGCCCGTCATCGTAATGAAAAGTTTGTTCGATGGTCACGTCTCCATTGGCGTCGCGTTTGCCAAAAGATTCCGTGGTGAACCGGCTTTTAGGTTCGCCCGCGCGATTTTCCGTCACGCCCCAGGAACGAACGTGTCCCGTAAAATATTTATCCGGCTCAAACGTGGTGCTGGAGTTCGCGAAGTCGCGCGGTTGAAGACTGCTGCAACCTGTCGCCATTGCGGCGAGGATGGCGGCGAATAGTAAATTTGTTTTCATTGGGAATTTTACCTCAGTTTGCTTTTTCACGCTGGACGAAAACGGACTCGCCATGATTCCACAATCGCCAATCGTCCCGGCAATCGCGCCAACAAATTCGCATTGCGCAAAAATGAATCCAACGTGCTGTTCACTTGCACGGCGGTCGCATCGTCAGGCAATTCCAAGACCACCAGTCCGAAATAATCTTTCGGTGGATAGTTGCGGATGTCGGCAAAGTCGAAGTCTCGCGTGATGAGCGCCAGATGATGATTCTGCGCGTAAGCGGCCACCGAATCGTCATCCGCACCGGCAGGTAAAACATTTCGAACATCCTCCGCATCGTGACCGAATCTTTTTAATAATTCCGCCGAAGATCGCGGCATATTCGCGTCCAGCAGGAACTTCATTTTGCGGCGGGCGCAAGGGGATGGTGTTCTTCTTGATCAACAAGTTCACCCGCGAATTTAAGGGCGGCGCGAATTCCCATTTGGGTCACGCCGTATTCTTTTTCGACTTCCTCGAAGGTCATACCGCCAGCGAGGCTGCCCACGATTAATGATACCGGCATTCGCGTGCCACGAATGACGGGCTTGCCGTGGCAGATGCGCGGGTCAATCACGATTTGATCATTCATTTGGGAGCAACGTTAGCCGGTTCGTCTCTATTCGCCTAGCGAGCAATTTTGCGCCGTTCAGTCTTCTGTTTTAGTCGCAATGCGGCAACACGCCTTAGCGCGCCAGTTTTGCAGTCTGCGAGCAAACCTTCCTCTTTTAAGAAATCGTCGAAGTTGGAGCCTCGGTGCGAATTGAATCGATTCGGTTCCGCAGCGGCAGCTTTGATTTTTTCGACGGTCTTCATGTTTAAAAAATATCACAGTGCGTCGGTTTGTGTCCATTGACACCCAAGTAAGAAATTAAATTTCTCTGAGCGGGATTTGGCCAAGCGTGTGTGCTTCCTTACCATGCGCCGGATACCAAATATGATTATTCTCGAGAACGGAATGACTGCACAAATCTTCAACAACATTATGCACAAAATAAGCGGGGGCTAAATCCCGAAGCTTGTAGGCCCTGACAATGTTGACGGGGCGGTTTGGTTGTTCGGGAGCACAATGCCAGTAGCGTGCGAACAGCGAAGTACCTAGAGACACACAGTTCACAATAGCTCGACTTGATCCTGCGGCTGCGCTCTTGATTTGATCAAGAAGTGTTTGGAAATCTTCGCCGTCATGTTCAAACGAAAAGAGTCCCACGAACGGACGACATTGGGCTGAATGCGATACATACTCTCGGCAGTCTGCAAGTTTTTGAATTGCTTCGCGGAGTTTGGCGGTGCTCAAACGTGTTTTGACCTCAATAATGCCAAGGCACAGGTCAGAAGTAATAATGACCAAATCACCGTCGTGATAGAGAAGCGGTTTTGTCCGGTCGAACAAAAGAATATCAATTTGTGATGACGGGCCGTCCTTTGTGATTACGAAACCTTTACCGACGCCAATGTTTTGAGGCAGGTGGCGTCTTAGCACTGACCGAAGCACACTCTCTTTCCATTCACCATCAGTGAGCCAGTGTCGATCACGAATAAAATGGCGCACGCGATCTTTCAACGCTTGAAATTCAAGCGTGATTGAACGGAAATAGTCTAGCCCTTCTGCATCCTCACTCATTCTTCTTTGCTTCATCGAGTCTCTTTTCACCTCCGCGAGTGATACGAACCTTGCCTTCGTGAACAAAGTAAACCAACTCTCGCAATCGCCGGTAAAACGCCATGAGAATTTTAAGACTGGCGAGAGGATCGCCCGTAAGCTTGTTGAGGGCTGCCGGATTTTCGAGGCCAATGGCTTCGGACAAATCCTTACACGCTTCGGTAACGAACCTCAAATCCTCTTCGACTAGTTTTCGCTCACGATCTTTCAAGTTGAGTTTTGCAAGACGTCGCTTTGTGTAGCGTTTGTGAATTCCATCATAAATCCTATCGAGCCTGTCCCAAGTCTTGAAGGCTGTCGTTAGAATTTTATCAATCTGCGTGACAATCAATATGACTGCTCCGAGCTCGATGAAACCCGGCGATGCATACTCTATCCGTTTGATCTGCGGACGATCTTCGCGCGGAATAGCACCGTAAAGCGCATCATAAAAATTGACCGCGCTATAACCGCCCTGCCATGGATATTTTTGGAACGTTTGGTCAAACAAATTCTCTTGGGAATCTTCAGTCGCGAGCGCATAAAGAAACGAATAAATCTCTGCGTAGCGATGCGGAAACAGATAGAGATCGCGAATTTCCCAGCGACCTTCTATTTGAATTTTGTGTGATCCCGTTTCCATCAATCTAGTAATCTAATTTGCGTTTCATTTCTTTTTCGCCCCATGCACCTGCGCCGCGACTTTCAGCCGCAAACCATTCAACCGAATAAATCCCGTCGCGTCGTCCTGGTTGTAGGCTTTGGTTGGGTCGGCTTCCATCGTGGCGATGTGCGGATTGTAGAGGCTCACCGGGGACTTGCGTCCAGCCACCATGATGTTGCCTTTGTAAAGTTTCACACGAACTGTGCCCGTGACATTTTTCTGCGATTCATCAACGAGCGCCTGCAATGCGAGCCGTTCGGGTGCGAACCAAAATCCGTTGTAAACGAGCGTCGAATATTTCGGGATGAGCGAATCGCGCAGGTGCATGACTTCGCGGTCCATCGTGATGCTTTCCATCTGGCGATGCGCAAAATGCAAAATACTGCCGCCGGGCGTCTCGTAAACGCCGCGCGATTTCATTCCGACAAAACGATTTTCCACGAGATCAACGCGACCCACGCCATGTTTACCGCCGAGCTTGTTCAAGGTTTGCATCACGCCGAGCGGATTTAATTTTTTGCCATTCACGGCGACGCAATTTCCTTTCACGAAATCGAGCGTGACGTATTCGGCTTTGTCCGGCGCGTCTTCGGGAAACACGGAAAGCGTGTTGAAGTAGCCGCGATATTTCGCGTCGCTCGCGTCGAACCATGGATCTTCGAGAATCCCGGCTTCGTAAGAAATGTGGAGAAGATTGCGGTCCATCGAATACGGTTTTTTCGCGCTGGCCTGCACGGGAATTTTGTGCGCGGCGCAATAATCAATCATCTCCTGGCGACCGGGAAAATCTTTGCGGAACCGTTCGTCGCGCCACGGAGCGATGATTTGTAATTCGGGCGCGAGCGCGGCGGCGGTGAGTTCGAAGCGAACCTGGTCGTTGCCTTTGCCGGTGGCACCGTGGGCGATGGCGTCGGCTTTTTCTTTGCGCGCAATTTCGATCATGCGCTTGGCGATGAGCGGTCGCGCAATGCTGGTGCCGAGAAAATATTGTCCCTCGTAAATCGCGCCGGCCTGAATCATCGGAAAAATAAAATCGCGCGCGAATTCTTCGCTGAGATCGTCGATGTAAAGTTTCGACGCGCCGGTTTTCATGGCCTTTTTGTCGAGACCTTTGAGTTCTTCTTCCTGGCCGATGTCGGCGCAGAACGCGACGACTTCCGCGTTGTATTTTTCTTTGAGCCACAAGAGGAGAACTGAGGTATCGAGACCGCCGGAATAAGCTAAAACAATTTTCATAAATTTTGTGGGGCGAATAATCGGCAAAGCGTTTTAATAGAAAAGGAGAATCGTTGAATGGCCCACCCAACGTGCTGCCGAGTTGCACTCGGCAGAAGCTTCGCAATTTCGAGCGCGTTGAATAGATTACCGCTCTGCCGAGTGTAACTCGGCAGCACGTTTACGGAATCAGAACAATTTTTCCGAACGCTCCAGCTTCTAAAACCGCTTCGTGCGCTTTCGCGGCTTGAGCGAGAGGAAACTCTTTGCCAACAACAGGGCGTAATGTTCCGTTCTCTAAACCTTCGCCAACGGCGCGGTAAATATCCGCGACTTCTTCTTTCGGTGCATTGGAGAGAACCATTCCTAAAATCGCCGCATCACGCGACATCACATCCCGCGGATTGATTTCAACTTTGCCGCGACTTCCAATCACGACGACGCGTCCACTTTTGGCGAGGGCGGGCAAATCTTTCCCGAGGTTCACGTTGGCCAACATTTCGAGAATGATGTCGAAGCCGCCGTTTGTTTGCGCAATAGCTTTCTCCAAATAATCCGGCGCGTGATGATCGAAGACGTGATGCGCGCCGTTTTCCGAAGCGAGTTTGCGTCCACGCTCAGTTCCGCCAGTCGCGAAAACGACCAAGCCAGCCGCACGAGCCAGTTGCACCGCCGCTGTGCCGACTCCACCGCTCGCGCCATGAACTAAAACCGTTTCTTCAGCGAGAGCCTTGGCTCGCTGGAACAAAGCGCGATAAGCGGTGGCGTAAGGCGTGTTGATCGCCGCGCCTTGAGCGAAAGAGACTTTTTCCGGCAGCGGATGAACATCATTTGCCTCGCACAAAGTGAATTCTGCATAAGCGCCCGTGGATGTTCCGGACGTATAGACACGTTCGCCCACACGAACCGATGCGACTTCCGCGCCGACCGCTTCAACGACACCTGCCGCATCTTTGCCCGGCGTGTAGGGAAGCCGTGGAAGCGCCGCATACGTCCCGGCGCGAATGTAAGTTTCGACCGGATTGACTCCAGCAGCGCGAACGCGCACGAGGATTTGTTTTGCTCCCGGCTCCGGAACAGCAATTTCTTCAAGACGCAAAACTTCCGGCCCCCCGAATTGATGGACGCGAATGGCTTTCATATTTTTCAACGTGCTGCCGAGTTGCACTAGGCAGTATCTCGACGCACTCGATCGCAACGAAATAAATATCCTCTGCCGAGTGCAACTCGGCAGCACTTTACTCTCTGATCCAACGTTTCGCTTTCATTTCAAAACGCGGCAACGTTCCTTGAGAAACGATCTGCACCGGCACGCGCAAACTGAAAGTCGTTTGCAACTCTTTGGCGATGCGAGTCGCCAGATTCGTAGGATCTTTACAGTCGGATTTTGCTTCGATGCGAAGGGACAATTCTGTCATGCAGTTTTGAGTCGTGACGCTCGCTTGAAATTCGGCGAGCTCGTCGAAACGGCGGAGAACATCTTCGATGGCGGAGGGATGAATGTTCACGCCGCGCACGACAAACATGTCGTCGGTTCGACCTAAAATTCCGCCGTGCAACGCCAATTCATAGCTCCCGCAAACGCATGGAGAATCTTTAACAACTTGAACCAAATCTCCAGTGCGATAGCGCAGAAGTGGTGAGCCAGTTCTACCCAAGGTTGTCAGGACAAGTTCGCCAGTTTCATCGGCGGAAATTTTCTTCCCGGTTTGCGGATTAACAATTTCGGCGATGTAAGCGAATTCGATGACGTGCAGGATTAAAGGTTGTCTCGGACATTCGTAAGTGATGGGACCCACCTCTGTCATGCCGTGATGATCGGAAACTTTTGCTCCCGGCCACAATTTTTCCAAACGTTCCCGCGTGGCGGGAATACTGCCGCCGGGTTCGCCGGCGACGATTATTTTTTCCACTCGCGATTTGCCTAAATCGATTTTCTCTTTCGCCGCAACTTCCGCCAAACGCAACGCGTAAGTCGGCGTGCAACACAGAACCGTGATTTCATTTTCCAAAATGGCTTTCAGTCGCGCCTCACTGCTCAAACCACCACCGGGGACACAGAGCGCGCCAATTTTTTGTCCCGCATCGAACGCCAGCCAAAATCCGAGGAACGGCCCGAATGAAAAGGCAAAATAAATTTTGTCGCCCGCGCCAACGCCCGCCGCGCGAAAAATTTCCGCCCAGTTCTCCACCATCCCTTGCCAGCTCGATGGCGTATCGAGCCAGCGCAACGGCGCGCCCGTCGTGCCGCTGGTTTGATGAAAGCGGGTGTAGTTCTCCAGTGAAAAAGTCAGGTTGGTTCCAAAGGGCGGATTGCCTACCTGATCGGCGACAAGTTCCTGTTTTGTTGTGAATGGAATTGTCTCCGAGAAACCCTCCAGACTGGTGAACTCCGTTCTAATTCCGGAAAATTTCTTCGCGTAAAAAGAATTCGCTGGAAGAATCGCGCGGAAAAGTTCGCGCAATTTTTTCAATTGTTGCGCAGAAATTTCGTCGCGACTGGCAAAATCCAGGAGCGCGGACGTTCCCGTCCGTGCGTTGGCTTTTGTTTTTTTTTCACACGCGGACGAGAACGTCCGCGCTCCTTCCTTTGCCATGAAATTCAAATGTGGTTCGGATTCGCGGAAGAAACCTGCGGCGCGACCGGTTTGGGCGCGGGCGCACCCGGCTTGTAAAGTGAAACGAGGCAACCGCCAATCGCCGCCAGCACGATACCGAGAAAAAATTGCGGCTTGATGGACGACATTCCTCCAGCGGGCGGATGTTGCCAGATGGAATAGAGCGCGTTCACGACCGGCGCACCCGCAAAGACGATGGACATCACGACGGGTGGAGTTCCTTTTGCCCCAAAAGCGAGGAGCACTCCAAACGCGCCAATTGCGCCGACAATTCCCGCGACGAGCGACCAACCCATGCCTTTCGCCGGAAAAGTCCACGAGGCTCCCTTGATCACGAGCAGGGCGAGCGGCGCGAGCACGGCGGTGAGAAAATAAGCGAGGCCGACGAAAAGAAATGCTTTGTAACGTCCGTTGATTGGGTCGGCCATGTTCGTCTGCCCCGTGTGCAGGAAAACACCGTAAACGCCCCAGGTCACAACCGTCATCAATGCGAAGATTAGCCAGTTCATGGGGAGAGTTTATTGAGCAGCGCACTTTACATCAATTGGTTTATCGGCGAATTTTTCACGACTGAAACCATTTCAAAATTTTGTGAAAATAATTTTTCTCGCCTTGAGTTTGGCTTTGGCCGGTTGCGCCACGAATACGTTTGAAAAACGGCGGACCGAACGGTTGTCTGCTTACAATACGTTGACGCCGGAATTCAAATCGCTGGTTGATCAAGGCAAAATTAAAATAGGAATGCCCGAAGATGCGGTTTACATCGCGTGGGGAAAGCCTTCCGAAATTTTGAGAAAGGAAGATGCGAAAGGCCCCGCCACCACGTGGCTCTACGAAGGAACTTATCTTCAGGAATATCGCTACTGGTCTCAGCCCAGATACGATTACGGTTTCCGCGGCGCGCGTGATTACAATTACGGCTACTACACTTATGGCCGTCCCGAAACCGATTATGTGCCGCACGATTACGTGACGGCAGAAGTTGAATTCGTAAATGGCATAGTAAAAAAATGGGAAATGCGTCCGCGGCCGCGTTGAGGGTCTCTTGGAGCGGCGTGTCTATGACCGCCGCCTTTTAAGACGAGAGGCAGTTTTCAACTCAGCGGCGGTCACAGACGCGCCGCTACACACCGAGCAATTCCGCAGGCGCCACTTCAATTTTGTCGGCGATATTTTTCGGGATGGAACACGCCGTCATTTTTCCAGCACCATGATGGGTGACGCAGACGACCGTCAGCAAACCGCGCGCTACTTCGACGGCGGGCGAAGAATTCAATTTACGAAATCGAAAAACGTAACTGAGCGATTTGGATCTCTTCTCCGAGACGAGCAGTTGCACTTCAACTTCATCTTCAAAATGAAGAGGTTGTTTGTAATCACACTCTGCGTGAACGCGCGGCCAGCCAACCGGCGGCTCGACTCCGCGCGTGACAATGGAAAAACCGAGCGAGCGAAAAAAACCGTGCTCGGCTGTTTCCATAAATCGAAAAAAATTCGAGTAGTGCATGATCCCGGCCATGTCGGTGTCGGAAAATTCCACGCGGCGCACCACTTTAAACTCGTAAGGCATGAAGGGATTTTAGATTTGGGATTTAGGATTTACGATTGAAAAAACTCAGGCACCGTTTGTCGCACGACGCGGGTGGGAGCGCCGATCTCCTGATCGGCTCCCCAGACATTTTCTTCTGCCAGAGCCGATCAGGAGATCGGCGTTCCAGCGCCGCGGATAAACGGGCCCTTTGTTAGAGAAACCCGATCCGCCTCCTCACGTCGGCGGCTACTTCACGGTGGCGAACGCGTCCGTAATTTTCCGCGCCATCTTTTCGACGCTGAATTTTTCGAAGACATTCTTTCGTCCGGTTTCGCCGAGGGCGCGAGCACGTTCGGGATTCGAGAGCAGTTGGGCAATATTTTCCGCGAGCGAATCGGGATTTGGCTCGGCGACCACGCCGCCGCCGGTGGCTTCAATCAATTCTGGAAACGCGGCGTGACGCGGCTGCACGACCGGAACGCCCGCCGCCATCGCCTCAATGACGTAAAGCCCGAACGCTTCGCCGTAAAGCGCAGGCACGGAGAAAACGGTGAGCGATTTGAGAAAATCTAATTTTTCGTCGCGCGTCAGATTTGGAAAAAATTCAACGTCATTCAAAACGCTGCCCGCTTGCAAGCGTCCTCGCATTTTTTTTACAAACGGCTCGTCCGCCGGACCGCAACCGCCGCCGATTTTCAGTTTCAAATTTGCAAACTGTTTTTGTTTTTTCAGCGAGATGAATGCTTCGACTAAAATATCCAAACCTTTTTCCGGACACATGCGCGCGAAGTAGCCAAGCGTTGGAATATCGTAACCGACGACGTGAGGAGGCGCGTTTATGCGCGGGGAAACATCCGCCCCGTCACCTCGTCGGCGACTATCATTTGTGTCCGGGTGATCCACTGAATCATACCCGACCAGATTGATTCCGTTGTAAATGACGCGAAGGCGGTTTGAAGAAATGCCGAGCCGCTTCGACATCAGTTCGCCAAAATATTTGCTCGGCGCGATAAACAAATCCACGTCGGCAGATCGTTCGGATAAAATCTTCCAGGCGAGATCGCGCTGCGGTTGCGGCAGCAGATTGAGAAAAAAATCCTCGCCTTGCAATGAGCAGACGATGGGGACTTGCAATTCCCTTTTGAGGCGGCGGGCCATGCCGATCAGCAGCGCGTTGGAGAGCGAAATAATTTCCGGTTTCTCATTTGTTTTGAGCCAGCGAATCAATTCCTCAAGTTCACGGGCTTGATTGCCTTCCTCGCCGCGCAGCATGGAAACAGTCAGTTCACCGAGACCACGCGGGTTCGTTTTCCCAGCCGCGCCCGCCGCGAGTTTTAACATCAGGCTCGTTTCAAACAGGCGATGCAACCAGCTCGGCGCTTGGCGAAACCATTTGGATTTTTGTTCCAGATAAACATTGATGCCGGAGAAAAAAATCGGCGTGCCCGCGCTTTGATTTTCTTCATCCAACGTCAGTGGCAAATAAAGCGGCAGCATCAGTGTGGAATGACCCAATTCGCGCAGCGCCGCCACCAGCGCGTTATCGCGGAAACATCCTCCGCAAAACATCGCGCCGGCGCCGGGGGTGATTTGAAGGATGTTCATCTGGAGAAATGAAATCAGCTTGTGGGAGAGGAGGTAAGGAGATTCTAACGAAATCCGAAATCCGAAGGCCGAAAGCGACTTCTCTTTTGCGCCAGAAAGCTGCAACCCAAGCGCCGGGATCAACAGCCTTTTCGGATGTCGGGATTCGGATTTCCTTCGGATCTCGGATTTCGAACTTCGGATTTTGGAACTTAAACCCAGTCAATCCTTCGCCTGATAAAAGTCAGAGCCGAACCACGTCGGCTGCTATGGTTGGGAAAGGAGCGCGCGAAAAAATTGTTTCGGCGAGAGCGTGACCGGTTGCGTTTCGGTGATCGTGACGGTGACACGACCATTCGCAGGTGTGCCGACGGAAATGGTCGCCGAACCTGTCCAGGCAGCCGCGCCGATTTTGCTGGCGATGGTCAACCACGGATCATCGACGCCAAGATCGGTGCTGGATTGAATCGCCAATGTTATGCCGTTGGTCATCGGCTCGAGGATGGAGAAGCTGACGGTGAAATGTTTTTCCGCGCCGTCGTTCGTCACGGTGGTTTGCAATGAATTCGTCGTCAACCCAACCACTGCCGGATCCACAAACGACGTGTAAAGCGCATTGTTGATCGTGTTGCTCACGGTCAGCGTTTCGGTGGATTGCAAAATGGCGATCAATTCATCGGTGGCGGCATCGAAATTCGTGTTGCCATTAGAATCGTGGTAAAGCCCCCAGCCGGTGATTCCAGCAATGGGCGAATTGGTGAGGAAATATTGAACGGCGCTTCCCGCCAATTTTAAACGATCGCCTTGCGATGGAAGAAAATCTTCGATCAGCGCGTAGCCATCGAGGCCGGGCGTGGCGGGATTGCCGTCATCGTAATAGCGCGTGCCGCCATTGCCGAGAACGAACGTATCGGCATTGGCTCCGCCGTTGAGTCGGTCAATTTCATGCGCGCCGCCGCCGCCATCCAGCGTGTCGATGCCGCCTTCGCCGCGCAGATAATTATTGCGCGAATTGCCGGTGAGAATATTTGCGGAGGAATTGCCCGTGGCATTCGTGGCCGAACCCGTCAGTACGAGATATTCAACATTCGCGGGAAGCGTGTAATCAATGCTCGCACGCACGGTGTCCGTTCCCTGTCCTGACGATTCAGTGACGACGTCGCCGGGGTCGTCCACAATGAAGGTGTCGTTGCCGGTGCTACCCAACATCGTGTCTGCGCCCAGTCCGCCATCAATCCAATCATTTCCACTAGACGCGGAAATGGTGTCATTGCCTGCGCCGCCAAAAATCTGATCGTCGCCACTGTAACCAATGATGTTGTCGGCTTTTGAAGTTCCGATGAAATGCACGCGCTCAAATCCAACGACAGACAATTGATCGACCACTACATTGGTGCTGATGAGGCGGCGTTGATAGGTGCTGATATTGGGATTCCAAATGATTCCCGCCGTGTCGGCATCATCGCCCACTGAATAATCGAGAATCAGCAAATCGTCACCGCCCGTGCCCCCATTGACCGAGTCGAAACCGATGCCGGGATTGAGAACATCATCGCCGGTTTTCATCGCGATGGTGTTGTTCACCCGACCGGGAAGAATGAGAATGTCATTGCCGCTGCCGGTCGTGATGGCAGTGATATGTTCAAAGTTCCGCAAGTAACCGCCATTGGGCAAAATAATTTCCGCAGGCGGATTATTTTCATCGAAAATAAATGGCGTGGTCATGTTGCCCACGTCGATTTGCAACGTGTCGTAACCTTCGCCCCCATCGAATTTGAACACAGTGGTGGCCGTGGCTTGGGAAGAGTCATTGCCAGGGGCGTTGGCGTCGCGCACAAAGTCATCGCCCGGCCCCGCGTCGCAGATGTCCGTTCCGTAAGTAGAAAAAGAATTGTCGGCATACGCGAAAGTGATGGAATCATTCCCCGGCCCGCCGATGACCGTGTCGTTTCCCGCTCCCGCCAGAAGCGTGTCATCACCTTCGCCTCCATCCAGATAATCGTCTCCCCACCGACCTTCGAGGTGGTCGTTGCCGCCCATGCCAAAAAAGCGGTCCGTATAGGTCGAGCTATTCACATAAGCGCCGACAGCTTCTCCGTAGAACTGGTCATTAGTGGCGCCACCAATGAGTTCAAATCGTTCGATGGAAAGATAAGAGAGCAGCGCTGTGACGCCAAAAGGGCTGGGAGATTGGCCGAGCGCAATCGTCATATAGCCGGCACCGGAATTTGGCCCCATTGAGACGCCCTTGCTATTCACCTCGGCAAGAATGGAAAAATCCAACCGCAGAGTATCCGAGCCGTTGCCGCCATCCACCCGGTCGTTTTGAATTGAACCTGGCTGGAGAGGAAGAGTCGCGATGGGATTTATAATATTGTCATTCGTGTCACCCGTAAGAAAGTCAGCGGACAATGTGCCGATAAGATTTTCAAAACCTGAGATGGTCAAGCCTGCCGCTGCACCACCGACAGTGTTGTTGGCAAGGTTCACCGTGACGCTGGCGATGGATTGCTCGAAAGAAAGTGTGTCGTTGCCCGGGCCACCGATCAGCACGTCCGTCGTGCGAAATTGGTTCGGGGAAACGCCGTAGAACCCACGCCAGTCTGCGATCACCAAATCGTCTCCCGCTCCAGCATCAATGGTTTTGCTGTAGAAGGAAACTTCCTGTTGCGCGGCGAGACGAATGACGTCGTTGCTGCTGGTGGCTTTCAACGTGCCGAGCGTTTGCATGTTCGTGAAAGTGTCGCCGTCAGGAAACGAAAATGAATTGGTTCTGCCCACGATGAAATTGAGCGGCGTGATCTTGTCCGAATAATCCGCCGACAACCGATTGAAACCTTCGCCGCCTTCGAGATAGTCCGGATTCAACAAATCCATCGTGATCAAATGATCGTTGCCTGTCCCTCCGTAGAGCATATCCACGCCATCTTCGCCATCCAGTGTGTCATCGTCGGCCTGACCGTAGATCACGTCATTGCCCGCGCCGCCGTAAATTTTATCCGCGTCGTAGCCGGGCTTCAGAGAACCGACCGCATCAGGATGATTGCCGTAAATAATGTCGTTGCCGCCAAGTCCATGAATGGTGTCCGCGCCGTCCATTCCGTAAATTGTGTCGGCGTTATCGCTGCCTTCCAAATCATCGCCGGACGCGAGCACTGAGCCGGGTTGCTTCGGCAAACCGCTCCCCATCAAAATTTCAAAATTCGTCAGCACATCGCCCAACGCATCGCCGCGCGTGCCGAGGCCAGTTCGCAAACTCACCGTCACGGGAGATTCCGCACCGAGGTAGGAAACGATGTCGAGGCCGGGGCCGCCATCGAGCATGTCCGCGCCGGGGCCGCCGACCAAATAATCATCGCCGTCGCCGCCTTCGAGGATGTCATTACCTTCGCCGCCTTCGAGTTGATCGCTTCCACCGTGACCGCGAATCGTGTCGTTGCCTGCTTCACCGCGCAGCAAACTGTCATCCCCTTCACTCCCATCCATTATATCGTCGTGCGTGGTGCCTTCATAACGTTCGATAGAAATCAATGTGTCGCCCGTGGCCGCACCGCCGAAGTACCCCGTCCGTAAATCCATCACCAGCGCGATGGACGAACCAACCCACGACGCCGTGTCCAAACCAGGGCCACCATCCAACATATCGAAGCCGTCACCGCCATTGAGTTCGTCGTTGTCCGCGCCACCGAGAAGAATGTCGTTGCCTCCGCGCCCGCTCAAATTATCCGGGCCGTCGCCACCCTCCAGCACATCATTGCCGCCGCCGCCCGTGAGTTTGTCGAAACCTGGTCCGCCGGTAAAATGCACCGGCACGTTCATATCTGCCGCCGTGGTCAGCGAATCGCCGCGCAAATTCCCATCCGCGAGGATCAACGACGGCAACGGAAAATCATTTTTCGCATTGAACGCAAATACGGTCACTCCGCCTGAACTGGAATTACCGACGAAAAATTCCTCCGCGCGATCTTCGAGGTCGCCATGCAAACGGAACGACGCACGGGCGCCGACATTCAGCACGAGTTCATTGTCGCCAGCGTGGAAATTGCCCAGCACTGGCGTTTGATCCACCTGCGTGTCAAAACTGATCAGAGTCACGCGTGGACTTTCAAAATCGAAGGAAACGGAGAATGGCGTGAGGCCGATTTCGAGATAAGCGCGCAGTCCGGCGGACAAACTTCCCGACGCATAAAACAACTTGGTCAACGGCGTGTTCAGCAAGGTCTGCCCACGCACGCGTCCCTGCCCATCCCCCAACAAATTATCGAGGTAAATTCCCACCGTCGCTGTGAGATCGCCTTCCACGCCAACGGATGCGATAACAATGTTCGCTGCAATCCCCGCCGTGATGCCTGCGGACAAAGTAATTCCCGTCAGCGGTTGTCCCATTTCATCCAGCGCCGAAGCAAAAAATCCGTTGTTAAGCAAATCGCTGTTGGCGCTGCCGCCGGAATAAAAATCAAAAACGCCCTGCGTGTCGTAGCCGAAACCAAATTGGGTTTTCAGTCCGACGTGTCCGCCCAAAGTAATTCCCACCGGTCCCAGCACCGGAAAAAATTGTTGGAACTGTTCGCTGAATTCAATCTCGCCTGAACGCCAGGTGAACAACGTTGCGTTGCGACCGAGCAATAAATTCGCCGCCACATTCGCGTCGTCGAGAATCGGAAAGGCCAACCCCGAAATGGCCGCCGCCTTGTTTTTGAAATTCGCCAGAGCGGAATTGCCCGAACCAGTCGCCGGCCGACTCAACGCGCCGGGGAGATCGTCCAGCTTATCGTCGCGCAGATCACCGCCGAGCGCGTAACTGCCGAGATCGACAAAAACACTGGAATTCCCCGACGTGTTGCGGGCGAAGTTGGCCAGGTCGATCAACGCGGCCAATTCACCCAGCGCGGCGACGGTCGATTCATCCACGCCAAGAATAGTGAGAATCGTCACCGCGTCCGAACCGAGATCGCTCAACAACGGAATCACCGCCGTGAGCACGTCGATGACGGGTTGCAGCGGCTTGGTCGTTTGATCGATTTGATCGAGCGCGCGCTCGGCAAACGCTTTGAAAAACGATTCAAGATTGATGCGATTATTTTCCAGCGTCAGCGTCGGCACGCTGCCAAAAATGGAATTATTGTCGTTCGGATTTACGGTCGCCGCTGTGAAATTCCAGAGCAATTTGAAATCGGTCCCCACTTGCGGAAGCATCGCTGCCCCCGGCAGCGACGAGAGTAATTTGAACGAAAGTTTGGTGTTGCCGGTAACGGTCGCATCAAGCAAATCCGGCGAGCCGGAAAGTTCGCTGACACGCAATTGGCCGTCGCCGTTCGGGTCTTTCAGGATGACGAGGAAATTGAGTGGAACGCTCGTTCGATTTGTGGTGTTGTCGGTGAGCGTGAACGGCAATCGCGCGAATCGAACCGCGTTGCTCAGATTGCCAATGGTGTTTGTCGTGTTGAACTGCATCGGCGCGCCGGTGGTTTCCAAATAAAATCCGCTTCCGTCCACGCCGGAAGTGAAATTGAAAATCACGCCCAGCGCGGAAGAACAATTCGTCTGGTTGAGCGTGAACAACTGCGCGTTGGGGATTCCGAAATTCGTCGCGAGCGGAATGGCGGTTGCGGCGAATGTGTCGGAACTGGTGAAAACCAATTGCACAAAATCATTCGGCGTCGTCACCACGACTCCGCTGCCCGCATTGAAACCCGCGCTGGTGAGCCGTGTGTTGATGGCCGTTTGGAGATTCGTCGGCGAGTAATCCGCTTGATTGGTCAGCGTACTGAGGCCGTTAACAATGTTCGTGCGCAGCGTATTCACGTAACGAAAACCCCCGACGTTGTTCGACCACGCGAGAACGAAATTTGTTCCGACCAGAGGCAACGTTTCCGCAAAAACTTGTTGCACCAAATTTTGCTCGATGGCCGTGAGCGTTTGGGAAAGTCCATCCTTGAGCGCGTTGACTTCAGCTTGCGTGACACGACCGTTCAATCCTGAAGGGGAAACCGAGCGCGCGTCCCGACCCAGCCAACGCGATCGCGGCGCGGCGGAAACTTGACCGTCCGGTCCTCGCCCATCGCGTTCTAAAACTGTTTGAGTCGATGAAGTTTTCCCTCCGGCCAACACACTTGGCTCACTCCCAGGATTCGCTAAAAAGATGTCCCGGAACTCCGCCGGGCCCTCGCGCAAACGCGGGCCGGTTTCTTCTCCGGCCCGAAGCGGTGGCAGGAGTTGCTTTTTATTTTCCCGTTGAATTTCATGGATTGGCCTTGAAACGGATGACGTGAAATCCTGTACGGGCTTAGCGGATGAAGGTCCGTTTTGAGTTAAGAGAAGACTGAAATAGAAACCCACGCCGATGACAAGAATGGCGATAAAATAAAGTCGTTGTTTCATCACTTTAGCTTCTCGCGAAACGGAAAACTAAAGCGAGTCTTTTCGCCAGATTAAGCGACGAAAAATTTCAGCGCATCCGTCAGGACACGATTAGCCGCTGGCACTCGCCCTCCATCAATCGCAACGCTTCTACAATCACGTCGTCTTTGACGTCCAGCACCGGGCGCAGGCGGATGGACTTTTCGCCACAACGAACGACGAGCAGGCCCAGTTCGTAAGCGCCTTTCCAGAATTGATCGCGCATTTGGCGATTCGGCAAATCAAAGGCGAGCAACAAACCGCGTCCCCGCACCGCGCTGATGATGGTGGGATATTTTTTCACCAGATTTTCCAAACCTCTTCTGAAAACGTCACCTTGGACGCGCGCGTTCTCGACCAACCTTTCTTTTTCGATGATGCGGAGATAATGCGTCGAGCGTACGTAATCGGTGAAGTTTCCGCCAAACGTCGAATTGATGCGGCTGGGCAAACGGAAAACATTGTCGTTCACTTCGTCGAGGCGCGGGCCGGCCATGATCCCGCAGACTTGTGATTTTTTTCCGAAACACAAAAGGTCGGGCAACACGCCAAAATGTTCGCAGCACCAATTTTTTCCAGTGATGCCCATGCCGACTTGCACTTCGTCGAAAATTAGAAGGAGATCGTTTTCGTCGCAAATTTTTCGCAGGGTTTGAAACCATTCACGACGGAAATGGACGTCGCCGCCCTCGCCTTGCACTGGCTCGATGATGATCGCGGCAATATCAATTCCTTTTTTTGCGATCACTTCGCGGATCTGCGTTTCAGATTTTTTCTCGGCGGCGATGACACTTTTTGTGCGTTCGTTTTCGGGCAAAGAAAAATTGATTCCGGGCGCGCTGATTCGTGGCCACGGAAATTTTGCAAAATAGTCAACCTTCCGGGGATCGGTGTTGGTCAGGCTCATCGTGTAACCGCTGCGCCCGTGGAAAGCATTTTCGAAATGGATAATCTCAGTCCCGCGTTCGCCTTTTCCTGCAGCGAGATTTTTGCGGACCTTCCAATCCATCGCGGCCTTCAACGCGTTTTCCACCGCGAGCGCGCCGCCTTCGATAAAAAAATAACGCTCAAGCGGCGGCAAACCCATCACGCGCGCGAACGTATCTACGAAGGACGCATATTGCGTGGAATACATGTCGGCGTTGGCGACTTTGATTTTCGCGGCGGCGAGCAGGTCGGCTACGACTTCTGGTTTGTCGAAATGCGAATGGTTGTAGCCAATCGGTTGCGACGCGTAAAAAGTGTAGAGATCAATAAATGGACGGCCACTAACCGCATCCACCAGAGTCGAACCGCGACTTTTTTTCAGGTCGATGACGATCTTAAAACCATCGAGAAGAATATGTTTTTCCAACTCGGAAAGGACTCGCTCGGGTGGTATGGAACCGGCGTTCGAGGCGGGTTCGTTTTCGCCAATTGGTGGAGTTAAAACTTTTTCCAGAGTCTGCATAAATGTCATTTCAACGTAGGGAGCGCCTCCGGTTGGTTCAAGGAAAATGGAATTCGCGAGGCTGCGGAAAGAAATGAAAACGGTGGTCAATTTGAGAGCAGGTTTGCCCAAATGGAAAGGAGCGCGGACGTTCTCGTCCGCGTGTGTTTAAACGAACCAACTCGGGCTTTTCACTTCGGCATACACGCGGACGTCAACGCCCGCGCTCCTTTCCGTCTGGGTTTTTCTCAGCGAGCTTTG
>JBBQRQ010000093.1:0-19836 GCA_038214755.1 Verrucomicrobiota bacterium
AAGAGACGGAGCGCGCGGAGTGACGGGCCGAAGAATGTTTTGCCATGACCGCAGCGTGAAAAACTTTGACGGCAAAGTCCAGCACGATCGATCAACTGACTTCCAATCAGCCGCTTATACCGCCAGAAGAATTTTCCGTGGCCATCACTCGGTTCACGGTTTTTGCTGCTCGTTGGAGGCAGCGTTTGTTCCTTGTCTCTTTTCGGAAATTGATTGTCTTCTTCGATTCATTTGTTCTTTGAGCCGAATTCCAGCCCAAATTTCTAAAACTGCCATTATAAGCGACACGATAATTGCAATCACTCCAAACACTCGATAAGGACGAGAGCTAGAAATCAGCGGGACAATCGCTAGGCAAGCGAGTCCAATGAAAAACGGCAGGTTATCGGGAGGAATAGAAAGAAGAAAACCTGTGAGAATTATTCCAATTACCCAAACGGTCGAGGCGATTCTAACCTCGGATGAAGTGAAATTAGGTTTACGCATTATCTACACAGCAATCACTGCTTTGATGCTCGGATGCGGGTCGTAGCCCACCAGTTCGAAATCTTCGAACTTGAAGGCGTCGATATTTTTGACTGCCAGATTCAATTTCATTTGCGGCAATGGACGCGGTTCGCGGGCGAGTTGTTCCTTGGCCTGCGAAAGATGATTTGCGTAAAGATGCAAATCGCCAAACGTGTGAACGAAATCGCCGGGCTTCAGTCCGCAAACCTGCGCCACCATCATCGTCAGCAACGCGTAGCTGGCGATGTTGAATGGAACACCCAAAAACAAATCGGCGCTGCGTTGGTAAAGCTGGCAGCTCAATTCGCCATCGCTGACATAAAATTGAAACAGCGCGTGGCACGGTGGCAACGCCATGCTGTCTATGTCGGCAACGTTCCACGCGCTGACGATTAATCTCCGGCTGTCAGGATTTTTTTTAATTTGATCGATAACTTGCGCAACTTGATCAATGCCGTGAGTGCTCCTTCGTACTCGCGGCCCGGCGGCGGTGACGAGGGCGTCATCGCTGGATTCGCCCACGTCAAAAAGGGTCGGCTGATTTGCCGCCGGATCAGCCAATTGACGGGATCGACTTCTTGTTTTCACCCAATTGCGCCATTGCTTTCCATAGACGGGGCCCAGGTCGCCTTTTTCGTTCGCCCATTCGTCCCAAATAGTCACTTTGTTTTCCTGCAAATAACGAACGTTTCTGTCTCCGCGAAGAAACCATAGCAATTCGTAAATGATGGAGCGTAGATGAAGTTTTTTGGTGGTGAGCAGCGGGAAATTATTTTGCAATGGGAAACGGGCTTGCGCACCGAAAATGGAATATGTTCCGGTGCCCGTGCGGTCGGGTTTGAATTTTCCTTTTTCCAAAACAAGGCGAAGAAGTTCGTGATATTGGAGCATGAGTGAAAATTCGGTTTTCATTAACACCCTGCTTTAGCTGGGTGGTTGAAACCGGCTGGAATTAAAACCGTTTCAACGGTTTTGACGAATTGAAAAAATAAGAAAATGAAAACCGTTAAAACGCGGATGGTGATTTTGACGTAGCGCAGCTTTGCAAGCTGCCGTATCGCCGATTTGCAACCGGCAGGGCGTCGCGACATCCCGCAGGTTGCAAGCCTGCGATACGGCAGGTTAAAAACCTGCGCTACGAGGTTAGGGAGAAGGGGATTTGTCGGAGGCTTCTGTTTCTCTTATTTTTAAAAGGCCGCGGCGTTTCGCGACGTCATCCAACGTGACCGCGATAATCCGTTGCAGGTCGCGTTGTTCGCGGGAGAAGAACCAGGCGAGAAGAGGTTGAATCGCCAGCAGCGCCCAGAGCCACGGCAAGGCGCTGCCCACAAAACCGATCATCAATAATTCGAAACCCAGCGCAGACCAGAAGGCCACTTTCGCGGGGAGCGACCACGAGGTGCGCAAACGGCAGCGGAAGATTTGTTCTCCGCCGCGATGGGGTTCGGCCACGCTGGTCAGTTGCAAATTGCTCCAACGATTTCCAAAAATTTCCAGGTCGAATTCGCTCCAGCCAGTGTCGGTTTTATATTGCCAGCCTTGTTCTTCCAGGCGCGCGACGATACTGCGAATAAAATCGATTCGATCCATCCCATGTTCGGCCCAATATTCGACGTGATCGACTGGACCGCCTCTGTCTTTGAGTTGCAGCGATTCCAAAGTTTCGTGAGCGGCCGGCGGTGTCGGTCGATTTCGCAGACGGCCTTCATAACGCGCCCAGCCGCGCCAGATCGGTTGCAGAAAAAAGAGCAGCGCCACCAGTGGTCGCGACCAGAATCGCCGTTTATTTTTTGGCAGTTCCGCTTGCGCTCCGGCGGCGACGCAGACGGCAATGGGGAAGAGCGCGCTGGCAATGGCCAACGGGAACAGATGGCGAAAAGGAACGGCCAAAACGAAGAGCGGCAAGGTGATGAGCAAATGATATTCGAGCGTGGTGCAGAACATCAACGCGGCCGCCGGTTGAGCGCGATAAAGCGTTTGAAAAAATCCCGTCGCGAAAATTCCGTGATAGATAATCGGCTTGTTCAAAGTGACGCCGAATTTTGACGCGGTGTAAATTCGACCCTGCCACATGCTGCCGCCGAACAAATTAAAATATTCGGGATGCCGCCGCACGAGCATCGCTTCGGCTTCGCCATAACCGCGTTGCTGTTTCAAATAACCGGCGATGGTGGATCGTCGATAATGCCAGACAAATCCCGCGGGGCTGAAGCCGAGTTTGTAACCGTGCTGTTGCAGCCGCCAGCAAAGGTCAACGTCGTCCCCGGCCTTGTGGTAGATCGAATCGAACCCGCCGATTTCGTGCAAAGCCCATTGGTAAAACGCCATGTTGCAGCCCGGGATATGTTCAGCCAGACGATCATTCAACATGACGTGGGCCGGGCCGCCCGGAGAAACTTGAACCGCCGCAGCGACCAGCGAATCTTCGGGCGGAAGAAAATTGTGTCCGCCGATTCCGGCAAATTTGCTGTTCAACAAATCGCCGATTAAATAATAGAGCCAGTCTTCGTCAGCGCGGCAATCTGAGTCTGTGAACGCAATGATCTCGCCGGTGGCGGCCGCGATGCCGGTATTTCTCGCGATAGAAAGTCCCTGGTGCGGCTGGAAAATGTAACGAACATTTTTGTGGAGCGATGTGATTTGCATCGTCGCGTCGGTCGAGCCGTCATCGACCAGGATCACTTCGTAATCCGGGTAATTGAGGTGTTCGAGAGAATCCAGACACGCGTTCAAAGTGCGCGCCCCATTGTAGCTGGCGACCACGACGGAAACTTTTGGCGCTTGCGGTAACGGAAAATACGGCGCGGTGGAAAAACTGTTTTGCACGACGAAGAACGACTCTTTTTTTTCGCGCGCGCGTGTCGTGAGTCCCATTCCCCAATCTTCGATCTGTTTGCCGTCCTTGTGCCAATCATCGGTGAAACTAAAGATCACCGTCCCGGCCAAACCGCTGCGAAAAGCCGTTTCAATTTGCCAATTGAGCATCTCGCACTTTTGCGCTTCGCCCTCGCGCAATGAATCAATTCCAAATTCTCCGATGAGCAACGGTTTGGTGTCCGCGTGCATCTGCAAACGCGCCAGATAATTTTCCAGGGGTTTCTGCTGGTGGAGATAAATGTTGAAGCAAACGAAATCCATGTTTTGCGGTCGCAGAAATTCCGTGGGTGGAAAATTGGAAAAGGCGCAGAGACAATCGGCGTCGATATCTTTGGCGGCGTCCACGAGAGAATCCAGGAAATTTTCAACCGCGCGCGCGCCGCTCCAACGAACGATGTCAGGAGAGATTTCGTTGACGACGCTGTAGGCGAAAACTGCGGGATGCCCGGCGCAAGCTTTGACGGCCTGGCGAACGGAGGCGCAGGCGTCTTGCCTGGATTTTTGCGAATCGAGGAAACAAAGATGTTTGCTCCACGGAATATCAATAAAAAGTTTGAATCCATTTTCCTGCGCCAAGTCGAGAAACCAGCGCGGAGGGACAGCGTAAATACGAAGGACGTTGGCGCCGAGTTCTCCCATCAAAGCGAAATCTCGCGCGGTGTTTTCCGGCGAGGCAAAAGTCTCGCCATCGCGTCCCGGAGCGAATGGGCCGTAGGTTACTCCTTTGACGAAGAATTTTTCTTTTCCGAGGCGAAAGAATTTTCCATCGAGCGAAATTCGCAACCGGGTTGTCCTGGGGGAATCCATGGAAAATTTAGACGGGCAGGGCGGGGGTCTGACTCATCATCTTAATTTTTCTGGGTAGCATCTGCCTCCGGCGGGTGCGAAAAGTTTTTTTATTTCGATGTTCGATGTTGGGTGTTCGATGTTCAATGTTCGATGGGGGTTTAATTTTGGAAAATCGAACATCCAACATCGAACGCTGAACATCGAATAACGTTTTCGCACCCGCCAGAGGCAGATGCTACCCTCGCAGAATCCGTCATCTCACCTCCAACGAGAGATGATTTCTTTCCAGACTTGTTCCTTCGTTGAACGCGAGTTGGGCGAGGGCTTTGTTGTAATCGGCCAGGGCACGAATTTCTTCCGAGCGCGCCGTGGTCAAATCCCGTTGAAGTTGCAGGACGACGAAGCTGGTGCTTTTTCCGTTCTCCAATTTTTTTTGCTCGGCGGAGAGGGCGGATTCGGCATAGAGGCGGGCTTGTTTAGTCGCGTCCACACGCTCAAAACTCGTTTGCGCCAACTTCACCGAGTCGTCGATCTGCACCAGAATATTTTGCTCCAGCTTTTTTAATTGCAACAAGGCTTGAACTTTTTCCGCCTTCGACGCGCGGTAAAGATTGCGCGGTCCGCGATTGCTCAGTGGGATGCTGAACAAAACGCCGTAGGAAAATCGCGGATTAGTTTCGTCGCGAATGTCCCGCAGCGCCCCGCCCCAATGACTGTCCAGACCGTTGCGCCCATAGCTGCCGATTAAATCGAGTTGCGGAAAAAGTTGATTGCGTTCGTAGCGCAGCACGATGTCGCGCCGCTGAATATCCACCCGCGATTGCAACAGGTCAGGCCGTTGCGTCATTCCTTTTCCCCAACTTTCCATCAAGTCAAATTTTTCGGGGACGGCGAGCAATTTCTCGATCGGCTGAATGTCCACGTCGTGCCACCGTTTGTAATCGTCGGTGATCAAATTTTTCAAAACATTCTCCTGCGCTTCCAGGTTGGCGCGGGCGCTCAACAAATCCGCGCTGCTCCCCGCCGCTTGGGCCGCGGCTTGTTTCTCATCGAGCGGGGCCAGCGCGCCCACTTCCACGCGACGTTTATTTTCGGAGAGCAGACGCTCCGCCAGTTCGAGCGCCGTTTCCTGCACGCGCACGTTCTCGATGGCAAAAATTAAATCGTAATAAGCGCGCTCCACCAGATTGGCCACATTCATAATTTGCTGGCGAACGCCCAGCTCGGTGATTTGCAACGTTTTCCGGTCCACCCAGATTTGCTGGCGCGTGTTATCGACCCAGAAATTTTTGAGCAACGGTTGAGCGAGATTGACCCCGATAGTTGGGTTGTATTGAAAGCCGCGATTTTCCGTTTGGATATTATTGTTGGTCGTGATGAGCACGCCATTGGTCGCGAAGGTGGTGTTGACAAAAGCGCGGGTTCCGCTGCTGCGATTCAACAAATCTCCGCTGATGTCGTACTTGAGTCCGCTGGGCAAAACGCCGGACAAACCGGGTTGGAGAGATTCGACATAAGTTTCGTTGCCGGGAATCGTCAGCCCGGTGCGCGAATCAAATCCGCCCGGCGACGAATTAAATCTTTGTTCGAGTTGCACGCTGAACGTTGGATCATACGCGCCGTAAAGACCGCTTAAATTAAAGCGGGCAATTTGCGGATTCACCCGCTCGATTTGCACATCGAGGTTGTGTTGCAAGGCGAGTTGAATGGCTTCCTCCAGCGCGAGTGGGCGAACTTTGTTTGTTTCTGTCACAGCGTTCGCGGTCAAAGAAAAAACCAGAGGCGCAAGCAAAATAGGATTTCTCAAATTCATCAGGCCGGTGAGATTGCTTAAGTTCAAATGGTTCGTCAACTTTGGAGGAAGGCGGATCGTGGGGGCCAACCGGGAAAAAATTCGTTCCTCTGTCGCGCAAGAAAATCTGAAATGAGTTCGCGGCATCAAAACGAAACTAAATTTGGTCGTTGGGAGGATTTGCCCGGCGGCGGACGGTGTTATCGTCTGGACGTGACCGCGTGATTCGGTTGGCAGGCGCGTTATTTGAAAGAAGTGGATACCGATGAAACCACCGTGCGTTTCTGGCAAGAGATTTATGACGACACGGGCAAGCTAGTTGAAACTCACGAGAAATTCCCGGTGGATAAAGGCCACCAGAAAATGTAGGATGCAGCCATGACGATCACGAAACAAACCGTTGCCGACAAAATCGCCGCGTATCTTCATCACGAGATCACGTCGGCGCAGTTGGTGGATTGGGCGGAACGCGCCTTGATGGACGGCGAGCTTGCCGAATGCGATGCCCAGACGATTTCATCCGTCATCGCCCGCCTCGGTGTGGCGGATGTTCGCGCCTTCGGCCTTGCCTGGGACGATTGCGAGGCGCTTCTTCATCAACTCGGTTTTTCTCCGCGCGTGGAAGTGGTCGCGATGTAAATCGCCACGACCTTTCGCACCATCGTCGCCATGATTTCGAGCAACATTGCCCCGTCAGATTTTAAACGGTTGTCAAAGCGCGGCGGCGAAATTAAATTCCCAACATGAGCCAGGCAGAAATTATTTCTGAAATTCCCAAGCTGTCGCGCACAGCGCGGCGGGAAATAATGCGCTGCATCGTTGAATCAGAGGAAGACGCCACGACGCTCGTTGAATGTGACCGTCTGGCGCTGGAGCGATTCCAAATGCTCGACGCCATGGAAGCCGAAGATGAAAAGAACGCTGCCCGGTGAAATTTGGCGCGTTGATTTCGGCATGGCGGCCAAAGTCCGGCCCGCGCTCATTCTGAGCGATTTTCCCGACGACGACGAATTGGCTTTGCTGGTCGTCATTCCACACACCACCTCCGTGCGCGGAAACCGTTGGGAACTTACCATCGCCAAACCGTTTCTAAAACCCGGCGCATTTCATCTCCAACAAATCCAACCCATTTCACTGGCGCACTTTGATGTCCACCTCGGCGTTTTGACGCCGGAGGAATTCAAAAAAGTGAAAGCAACATTGGTTCGATTGCTGAATTTACAAGTTTGAGCAGCGCGCCGTTTTCCTTAAAATTTTTCTATTCCGTTGAAGGCGAGCGCGTCATTGTCTTTCGCATTTTGCACGCGAAGCGGGAACATCAACGGCAACTGGGTGTTTGATTTGTCGCATTGGCGGGGAGAGGGATCATTCCATTGTCAGAAAATTGTCCACAAGTTCTTTCGGTGGGGCGGGGAGGCGAGAAGTTCAGAAATGTTACCGAGTTAGGAACTGACCCGTTGCCGGTAGTGTGGTATGAAAACTTAGGAAACTGTGACAAAATTTTGGTATTCTCACAAGATTTCACAGACTAGAATCGCCGACGATGCATTTCACAACGGACAGGCTGGCTCGGCTTCAGCGGAGTTTAGAACTGGCCCTCAACCAGGAGTGGCCTCAACTGTGTGCGACGCAGAAGAAGCTAACGCCGCATCGCCCAAAACCAATCCGCGCCTGCGCTGGTTTGCATCCGCTCTCCGTGATTGCTACGGTGGCGACTGACGGTGGGGAAAACCGGTTGAGCTTGGAGCCGATTCGATTACAGGTCGTGCGCGTGGCCGACAGCCTCGGTGAAATCTACTTTGAGGAATTCATCGCGCAGTCGCTGAAGCCGGAGGAAATCGTACGGTTCTTTTTCCAGTCGAATGAGCGGTTGCAACGGTTTGTCGCTTACCTCCAATTGGACTGGCAACAATTGCTGCCGCAGTCGGATTTTCAGCGGAGTCATTTGCTGTCCATGCTGCGCGAGTTGATGGAATGGGCGGCGCTCTTGAAATTGGCCAGCCAGCCGCCGGCCAAGCTCTTGATTCGCGACGGGCTTCTGCGCAGCGTGATGCTGACGGACCTGGTCTTTCAGCGGATCGGAGAGAAGTTTGAATTGCTGACGGCGAAGCACGGTCATTTGTTGGTAGGCGTGGCCAAGCGATCGCGTGTGCTCAACTACCTGTCGGTCGCGCTCGGATTGAACGAAAGCTTCGCCAGTGGCGAGCCGGCGTATCTCTCCATCCCAGCCGAACTGGAGCGCGAGGCTGCGCCGGCGCAGTATCGTTGGATCGGCAGCCGGGCCTTGGGTTGCTTGCACATCGCCCGGCTGGACCGCGGCGAGAATGTGCCGCTGTTGCCGGTGGACGTCGCGGTCTGGCAGCGCGACCGCGTGGACGAAGCTATGTCGTTGCTGCACGACTCCGGGCGCGGGAGTTTTCCGATACGCGGCTATCCGCAAGCTCTCATCCAAGCACACGAGCACGCCCGGCTCGGCGGACTGGAAGTCGAGATGCTTGAAAAAATGTTGTTGGAGCGAATCGACGAGCGCGATCCAGCCGTGGCGCGAACGGCCAGGCAATTAATGCTTTTGGGCAAGCAGTTGACCGAGGAGATTCATAGTGACCAACAAGACGCAGCCTGATCTTTACGCAAACACACCGGCAGTCGGTCTGCTGAAAGGCTTTTCGCCGCTGCCGCACCAGTTGGAAGTAGATGTGGTCGTGCCGCATCACGAGCGCGGCTTGCCCGGTTTCGGCGAGTTTCTGCTCGTCGAATTGAGCGCGACCGAGGCGCTCGTTGGGCGCGTCAGCCGCTATCAAGCCGCAGGCCAACTGGCGACAGATCGCGGTGATGCCTACTTGGGCGATCTGGCCAAGACTGAAGACGCCGTGCCCGCACCGCTCATGCGCCAGATGCTGCGCTACAATTTGAAAATGCAATTGCTCGGCCATCTGCAAGCGCAGTCGCGCGCGGGCAAATTCAAATTCTCCGTCGGCGAGCGCGCCTTCGCCACGCTCGGCGGCAAGGTACGGATTCCATCGGAATCAGCGCTGGCGTTTCTTTGCAACGTCGGCTTGGAAGACGATCCAACCGCCGTGCCGCTCGGACATTTGGTTTACGGCCAGCGGGAACTCAAGAATGTTCCGATTCGATTCAGTATGGGACGACTGAAGGGCAAACGGAGTTTTGTGTTCGCACGCGCGGGTTACGGCAAAAGTAATTTAATCAAGTATCTGGTCTCGCAGCTTTATTCTTCGCCGCCGGATGTCGGCTTGTTGATCTTTGATCCGGAAGGCGAATATGCCCTGCCAGATGCACACGGGCGTCCCGGCTTGGTGGACGTGCCCGCGCTGCGAAATCGGATTTCGCTCTACACCAATCGCAAAGTTGGTGCGGCTCATGCCAGCGTGGTGAAGGGCAACGCTTTCGTGGACTTCGGCGATTTTCCGCCGCAGGACATCGTCGCTGCCTTTATTCCGCAAGAGAAGCAAGAGACCGTTTTCGCGAACCTGCTGCGCGGTCTCGAATGGAAAGCCTGGAAACAACTGGTCGAACTACTCGCCGCGAACGGATTCACTTCCGACGACAAGAAAATCGGCGCGTTGCTTTCCTACAAACCTCGTGAGGGTGACGTCAGCATCGCCGCGATTAAAAATAATCTTGTTCCGCCAATTCGGCGGCTGCATCGGGCTGGCGCAACTCTGGGCAAGAACATCCTCGAGGAGTTGCGGCTCAATCGCGTGGTGATCGTTGACATCTCTCTGCTGGGAGGCGAGGACGGTCTGGCCACCACGGGAATGCTGATGCGGCGCATCTTTCACCACAACGTTCGGCATCTGACTGACGTAGCGGGACCGACGGTTCGCTGCCTTGCGGTTTTGGAAGAGGCGCAGACCATGCTGGGCGACCGCGTGCTGGACGACCGAAACGTGTTTGTGCGTTGGGTGAAGGAAGGGCGCAAGTATGGGCTGGGGTGCATCCTCGTCACCCAACAGCCGAGTTCCATTTCCAGTCAGATTATCAGCCAAGGCGACAATTTCTTCGCATTGCACCTGCTCAACGAAAGCGATCTGCAAACCCTCAAGAAGCACAATGCCTATTTCAGCGACGAGATTCTGGGCTTCCTCCGCAGCGAACCGATTCCAGGCAATTGCTACTTCTGGAGCGCGCCCAGCCAGCCCTTTGTCCTGCCAGCGCGCGTCTGCAATTTCGAAAGCGTTTGTCAGTCATCTTCTCAACCGGCTACCGAGGCGGCCGTGACGCCGCCCGATGCGAAACGGCTCACTGAACTCACGGCCAAAACCGTAAAGGAAACGCTGACGGCTTACGAGCGATTGTGGCTCTACCGGGTCCGCAGTGAGCGCGGGAAAAAAGACAGCGGGTGGGTGGCCTTCAGCACGGACTATCTCCAAAACATCGTGGCGCAGAAAATCGCGGAGAATCCGTCGTTTAAGCTAATGCCCGACGGCCTGCGCTGGCTTCAGACCCGGCTACCAGTCGAAATCGAAGCAGTATTGACTCGCCACAAGGCGCGTTCTGGCTATGCCGTAATCGAAGGCGTAACGCGTGCGGTGTGGGTGTTGCCTCAAGTCGAAATCAAACTGGACAAAGGCAAAACGTTTCGCTCGCCGACGGTTGAGGTAAAGGAGAGGATTTAAGTCATTCGCCTGATTGTGCGCGACGATGCATTCGGCTTCAGTGTCGAGCGCGTTTCTCTGTCTCAACCCAGAGTTAAGGCAGTTCCGGCAGCTTGTGACGGGCGCACGGGCGCGTTTGGCGGAATTGGAAGTCAATTACACCAAGGAGAAGTCGCCAGTGGATGCCACGCAGGCGATTCTTTTCTGGCAGTTGCGCCAGCATTACCAGAAGCGCGATCAGCTTCGACTCACGGTGGATTATCGGCGGAAGTTTTTGGATTCACTCACGCGCGGCGATTCGGAAGCAGCGAAACAGGCAGAGCAGAATTTCGAGCAGGCCAAAACGCAAACGAACAAGGATTACGAAGAACTGGCAGCAGCGGCGGACAAAAAGAAGCAACTGACCCTCGAGCAAGAAGCCGAGTTGACGTTGCTCTGGAAAAAGTTGGTGAAACTGTATCATCCCGACCGCTACGCCAACGAGCCGGACAAGCTGGAGACGTTTCAAAAACTGACTGCCGCCATCAATCACGCGAAGGACAACGGCGACATCGAGACGTTGCGCGAAATCGCGGAAGACCCGCAAGGCTTCATCCTGCGTCAAGGCTGGGCGAAGCTGGATTTCAAGGACGTGGAAGAACTTGCGCAATTGAAGCGTCTGCATGAAACGTTGCAGCGGGAAATTGCCGTGGTCGCGGAATTCCTTTCCAGGTAGCAGCCGACGTAAGGAGGCTCTGACTTGTTCCGAGTTTGAAGTGAGCCTCCTCACGTCGGCTGCTACCATAGTTACCAGAAACCGGGCGTGTTGGATGAACTGGCAGCGGAACGGACAAAGCAGCTTGAATTAGAAAATAAGGCGTTGGAAATGCAGGCTGATCTTCTGTCAAAGGAAATCAAGAAGTTGGGCGGCACGGAAAAGTTTGTTTGAACGCTCTCCCCGTCTTCGGAAAAATCTCTCACGCAGATACCACGATCTCCGCCGGCAACTAAACCTTTCCAATCCACTTGCGGTCATCCCAAACAGCCTTGAGCGAAGTGAGGTTGCGGCGGTCAAAAATATTTTTCGCGGCGGAAAGAACTTTGCCTTTTTTCAGATTGTTGTAGGCATCGCTGGCGCTGATCGCAACAAACTGCAGAACGCTCGGATCACGATAGCAATCAATCATGCACTTGGTGCAGCCATCGCGAATGATTTTCGTTTGATCGAATTCGTAGATGTTGCACATGGGCGATTCCCAGGCGTGACAGCGGTAGAGATTCAAATTCCAGTCGAGATAAAAATATTTGTGCCCGCCGAGGCAGCCGAATTTTTCCGGCTCCTTTTTCAGGTGCCGTTGCATTTCGGTCAGCGACTCCGTTGGATTCACCACCGGATAACCGCTATGCCGCTTCATGTCTTTGATCTTTTCGAAAACCTGGATGAGTTCCTCGGTTTTGTAGTTCACCAGATTGGAATCGCTGAAACTAAGATAGCTCGAGGCCAGTGAGGTCAGCGGATAACTGAACGTGCAACTGGTGAAGCCAAGCGTTTGCAAAAATTCGGGAAGTTTTTCGTAGTCGTCGATGAGTTTGCTGGCGGTGACGCTGGCGGTGGTTTGAATTCCCAGTTCTTTAAAAACCTCGTTGGCGCGTTTAATTTTTCGGCAAACATCGGGCAGCCCCCGATTTTTCTCATGCTTCGTCACGTCGTGCGAATCAATCGACATGATGACGCTGCTCAAACCTTCCCTCGCCAAATCGCGCATGTTTTTCTCAGTCCAAAGCGAACCGTTGGTGCAGATCATTGCGTGAACGCCCGACTCAGTGGCGTAACGCACCATCGCGCGAAGTTCTTTGTGGATGAGCGGTTCGCCGCCGACAAACAACAGATAGCCGATGTGATTTTTCACCGCGATGTCGATGACATCTTTGGCCTCCTGCAACGTGACGCTGCGGCGTTGTTTCGGATCAAATTTATCCACCGCGAATCCGCAGAAATCGCACTTGGCGTTGCAAAGATTGGTAATGGCGAATTGGAGATAACCCGGACCGCCATGTTCGAGAACTTCGCCAAAAAGTTTGAAAACATTTTTCTTCCGCTTCACGGGCGGGCGGGAAAAATCGGTGGCGGGTGGCGCGACGGGAATTGGCGCCTCTTGGGTGATAGTCATTTCCAAAATGATTTTCGGAGAAAACGCCCTTGATGCAAACTTTCTTTTGCGTCGTGTGGTCTAATGAGCGCATCTCACTTTTTGAGCAACGGATTATCTGAGTCTGTCCCGAGAGTGACATTTGATAATAGCCCGGCGTTTGAACGCCGGGATAGAGATGGAGAAGGAGTCAGTTCCGAAGGAACGGCTGAAAAGCCATCCAATTGCCAGGCGTTTCGGCCGTCCCTTCGGGACTTATGAATCGCGCTTCGTTTCCCGGCGTTGAAACGCCGGGCTATTCTCAGCAATCCCTTCGGGACAATCTTGATTCCGAGATGTCCAGTCATCCCGCAAAAAAAGAAAAATAGCTTTTTTGCTATTCTCATCCCGATAGACTGGTTGCCAGAATAATTTTTCGGACCGGCGTCTTGCAATGGAACGCCGAACTCCGGTTCGGCTCGTTCCAGTCGAGTGTTCGGCGTCATGCCAATTGAGAAATCGGCGCTCCTCTCCGAGAATTTATTTCGGCAACCAATTTAATCTTATTGATCACGCGGCAAAAGATTTCCCACTTCGGATGAAACGGCTCTATTTTTATCTCAGTCTAATTCTCCTGCTCGCGATCATCGCTCGTGGCGCTGTGGAGTTTCCTGCTATTTACAACAGCGAAAAGGATAAGACCGCCACTCCCCTTTCGCCCAAAGAGTCTCTGGCGAAATTACAATTGCCACCCCACTTCAAAGCGACCGTTTTCGCTGCTGAACCCGACGTGCGGAATCCTATCTCAATGGCGTGGGACGCGCGTGGCCGCCTTTGGATTGCGGAAAATTATACTTATGCCGAACGCCCCCAAAGATTCGACCTTCAATTGCGCGACCGCATCTTAATTTTCACGGATAAAAACGGCGACGGCCATTTCGATTCACGCAAAATTTTTACTAAAAACGTCCAGATGCTGACGAGCATCGAAATCGGTCATGGCGGAGTGTGGGCTTTGTGTCCGCCGCAACTATTTTTCATTCCAGATAAAAATGGCGATGATATTCCCGACGGCGCAACGGAAGTCGTGTTGGACGGATTCAAGGTGCCCGAGTCGAACTATCACAACTTCGCCAACGGTTTGCACTGGGGACCCGATGGCTGGCTCTATGGACGCTGCGGCGGTTCTGCTCCTGGGGAAATCGGCGCGCCCGGCACCCCTGATTCCACGCGAATTCCATTGCGCGGCGGCGTGTGGCGGTATCATCCCCAACGGAAAATTTTTGAAAGCGTTTGCACCGGCACGATGAATCCGTGGGGACTGGATTGGGACGCGACCGGTGAAGCGTTTTTCGTCAACACGGTCAATGGCCATCTCTGGCACATGATTCCCGGCGCGCATTTCGTCACGGCGCACACCATCGATCCGAATCCGCGCGCTTATGAATTGATTGATATGCACGCCGACCATTGGCACTTCGACACGGCGATTGGCTGGTCGAAATCCCTCGACGGAGCAGCCGATGCGTTCGGCGGCGGACACGCGCACAGCGGCGCGATGATTTATCAGGGCGACAATTGGCCGGCGGAATATCGCGGGCATTTGTTCACGATCAATTACAACGGTCGTCGCGTGAATCAGGAAATTCTGGAACGCACTGGTTCGGGCTACGTGGGGCGGCATGGGAAAGATCCCTTTATTTTCGGCGACACCTGGTTTCGCGGAATTGAACTCGGCTACGGGCCAGACGGTGGCGTGTTCGTCCTCGATTGGAATGACATTGGCGAATGTCATGAAGCAACCGGGGTTTACCGCACGTCCGGGCGCATCTACAAAATTACTTACGACAGAGCCAACGGTAGAGCGAGACTCCCGTCGAGCTTCGGGCAAAATCCAGTCGCCGATCTGGCGAAGTTGAGTGTGAGTGAACTGGTGAAATTGCATTCGCACACCAATGAATGGTTTGTCCGCCAGGCGCGATTGCAACTCGCCGAACGCGCAACCACTGGCGTCAATTTTCAAACCGCGAAAATAGAACTGCTGGAAATGTTCGCGCGCGAAAAAAATGAAGTGATGAGATTGCGCGCAGTGTGGTCGCTCTACGCCATTGGCGCGGCGGACGAAATTTTTTTACGTGACCTGCTGCATCACTCCAACGAACACGTTCGCGTTTGGGCGATTCGTTTGCTCACCGATTTTTGGCCGCTTGATACCGTAATGTCCACGCGCCCTAGTGGGGCAGGCTTCCAGCCTGCCTCTGCGGGCATCTTGCCCGCGTTGGAAACTGGGGCTGGAAGCCCCGGTGGCAGGCAGGATGCCTGCCCCACTACTTTGACAGGATTCATCCATCTCGCAAAAACAGATTCATCCGCTCTCGTTCGTCTGGCGCTCGCCAGCACGTTGCAACGCCTGCCGGTTTTTCAACGAGTGGAACTTGCCGCGCCCCTGCTCTCTCACAGCGAGGATGCCAACGACCACAATCTTCCGCTCATGATTTGGTATGGATTGATTCCCGTTGGCGATGCGGAACCTGACTCACTTGTTAAACTCGCCGCTGATTGCCAGATATCCACGGTGCGAAAATTAATCGCGCGCCGTTTGGGCGAAGACCTCGAAAAAAATCCGGCACCGTTGAACGAGTTGTTGAAGTTGACCGCTAAAAAATCGGAGCCGTTCCAAACAAATATTTTGGATGGATTATCCGAAGCGTTGCGCGGCTGGAGCAAAGCAAAGAAACCAATCGCTTGGGACGGCTTCCAAAATAATCTAGCCGTCTCAACAAATATTTTTCTGCGTGCTCACGTCCGCGATTTGAGCGCGCTCTTCGGCGATGGCCGCGCGCTCGATGAAATCAAACGCATCGCGCTGGACCGCAAAACTGATCTCAATTTCCGACGCGTCGCTTTGCAAACTCTAATTGAGAAACGCCCTCCTGACCTCCGCGAGATTTGCGAGCAACTATTGGACGTGAGATTTCTCAACTCGACCGCAGTACGAGGTTTGGCGCTTTTCGATGATCCAGAAATTGGGAAAAAACTGGCGACGAACTATACCAAAGTCCATTTCACCGAACGCCGTCCGGTCATGGACGTTTTGGTTTCGCGCCCATCGTTCGCCGAAGCAATGCTCGATGAAATGGCCGCGGGAAAAATTCCGCGCACCGACCTCACGCCGTTTCACGCGAGGCAAATTCGCAGTTTCAACGATGAGAAACTCACCGCGCGACTGGCCGAAGTCTGGGGCGAACTGCGCGACAGCCCCGCTGAGAAAAAACAATTGATCGCGCAATTGAAAACGAAATTGAGGCCCGCCATTCTCGCCGCTGCCGATAAAAGTCGGGGTCGCGTTGTTTTCAATACTTCCTGCGCGACGTGCCACACTCTTTACGGTTATGGCGGAAAAGTTGGACCCGACCTCACCGGTTCAAGCCGCGACAATTTGGATTATCTGCTGGAGAACATCGTCGATCCGAGCGCGGCGGTGAGCGCTGACTTTCGCATGTCCATCGTTGATCTGAAAGATGGGCGAACTCTCAACGGCATGGTCTCGGCAAAAACAGAGCGGACGATTACTTTGCAAACGATGACGGAGGCGGTCACGCTCGAACGCGCGGCGATTGAAAAAGTTCGGCAGTCGTCGCTTTCATTGATGCCCGAAGGTTTGCTCGAAGCTCTTAATGAAACGCAGGTGCGTGATCTCCTCGCCTATCTCTTGCATCCCACTCAGGTGCCTTGAAATTTTTAAAACAAGAACACTTGTCGCAAAAAAAATAAATTCGATGCGTTCGGCGGGGGACACGCCAAACGCCGCAGGATTTGCGATTGCATTTTCAGAGTTCTGTAGCGAATGGCTGAAATGAATTAAACTTCCCAAACCAAATCGCGGAGTCGAACTTTTAAAGCGTTGGCAATTCTAACCAAAGAGTCCACCGCGATTGTTTTTTTTCCGCATTCCAGATGGCTTATATAGGTCGGATGAAGCTCGGCCTTTTCCGCGAGTTTCTCCTGACTTAGGCCTGCATGTTTTCGATGCCGCCGAATCGATTCACCTAAAATTTCGCGATGTTTTTTAACTGCCGCCACGGTTCGCCAACGAAAACATGAGAATATCGGCTAGCCATAGACTATGGGACAATTGACTTGCGTCGTGGAAATCAATTTCTTAACGTCAACCCGTCAAAGACAAAACTTATGAAAAATATTCGCGTATTCATTACGGCAATAGTTCTTCTCGCCTCCGTTCATTTCACTTCCGCGATTGAGGGACTCACTCTCTCGATCCAGAGCAGCAACGTAGTTTTGACGTGGCCGAGCGTTGAAGGAGAAATGTACATCGTTGAGCATCGCTCGACGCTCGACACCAATACGACCTGGGAAATATTGACCAATTACGTTCCAGCAGCGGTCGGCACAAACAAGACGAGTTTTGTGCATTCCAATCAAGTCACGCCGCATGAAAATTTCAGCGACAGTGGTTCCGAAACGAGTGATGCGAAATACAAGAAATGGGAAGATAAGGAACCAGCGCTGCCCCCGTTACCATGGGACCAAACCACTTGGCCCACGACAACTTCCTTCAGCGTGAACGGACCTGGCCCAGATAATTGCTGCGGTGTGGAGATGGGATTTTATCTTGTTATTGGATACGGTGAAGACACAGATGGCGATGGGTTTGACAATCTCACAGAATTGGTGCTCGGCAGTGACCCTCTGGTGCGTGAGGGCGATGCAACATCTCTCACCAATGGCGGTGTTTATTCCGGAGAGGTGAACATCACGTTTACTCCTTCGAGCAACTACACCAACATTCTTGGACCGATGTTGTATGCCGATGGCGTGTTGGCCAATAGTCTTATAACGACAGAGCCATCTTCTGGAAATCTTCGGCTCCAATGGCACAGCGTGTTCGTTCACACCGCCAGCAGTTCGTCGCTTATGACAACGGAGGGACCTGGTCCGACTCCGCCGACTGTGAATTTCACAAAAGAGGAAAGCGACTTGTTAGCGGACGCTTTTGGGCCAGGCACTAAAACGGCGGAGAACATCATCAGCAAACCAAACCAGGCGAAAGTTGATCTGTTGCCGCGAGAGTTGTTGGAGAGGTACGAACAATTTGCCGCAGCATCAGTAAAAGAGACTTTCCAACTTATTCAAAAAGCAAATAAAGGCACATACGTTCCCGCTGGCGGACTGGAAAATTTTATGCGCGCGCGCATTGCTTTCGTTCACACTCAATTTACAAGGATGCAAGTCATCACTAGCTCGCTCTCTCGCCGGTTCGGTCGCGCGGTCAATCGCGTCTTACCTTTTCTCGGCGGAATTATTATTCTCGCAAACGCAGATAACATATCGGCAAATTTTCTCAGCGCGATGAATGCCTATGCCCGCGATATTGCCAGGGGAGAAGACGAAACGGGCGACGCCGCGATTTTGGCCGGATATTGCAATGATCTCGCGCCTGGTTCCGGTAATATCGTTCTCAATTATCTTCTGCGATGAAATATCCTGCCTTTATAATTTTTCAGGACGCGCGTCTATTCCAAGCCAGCTATTTGGAACAAACCGGCGATATCGAAGTGTTTGCCTTTCGAGGACGGGAATATCGTTTTGCCGGGCAGTGTCCGTTCTACCATCATTTAACTGACGCGGAGAAACGGCTCATCGGCTTCGTCTTAGACGGCGCGAACAATATTACAAAAGCTCTGGGCTGGTTTGAATGGATCAAGGCTGGAGAAAACAAATTTTTTGATGAGTCTTTCGAGATTTATTTTTATCTCAAGTGGCCCCAGCCGATACAATGGGATCACGACGGTTCCACAATGATTGCCGCCAATGTGTACCACGATGGGCAAGGAGATTTTCTCATCACCATCGACGATACCAAAGCTACTGGCAGAGATGGTCAGTTTCAAAATCTCTGGAGCAGTATTACTTTCCCGCTGGCGCCTGCCGATCAGTTTCAAGTCATCAAATGCTTCCCGGCGTTTCAGAAATCCTAAATGTAAAGAACTCCGAAACCGGGAGACTGAAAACGACTTGCCAACAGAAGAGCACTTCGCGACCAGCGCAATTCTTGCAACACTTTGGCTTTCGCCTGCGGATCTCTTTCGTCTCGGATTTCGGAATTTGGATTTTAAGTTCGACGCATTGCGCCAATGAAATTTGTTGATAGAAACAGACACATTCATCGCTCGTAAAATATTTCTAAATACCTCTTGCGCGACAAAGACTCGCTGATATATTCCGCGTCCCGTTGCACCGGCAGGGTGCGCGGCAGCGATTTCAGCGTGACCGATAACTGACGCCTTTCCCGGCGCAGGATTGATGGCCAACGCACTCCAAGCTGTAATTTGGATTTTTGATTTTTATGCCTGTAAAGAGCTTTAGACCTTTAACGCCATCGACGCGCTATATCACCATAGCGTCGTTCGATGACATTACGAAAACGCATCCGGAAAAGAGCTTGATCGAGATCAAGAAAAAAACCGGCGGACGCAATCATTACGGTCGCGTTACCAGTCGCGGTTGGGGCGGCGGCCATAAACAGTTTCATCGCCTCGTCGATTTCAAACGGCACAAGCACGGAGTCGAAGCGGACGTGATCGCGATTGAATACGATCCTCTGCGCACGGCGCGGCTGGCGTTATTGCAATATAAAGATGGCGTCAAGACTTACATCATCGCGCCGGTTGGTTTGACGGTTGGCAAAAAATTGATGAGCGGCCCGACGGCTCCTCCTGAGGTTGGGAACAGTTTGCCGCTGAGCGCAATTCCGGTTGGTTTGCCGATTCATAATATCGAAATAACTCCCGGTCGCGGCGCGCAGATGGTTCGCACCGCGGGTGGCGCGGCAACATTGATGTCGCGTGACGAAGGTTACGCGCAAATCAAATTGCCTTCCGGCGAAATACGTCGTGTGAATGAAAATTGTTACGCGACTCTTGGACAGGTCGGGAATACCGAACACGAAAATGTCGTTCTCGGAAAAGCAGGGCGCAGTCGCCACCGCGGAATTCATCCGTTGAGCCGCGCGGTCGCGAAGAACCCGGTTGACCATCCGATGGGCGGCGGTGCTGGTAAAACTTCTGGCGGCGGACATCCGGTCACTCCGTGGGGTGTCATCACGAAGGGATACCGCACTCGT
>JBBQRQ010000094.1:0-19824 GCA_038214755.1 Verrucomicrobiota bacterium
TTGTTCAAATCCGATGTGGAAACGCGCGACCCGGCCCTGCTCGTGACTTGCAAAACCGAGGAAGAAATTTTCTCCACGCTGGACCTCGCGTTTGTTCCGCCGGAATTGCGTGAGGATCAAGGCGAATTTGACGCAGCGGAAAAAAATAATTTGCCGCGCCTGCTCGAATGGACCGACTTGAAAGGCTCGTTGCACAATCATTCCAACTGGAGCGACGGCCGAAATTCTTTGGAAGAGATCGCGACGCATGTGCGGGAACTCGGCTGCGCGTATTGGGCGATCACCGACCATTCAAAATCTTCCGTGCAGGCCAATGGTTTGTCACCCGAACGCGTGCGACAACAGCTTTTGGAAATCCGCGCCGTCAATCACAAGCTCGCGGATAAAGGCGAAGATTTTCGTCTGCTCACCGGCTGCGAAGTGGATATTTTAAACGAAGGCAAATTGGATTTTGAAAATGATTTGCTCGCCGAACTCGACGTGGTGGTCGCGAGCATTCATCAAGGTTTTACCCAGAGCGAAGCGGAGACGACCAAACGTCTGATTCGCGCGGCGGAAAATCCGTTCGTTCACATCATGGGGCATTTGACCGGGCGACTTTTGCTGGAGCGCGAACCTTACAAAGTCAATCAACACGCGGTCATCGATGCCTGCGCGGAAACCGGAACATGGATCGAACTCAACGCGTCACCCAATCGTTTCGACATGGATTGGCGGCTCTGGCATTACGCGAAAAATAAAGGAGTGAAATGCGTGATCAATTGCGACGCGCATCGGTTCGCGCACGCGGGGTTTTTGCGGCTGGGCGCTGGCATTGCGCGCAAAGGCTGGCTGACAAGGGAGGACGTAATGAACACATTGCCTTTGGAAAATTTAACAGACGCCTTGAAAAACATTCGAGAGCGCAAGTCGGCGTGAATTGGAAAACAAATCGTCGCGTCCGACTTTGTGAGTCGATTCCAGCATCACCAAGGAAAGCCTCTGCAAAAATCTCGCGTCTAAAAAAGAGCGGCAGAGGACCGCCGCACTCCCAGACGCTTCGCGCCTTCGGAAGCTTTCCTACTTCGCGCCAGCGTCTTGGACTGCGGCAGTCCTCTGCCGCTTTTGAATCGACCAAACAATTTTCTACTGACGCAAAGTTTGCCCGGCCGGTATTCTCCCTTCGATGACAACCGATGAGGCTTTGGAAATTTTTCGAGACACCGGCGCTTTGCTGGAAGGCCATTTCGTTTTGCGCAGCGGTCTGCACAGCCGGCAATTTTTTCAGTGCGCGCTCGCGTTGCAACAAATGCCGGTCGTCGAAAAATTAGGAGCGGCATTGGCGGAAAAAGTCCGCTCGCTCGGCGCGACCACAATCATTTCTCCCGCGATGGGCGGACTGGTCATCGGACAGGAAGTCGCGCGGCAACTCGGCGCGCGATTTATTTTCGCGGAGAAGGAGGATGGCAAATTGGTTTTGCGGCGCGGCTTCAAAATTTCACGCGGAGAAAAAATTCTCATCGTGGAAGATGTCGTGACCAAAGGCGGTCGCGTGCAGGAGACGTTGGAAATTGTGCGCGAAAACAGCGGAGTCCCTGTCGGCATTGCGATGATCGTGGACCGTTCTGGCGGCTCCACAAATTTCGGCGCGCCGACCTTTAGTTTGATTTCGTTAAATGTGGAAACTTTTTCTCCAGACCAGTTGCCAAAAGATTTGGTCGCGATTCCGGCAACGAAACCGGGCAGCAAATGAGTTGTAGATATTCAGTGAAGAGAAACGCTCGCCCTCACCCTAACCCTCTCCCCGAGGAGAGGGAACCGTCATGGACATTTGTCGAAAATTCAGATGCGCGTTGTGCCATTTCCGCGTTCTGGTCACTTGCAAAAGAACGCGGATAATAACCGGCCGCACCAAATTACAAAAACGCGCCAACGATTCTCCCTCTCCTCGGAGGAGAGGGCCGGGGTGAGGTCGAGCGTTTATTTTAAGCTAAATGATTTCGGAGAACCATCGTGCTTCCGAAGAAGCCGATTGAATTTTGAATTGCGCGAGGTCTAAATAGCCCGATGAAAATTCCTCTGCCAAAAACGATTCTTAAAATCGTCGGCTGCTTTTCCATTATGGCCACCACAACTTCATCCACTCTCGCCGTCGAAATTATCGCGCATCGCGGCGCTTCCTTTGACGCGCCGGAAAATTCCGTCACCTCCATGAAACTGGCGTGGAAGCAAAAAGCGGACGCCATTGAGACCGACATCCATCTTTCAAAGGATGGGAAGATTGTGATCCTGCACGATTTCGACACCAAACGCATCGGCGGCGTGGATAAAAAAATCGTCGATCAAACCTGGGATGAATTGCACAACATCGACATCGGAAAATGGAAGGGCGAATCGGTCGCCGGAGAAAAACTTCCGACGCTGGCACCGTTTCTGGAAACGATTCCGAACGGAAAACGGATTTTTATCGAGATCAAAGTGGGGACGGAAATTTTACCGGAGTTGGAAAGGACATTGAAAGAGTCCGGCAAAAAAACAAAACAGTTGGCGATCATCACTTTCAAATACGACGTGGCGACGGCGGCCAAAGAGCGCTTTCCAAAACATCAAGTCTATTGGCTGGCTGATTGGAAAAAGGACAAACAAACCGGGCAATTTCCTGACATCGATGAACTGATTCAAAAAGCAAAGGCGGCAAAACTGGACGGGCTGGATTTGAATTTTCGTTTCCCCATCGACAAGACGTTCGTGAAAAAAGTGCATCGCGCCGGGCTGAAACTTTTCACCTGGACGGTGGACGACGCGGGCATCGCTCAACAAGAAGTGAAAGCAGGCGTCGATGGCATCACGACGAACCGCCCGGAATGGTTGCGCGCGGAATTGAAAAAATAATTGCGGGTAGCCGCCAACGTGAGGAGGCGGATTTATAGAAAAGTAAATCCGCCTCCTCACGTCGGCGGCTACGAGCACTCGTGGACGACAAATTTATTGAATGAGCTTTCTCTCTTTCCGAAAAATCACGAAACGTTTTCCCGGCGTGCTCGCGTTGGACGGCGTGAGTTTTGAAATCGAGCGCGGAAGTTGTCACGCGCTCATCGGCGAAAATGGCGCGGGCAAGAGCACTTTGGGAAAAATTCTCGCCGGCATTTACACCGCCGATGCAGGCGAGATTTTGCTCGAAGGAAAAGAGATTCATCCAGCCACCCCACTCGCCGCTCGCCAACTTGGGATTGCGATGGTGCATCAGGAACTGGCGTTCTGTCCGAATCTTTCCGTCGCAGAAAATCTTTGCCTTGGCGATTTACCGCGCACGGCGGGTTGGGTCAATCGCAGCCGAATGCGCGAAGAAGCCCGGTCAATGCTCCGCGAAATTGGCGCGGAGATAAATGTCGATGAACCCATCTCTCGACTCTCCACCGGCCAGGAGCAGTTGGTGCAAATCGCCGCCGCCGTCGGAATCCAGGCGCACATTATCGTGATGGATGAGCCGACCAGTTCGTTGTCGGTGCGCGAGAGCGAACATCTTTTTGATCTGCTGAAAAAATTAAAGGAACGCGGCATCACCGTGATTTATGTCTCGCATCGCATGGAAGAAATTTTCCGATTGTGCGATTCGCTCACCGTTTTGCGGGACGGGCGGCACGTCGCGACGGAGAAAATTTCCGAGACAAATCCCGATCGCGTTATCCATCAGATGGTGGGCCGCGAAGTTCTTTTTCATCAACCAAAACATCTGGCGAACGAATTGGGCAAGGAACTTTTGCGCGTGGAAAATCTTACTTCGCCGGGGAAATTTTCTAACGTCAGTTTCACTCTGCGCGCGGGCGAAGTCCTTGGTTTCGCCGGGCTGATCGGAGCGGGACGCAGCGAAGTGGCTCAAGCCATTTTTGGATTAGACCGCGAGGCGACGGGAAAAATTTTCGTGAAAGGGAAAGCACTTTTGCCCGGCTCGGTGGACGACGCGCTGCGAGCGGGGATTGGTTTGCTGCCCGAAGATCGAAAACGCCTCGGTCTTGTTTTGACGATGAATTGCCGGGAAAACACTTCTCTCTCTTCGCTCAAAAGGCTCAGTTATCTCGGATTGGTGAAACGCGGCAAAGAAAAGACTCTCGTGCAAAAATATGCGGACCGCCTGCGGGTCAAAGCGCCGTCCATCGAATCGCTGGTCGCAGGTTTGAGCGGCGGCAATCAACAAAAAATTGCGCTGGCTAAATGGCTGGCGCGCGAGTGCGAAATTTTAATTGTCGATGAGCCAACTCGCGGCGTGGATGTCGGCGCGAAAGCGGAGATTCATCAGTTGCTCGACGAACTGGCCTGTCAAGGTTTGGCCGTGCTGATCATTTCCTCCGAACTTCCCGAAGTGATGAACCTTTCGCGGCGAATTCTGGTGATGCGCAAAGGCGCGATGGCGGGCGAGCTTTCGCGGGAAGAATTTTCGCAACCGAATTTGATGCGGTTGATGGCGGGAGTTCAGCCCGCTTTCGGGTAACATCTGCCTCCGGCGGGTGCGAAGAAACCAATTCGTTATTCGATGTTTGAAAATTAACACCAACATCGAACAACCAACCTCGAAATAAGAAACGTTTTCGCACCTCGCCGGAGGCAGATGCTACCCCGTCTCGAGGTAACACCATGAAATGAGTTGTTTATTTCCGTGTAACAATTCGATTGACCGTCACGTCTTTTAAGAAATGTCATCGAAAACAAAATTTCTTTTGCTGATTTCATTTTGCGTGAATGCCGTCCTTTTGGCCGGTTGGTTGGTCAGCCGATCCAATAGCCAGGCCATTATCAAGAACACAACGGAATCCAAAGCTACGACCTTTGCGACGCCATCGAAAAATTCGCGCGCCAGCCGCAGTATCCAGACCGTCACGGTGGATCGCGAGAAACCGCTGGATTGGACCAGTCTGGAGTCGGAGGATTATCGTGAATACATCACGAGGTTGCGCGCCATCGGGTGCCCGGAGGAAACGGTGCGGGACATCATCATCTCGGACATCAACAAACTTTATGCCTCAAAAATTGCGGGGCTTTATCCCTCTCCGAAAGACCTCAAATTTTGGCGCGTGGAAGATCGCGTGGCGCGCAATGAAGAACGGGATCGGGACAAAAAGAGGCACGAACTGGAGCAGGAAAAACGGGCGCTGATCAAAGAGTTGCTGGGCGTTGATTATGACGCGGAGTTGGCGCGTTTGTCCGGCCGGCCAAACGACGACGACATGCGCTACGGATTTCTTTCGCCGGAAAAACAAGAACAGGCCAAAGCGCTGCGGGAAAAATATCGTGACATGGAGCAGTCGCTTTTCAACGACGGCGGGATGACGCCGGAGAATCGCGCGAAGTTCATGGCGTTGCGCGCCGAACGGGAATCGGAAATGGCGAAGCTGCTGGGGCCCGAAGAATTTGAGCAATATCAACTTCGCAGTTCGCGCACCGCCCGCTCCATGCGCGAAAATCTTTCTGGATTTCAACCAAGCGAAGAAGAGTTTCGGCAAATTTTTCAAGCGCGAAAGACCTTCGATGATCAGTATGCCTTCAGCCGCGATGGTGGCGATGAATCGGTGCGGGATGAACGAAAACTCGCTCAGCAAAAACTTGATGAGCAATTGAAATCGGTTTTGGGCGAAGAACGGTTTCGCGACTATCAAATGTCTCAGGATGATCGGTTCCGGGATAGTTTCGATTTTGCCCAAAAATATAATCTGCCGCGAGAAAAGGCGCAGACCATTTACGAAGTGCGGGTAGCCGTGGAGCAGGAACGGCAGCGAATCCAAAACGATGCCAACCTCTCGGCAGCAGCGCGCGCGGCCGCTTTGCAAGAAGTGTCGCAGTCCACTCAAACCGCACTCGGCCAGGCGCTGGGCAAGGAAGTTTTTGACAAATACTCGTCTCGCAACGGCGGCTGGATTACTCAGGATCCTGCGAATGGAAATTCCAGCGGGCGCCGAAATCGCGACAGTCGCCGCGATCGGGGTCCGCGGAACGCGCCCTAACTTCTTCTCTCTGCAAAAATTCCGCGCGTTTTCTGGAGCGGCGCATCTGTGGCCGCCCCGGCCATCCGAGTTTAGAAATGCGGCGGTCACAGACGCGCCGCTAGAATGTTGGTTGGTTTGAATTCAACCTTGTGCTTCAATTTCTCACGGGAAAATAATTTCGAATCATCAATTAAAAGTTCTCAATTCAAATGCGAAAAATTAATTATGGCGGCTGGCCGAACTGCATCGAATTAAGCAACGGCCAAATAGACCTGGTCGCCACGACCGATGTCGGCCCGCGCATCATTCGTCTCGGTTTTGCCCATGGAAAAAATATTTTCAAAGAGTTTCCCGATCAAATTGGAAAAACCGGCGGCGACAAATGGACCAATTACGGCGGACACCGTTTTTGGCACGCGCCCGAGGTGATGCCGGACACCTACGTGCCGGACAATTCTCCCATCGAACATAAATGGGACGGGCAGACCCTGCGGCTGATCCAACCAGTTGAAGCGAGCACGGGCTTGCAAAAAGAAATCGAGGTCACGCTCGATGCGAAAACAAATTCTGCGCGCCTGGTGCATCGGCTGACCAACCGGAATAAATTTTCCGTGGAAGCCGCGGCGTGGGCTTTGTCGGTGATGCAGGGGCCGGGCCGCGCGATTTTTCCGCAAGAGCCGCCGGTGAATCAATTGCTCCCCGTGCGCTCACTCGCGCTCTGGGGTTACACGAACATGCGCGACGAGCGTTGGCTTTGGGGAACAAAATATATTCAGGCCCGATGCGACCCCGGCGCAACGGCTTCCCAAAAAATCGGGATGATGAATAGACCGGGTTGGGCCGCCTATGTTCGCGGGGACGAACTTTTTCTGAAACGATTTGGGTTCGATGCAAAAGCGGTCTATCCCGATTTTGGCTGCAATAACGAATGCTACACCCGCGGCGATATGCTGGAAGTCGAAAGCCTGGGCCCATTGAGCAAGTTATCTTCGGGCGCAGCCGTCGAACATGTTGAACAATGGTTTTTATTCAACGCGAAAATCCCCGAAGACGAAAATGGAATCGATAAAGAATTGTTGCCGCTGCTGAAACAAACTGCTGGATTGTGATGGCTTCGTGCTTGAGATACGGCCATGATTGAACGCTCCGCGGGTGCCGTAGTCAAACCTGCGCAAGAACAAAAATTTATGGCACACTTTTCAGAATTTTTTCGAGACAATCTGCGGAACAACTTTGCTCCGACGATGTTTCTGCTCGTAACGGGCGTTATTGCCGCATTGTTTATTGGCTATCTGCTGATCGATTTTGTGAAGACACGGATGTTGATTGCGCGCCGGAAAAAAGCGCTTCGCGGAGAGAGAAATGTTCGTCGGTCGTGATTGGTGCGAGGCGGAGGTTGGGTTGATGAGTGCCAGTTCTGCCGCCGTTCCCCCGGACCGATCTTTAGTTTGGGAGTTCGCATTATGCGCAATCAAGAGTGGAATAATATCCTTCGCCTCGGCCCAGTTTGGCCTCCCGAATCTGGGGCGTTAATATGAGCGCCCCTATCGAGAAGTGCTTCGACGATCTGTCGGTTCTTACCCAGGATTGCTGAATGCAACGGAAGCTTTGCATTTTTATTCGTGGGATTTATTTCCGCGCCTGCTTCTAAAAGCAGAGCAACCATTTTTTCATCGCCATGTTGCGCCGCGAGATCGAGGGCGCTGGAGCCATCGCTCGTTCGCAAATTCATCTGAGCATGGCGTTCAATCAACCGTTGCGCAAAAGCCATGTTCTTTTGCGCAACCGCGATGTGCAGAGGTGTTTCGCCCGTTTGGTTTTGCGTGAACGACGGCGAAGTGGAAAAATTGCCGGGTTTGAATTCATGTGATACCACGATGAAACACTTAGAAAATTTGTAACGAAAGTCGAAACATTCCACTCAATCGACCGGATTACTCACTCCACACGCCGCCTGCGATATTTAGTTTTCTTACGGCGTCAATTTTGGGAAGCTGTTTCAACTCAGTCATATTTATGAAAAAGATTTTTGTCTCGGGCAGTGTGAGTTTTTTCTTTGTCGCTCTTTCGCTGCGCGCGGCTGAGTTCAAATTTGGAAATCAAATCCTGAAAGTCCCCGACGGCTACGAAATCGAACTCGTCTCCAACACCAACCTCGTTCTTCGCCCCGTCTCCATGGATTTCGATCAGCAAGGCCGCCTTTATGTCACCGACTCGTCCGGCTCCAGCGACAAAGGGCCGACGCAATACGAAAAAAAAGATCATCGCGTCATGCGCCTCGAGGACACCGATGGCGACGGCAAGTTCGACAAAAGCATCGTGTTCGCCGACAAGATGATGTTTCCCGAAGGCTGCTTGTGGTACGACGGGTCGGTTTACGTTTCCGCCCCGCCCAGCATTTGGAAACTCACCGACACCAACAATGACGGCGTCGCAGACGTTCGCGTGGAATGGCACGAAGGCAAAACGCTCACCGGCTGCGCGAACGATTTGCACGGTCCGTATCTCGGTCGCGACGGCTGGATTTACTGGTGCAAAGGCGCGTTTGCCGAGCAAACCTACGAAGTAAATGGCAAGCCGTTCACATCGAAGGCGGCGCATATTTTTCGCGCCCGTCCAGATCACAGCGGACTCGAACCGGTGCTCACGGGCGGAATGGATAATCCAGTCGGCGTCGCATTCTCTCGCGAAGGTGAACGTTTTCTGGCTGGAACATTTTTTGAACCGGGCGGCGGTCTGCGCGACGGAGTGATCCATGCGATTTACGGCGGCGTCTATGGCAAGCCGCATCCCGACGTTCTCGACGGCCACAAGAAAACCGGCGACCTCATGCCGGTGATGCTACACCTCGGCGCATCCGCTTCCTGCGAGGTGATTTTTTATGAGTCGAAGATTTTTGGCGAGGAGTTTCAGAACAATCTGCTCGTCTGCAATTTCAACCTCCACAACATCACGCGCCACATTCTTGAGCCCGACGGCGCGACGTTTAAAACCAAGGACAGTGTTTTTCTCAGTTGCGAAAATGACCCTGATTTTCATCCCACCTGCGTGCGCGAGGATGCCGACGGCAGCCTGCTCGTGATCGACACGGGCGGCTGGTATAAAATTTGTTGTCCCACGTCGCAGCTTTACAAACCCGATGTGCTCGGTGCGATTTATCGCATCCGAAAAATCGGCGCGAAAAAGGTCGAAGACGGGCGAGGTTTGAAAATTGACTGGGCGAAAGCGAAACCAGTAGAGCTAACCAAATTTTTGGATGACGAACGACCTTACGTCGTCACTCGCGCCATTCATCAACTCGCAAAATTAAAAAATGAATCCGTTCCCGCACTTCGCGAAGTTTTAAAAGAGTTCAGTCCGAATCTCGCGGACACTCGCCGCAACGCTGTTTGGACGTTGACGCAAATCGATACCCCAAAAGCGCGCCAAGCGGTTTATGCCGCCTTTCCCGCAGACGCAAACGCTCACATTGATCCAAATGATTCCGTTGCTGCTGCGGCGTTTCATTCCATTTCACTTTGGCGAGACACAGGGGCCGTATGGGGGAGCGGCCCAGATCAAGATTATTTTCGGGCCGTCCTGGCAATAACCGGCGCAGGAGCCTCCGAAAACCATGGGATGCGCCGAATCGCTGCTGAACTTTGGGGCCGGATTGGTCATGTGCAAAAAGATTTTGCGGTTCGTAATTTATTTCAAATAGCCCAATACGAAACCCAATATGATCGTGATCGCGTTCTCGAACATTCGATAATTTACGCGCTGATAGAATTGAATGATCCAAAAACTACCGCGGAAGGACTAACCGGTTCTCCACGGTTGCGGAATCTGTTCGATTCGACCAAGCGCATTTCTCTCATCGCTCTCGATCAAATGGACAACGGCGGATTGAAGCCGGAACAAGTCGCGCCGTTTTTGCTTTCAACCAATGCCGCTTTGAAAGAAACCGCCTCGTGGATTCTCAGCCACCATCCGGAATGGGGCGATGCGCTCGCCGGATTTTTCCGTGACGCGCTCGGCAAAAAAGAAATTTCTTCCGCCGAACAAACTGAATTGCAGAAACAACTCGCGCAGCTTTCGTCCAATACCACGATTCAAGAATTGCTCGCGGGGACTTTGCAAAGCGGTTCAAAAAATTCGCGGCTCATTGCGCTGCGAGCGATGGGACAAGCCAATCTGAAAACTGCGCCGGAGCCGTGGGCGTCAGAAATTTCAAAAGTTCTCGCGGGCAAAGAATATATTCCCGAAGCCATTGCTGCCGCTCGCGCTCTCCCGGCGGCCAAAGAAAAATTTTCCGGGTTGACCGACGCGCTTTTGAAAATCGCGCGGGACAAATCACAATCGGCTGAGTTGCGTTTGAATGCGATGGCCGCGTTGCCGAACGTCGCCAATTTGGAATTGGATCTTTTTGATTTTCTCCGCGCCAATTTGGATTCGAGCAAAGCGGTTTCGACGCGGACGTCTGCTTCGTCTGTGTTGACGCGAGCCAGGTTGAGTCGGGAACAACTTTTGGTTTTGACGGATTCGGTCAAAACCGTCGGGCCGATGGAAGCGATGAAATTAGTAGACGCTTTTGAGAAGGCGGCGGCCACGAATGAGATCGTGGGAGTGAGATTGCTCAGCGCTTTGAAGGACGCAAAAACTTTTAACACGTTGCGCGTGGAAAGATTGAGACCGCTCTTTGCCAAATATCCTCCCGTCGTTCAAGCGGAGGCAGAAAAACTTTATGCGACGCTCAACGTCGATTCGGCCAAGCAAGCCGCGCGTGTCGATGAACTTTTAGCCGCGCTAAAAGGCGGCGACGTGCGTCGAGGGCAAATTATTTTCAACAGTTCAAAGGCAGCTTGCTCGTCGTGTCATGCGATTGGTTACGCTGGCGGCAAAGTCGGTCCGGACCTGACGAAAATCGGCACGGCGCGCAACGAGCGCGATTTGCTGGAGGCGATTGTTTTTCCGAGCGCAAGTTTCGTTCGCAGTTACGAACCTCTGATTGTCGCGACGCAGTCCGGCGAAGATTACAGCGGCGTTTTGAAAAAAGACGCGCCGGATGAAATTATCTTGGTCAGCGGGCCAAACGTTGAAGTAAAAATTCCACGCAACGAGATCAAAGAAATGCGTCCGGGAATGATCTCCGTCATGCCTGCTGGTTTGGATGAACAATTGAGCAAGGGCGAAATGGCGGATCTGCTGGCGTTTCTAAAAGCGACGCGGTGGTGATTCCTTATCATCACTCACGTCTCATCGCGTGTTCCTTCAATCCTGAAAGGCCAGTCCCGTGCCTGCGGGACGAGGAACGAGCTACGCTGGGGTGTGGTTTCAAGTTGCGGTCACTATCGGTGCTATTAAAAGCGGCGGAGGGCCGCCGCACTCCAAGACGCTCGCGCGAATTTCGACGACGCAGGAATGTCGCGATAGCGTCTTGGAGTGCGTCAGTCCTCTGGCGCTCTTGTTCTGACCGCCAGTTTAAATCACACCCGCTACGCTGGGAGCGTCAGAGAAATGTTTCGTCAACTCTGAAAAGAGTTGAATCGGGAAATTAATCCCAAAGATACCGTTCATCGATCTCATAGCAGACGTGAGAGGGGATTTGATTCAACACTTTCCGGGTTGATGATTTGTTTGCACGATGACCCAGCGTAGCTCGTTCCTCGTCCCGCAGGCGCGGGACTGGGCTGATTGATCGCAATCCCGTTGGGATTGAATAGCCGACGACGAATCGTGGGTGATGCTAAGGTGATTCAGTCTCGGTAGGGCGAGACTCCGTCGAGTCTCCTTTGCAGGAAACCGTATTCAGTTTATTCCAACTCCACAATGCCCGTTCGTTTCCGCTGGCGGCATTCCTCGATGGCGGTGCGCAGTTGTTCGCGGATTTCTTGGGCGTTGTTCAAACCCTGTAACTCCAGCGTCGGGGTCGAGGTGTCGTTGGTCACGATCACGATGTTGCCGACACCAAACATGCGGTAGAGAAATGGTTCAATCAGCGACGTGTCTTTGGCGCGATACAATTCCAGTTCGTCCGTGCGTTTGGACAGGATGCCGCGAATGATTTTGATGCGCTCGCTGGTGATTTCGTAGGAAATAAAATTTAGCAGCGACCATTTGGTCAGAAAAATAAAAACCGGAATCAGCAAGAGCGCAAACAAAGCGTAGCGCGCGTTGCCTTGCGGAAGATGATCGTGGAAATAAATCAAGCCCACTCCAATCGCGATGAAGATAACCACGCTCAAAACGAGAGAGCCCAGGATCGTCACTGTTGATGGATTGCCTTTAAAGATGATTCGTTCTTCAGCCATGGTTCAAGTTTTCCTCGATTGAACGCCGCCCGCAATGGGAAAATCGAAGGACGATCCAATATATGCACCTCCTGGCATATCCGCCGGTAGTGGGGCAGACATCGTGTCTGCCATCGGGGCTTCCAGCCCCAGGATTCGCGGGCAAGATGCCCGCTCTGACAGGCTGGAAGCCTGCCCCACTACACTTGATTGGATTGGTGGTGTTCTCAAGGGATGCGCTCCTATAATATTTTTTCCAGCAGTCCGTAAATGCCAATGCTCAATGCGGCCAGCGAATCTCCGCCGATCAATCCGCCGCCGATGAGTGACATCGTGCTCATGTCGGCGGGGATTTCGCCTTCCGCCGGGCCTGATGCCGGTTTTCGTTTGGTGAAGGTTTCAAAAAGCGAACTGATAATTCCTCCCAACCCAAACCAAATCGTGGTCCACAAATTTACAAATCCACCGAACGCTGAGGCATACGGACTTGGAATGACGACGGCGTCCAGAACAAAGTCGGTTACTTTTCCCTTGGGCGACGTGGTGGAAAAGTTTTTATAACGCGGCGATGACTTAACAATTTTTCGGAGCAACTCGATAACAAAACCTGTGCCGATGCCGATCAAGAGGGCAGTTGTGACGTAGGGTTTGGGATTGGTCAGACCGCGCAGCGCTCCGACAAATTTGTAAGTCATGGCGGATTGCCATTTTTCTGCTCCGGGAGTGTCAGGATGGGCGAAGGTATCCACTTGCAGCACGGGATAGGCGTTCATAAAAATTTTCGCCAATACGACTGCCATCACCGCGCCCATCGCGATGCCGATGACCTGGTAGCGAAACTGTTTGATTCGATTTGTTCCGAGACGCCAACCGGTCGAGCGATCTTGCTGCATATCCACTCCCACGGCGCACGAAATCAAAAGAATTGCTGCGCACATCAGACCGACGCCGGGATCTTTTAAACCGAGCAGCGCCATTAAAAGAACGGCGACAACAAACGCGCTCGAAATGGGATTGCTGTCGGAAATTCCGTTGGAGATTCCATTAATAAGAACGAAAATAAAAGCCAGTGCCACACCAAATAAAACAAACATCACTGGTTGATGAAGAATATTTCCTCCCACAAAAACGAGCGCGGCGCCCCAGCAAACAATCCAGAGAAGCAACAAGGAGGTGTTGGTTTTTTTCCAATCGTCAGCGGCAGGAGCAGGTTGTTTTTTCTCGCCCAAACGTTGGACGGCCTGATAACCAATAAGGCAAAGGTCAATTATTGCCGCGCCCAAAATAGTTCCGAGCGCCAGGATGAAACCGATCTTGCGGAATGGATCTTTCTCTCCAAGCCAGCCAATGCTGCGCAGCCACGGAGTAAAATGTTCTCCCAGCAAACCGACGAGCAGTGCGGGAATGGTGATGCGCGCGCCGACGATCATCCCGGCGCCGAGCGTGGAAGCCTGAAAACTGGAGTCGCCAATCCTGCCGATTATTTTCGGAGGAATGCCCCACGCCTGGAAGGTTTCTAATTTGCCCATCGCCAATCCGCCAACGAATCCGGCGAGTGTCCCGCCGCCGAGTTTTGCGATGGATGCTTTGAGCAATTTTTTGTCGGTGAGCGCGCGCAGAATATTGGCGACGGCGAAACCGGATGGATAAGTCAGTTGCATTCGATCCACGAGAATCGGCGTGTAGAGCATTCCGACGCCCACGCCGAACATTCCGATGCACATGAAAAATAAAATCAGTTGCCAGACCGGCGGCTGCGGCAGACCGAGCCAGACCATCGCTTGCACGAGCACAGCCATGCCCGACATGCTCGCGACGGATGCAGCCATCGTTTGCATATAGTTCGCGCCGTGTTTTCCTTCCGCGCCGTAGCCGTAGGTGACGACGCTGCCCAGAATTCCCGCGAGCACCTGCCCGCCGACAAAAAAGCCGAGGGAAAAATTCATGTAGGCCGCGGAAATTCCACCGAGCGGGCCCAAAATAAAAATCGCGACCGCACCGAGAAGCAGGTGATAGCCGGGCGATTCGATTCGCGGCAAAAAAGACTTCGGTTTGGTTTGCTGGTCTGCGTTCATAGGCATCGTCAGTTTAATTCAGGAGCGCGTGGTTCTGGTTCGCGTGTTCTAAACCATCATAAAATAAATGCCAGTCACTAATAAAAAAAACGCGCCGAAGCGTGTCCATCTCCTGCACTCGGGCGAAACCACTGCGCTTCTGTTTATTTTTTTTACGCTCCTGGTGACCGGCTGCGGCAAGCGCGAAACCCGCGTGGCTTTCGGAGACGCTCATCAGATTCTCTATTTGGCCAATGGCTCCGAGCCGGAGGACCTCGATCCGCAAATTGTTACCGGCGTGACCGAAGACAACATCATCCGCGCGCTCATCGAAGGATTGGTGGCGGAAGACCCGAAAGATTTGCATCCGGTTCCGGGCGTGGCGGAACGGTGGGAGATTTCGCCGGACGGGAAAATTTATACCTTCCATCTACGCGCGAATGCCCGCTGGTCCAACGGCGACCCCGTCACCGCCACGGATTTTGTCCGTTCCTACAAGCGCGCCCTTACCGCCGAACTGGCGAACGAATACGCCTACATGTTTTTTTACGTCGTCAACGCGGAAAAATTTAACAAAAAGGAAATTACCAATTTCGATGAAGTCGGTTTCAAGGCGGTGGACGACCGCACGCTACAAATCACGTTGAATAATTCGACCTCGTATTTTCTTTCGCTGCTCAATCATCACTCGTGGTATCCGGTTCACATTCCGACGGTCGAAAAATTTGGCGACCCGTTGCAGCGGGGTAATCGCTGGACGCGCCCCGGAAATTACGTCTCCAACGGCCCGTTTGTTTTGTCGGAATGGAAAGTCAACACCGTGATCGCTGTGAAAAAAAATCCGCTCTACTGGGACGCCGACACGGTCAAACTGCAAAGCATTCGCTTTTATCCGATGGAAAGATTGGACACGGAGGAACGGGCATTTCGCTCCGGTCAGGTTCATAAAACCTATAAACTTCCGCTGACGAAGTTTGATTATCACAGGCAGCACAATCCCGATTCTCTAAAACAGGCGCAGTATCTCGGCACTTATTTTTATTCGTTCAACGTGACGAACGCCGCGTTCCGCGACAAACGCGTACGTCAGGCCCTCGCCATGTCCATCGACCGCGAGGCCCTTGTGACAACCGTGACGCGTGGCGGCGAAATTGCCGCCTACACCTTCACGCCGCCGGACACCGCAGGTTACACGGCGGAAGCGAAAGTTTCTTATGACATCGACCGCGCGAAAAAATTGATGGCGGACGCGGGCTATCCCGATGGAAAAGATTTTCCCAAAACGGAATTGCTCTACAACACGCTCGAGAGTCACAAAATCATCGCGGAAGCCTTGCAGCAGATGTGGAAAAAAAATCTCGGCATCGACATCACCTTGCGCAACGAGGAATGGAAAGTGTATCTCGATTCCAAAAAGCGTGGGAACTTTGATCTTTTTCGCTACGGCTGGATTGCTGATTACGTGGACCCCAATGCGTTTCTTGACATGTGGCTTTCTTACAGCGGAAACAACGCGTCCGGCTGGAAAAATCCTGAATACGACGCGCTCATCGCCGAAGCCGGGCGCACGCTCGACACGGCGGCGCGTTACAAAGTTTTTCAAAAGGCGGAAGCGCTGCTGCTGGAGGAGATGCCGGTCATTCCCATTTATTACTACGCAACCGGCTATCTGCTGCGGCCCAGCGTGAAGAATTGGAACCTGACCATTCTCGATCATCAAGCTTACAAATACGTGTACCTCGATCCGTCCGCGGAAAAAAACTGAAATTGTTTAGTGTTTTCTGCTGCCATTGAGGCCGCGCGTCTTAGTTAGCCTGACCTTCCTACAAGACGCGTTTGCTGAGGAATTTCCCCGATTCGTAATTCGTTTGGCGATGTCGATTATGGAATTCCTCTCGCCCGGAATACTCGGGAAGTAGTGGACAGGGAAACGGCGTTCGTGAAATCAAGTTGCTTCGCGCTGTTGGTCATCAGCGGTGTCCAGGTTTGAAAGTTATCAGAATATTCGAGCAGGTAAGTTACGCTCTCGTTACAATTGATGCGGGATTTGAAAATATTTCCGGGCAGGAGTTGCGTCCTGGAAAAAGCCAAAGTGAAAGGCGGCATGAAATTAATCGTGTCGTTCCAGCGGGCTATACCTGACGAGTCACTCAGACCGGCTCCACTGAAGGTCCCGATGACGAAAACGTCATCGCCCCGAATTGCGAAACCACTCGGGCGCACGACGGGCGAGTCCGCATAAAATCCGCTGCCCAGCGGCTCCCATTTTGCGCCATTCCAGCGGGCGATGCCGTTGGCGTCCACGCCGCTGACATTTGTGAATATGCCCGCTATATAAAGTGTGTCCCCCAGAAAAGTCAAAGCGCGAACCTGGGGATTCGACGGACCGGTTACGCCGCCCCCCAATGCTGACCAGGTTGAGCCGTCCCATTTGGCAATGCCGCGAGCGGTGTTCGTCCCGGCGGTCGTGAAGGAACCACCGACGTAAACGTCGGTGCCATGCAGAGCAATGGCAAAGACGGCATTGTTCACGCCATTAGATGAACCGTTGAGAAAAGGTGACCAATTCGAACCGTTCCACTTCGCAATCCGGTTGGCCGTGCTCCCTCCCGCAGCGGTGAAAGAACCACCCACGTAAACATCGCCCCCGGACGCGGCGATGGCGCTGACGGTGCCGCCGACACCGGTTCCGAGGTTTCGCCAGGCCGATCCATCCCAGCGGGCAATGCGATTGACGGTGATTGTGGAAGGCGGGTCGTAGGCCAAAGTGAAACCGCCACCGGCATATACGTCGGTGGGGGTCGTCGCAAGGACGTTCACGCTGGAATCGAAGCCCAAGCCCATGTTCGACCAGTTTGCTCCGTTCCAGCGCGCGATGTTACTGACGTTGATTCCGCCGACGTTGGTAAATGTTCCGCCAACGAACACGTCCTTGCCACGGCCCTCAATGGCAAGCACCCGGTTCGCGCTACTCGCCCCTCCAGCGGTGCCGCCGCCAACATTGAACCAGTTTGTTCCGTCCCATCGCGCGATACGGTTGGCCAGCGTCTTTCCGGCGATAGTGAAAAGTCCGCCGACGTAAATGCCATCGTCAGCCTGGCCGATGCACCCCACGTTAATGGCGGGCGTGGTAAACCCATTGGCCGGTTTCGCGCCGAGCGCATGAAAATTGATTCCGTCGTAACGCGCGACGTGATTAGCATTGACGCCCCCCGCCTGATTGAAAGCGCCACCGATGTAAAGCGAGCCGTCTTTGACCACCATGCGATTGGCTGCGTCGTTCAACGGATATTGAAAAACACCGTCCGTGATCGGCCAAGTCGCCCACGAAGATCCGTTCCATTTGGCGAACGAACGCGCGCTCACGCCGCCCACGTCTGTGAACCCGCCGCCGACGTAAATATCCGAGCCGAGAATGCCGATGCAGCTCACACCGCTCTTGCAGCCGGTGCCCAAGGCAGACCACGACGCCCCGTTCCATTTTGCAATGCTGAACGCGGAGATGCCGCCCGCGACCGAGAAATCGCCTCCCACATATAAGTCATCTCCCTGAAACGCCAACGCCGAAACGGCGCCGTTTACACCGCCACCCACGCCCGACCAGTTCACGCCGTCCCAGACGGCGATGTTCGAGAGCGCTATGTTGCCTGTGTTCGTAAAGTGGCCACCCGCGTAGAGCTGGCCGTTATGCCACTCCAGCACGTCCACTTCTGGACTAGCGCCGCCGACATAGTAACCGAGGCTGCTGCCAAGCGCATACCAGTTGGTGCCATCGAATCGCGCGATGTTCGTGTTCAACACGCCGCCCGCGTTGGTGAACGATCCGCCGACGTAAAGATTTGTCCCGTCGGAAACCAGCGCGAGGGCGACGCCAGCGAAACCGATACTCGACCAATCGCGCCCGTTCCACTTCGCCAGACCCGACGTCGTCACGCCGTCGGCCTTTGAAAAAACTCCGCCCACATAGACATCATTGCCCAGGAAACCGACGTCGTAAACAATGCATAAGCTACTGCCGGACACTTCGCCAATCGTGCTAGTCCAGTTGGTCCCGTCGAAGATGTCCACGCCGGTGTTCGTGCCGAGCAGTCCACCCGCGCCGACGGGATAGCCGCTCGCGTAGAGCTTATCGCCGTTGAAGCGCAGCGCAAAAACGCGATTAGTCACGCCGGGCAGTCCAAATTGCCTGTCCCAGTGACTGTCGCCAGGTGCCGCCTCGAGGGACGATGACCCGCTCACTCCAGCAAGGCATGTCCAAGCGAGAAAGTTTTTTGCACAAGAGAAGATCGGGCGGAGAGAGGCTTTCATTTCAAGTAAAAATGGCGATGGTAGTTATCCTAGTGAGGCGTGCGCCAGACCCCAATTCTACAAACGGAGTTGCGATCCGGCACCGTTATCCTTTGCGTTAGTTGCCAGGTCAAGGAGATTTAACTTCATCCTCGCCTAGCGAGTTGCCTCATAAATAAAGACACCGAGGGGGGCTTTAGGGTAGATGAAAACGACCTCCATTCATTTCAGTTGCTGACGCCGGTTGCTGCCCCAAAAGAAAATGGTTTCGCGCCGCGCAAAAAAAGTAGAGCGGCAGACGGCTTTATCCATTACAACGCTTGGCGGAAAAAATTGAATTATGATTCGCTTCGTCATCCGGCGCATTTTGATTTCGATTCCGGTGCTGCTGATCATCGCGGCGCTTTCTTTTTTCATGATTAAAAAAGCGCCGGGCGGGCCGTTCTCGAAAGAGAAAAACGCGCCGCCGGACGTGATCAAAAAAATCGAAGCGCAATATGGCTTGAACCAGCCGGTCTATAAACAATTCGCGACTTACTTGAAAAACGCGGTGCTCCACGGCGATTTGGGGCCGTCGTATCGTTATGCGAATTGGAGCGTGAACGATTTGATCCGCTCCGGCTTCCCCGTCTCGCTCGAACTCGGCTGTTGGGCTTTGGTGATCGCCATGCTTGTCGGTATTCCAGCGGGGATCATCGCTTCCATCAAACCCAATTCGTTGAGCGATTATTTCCCGATGTCCGTCGCGATGATGGGAATTTGTCTGCCAACATTCGTGATGGGACCGTTGCTCGTCGGAGTTTTTGCGCTCTGGCTTGGCTGGTATAATTCCTCCGGCTGGGATTTTACTTACGATCGCATTTTGCCGTCGCTGACTCTTGGCGGGTACTACGCGGCCTACCTGGCGCGACTCACACGGGGCGGAATGCTCGAGGTGTTGAACCAGGATTTCATTCGCACCGCGCGCGCCAAAGGCGTCAGCGAACTCAGCATTGTAGGGAAACACGCGTTGCAGATCGGGCTGTTGCCGGTGATTTCTTTTCTCGGCCCGGCCACGGCGGGTTTGCTCACCGGTTCGTTCGTCGTGGAAACGATTTTTGATATTCCCGGTCTGGGACGGTATTTCGTCACCTCCGCGTTCAATCGCGATTATCTCCTGCTGATGGGATCGATCATGTTTTACGCCGTGCTGATTGTGACGATGAATTTGATTGTGGACGTTCTGCAAGTCTGGCTGAACCCAAAACTGCGTTTCGA
>JBBQRQ010000095.1:0-19505 GCA_038214755.1 Verrucomicrobiota bacterium
GAGCAGTGATTGAGGCAGTTTGTGGCGGCGGATTTTAGGCATGAGACTGGTCGCCGTAGAAACCGCGCACGATCTCTTCTTGCAGCCGATCCGCCTCTTGCGGGTCTTTTGCTTCGACCATTCGTTTGGCTAACTGACCCAATTCTTCTGGCGTAAGCATGCGGCTTTCTCCCGCCTGCCGGGCAAACTTGATTACCCTCGTCTGTTCATCTTGCGGTAAGCGTTTTATCTCTTCGATGATTTCAACCGCTGTCATGCAACCAGATTACCTATTCCAACGTCGGCGCGCAAGCGGTTCAATGGTTGTCTTTTTTCCGCGCAACGTTTTCGTTCATGCAGAACCTGGCCGTCTCGAAGTCAAAATGGCTTTGAAGGAAAAAAATTGACTGACAGCCACCGACGAAATTGTTTCGCCCTCCACATAAAAGGCAGCTCGCAAATCCTGCGCGAGATCCACCGCGTAGATCGTGCGTCCGTCGTGGGCGGAGAGCCGGTGGATTTTGTGCGCCCGGAGACGTGGATCGAAAGAGTTCTGCTTGAAAATCGGAAAGGCTCGCCGCGCCAGAGGTCACCGTTGTTCATTTCATATTGTGATTCGTGTGACCTTTTGCTCGAATCATGCCAATGAAACTTCCCCACGGCGAACGGGCTGACCTCGGCACAAAGCTGGAGGATTACTCGCTCAACCCGGTGCATCGGGATGGACGGCATAAGGCGCGGGTTTTCGCCTCCGTTCTTGGAATCACGGTCGATAATCATCAGAAGCTGCGGGATGCGTTGCTTCATTTCGCCGCAACGTCGGATGCCGCCGAAGCCAGAGGCGATAATGGGTTCGGAAATGTTTTCGTGCTGCGCTTTCCACTGGCAACCGAAACGAACACAGCCACCGTGATGAGCGTCTGGATTATTCGTCATGGAGAGGACTTCCCACGGCTCACAAGTTGTTATATTGTTTGACCTATGAACGCCGAAATTCATCTGCACGATGTGGTGGTGTTGACCGAAGATGTGCCGACAAAGCACTTTGAATCCGGTCGCGCGCTTTGGCTGCGCCGTGGCCAGGTCGGCACCGTTGTGATGACTTATGACGGCACGGCGTTTGAAGTCGAATTTTCCGGCAAAGACGGACGAGCCTATGCGCTGCTTCCGGTGGCTGCGAAAAAGCTGATTGTCCTCCATGAAGAGCCGGAACTCGCGATGTAGTTGGCGGCAAAGAGTATTGATATTTTTCTCGTTTTAATCAGCCATTTCGCCGGGATAACGAAAGTCCTTTCGCCAGACTTCTGCGTTCTCGGAGTTCGCAGCGGAGATAAAGTTGACCGACATTGGAAACCAATTTAATCTTTTGCCATGAAATTCCGCGTGATGATCGAGCCGGATGAAGATGGTGTTTTTGTGGCAGAGTGCCCGTCACTGCCGGGCTGCATTTCGCAAGGCCAGACTCGGGAAGAAGCGCTGACCAACATCAAGGATGCCATCGCCGGTTATCTCGTCAGCCTCAAAAAGCACAATGAGCCGGTGCCTTTGCCGATCACGGAAGAAGTGGTTGAAATCCCGGCATGAGCAAGCTGCCCGTTTGTTCCGGTGTCGATGCGGTCAAAGCGTTCCGCTAACTGGGTCACGAATTTGATCACCAGACTGGTAGCCACATTATTCTTCGGCATCCATCCATGCGGCGCCTGACCGTTCCCAATCATCGAGAATTGGCCAAAGGCACTTTGCGCGCACTGATCCGTGACGCGGGAATCACAAAAGAGCAGTTCAGCGAATTGCTTTGAAAGAGCCGTTCGATTTTGTGTGACCGCAAACGAGGATCAAAAGGGTTTTCCTTGAAAATTTTCCAAGCTTGGCGCGCGGATTCTTTTTGTGCGGGAGAAAGGCGGTAGAAACTCGTCCAGAATCGTTCAACGGCGCGGTAGCGATATTTCATCGCAGATGTGGCGGGGGCGTTTCAAACAAAGCCGTTTCCATCTCGACCAACCGCCCGGCCTCCAAATCTTTCATGGCATCTTTGAATTCGTCGGGAATCCAGGAATTGTCGGACTCGACCACGAACCGGGTGACTTGCGCCCGTTCGCTGGAAGGCAGTCCTTTGATTTGTTCGATGATTTCATGTGCGCTCATGTTTCAATTATCCCGCGAAATTTTCTTACGGCCAGTTTTCAAATCCAAGAAAGGGGCGGGGTGATGGTCAAACTTTCAAACTGGACCAGCACCGAAAGTTTTCGCTTCAATCTTTGTTTAATTTACTTACTATTTTTGAATGCGCCTTTCCCCATTGTTCCTTAACCCGCTTTTATTCGCCGCCAATATTTTTTCCGCCGAGCCAAATCGAATTGATAAGCCGGAACACTTTCAAACCCTGGTCAATCCAAAATGTTCCTACTGCAATGTTGAACAAGGCCGTCGCGCTGACGAGTTGCGTGACGATGATCGCGCGCTGGCGTGGATTCGCGGCAAGCATGATGGCGGCGCGGTGCCGTTCCGTTTTTTTCTCGTGCCGTATCGCGTCATCAGTGACAGCTACGGCGTCTGGGTTTATGACGCGGACGCGGGATTCGTTCGCGGGTTTGAACCGTCTTACGATTTTACTTTTCACGGCTGGCGGAACGGGGTCATGACCATCAAACACAAAGACGGCACGCTCTTTTCTGCATTGAGCGGCGTGGCGTTTGACGGGCCGCGAAAAGGAACTTCGCTCAAATTCCTGCCAACGATACAAACCGATTGGGGCTACTGGCGCAAAGCGTATCCGCGCACGGTCGCTTACGAAATGCTGGATAAATTTCGTCCGATAAATCTTCCGTCAGAAAAAACTTCCGAATCGTTCGCCACTCGCTTGCCGCCGGACGAACGATTAATACCCGACGAACCCGTTATCGGTCTCGCGCTGGGAAATCTTGCCAAGGCGTATTCGATTTCCGTTTTGTCCAACAAAAAAATCATTCACGACAAAGTTGGCGATCAGGAAATCGTGGTGCTTTGGTACGCGCCCACCAAAACCGCCGCGATTTATTCCCCCCGAATGGAAACCAACAAAATTCCTGAACAACTTTCCTTGCAAGCGAACGACCAGATTTCGACCGCGCCGTTTGCGGATCGTGAAACGTATTCGCACTGGACAATCGAAGGCCGAGCCGTCGAAGGGCCGCTCGCCGGGAACGCATTGGCGTGGCTTCCCGCTGTGCAATGCAAATGGTTTGCGTGGGCAGCGGAATATCCGCAAACGGAAATTTATTCCACGAATTCAAAAAGCGCGGTCATCGCTGCTACGCCGATGATCGCCAAATTGATCGACGGCGAACGTCTCGATTGGGAAAAAATGGAAAAGACCGAAGCGACTATTGTGAAAATTAATTCTGAAACCATTTCGGTGATCGCCGACAGCGACAAAAAGGAACACAGCGCGAGTTTCATGCCGCAAACGGAATTTTATTTTCACGGCGCGTGGGGCAGCGCAAAAACTTTTGGCGCGAAACAGCGCGTTTATATTATCGCGAGGACGAGCGCAAAAAAAGAGTGGAACACTGTTCACGCGCTGGCGGACGAAATTTCCATGGAAGCTATGTCCATGCCTTGGATTTTGAAACGGAATGACGCGGCTAAAAATACCTTCGTCTTCGGAGACAAAAAAGGACGCAAACCGGAACGCGAGTTGAGCCGCGATGAGAATACCCACCTTCGCTTTTCGTCGAAAGCCAATGCGCCGATGGTGGGTCAACCGTATTTTTACAACACGCGCTCCGAGGGTAAACGAAATGTGGCGATGGAAATTTTCGATGCGGCATCATTTGAAAATGAACGCGCGAAGTTGCAAAAGCAAAATCGCGATTCCGCCGCGCAGAACGGCCTTGTCGCGACCGTCGTTGAAACTGACGTTGCGACTCATCGCATCAGTTTGTTGATTCGCCGCGCCGATTCTTTATTCGCCCGAATCTTGAAAAAAAATGACAAAGTGCGTCTTGCGGGAAAATTTCTCGGGGACGCTGAAAATCATTTCGAGGTGGTTGACGTTCGACCGGATTATTCGCGGACGCGATTACGACTGGAAATTCCATTGGCGAGTTTTGAAAATTTTCATACTGGCGAGACTATCCGCGTGTTCGCGCCACTTCCGGAAAATTTAAGTATAGACACGCCGCCGGATTTGGGCCGTTTCACTGCGCGGCTCGAACGAATCGATTATTTTATGTCAACGATTTATTGCCCGTGTGGAATGCTGGGGACAAGTTGCGCGGGACATTGGAACACGCTGGCGGCGTGCAAACTTCACGGATGCGGAATGCCGAATTTAATGACGCGAGAGATCGGTGAGTGGATTGACGCGGGAAAAAGCGACGAGGAAATTCTTGCAACCCTGATTCAACGAAACGGAAAAATAATCCTCGCGCAGCATCAGCAGTGGTGAGCGAGAAGTAATGTTCCGCTCAGAGAAATCCTACCGTTACTCCCCGTCACGTGGCGCGGAGATCGGATGGGTTCACGATTTTTTCTGAAGAAAATGTTCGATGACATTGCGGGTAATTTTTGAAATGTGTTCATCCACCAACACGCAAGCAGTCCAGGTGATCGAGCCGATGGAAAAAACCGCGCCGCCACTCTCAGTTTCGTGATAGATGATCTCCGCGCCGCCACCGTCGGCGTTTGTTCCTCGCGCGAGCAACACGGCATTCTTCGGGGTCGAAGTCGTGCGCTTATCGGTTTCGAGCCCTGACGCCCCGCCGGGGCAGCGTTCCTGCAAACTTTTCGTGCCGAACAAATCGCCATCTTTCAAAATCGTTCCGTAAAATATCCAATGATCTGAATGAACGACGCGGTAGGGCGACGCGGTGGCGATGCCCGATTCGCTGAAAATAATTCCGAGTAATTCCGCCGATGATTCTCCCTTAAAATGAAAACGGCTTTCATATTTTTTTCCATCATCAGGGTCAACCACGGCGAGCGCGCCGGTAGGATTTGGCAGCCATGTTTTGCAACGCATCGCAGTGTCTTCGAGAAATTCAATTTCGCAATCAATGCCATTGCCGCCGAGATACATTAATTTTCCGCCGCGCTCGAACACCCACTTTTTCACTCGAAGATAAGCGTCGCGCGACCAGTATTCAGGATGGGTGCTGACGATGAGAATTTTGTAGGCATCCAGATCAAGCTGGCCTTCGTGCAATTGGTAATCAGAATAAAAATCGTAATCGAACCGCTCGCGCTCCAGCCAGCCGAGCAACCGCCATTCTGCGGGCGCGAGATGACAACTTTGTCTGCCACGAATCGGGTCGGTGACTTCCGTATTTTGAGGAACGTGATTGAAAATTTCTGGACGATCAAAAGACAACGGCGCGTATTCCGAATCGCGCGCCTGCCAAACGCTGAGCAATTCGCCGGAGTAACGCGGCAGGTCCTGACGGGAATTCACGGTGGGGCGCGGCGGCAATATCGTCGTGTTGATGTAATTGCTGCGCCCGCCAAAATTGTTGTAGGCGTTCCAGGTGTTGGTCGAAGCTAGCACGGCGATTTTTGCTTGTGGCATTTTCGGCGCAACCACCCAGGGAAAGGAAAAAAAATTCCCGCTCTCCGTTTCCGCGTGGAAATAATACAGCCCCGATTTTTCCGGAGCGATGACCGTTTGAAATTTGGAATTCCTTTTGTAACCGGTTTGATTCCACCGCACGCCCGTCTGGGTAATATCGCCCTCTGGCAAAATCTGCAGGTTGGCTCGTGGAGCATGTTCATCATACCAGCCCAGCAACTTCACGAATTCCTTTTTCAATCCGTATCGCCAAAGAGACAACCGGTAGGATTCAACGGCGTGAATTTTGAATTCGCCCGACGCGCCCGACTTCACCCATTTTGGCCAGACGTAGCCAAGCAATCCATCGCTGAGCAAACGGAAGTGAATCGGCTCGCCGGTGCCAATCGTCAGCGCGACGCTCTTGGAACCGAAACCAGGCTTGACCAAAGTTACTTTGTAATCGGCGGGAGAAAGATCAGCCTGGATAGCGCCGCAAGGAGTTGAGTGAACGGTTGTGAGGCTCCGTCCCTCGCGCTCGAACTCAACAGCGACATCGGAGAGCGCGGAAAAATTTTCATCGCTGACGTAGCCGATTAGCATAATTTGGTTGAGTTAAAATGTAACGGCATTCGATTGGGAGTTGTCGCACGATTTTTTTTCAAATCGAAAACTCCGGCGATTGTTGGAATCCAAAAATACTTTCTGGATGGGACCAGATCGGCGGCGAGCCATGACTCAAACTTAATCAGAGATTCGACGTTGTCCAAGTCGCCTTTGACGGAGCCCGGGGGCGCCCGAGCGGGATCTCGAAAGGTGCATCTTACGAAGGGACGGCGACGATTGGGGGATAATTCCCCATCTGTGGAATCTTGTTCAAAATCTACCAAACGCTTTGATTGGAGGAACGAGCTATTTGACCGACCTAGCTTTCTCCCTCTCCTTCATTGCTTCCGGCAAAAGATCTTTCAAATCTTGAACACGTCGTTCATGCGACGGATGCGTCGATGCGAACTCAAGCGGTTGGCGGGCTCCGGTTTCGCTCATTCGCTCCCAAAACAAAATCGCTTCATTCGGGTCGTAACCTGCGCGCGCCATATAAAACAAACCCATCTTGTCCGCTTCCTTTTCGTGCTGGCGGCTGAATGGCAACAGCACTCCGTATTGCGCGCCCGCTCCCAGCGCAGCCATGATGGTTTGCCGCTGGTTATCATCCAGATTACCCATCGAAAAATTCGCGCCGAGCATGGCCGTCTGGGCAAGAGTTGAGCGCAGCAGGCGTTGCGATCCGTGCCGGGCAATCGCGTGCGCCATTTCATGACCCATCACGGCGGCCAGCCCGTCCTCCGTTTTCGCGTAGGGAATAATTCCCGTGTAAACGACAATCTTCCCGCCGGGCAAACAGAAGGCGTTGACTTGCGGGCTTCGCACCACGCTCACCTGCCATTTGAAATCCTTCGCATCATCGCCCGTGGCGCTAGCGAGCCGTTTAGCTACGCGGACGACGAGGTCATGTTCCTGTCCGCTTTCCACCACGTCTGACTTAGATAACACTTCGCGAAAACTTTGCATCCCGAGGGTTTCTTCCTGTTCTGACGAAAGCGCGACGCGCGCGCTCTTGCCCGTGATGGGGTTGGTGATCTTTTCCGAACCACAGTATTGGAAAATCATCACGACGGCGGCGATGACAATGGGGAAGATGGCAATGTGACGTCCACGCATAAAATTATTTCGGAGGAAATCGTAGTGGAAGGTGAAACGGATTCAATAGGTAGAACCCCCGTTATTTTATAGGAGACCACTCGTTGGTTCGGTGGAATACCGAGGTGCGGGACCGCCCGTCGCAACGAATTAGTGGGTCGGGACGAGTTCCACCTCGTCCTCATTATTTCAGGGAAATCGAACTCATTGGGATTTTCCTTCTAAAGTTTCCGAGTTGGGAAGGGCTAACGATTAGTCAGGGGCGCGGTTGAAGGCGTCCTTACGTCCTCACCACCACAACATTCAGGGCACCACCACAACTCGGTAGAATCGTTGCGGAACGCCAGAGAGGTCATCGGTGGCCGAAGCGGTGCTGGCGTTTGCGACCACGGGTGCGCCGCGGTTGGACCACGCGCTCGGATCCAAACTCTCGTTGTATTGGAGCTGGTAGGTTGCGTTGCTGACTGCGCTCCATGTCAGCGTCACGCTATTCGTTCCAGTGATCTCAATGGATTGAATCAGGGGGCGAGGTAATACGATTCTGAGGATTGCGTTGGAACTGACGACAGAACCCGCAACGTTGGTGATCGACACGGTATAATTTCCGGCATCACCAGGTTGCACGTTGTTTCGGGTGTAGCTCGCTTTAGTCGCTCCGGGGATGTTCACGCCGTTCAAGCGCCATTGAAAAACCATTGGCACGGCTCCCAGCGCATTGACTGTCCAGGTGACGTTGTCGCCCAGCGCCACTGATTGATCAAGGGACTGCGATGAAATGACCGGGATCGGATTGGTCATTCCCAAAACGCCGCTGGCGTCCACCACCAACAAACCCCGCTGTAGGTCGCTCAGGAGAATTTTGTTTATGCCGAGAAACGGCCATACACCCCAGTTGCCTTGATAGTCACTGGTTGCATTCGGGTAGGTGTCATACGAACCGACACGGATAGGCATGGCGGGATTGCTGATATTGAAAACCTGCAAACCGGCTTGATACCAGGCGACGTAAAGCAGGTTGCCCACGATGGCGGGGATGTGCGGCACGGCTTTCTCGATTCCGATGCCGCTGGTTGTCAATTGCGCCACCAGCACGGCGTTGCTTGGAGTTGAAATGTCGAAGATGCGCACGTCGCCATCAGCCGTTGACTCGCGGGCGCTCACGAGATAGCGGCCATCCTCCGTGGGCCAACTGGTGTGCGATTGGCCACCAGAATTCACAATGCCCAGCCGAGGCGGCGGCTCTGTGCTGATGTTGCTCACGTCGTAAATGTCGGTGTGCCCGCCCCAACCTGAAGTATAAAGACGGTTGCTGATGACGGTAACTTGATGAATGAGGATTGAGTCGGAGGTAACGATGTTTCTCAGAAAGACTGGCGCGACGGGATTGGCGACGTCGAACACCTTGACCGTCGGGGTGCGGCCGTCCGCGAGATAAAGATAGTTCTGGTCCAGAAACAGAGTATGGACGGCATTGAAACCATTGATCACCGTGCCGGCAACATCCGCCGTAATCCGCGAGAGAAACTGTGGCGCGGCAGGATTGGTCAGGGAAACGATGTGCAAGCCTCCGTTCCCGCTGTTGCTGGCGAAGTAGCCGATTTTGTTTCGCACCACGCCCATCTCGAACTGGTTGTTCCCCGCCGGACTGGGAAAATAATTCCCCAACAGCACGGGATTCGCCGGGTTGGTAATGCTGAAGATTCCCACACCGTAGCCCGCAGTGTAGGGCGAATAGACGCCGAGACAAGCCAAGTCATCTTCGGCCCAGATGTCGCCGTACTGCATGGTGACGCCTGTGAAAGGATTGACTTCGCTGACCAGCGTGATGTTTTGCGCGCGCAACGGTGACACCGCCAATCCCACCAATCCCAAGAGGAGCAGCAAGCCTGTCGGACGATGGGTGATGGAAGGGCAATTCATTTACAGCAATGTCGTCATTCTATAACCCGTTTCGATGCCTCCCGCAAATGATACGATTGAATCAATTCCGGTTCTGGCCAGCCCCTTTTCAAAATCAACAATTCCTTTCGGTTTAACCAAGACCATTTCGTGTCCAACCCATGAATTCCAAGCCGCACAAAAATAATTGACGCCTCTGAGAATCGGCGTATCACTTGATCATGCCCTCAAAAGTTTATTGGACAGGAGATTCCCTGTGAACCCGCCAAACACTCGTCGCGAATTTCTGGCCGATGTCGGTCGAGGAATGCTCGTTGCCACCGTCGGATTTGAAGTCGCTAACGGTCTCGGCCTCGCTTCCGCTTTTGCCGGGGATACCGCCGACACCCTTTCGTTCGGCTCACTGGAGCCACTCGTTTGTCTGATGCAGGAAACGCCTGTTAACCGCCTCCTGCCCGTATTGGCGGATCGATTGCGCTCAGGCACTGACTTGCGCACGCTCGTTTCTGCCGCCGCCCTGGCCAACGCGCGGACGTTTGGCGGGGAAGACTACGTGGGCTTCCATACGATGATGGCGCTCGGACCCGCGTTCCACATGTCGCAGGAGTTGCCGCCGGATTTGCAGCCGCTCCCGGTTTTCAAAGTCCTTTACCGAAACACCAACCGGATTCAGGAACAGGGGGGTCGCGCGCACGAGGTCCTTCACCCGGTGAAATCCGGCGCGGTATCCAAAAGCGACCTTGAAGGCGAGCCGTTGCGCGACGCGGTTCGTCGCAAAGATGTCAATGCCGCCGAGCAAACTTTCGCCTCACTCATGGAGCGCTCTGCGGATGAAGCTTTCAATCATTTGCTGGTCTCGGTTCAGGACAACACCGAAGTCCATCGCGTGGTGCTGCCTTATCGCGCGTGGGATTTGGTCGGGCTGATCGGGAGGGAACAGGCGCACACGCTGCTCCGGCAATCGGTGCGTTACTGCGTCAAAGCCGAATCCTGGCCGCGCTCGGTGAAGAACGATGAACCGCGCACACTCCTGCCACGACTGCTTGACGAACATAAATTGTTGGGCCGTTCTCCCGGTGAACGTCAGCCCGATGACAATTGGGTTGATCAACTCAGCCAAACCATTTTCAAGTCCAGCCCGGCACAAGCTGCGGAAGCCGCCGCCGCTGCGCTCGCGGAAGGCATGTCGTCGCGGGCTGTGGGCGAAGCACTGACGCTCGCCGCGAATCAACTCGTCCTGCGCGACATCGGTCGGACGCCCCGCGACGAGGTGCCCGGCAAGCCGCTCGGCAGCGTGCATGGCGATTCCATCGGCGTTCATGCCTGCGATTCCGCCAATGCGTGGCGCAACATGGCTCGCGTGAGCAATGCCCGAAACTGCTGCGCCAGCCTCATCCTCGGGGCCTACCAGGTGGCCCTGGATCGCACGGCGCGTGGCGGAGATTTTCTCAACTGGCAGCCGTTGCCGGTGCAACGGCACTTGGATGAAATCAAAGCGACCGATCCGGACGCGTTGTTGCGTGAAGCGGACGAAGCGATTCGGGGCAATCTCCAGGCCAAGGCCAGCGCTGTGATTCATCGCTACGGTGCATCGGGTCATGCGCCGCGCCCGGTGTTCGATCTCCTGCTGCGGTACGCAGTAAGCGAAGACGGCTCGCTGCACGCCGAAAAATTCTATCGCACCTGCTCGGAGGAATTCGCGGACGCACGGCCTGCCTACCGCTGGCGTTACCTCGTGGCGCTCGCCCGCGTGACCGCCAGCGAATTTGGCCGCACGGCCCCCGGTATGGCCGAGGCCCGGTCATTGCTCAAACTGTCATGACGGCCCGGAGCGTGGAAGGGCGTCACGGAACCAACTGGTAACTGACAAACGCCAGCTTCCGGCTGTCGGGCGACCACGATGGAACGTTGAGGGTTCCCTGTCCGCCGAAAAGTTTCGCCAGCAAGTCAATCTTTCCATCCGTCAGCGAAAGCAGGCGCAGCATCACATCTTTGTTTTCAGGATGCCCTTTTACGTCGGGTTCGTAGGAGAGAAACACGAGCGATTTGCCGTCGGGTGATGGGTGCGGAAACCAATTGTTGTAATCATCCTTCGTGATTTGTTCCTGCTCCGCGCCGTCGGGTTTCATGCGCCAGACCTGCATCCGCCCCGCGCGATCCGAGTTGAAGTAAATCCACTTCCCGTCCGGCGAATAATCCGGTCCATCATCCAGTCCCTTGGCGTCGGTCAGCCTCGTCTCGGTTCCGCCGCCGACCGGAATCGTGTAGATGTCGAACTCGCCGTTACGCTCCGCGCAATACGCGAGCGTCTTGCCATCCGGCGACCACCCGTGCCAGTAGGACGGACCCGTTTCCGTGATGAGCTTCGGTGTGCCGCCCGTGATCGGCAGGGTGTAGATGCGCGACCGCTGGTTGCCCTGCGATTGATCGCTGATCGCGAGTTGGGTGCCGTCGGGTGAAATGCCGTGATCATTATTGCAGCGAGTGGCAAACGCGGTGTCGATGACCACGGGTTCGCCGCCTGACAGCGCGATGCGGTAAATCCTCCCTTTGCTGTTGAAGAATAGGTTGGTGCCGTCAGGCAGCCAATTCGGCGCTTCGATCAAATTCGTGGTCCACCATACGACCCGCCGATCTTTCGACGCCAGTGTGATCGTCTCAAGCGTGCTGATCAGCGAAGGTTTCGGCGCGGCTGGCACCGTTCCTTCGTGCAACTCGACGTTTTTGAACACCGCCGTTTCCAGTGCGTCGTCGTTGTGCGCGCAGACACCGAGGCCCACGTAAAACGGATACCTCAAGTCCAGCCGAAACGACCCGCCTGCCGGGGCCAACGGCGCGCTGCCGGTCGCGATGGACATCGACACATACTTGCCGCGCTTCTCGATGCGCAGGCGCCGGGGGCCGGCCACGTTCGATTGAATCTCGCGCGTCAACGCTCCCTTCGCCCCGCGATATTGGAGCGAAGTCAAACCATCGCCATGCAATGCGGCATCGGCATAGGCGGAATCGGCGTCGAGATCTTGGCGGATGAGCAAACACGCTTTGCGATGCGGATCGCCTCCCGCTCCCTCGAACGCGATGTCCGCTGCGAGGGTCACGTCGCTGGAAACTTTCTTCCAAACGAAATGCATCGCGTCGTTCGTGAACCACATGTTCTTCCCGCCTCCGGCGACATCGTAGCTCTGCCCGGCGGAATCATAATGGGTAGAACCTCGTTGGGCCGGATCACCGATGTCGGCGTGGCCTTCGAAGAGGCCTCTCGCGTTCGAGTTGGTTTCCGCCGCCATTACGGGCAGCGCAAGAAAAACGAATGCGATGGAGAGCGATCGTTTCAGTGGATTCATGTCTCCATTGGACGTTGGAACGGGATTTTTGACAATGAGTGAAAATTGATGACATCCGCGAGCGCAAAGGCGATGGGAATCTGGAGAATCCCGCGGAATGCGTTTCACGGTTGCAATGATTCTGCCGAGGGAAAACGCATCCCTACGCGTTCGGATTTTCCTTCTGACATTTTCGGATTTGGGGATGCGCTCAGATTAGTCAGGGACGCGGTGGAACGCGTCCCTACCACGCGCCAGATATCTCGGTAGAGACGAGTGTCAATTTTCTTGATGTGACTTCTCACATCACGCTTTGACTAATTCAATTTTAAGATTCTTGCCCAAGGCGCGCGCCACTCGATCCAAGGTCGAAAGCCGGACATCTTCGGCGTGATTTTCCAGACGCGAGATGGCGGATTTTTTTGTGTTGGTGCGTTGCGCTAAATCTTCCTGCGTAATGCCCGCTTCTTCGCGGGCTTGTCGCAAGAGGACGCCGACTTTGAATTCCTGATAACCGCTCTCGAAATTTTCCGCGAACTTTGCATCGGCGCGTTTCCTTCGGTTAATGTATTTTTCCAAATCGTCTTTCATCTTTTTGCCTTTCGGTTGAGGTAATCATGTTTTCGCTGTTCGGCAATTTCAATTTCGCGCACGGGCGTTTTCTGCGTCTTCTTTGCAAATCCGTTCGTCAGATAATAAGGTTTCCTGCATCCCAAAATCCCAGCAACCGAAAAGCATCGCTGCCAAATTCAGCCCGCACTTCCCAAAGTTCGTCGGGGCCTTCGAGCTTCTTGAACTCCTCAAAATCCACCAACTTCTTGATCTGCACCAGAAACCAGCGGTCGATTTTCGTGAGGTTGAAAACTACGCCCTCGTGTGACTGAGATTTTCGCGGGGGGAACACAGTAAAATCGCGCAGGGCTTGACACTCTCCCGCGAAGCGGTTTTTCTGGCGTCAGAGAATTGATGACAACCGCCGTGCTGGCATTGGTCCGCCTCCTATGAAAATACTGCTTTCTGCTAACGCCTGCGATCCCTACATGGGTTCGGAAAGTTACTTTGGATGGGCGGCGATAAAATGTCTTTCCCAGGATCACGAGATATTTGTCATAACCAGCAGCCGTAATCGCGACAGTCTGGCCAAAGCGAAGGCGGAAGGGTTGGTTCCTCCCAATGTTCAATTTTTTTACGCCGGTAAATTCGCTGAGTGGCATCCGAACCGTCTGTTGGCAAGAATCCAAAACTGGAAGGAATACATCCATTTCTCCAAGGATTCGCTCGCGGTCTCCATAAGACTGCACCAAGTGGAAAAATTTGATCTCGTTCAGCATGTCACTATTGCGACTTGGCGGGTGGCCTCGCCGCTATGGCAATTGGGCATTCCCTTTATTTTTGGCCCCATCGGCGGGAACGAAAAATTTCCGCTTCGAATTTTTCCGGTTTTAAGTCCGGCCGGTGCCGCCTTTGAGCTGTTACGGAAGACATCCAATGTTATTTCCAGGTTTTCACCCAGCGTCCGCCGGGGTATTTGCGAGGCCACCCACATTTTCGCGGGCACCACAGAAACGGAACAGTTGGTGAGAGCTTTGCGCTGTTCCGGCAAAGGTATTTCGCGATTGCTACCGGGATTTTATTCGGCGGCGAAGGTGGCAACCTTGGCCCGCCTGGCCCCGAATAAAAAGCTGGACGGGCCGCTCCGTCTCTTTGCCTCGGGCAATCTTGGGGGGCACAAAGGTCTGGGGCTGGCATTGCAAGCCTTGGCCAGTGTAAAAAAAAGCGGGGTGGATTTTCGCTACCATCTGGGCGCAAGCGGGCCGGAAATCCCGCATTTGAAAAAACTGGTCGCCAGACTGGGCTTGAACCGGGAAGTTCTTTTTGGCGGAGCCATGAGCAGCGAGGATTATCAGCGGGAATTGGGCAACACCCATGTTTACCTCCTCCCCAGCATGCGGGAAAGCGTCGGCCTGACCATGATGGAAGCCATGCTGGCCGGGTGTGTGCCGGTGGTGGCCGACTGCGGCGGGCCAAACTTTATTGTCACGGAGGATTGTGGTTATAAAATTGCCGTTTCCACACCGGAGCGAATGATTGAAGAGATGGCGAATATCATTGTGGCAATTGATCGCGACCGGAAAATCATTTCAGAAAAAGGGGCGGCATCCACCAAAAGAATTGCCACCCATTTTACAGAGGAAAATTACCGCCAGACCGTCAATGCAGTTTACACATCAGTGACCAACCGCGACAGCGAACTTGAGAGAAACGTTTGCCAGTCTGCCCCCGTAAAAACGCCAGTCCAAGTGCTTGCTGCCCGCCTCCACCCACGAACCAGCGATTCTCCGTGAACTGTGGAGTGCAAAAAAAAACGACTTCCTATCAATTTAATATTTCAATGAAAAGAATACTTAATGTCGGATGCGGAAAGGAAACTTACGGAACGGACTTTGTCGATATGTATCCTAGTAGAAAGAATGTGGTCCAATGTGATATGGAAAAAGGACTTCCTTTTGAAAACAACACCTTTGACGAGGTATATAGCCACTGTCTTTTTGAACACCTCAAAAATCCTTTCAATATGGTAATGGAAATGAAAAGAGTTACGAAAGAAGGAGGAAAAGTAAGAGTGATAACAGACAACGGAAGTTATTGGGCGTTCGGACGTAACCATGGGGCGCACACAGGAGGATACGAAAAAGTGGAATATCCCGATGACAGGCACTATTGTTTTTTTACAAAGACACACCTTATAAATCATTTTACAAAAGCAGGGCTTGATGTAGAAGAAGTGAAATTTGTAGAATACTTTTCAACATCCTGGATAAAAAGTTCTATCTGTTTTATAGTTCAGAATATCTTAAAGATTACTCCTTTTCGGAATATGGCCTATGCTAGAATAGAAATCGTAGGGGTTAACAAATATAAAGGGGTCTGAATGGCCATTAGCTAGAGCCTGTCTCCGGGGGAGAAGGGCTTGTCGTTATTGATGTCGACGGCGGGTTGGTCGTCTGGCAAAAGCGGCGATAGGACAGGCCAAATTTTTCACTCCGGGTAATGGCTGCGGTGCGGCAACTCTTCACGAGCGACGCGTTTTCCGCACCGTTTGTCGCCGGTTCAATCTTGTGATTGGGTTACAACCGGTTCCGTCAGACGGGCCGTGGGTTTGGGCACGTCAATTTAAACGCGTCGTTTCGGGTTTGCCGCGTGTAGATAAAAAGAATCACCCGGCATTTTGCGGAAGAAATTACCGTCAGACCATCAATGCAGTTTACCCATCAGTGACAAACCGCGACGGCCAACTTAAACAATCCATTTACCAATGCGCTTAAACACCCCCGGAAAACTCAACAGATTTGGCAAGAAGGTGACGCCGTTTCTCAGTCATCTGGTTGCCAGTGCGCGGGCCACCCGCTTTCTGGAGTTGGGAAGTTCATATCTGAATTGTGTTATTGGTAAAGGCGGGGGAAGCAACTGGCACATGGGAGAAGAACTCGCGGCGTCCCAGTTTATCCACCGGGAAAATCCGGTTATTATGGATATCGGAGCAAACAAGGGATGGTGGACCCTTGAACTTCGACGTCTGATCGGAGAACGGGGGCGATGGATTTTGGTCGATCCAGCGGCAGAATGCTGCGCCATCTTGCGCAAAATAAGCGGAGTTGAAGTCATTGAGGCGGCTGTCGGCGAGCACGCAGGGAAGGCCAAATTTTATACTCCGGGAGATGGCAGCGGTTTTGCAAGTCTTCACAAGCGGCACGACTCACATGCGCGTATGGAGCATTTGATTTTAGAGGAACGCGAAGTCGTGGTGACGACCATTGACGACATTCTGGACAGGCGTGGAATTGAAATTGTTGATATGGCCAAGATGGATTTGGAGGGTCATGAACTTTTTGCTTTGCGCGGAGCTGCCCAATCGTTGAAAACGCATCGCATTCGTGCGTTGACCTTTGAATTTGGCACGTCGAATGTCGATTCCAGAACTTTCTTCCGCGATTATTTTGATTTGTTGACAGGATATGGATATAAGATTCAACGAATCTATCCAGGCGGCAAAACTGTGCCGGTATTTGAATACTATGAAGATTTGGAGTTCTTCAGAGGCGTTACCAACTATATTGCATTCTAAGTCTAAAGAAGTTCGTCCGAATGGGGCGACCCCTTGGTTCTCCTTCAAAATCCACAAGCTCCTTGATCTGCCCCAGAAACCAGCGGTCAATTTTCGTGAGGTTGAAAATCTCGTCGAGGGTGAAGCCGGCGCGGCGGGCGTGGCGGATGAAGAAGATGCGCTCGCCCCGCAGGCGCGGGATCAGTTTGTCCCGCAGAGCGGGATCGCGTGGGAGGATGTCGCGGTCGCTATAAACTTCCGTGCCGATGCTAATCATTTATTCTTTTTTTACATTGCCACGTCTTACAGCCTACATCTATCCTTCTCATCAATCCTTATAATCATTATCTATGATAGCTCTTATTCGCGTCAGATTCAATAACACGCCTGCTGATAAAGTGTGGAGTGATGCAGTGATGCATAACTGGATGAACCCGGGAATACAATATAGCCTGGCACATTTCTGGACCCGCACTTCCTTCTTCCAGGCAGATATGCGATACTTTCTTTTCGCCCCGGTTGCAATGGATGATCCGCGACCCAAAACACCAAAAGACTCCACCGAAAGGCAATATCTCGTTGCTAAAGTAATTGCAGAGGTCACGAAGGCTTTTTCCCCCGACTGGAAGATCTTTGATCAGTTGCTGATATGCTTTGCTCAACCTACCGACCAATTTGGAGGAGGTGAACACAAGGTGCCCATTGCTGGTGGTGAAAAAACAATCCCGGCAGCAGTGGTTGATGTTGCAAGCCCGTTCAGCAATATATGCCAGGAGGTGGGTCATACATTTTTACTTGACCATGAGATTGACGGTGCAGGCAATGAATATATGAGCCCTTACTCATCCATGAGCAGTGAATTATACGGCGGCGCACAATCCTCTTTTGAGCGTGAAAAAGTTCCTGCGCTGCCCGTAGGTTTTCCACGTCCTGCCCCTGAAATAACTGCAGTGGATACCGATGACATGCAACGTGTGATAGGTCCTTACATAACACCCGTGCAATTTTACCTGAAAGCAATGGGAATTTTTATTGATGACAGAACTGTCTATCAGGTGCCCGGCTCTTTTACCACCGCACCTCATTCCTTTCGCCTGGCAGCCCTCGACAAAGGAATTGACTTATGGCCGGCGCGCCATGTAGTACTGGCCGTTCTTCCACCTGCCGTTCCCAATGGGGATACGTATTTTCTAGAATTGCGCAGGAATGTTAGCTATGATGCGGGGCTAACCTCCGATGGCGCTAACAGTGCTCCTGTAGCCTTGGTGATTCATGCTGCTGATATCTCTTCCAAAGCCAAAAGGGTTCGTTATGTTAATCGTGTTGCTTTAGTTGCTTCACCCGGTGATCGTGACTATCATTGTTTTGCAGGTCATTTCACAGTGCGGCTCAATAATTTTGCAGAAGATTTTTCATCATGCAGTGTCACTGTCGGCGGCGACGATTTTTGGAAATATTTCGGAGTGAATTTCGATACCATTCTAACAAATGAAATACCGGGCGGAGAAAGCGAATGGAATTTCGGAAAGGTTTCTCCTTGTTTCATGTTTCCTGTTTCTATTTATACTTATAAATATCATTACATCAGCAGCGAGGTAGTGATGGTTGCCTCATCTTTTGGATATGAAACGCCGGCCTACCAATGGTTTTTAAATGACCAGCCTCTTAATCCGTCGGATGCACAAATTACCATAAGGTCAAAAGTGAGGGTGCCTCACAACGGTGAATTAAGTGAGCTTCATGATGAAGATGTGACCGTACAATATAGGATTACACAAAACAAACTTAACCTGACATTCAATGAACTCTTTTCAGGCATTTATGCCACTGTGAAAGTTATAGTAAATGAAAGCTCCGGTGAAGTTCTCCAAAATTTTTATCCGGAACGGACAGTATGGACGAGCATTTCAGTAAATAATGTGGAGATCGAATGGGACCAGGCGTATAAAGATGCGCAGAATGCATGTGAGAAAAGGTTGGATGAAATCAATGATCATTATGCTAAAAGTCACCCGCATATACCCCAACGCAATCCGGAGCCTGACTGGGGTATATCCACCATTAACCTGATAAACGAACTTGTACAGTCTAACCCTGCTGCGGCAAATGCAGCCATTAATGAAGTGGCGAGGTTAGGAAATATCAGTAAGCTGGAAGTAATAAAGAAACTTCGATAAGCATACGGGAAGCTTTTAAAGGGGGCAGGACTGACGCCATATGCGCTCCCGCCAGTTTTTCTTCAAAATCCACAATCTCTTTGATCTGAACCAAGAACCAACGATCAATCTTGAACAGTTGGAAGATTTCCTCAATCGTGAATCCAGCGCGCGGAGGGCATGGCGGATGAAAAAGATGCGTTCGTCCCGCAGGCGCGGGATCAGTTTGTCCCGCAGAGCGGGATCGCGCGGGAGGATGTCGCGGTCGCCGTAAACTTCGGTGCCGATGCGCCACGGTTTGCCGTCGCCGCCCAACCCGCTTCGGCCAATCTCCAGCGAGCGCAAACATTTCTGCAAACTTTCCTTGAGCGTGCGGCCAATGGAAAACGAGGCATAGGGCGAGTTGCCCAATGCCACACGCGAGTCGGATGTGCTGCCCATTCATTCGCGTGTTGAGCGTCGGAGTTGGCTTGCGGAAATTTCTCGAAAAGGAACCGCGTGCTGAGCAAAGTGCCGAACGACCGGCAAAAAGGAACTTGTCACCCGGCAGACAGGGGCGGAAAATCATGATGAGCCGAATGGGAAAAGCAATCCTCCGTGCACTGCGGAGCGTCAGAAAATCAATCTTTTATATGAAACTCCAAACGAGCCTCCTCGCCGTCTTTGCGGCATTCCAAGGAGCGGCCCTTGCGGCCCCAATCCCGTTGACCGGGACCATGACTTACAACCAAAACTTCGATTCTCTCGGCACCGCCAGCGTTCCCTGGGTCGATGATTCCACGCTGCCGGGCTGGCTTGCGGAAATCAACGATGGGACA
>JBBQRQ010000096.1:0-19491 GCA_038214755.1 Verrucomicrobiota bacterium
CTCGCGCACGTTAAAACTGGATCGCACGACACGTTGGTTGCGTTGACGGAAGTTTTGTTTGAATGAACCGGCGGTTGGGATTGAATTCATTTTGCCGAACGAGCGGAAAGTATTTTCCAAAGTCAGCATCATTAGATCATCAAGTCGCTCGGCCTCGGCGACATTTACGTCACCACTACGGGCAACTGCGATGTCATCACGCTTGAGCATATGCAGAAAATGAAAGATCAAGCGATCGTCTGCAACATCGGCCACTTCGATAATGAGATTCAAGTCGAACGCCTGAATACTGCGAAAGGTGTGCAGAAATTGAACATCAAACCGCAAGTGGATCGCTACGCGTTTCCGAATGGCCGTCAGATTTATCTGCTCGCCGAAGGCCGTCTCGTGAACCTCGGTTGCGCCACGGGTCATCCGAGTTTCGTCATGTCGAATTCATTTTCGAACCAGGTTCTCGCGCAACTCGATCTTTGGAAAAACAAAAACACTTACAAAGTCGGTGTCTATCGTTTGCCAAAGAAACTCGACGAAGAAGTCGCGCGGTTGCATCTGGAAAAAATCGGCGTGAAGCTGACGAGGCTCACGAAGAAACAGGCTGATTACCTCGGCATCTCGCCCGACGGTCCTTACAAAGCGGATCATTACCGCTACTAAAATTTGTAGCGGCGCGTCCATGATCGCCGCAAATATTTCAGACCGAAATTGTCAGCGGCGCTTACAGAAACGCCGCTACATAGAAAAAGGCGAAACGATTTCCGTGCGCCTTGTTTTATTCTCCTATCAAACGATAGAACCGCTGTGTCGTGCCAATGGGTTCGCTAAAACTTGCGGTAGCGCTGCTGGCAACAACGCCTTGCAAATCCGTCCACGCCGCTTCGGTAAGATCATTTTTGAATTGTACCCGATAGGTGTTTCCAGGAATTGCGTTCCAACTGAATTGAATGGAGCCATCGTTCACCGTGGCCGCGCTCAACTCCGGGCGGGCGACGACCGTGATGGTAAATAATTCTATGTCGGTCAATGGCGGCGAGCCATTGTCGGTCACTTGCACTGAGATGGAGTTCGTCGTGTTGACATCCGCATCGGTCGGCGTCCACGAAAAGATTCCGTTGCTTGCACCGATGGTCGCCCCAGGCGGAGCTAAAACCAAAGAGTAGGTCAGCGTGTTGGCCGGCAAATCCGAGTCACTAGTTACATTTGTGATCAGCACAGTGTTCCCGGCGTGAATGGTGCGATCAGCGTTAGCCGCCAGAAGAGGCGCGGAATTTATTTCTCCAACGGTCGCACCGAATGTTCGCGTCGCGCTCAATGGCGGAGAACTATCGTCAGTCGCGCGCACGGTGATGTTATAAGTGCCGGGGCCTTGTGCCTCGTTGGGTGTCCAAGTGAAAACTCCAGTGGACGGATTTACCACGGCGTTCGTCGGCGCGCCTGGGTCAAGGGTATAAGTAAGAATTCTCCGACGGAGCACAGCGAAGTTATCGAAAAACATTTTATACTCCCCCACGCCGGCGAGCGGGACGATGGCCAGATGTTCCAGCACGCCGAGACCAGATGCGGTGGAAAGAATTCCGTTGCCACTGGAAAAACTCACCACCGGTTCATTCGGTAAATCGAACGTGAGCGTTGTCCAAACATTCGCGGGCACGGTGCGAGCGGGCATCGGCGCGCTGCCATTTTTGTTGGTCACTCCCGCCCACTCAATCGATGCGCCGGTGGTTCCTCCATCGGAGCCGATCGGTGTTCCAGCGGCAGTGATGGTCTCGCGAAGACCGAGTCCAACTTGAATGGCCTTGTCGCAGTAAATTCTGAATTGAAATTTTTTCGTGAAGTCGATGACCGGGTTCGGAATATTTGGCGCGCTCGCCGTGGTCAGTCGAAGCCATGGCGTAGTGGCATTAGTGAAATCGCAATGCACGAATAAAACCTTTGCTCCCAACGCGGCTCCCGTTGGAAAAAGTGTCGTGACCGATGAATAATCTGGCGCGGCGTCGATGTTGGCGGAAGTCGTGCCGGAGTTTTTTGGATTCCGCAACAGGACGGAGCCGCTGGAGGTTTCGGTATCGAATCCTTCAAAATCCGCCAGCATCTGAACAACGTCCGTCGCGGTCGCGGTGTTGGTGAACGTGAGCAAAGTTTCTTCGGAAACAAATTTGTTGGCAATGGCCGGCAGCACGGGCAACACGCCGGGAGTCGCTCCATTCGCCATGTTGGAATAGGCTGAATTTCCAATGACGTTAAAAGCGCGGACTCGATAATAGAACGTGTTTCCGGCAGTCACATTCGTGTCAGAAAAAGAAGTCAGGTTCGCCGCCACTTCCGCAATCTGCAGCCAGGGGCCTGCGGCGGCGGGAGCGCGTTCGATCCGAAAGCCATTTTCAAAATCCGTGGTGTCCGTCCAATTCAGATTAATTTGAGTCGCAGAAATAACAGTGACGCCCAAGCCACTGGGCGCGGCGGGCGTGGGAACAATTCGCTCCAAATAATTCTCGACTGACCAGCCGACAACACTGTCGCTCCATTGAATTTGCCACCAGGTGTAGCCGCTTCCATCGCTTGAGACTTGAATCGGCCCGCCGATAATCAAGCCGGTTGCTCCCGCGGATTTGGACGCAATCGAAGAACAATTCACGCCGCTTTCGATTCCGCCTCCCGGACACTCCCGAACATTTGTGGTCGAGACGGCTTTCACATCATCGCCAATCACGAATGGTCTCGCCTGAACGAGAGTGAGCGTCGGATAATAATGGTTCACCATCCAGATCCAGTCCTGCTTCGGAAATCCGTTCGTCGTGCTATCGCCGGAATTTCGTCCGGTCATTTTGTAGCCGGTCGCCCATCGCGCCGTGCCCCATTGGCACATGCCGCGCCCGTGGCCGAAACGCACTTCGCCGCCGCACGCCGGGTCATAAACACACGCGCCGGTCGGAGCGGTGTAACCATCCCCGCAGGCGAAACCATCGGAATTATTTTCCGCGGAATATTCACTGCGCGCGATGCTGTTGGCGCTGTCGAGCACGACGTAACCGGCTGTCTGGCTCGCCGCGTTGTCAGTCGTTGTGGCTGTATCAGAATCGTAAACCTGGCAACTGGTCGTCGCGCAAATATCGTAAGTCGAGCCGCGTGGACTTCTCACGTAGGAGGCCGCGTAAGAACGAATCGCCACCGCCCCGGCTTTCAGAGAATTGATTCCGCTGCCGCCCGCCAAATTTCCCCACGAAGAAATCCATTCATCATTCAACGAGCGGCGCACGTAAGTTTCCATCGAAACATATTCGATCGTCACATTGTCCGAGAGCAGAACACGAATGTTGGTCGGCAAACGAACGGTTGAATTGGTCGGGCTAAGGGAACGGGCGGCATCTCGTGATGAAAAAGTTGTTTGGTTTTTTGGCTGCGGGGTGAACGCTTCCGTAGTCGGAGAAATTTGTCTTCCTTTCTCATCGATGATTTCGCTGCCCGCTCCTTCCTTCATGGAAACCAACAACGTCAGATCTCCAAAGGGCGAAAGCTCGATATTTTGTCGCTCCTGGCTTTTATATCCGTCCCTGCTGAAAACCAATGTCGCGGGCGTGACAGCGCGTTCCGCCTCGCTTTGCAATGGAATGGAAATTTGAAAAAAACCGCGCGCATCAGTCGTGGTCTCAACTCCGCTCGGAAGCGAAGCGACCCGAACGTGGGAAAGCGGTTGCCCGGAGTTTGCCCCGGAAACGAATCCAACAAAAATCATCGCGTCCGGTCGGTGCGCGTCGGTGATTTTTTGCGGCTGAATTTCCGCAGGCGGTGCGATCGGGTCCAAAACAAATTGAAGATTCGCATTGGAAGCGTCTATCGAAATTGCGGCGCTCATCGGGAAATAATTCGTGGAAGAAATCGAAAGGGCGTAGTCGCCAGGTTCGAGATTCAGCGTGGCGCGTCCGGCGAGATCAGCCAAAAAATCCCGCGCCAGTTCACCCGCTGGCTGAACCGCAATGTTCGCGGCCACGCCAAAACCAGTGGCACTGTCGAGAAAACGAATTTGGGCCACCTGTAAATTGGTTTGTTGTCCGAGCAGCGAAAACGGAATCGTGAGAATCAATGATGCAAAAATCGAGAAAGTGAGACGGCGCATATTTGAATACAATGCTAAAAAAATGCGCAACAAATCCAGTTGTAATTTAAATTGAACTCCAAAGTAGCGGTCGCGGTTGCAGTGGGTAGAACAGGCCACTGGCCTGTGCCGAGCGGCGACTCGCCGCTCGGAACGGGAAAGGACGCAACTTTTCCATGCGCCTTTTTCCACCGCCGACGTCCTTTCCATTCCGTCCGGCCGGTGGCCGGACGGCATAGGCGAGTGGCCTGTGCCACCATTTCCACGTCGGATTTCGCGAATTAAAATTCTAAACCGTCGCAAATTTTCAGCGGCGCTCGCAGAGTCGCCGCTACAGCCAAAAGGCGAACGGAAACCTCCGTTCGCCCTTCACTTCCGACGAGAGGAAAATCAGTGATGAAATCCGCCACGAAAACCTGCGTGAAATCCAGCGCCAGAAAAACCAGCGCTGTGAAGTCCACCGTGAAAATTTCCGCGATAGCCGCTCCGAAATCCAAATGAAAATGAAACCGGCGGACAGGAATATCCATAACCCCCGTAGCTCGGATAATAATAGCCGAACCCGTAGCGGGGATAAATTCCGTAATCCACCAACCTTGGCGACGAATCATGCATCACAATTATGCTGGGCGTCGGCGGGGTATAAACTTGCGGAGCGCTGGCGATGATCGTGGTTGGCAGTGGCGCAGTCGGAGTCGCGTATGGCGGAGTCGTGAATGGCGCCGCGCCTTCGCTCAGTCTTCTGCGTTGCTCCAACATGCTGGTTACAACGCGATCAGAAACTCCCTGCTCGTGTAAATAAACAATTTCAGATGCGCTTAAACCGCCGAAGCTCGTCCCGGAATTTTGAATGTAAGAAACAATCGTGTCATCGCCGATCTTCGCTCCCGACAGTTTCAGGACATCGGCGACTCCATACGTTAATGGTGAAGCCGCCTGAGCCGTTGGTCGAGTTGTCTCAGACGGAGAATTTTCCGCCGGGCCGCACCATGCGGAAACCGTAATCATCATCACACTGACAATTGCCGCCAATGGTTTCAAAAAAATTTGAGGTTTCATAACGTTCGCTTTCGGCAAAAACTTCGCGCCAAGCTGCGCCGGCGTCAATGCCTGTTTCCACAAGTAGCGCAGCGCTTCTCGGCTGCGCAGGGAAAAGGAAACAAAACCGTGGCCGACGCAGGAGGGACGCACTGCGCTACTTTGGAGCGGCTCGTACCTGTGCGCTCGACATCCTTTTTTAACTCCGCGAATTTTGGTTCGCGAATGAATTACGATGTGATGGTCATCGGCGGCGGCGCAGCGGGCTTGATGTGCGCCATCGAAGCGGGCAGGCGCGGAAGGCGGGTTGTCGTGCTCGAACATGCCGAGCGTCTTGGAAAAAAAATTCTCATTTCCGGCGGGGGTCGCTGTAATTTTACGAACGTCGGAACGAGCGCGGTAAATTTTTTGACGAGCGGCAGTCCGCATTTTTGCAAGTCGGCTCTGGCCCGATTCACCCCGGCCGATTTTATCTCGCTCGTTGAGAAACATCGGATCGCTTATCACGAAAAAAAACTTGGCCAACTTTTTTGTGACGGCAGTTCACGGCAAATTGTCGAAATGCTCGAATCTCAATGCGCGATGGCAAAGGTTGAGATTCGTTTGAACTGCCGCGTGACTGACGTGCGAAAAAATCTTCAGTTTGAAGCAGAGACAAATCTTGGCGGGATCACCGCGGAGTCACTGGTGATCGCGAGCGGCGGGCTTTCTTTTCCGAAATTGGGCGCAACCGATTTTGGTTTTCGCCTCGCGGAAAAATTCGGATTGAAAATTGTTCTGCCTCGTCCCGGTTTGGTTCCTTTGACTTTTGCCGAGGAGGAGCGCCTGAGGTATTCGACGCTGAGCGGAATTTCCGTCGATGTTTTGGCGTCTGCGCCGGAGGCGAGTTTTCGAGAAAATATTTTATTCACCCACGGTGGCGTGAGCGGGCCGGCGATCCTCCAGATTTCCAACTACTGGGCACAAGGGGAGCCCATCAAAATAAATTTACTGCCGGGAATATCCGCTGCGGAATTATTGGTCCGGCATCGCCATGAAAAAAAAGAGTTGAGCACCGTGTTGAGCCAATGGTTGCCCCAGAGATTTGCCCAGACATGGTGTCAGCAAAATGCTCCCTCCCGACCGATGAACCGTTACACGCCGCACGAGATGGAATCCATCGCGGCGCGTTTGGGTTCCTGGGAAATCCGGCCCGCTGACACTGAAGGCTACGCGAAAGCGGAAGTCACCTTGGGCGGGATTGATACCAATGAACTTTCTTCCCGGACGATGGAAGCGCGGAAGGTGCGCGGACTTTTTTTCGTGGGAGAAGTGGTGGATGTCACTGGTTGGCTCGGCGGTTACAATTTTCAATGGGCCTGGGCTTCCGGCTTCGCGGCGGGACAAGCAGTTTGATCGTAGCGCAGGTTTTTAACCTGCCGTATCGCGGGTTTGCAACCCGCAGCGCGTCGTTTATTCCGAGGCCTGCCGGTTGCAAACCGGCGATACGGCAGCTTGCAAAGCTGCGCTACGGCTAAAGGCAAAATCCGGCGTGTGAAGCAAAATTTGCTACCATGATTTCGTCCCGGTTTTTCCAATGCGATCGGCGCGACCCGAATTCATCGCTCCGCGAAACTCACTTTTTCCCCGAGCCTGTTCGCGAGTGGACGGCCGCTCTTTGGACAGTCGCGGTGGAACTTTCCGGCCATCGGCGGTCGTCTTGCCATGACTCTGTTTGCGGCGAGGAGCAGCACCTGTCTTTTGTTCGACCTCAAGACGCCGCCCGGAGGAATCCACCTTGTTGTTTTGGTTTTTGTCTCGCGCAGAATTTTCCGGATTGCGCTGGCCGCGATTGCCGGGACGATTTCCGGTTTTGGCAGGTTTGACGGCCGATTCATCACAGGTGCAACCCGTCCCTTCGGCGCAACCTCGGCAACAAAAAGTTTCATTGTTTAGAACGAACCCCTTGGTTTTTTTTGCATCCAAATTCATGCCGCAGCCGGGGCAGGTCAGATTGATTCTAAGTTTTCGATTCTGTTGATTTTTTGGGATCATAAGATTGATGAATTAAAATTTTCTGTCGGTAATTCTGCGGCTAATTTCTTTGGATTTAAATCGGACGTGAATTTTTCAGAATAGGAAAAAAACTTAAAAATAGGTGGGGGTTTTCGAACTGGTCTAATGTTGTAGAGATTTTTCTACCGCGTAAAGTGGCGCGGGCGAACTCGAAATAATTCTATGGATCAAACTCCTGTGCGGATTCTGCTGGTCGATGATGATGAGAATGCCTTTATTCTTTTGCGTCGATTGCTCTCGAAAATTTCCCGGCAGAAATTCGAGGTCGAATGGTCCCCAAGCTACTCCACGGGACTGGCGGCCATTCAACGCCAGAAACACGATGTTTATCTCGTCGATTATCGGCTCGGCGCAGAAAGCGGTTTGGATCTTTTGCGCGAAGCGATCAGCCTGCCGGTGTCGGCCCCCATTATTATTCTCACTGGCGCAGATGATCCGCAGGTCGATTTGGAAGCGACGCGAATGGGAGCGGCGGATTTTTTGGTCAAAGATCATTTGGACCCGGCGATGTTGGAACGGTCGATTCGATATGCGATGCAACATTTCGCCACGTTGAAGGCTCTGCGAAAAAGTCACGAACGTTTCCGGCTTCTGTTCGAGCGGAGCATGGACGCGATTTTAATTTCCGATGATTTAGGAAGAATCATCGAGGTCAACAAGGCGGCTTGCGATTTCCTCGGCTCTTCGCACGACAAGCTGCTGCAGATGAAAATCTCCGATTTGCTCGACATCAAATCGAGCAATCTCGCCTACAATTTGCAGGACCAATCTTTCGGGGAGATTTCGATTACTCTTCGAGGCGGCGAGCGCCGGTTCGCCGAATTTTCCGCCTGCCAATTCGCGCCGAATCTTAACCTGAATATTTTGCGGGACATCACGGAGCGGCGCGATTTGGAGAAAGAGATTTCTGAAATCAGCGAAAAGGAGCAACGGCGGCTCGGCCAGGATTTGCACGATGGACTTGGACAATCACTGACCGGAATCAGTTTTTTGACCAGAGTTTTGCAACAAAAACTGGCGTTGAAAAAAGCGAAGGAAGAAAAGGACGCCGCCTTGATCGTCAAACTGATCAAACAATCTTTGCTACAGGCGCGTGAAGTGGCGCGAGGACTTTGCCCAACGGTGTTGGACACGAATGACATTCAAGCCGCGCTCGAACAACTGGCGGAGAATTTGAAGAAATATTTTGTGGTCGCGGCCCAGGCGGATTGCGATCCTGCCATCAAAATAAAAGACAACGCCGTGGCCGTGAATTTGTATCGCATCGCCCAGGAGGCGACGACGAACGCCATGAAACATGGCCAGGCAAAAAAAATCTGGATCAGCCTTTCGCGGCGGAACCGGGTCATCACTCTGCAAATTAAAGACGATGGCATCGGGTTTCCCAAAGATGGAAAGAAGATCAAGGGAATGGGTTTGCGAGTGATGCAGCATCGTGCGCGCATGATTAACGCGACGCTCGAAGTTCATGGAAAGGAAGGTCGCGGGACAACGGTCACTTGCATCGTGGGAAACAAAATTACTTTGAAGAAAGTCTCGCGACAGAAAAAGGCGCGGCACCATTTTTTCAAAGCCAAGACGATGGTTGCGGCCGAGAGATAGGCGGAATCTTTTGTATTTGTCACGGGACCTGACGCAACCGATAAAATCGCGCTGGTTCAAGAAAAGCAGAGTCTTCGTCGAAGAAAGCGTTGGTGCCGCAACCGGTGTAAGGAAAAAAGGAGTTGGGGTGATTGACAAACCCTTGTGACAGGTTGGTGGAGATTTCTAATTGATATCGTCTGCCCGCCATTGCCCGCCAGCTAAGACGATTGGTTGTACCCGTTAGCGGCATGATGCTCAATCGCAGTGGAATGGGATCAGACGGCTCGGTGGCCAGACAAACGCTGACCGCGCCAAGCAGGAAGTTCGACTGACCGGAGCCATTTAAGAACGAGCCGAGACAACTGGTGTCGAGTTGCCGCGTCTGTTGGTTGGTATCAAAATTCGAGCCGCCAACGACGGCGGCGAGTTTGATGATGTCCCCAGGTCGCAGGCCTCCAAGCTGGTCGAAGGGCAGGGCGACCTTGATGAAATTAGCGTTTTGCTCGGGGAAGCGAAGCTGAAAAACCGGCTCGAGAATTTGCGGGGAGCGATTGAACTGCTGGAGTCGCGTGCCGGGCGCGTCTGTGAATTGCGCATCTAGCCGAAAGACACCTTGGCCTATGTTCAAGTCCAGGTTAGAACGCGTGAAATTGCGAAACTGTCCGTCCGCATATTCATCTCCCAATAAGCAGGCGACCGATGGATTGAAGTTTGTGAAAAAAAGATTTTCGAGAAAGTCGAGGCCGTCCACAGCTTCGTTAGTATCGACCAGGCCATTTCCTAAGCCCACGAGATTGGTAACTCCTGGCAGATGCGGGGACTCGATGAACAGGAAAATATTATTGTTGGAGTAGATCATGCATTGATCGAAGCCGACGAAAAGGTTCGTCGCATCGTTGTTGACGAAGATACGACCCAGGTTAGAGAACTCCCCCGGCTGAGTGGGAATAGATGTCCCGATGAAGTCAAAGGTCTGACCATTGAGGTTACCATGACCATCGTCTGAAGGAGATGACTCCACCAGAGGAGTGCGCCAGGTGGCATGGTAGAGTTGAGCAGGCGAAGGCGCGCGTTGGAGACTCATATGGTCGAAGGCGACTCCATTCGTACCTATTGCTTCCAAGGACAGAGTATCTCCTTGCACCGACACCTTGGTGAAGTGGTTCCGCAAATAGAACTGAGAGCAGGCGGCGTCGCGCGAGAATTCAGCTCGCAGGTAACCACCTCCGCCGCCCGTGACGATTTGTTGCACACCGTTCATGGGATTGGATCGTTCATAGTCATGGTCATTGCCGCTGAAGATCAGTTGCACGCCGTATTTGCTGGCGACGGGCAATAGGATGGCTTGCAGGTCGAGCCGGTCATAGATGTTGTTCCCGTTTGCGTCTTCGAAGCGATGGTTGCCTGAGTTGGCAAATGGCACATGAAGAACAATAAACTTCCACGGCTTGGTCGTAGTAGCCAGATCGTTGGTCAACCAGGAGTATTGCGGCGAACCATTGGTAAACTCAAGCCCAGCCAATGCCGCCGAAGGTTCCAACGTTGGCACGAAAAGAGAAATAAAATGCGCATCGGCTTGATCGAAGGAATAGAAATGCTCGGTTCCAGTAACTGAGTTAGTAGGAAGATGAAAAGTGGACAGATACGGAACACCATTGGCGCCTTCTTCGAATTCGTGGTTACCCATCGAGAAGTAATAAGGAACCGATCTCATTTGAGGGCCATAGACGCTGAAGCAACGATAATCCTCTCGACCAAACAAAAATGCGTCATAGACGATGTCACCGCAATGAAGCACAAGGTCTGGATCGCTCTGGTTCATCAGTCGTGCCAATTCATACTGGCTGACGGAACCAGTGCCGCTATCGCCGAGGACCAGAAAGCTGAAGTCACCGGTCTTTTTGAAGGTATGAAAAGAAAATACGGGCGACGCAGCGGGGACATTCGCGGCAGTACTCCGAAGTTGATAGAAGTACCGCGTGCCAGGAGAAAGGTTTGTGATTTCAATAACATGTTCAGTCGAAAGGTTGGTATCGGCTACCTGCATTCCAAGGCTCTGGTTGGTCCCAAATTCCACCACGCCATCCGACGCAACGAGGGTGCGCCAGATGATTTCGACACGAGTTGTAGAGACATTTTGAAGAAACGGGCCGCGGGTGAAGTTGGCGAGTAGCTCGGGCACCAGGCGAAGTGAATCCGGCAGGCCGGGTGAGTTCGTCGGGGACGTATGGATTTGAATCGCGAGGAGGTTTGCCCCGGAGGTCAAGAGGTTGGTAAAATTGCTCACGTCGATGTCTTCAGCCGCGCCCCCTGGATGATAGTCAGCCCAATCGGAATAGGTTACCGGATCATTGGTCAATCCGCGCCGGGCGATTTCCTGTCCGTTGAGGTAGGCGACAAAACCATCATCGTAGTCCACGCGCAGCAGCAACCATTTGACCGCTTGTGCATCGGCCACGGTGAATCTGCGGCGAACGTAGAAACTATGAGCGTCAGGCGTTCGCGACCAGAACGTGGCTTCCAGTCCTGATTGCAAATAAATTGTACTGAATCCTGATAGTCCCTCGCTCCATGCCGAGTCGTCAAAGGCCAGTTCACGCCAGGCGGTGACAGGGGAAGATGGTTCGTTGGTGCCCCGAACGTAGCGCCAGGCGTCGCCTATTCGGACTAAAGAAATTTCATCCGCCTTTGAAGATGGAATGACAAGGAATGCAAAGATAAAAATTATTTTCAGCAAATTTTTGGCGGTAAAAATTTCTGCTTGTTGCCCGGAGAAAAATTCCTTCATTCAGTGTCAAGGATAAGCAAAAAAAAGGCCGCAGCGCAAGCTGCGGCCAAAAGAAAATTAACTATTCCACCTTGTTACTTCCGACGACGTAAAACGGTTAGCACCCCTAACCCGCCTAATGCGAGGAGAGTCATCGATCCCGGCTCCGGAACCACCGTGTCTGTGGTCAAACCCCGCACCAACCAATTGTCGCCCGGCGCGCCGATTTGACCGATCAAGGTCGCTGCTCCGGTGGTCAGGTTAACCGAATAAAGATTCGCTTGGGGATCACCGCTCGTCGCTGGCGACCCGAGGTAGGCAACTCCGTTCGATGAAATATTAAAGCCGTTGTTCCGAGAGACGTCAATGCCCAACGCCCCGAGACTTGTGAAGGTTCCCGCAGCCAAGTTGGCAGTGCCGAAAGTGTTGGCGGAAGAATCAATCGCATACATAGTGAAGTTGGCCGGGTTCCAAGCCAAGGCGTCGATTCTGAGGGAGGTGGGAGTCATATCCGGTCCAGAGGAGATCAAACCACCCGTGGTGCGATTCACTAAAAGATTTTGATCCAAGTCACTGACAACGCGGATGCCGCTGGTATCATTTTCAACGCCGAAACTGGAGCCAGAGAGGGCCGAAAAACCGCTACCGACTGCGGTGGCAACTCCAGTCAAGCCATTTACTGTGTAGAGTCTGCCGAAACTTCCCACGCCAAAGATAACGCCATTCCATGAATCCAAGCCCATCAACTGTTCGAGTGGTTGCAGACCGGAAACGAAAACCGCTCCCAAGATGGTGCTAGGCGCGCTCGAAGAAAATCGGATGATCTGATCCGGGCCGCCAGAGTAGCCAATGGCGTAGATGTTTTCAGCGAACGCGGGCGCGCTGGCTAGCGTGACCGACATTCCTAACGCCAATAGTCCTCGATTGAGCAATGTTTGAATCCTGTTTTTCATACGCGATGTATTTGGTTTTTGTTTTCCGGCTGTCTTGGTTTTGGTGTGCACTGGCTCGACATTAGGCGGTACAGAAATCGTTGCAAGTCTTTTTTTAATTTATTTTTCATCTTTTTTTCCGGGCGCAATTCCGCCGAAGAACCGCAATCCTTAGGGAGCTTTGGCCCTCTTGGGTGAGACGTCAAACCGGCGACCGTTTTCGAGAGCATGGCGGGACCGGTAGCGACAAAATTTGCGCGCGGATGGAAAATTTTACTTGCCTTAGGGGTGGGACAACCTTTTCAATGAGTCAGCAATCAAGGTTTCCATTAGGCCGGTTTTGCGTTGTGCCTGTTGGCGTCCCACGTGCTTTCTATTAACTGTGCTTTGCACTTTTTGCCAATTCAAAACAGCCGCTACGCGCGACCGCCAAGCGCAGCCTCCTCCGATCTTTCCAGCGTCTCTTTGCTCCCACGTTCATGGCGGGGTGACGGAACATTCATCGGTTTCTCGTCTGAAAATCCAAGCCCTCATGATTTTTTTCTGGCTGGGTTGTGTTGTCTTTGCCCGTGCCAACGGCGAATTTTCCGGCAACGTCATCATCAATGAATTTCTCGCTTCGAATAATAACACCAATGGCTTGCGCGATGAAGACGGCGAACTTCAGGACTGGATCGAAATTTACAATCGTGGCGATGCGGCTGTGAATCTCAGCGGCTGGTCATTGACGGACAATGCTGTTCAGCCAGATCAATGGATTTTTCCAGAGGCCGCTCTCGGCGCGCGGCAATATCTTATTGTGTTTGCCTCGGGCAAAGATCGACGGCCCACCACCGGCGCAAACCTTCATTCCAATTTCAAGCTCAGCGCGTCGGGTGAATATCTCGGTCTGTTCACCGCTGATTCGCCCCGCCAAATGGCTACGCAGTTTCAGCCGGCTTTTCCCGCGCAACGTCCCGACCTCTCCTACGGTTTATTCGGCGTGAGTTTTGGCTACTCGACCAACCCCACGCCCGCGACGGTCAACAGCGGCGCGGCCTCCTTCAACGGCATTGCGGCTGACCCTGCGGCCAGCATCAAAAGCGGTTTCTTCAACAGTTCATTTTCAGTTGCGCTCTCCACCGTGACACCCAACGCCTTTATCCGCTATACGCTCAACGGCAGCGTCCCTACTCTCGTCAACGGAATTCTTTACACCGGGCCGATCACCATCTCCGGATCGTCCAGCCAAGGTGTTATCAATCTTCGGGCAGTGGCCTTTCGAAATGACATGCTTGAATCAAAGCCAATGACCTGCTCCTACATTTTCCCCGAGTCTGTCCTTGCTCAATCCCTTGCGCCCGCCGGCTTCCCTGCGACCTGGGTCACGACGACCAATGGGGGTTCGACCGCCACGACGGTCACTGCGGACTACGAGATGGACCCGCAGATTATAACTAACACCGCCTACACCTCTCTCGCCCGACAGGCGCTCACCAACCTTCCTACTTTGTGTATCGTGATGGAGACTGATGACCTCTTTAGCCAGGGCCGAGGTATTTATGCGAATCCTAACCCACCCGTCGTCCAGCGAGATGATTGGGAACGTCCTGCTTCCGCTGAATTGATCCTGCCCGATGGCAGCGCTGGTTTTAAAATGGACGCCGGCTTGAGTGTTCACGGCTGCACCAGTCGCGACCCTAACCGCACGAAGAAACATTCTTTTCATCTCCATTTTAACAGTAGTTATAGCGGCCACCTTAATTACCCAATGTTCAAGGATTCGCCCGCGCAGAGTTTCGACTCACTTATTCTCGACGCGACCAGCAACCTCTCCTGGGCAAACGCCAACGATTCCATGGCCTATCGCGCCCAATATGTTCGTGACCAATTTTGTAACGACCTGCAACAAGTCATGGCTCATCCTTCGCCGCATGGACGTTACGTTAACCTTTACTTAAACGGATTGTATTGGGGCGTAATCGACGTGCGGGAGCGGCCTGATGCGGACTTCGCTGCCGCCTATTTCGGCGGAGCCGCCGCGCAATACGATTCCATACGAAATACCTGTGCAGGTTTGGAAGTGTTGAATGGCGATGATGGGGCTTGGAGTACGATGATGTCGTTAGTTAACTCATCCCTGTCCGACAACAGCCAATACGAGCAGCTCCAACAGTATCTGGATGTCCCCAGCTTCATCGACTACATGATTGTCAACATCTATGCCGGCAACACCGATTGGGCGATGCACAATTGGTATGCGAGCCGGAAACGTGTTGCCGGAGCTGGCTTCCAATTTGAAAGTTGGGATGCCGAATACTCCCTCTATGATGTCAACGGGAATGTCAGTGGCTATAACCAGCCCGGCAGTCCAACTGCTATCCATAGCTTCCTTCGTAACAACGCTGAGTATCGCCTTCTCTTTGCCGATCACGTGCAAAAGTTTTTTTTCAATGGTGGCTGTCTCTATGTCGATCCGAACAATCCAGCAGTCGATCCTGCCAACCCGCAACGCAACCGCCCCGGCGCGCTTTATACCAGGCGCATCGCGGAGATTGACTCGTCCATGGTCCTGGAATCCGCTCGGTGGGGCGATAGTATTCCGAGTCGCGAAAATACGCCTTTCACTAGAAACGTAGAATGGCTCAACGAATTGAACTGGTTAAAAAATTCCTATTTCCCGCAGCGGTCATCCACGGTACTGAACCAATTTAAGTCGCAACTCCTTTATCCTGGCGATTACGGTGTGCAACCTCCTGTCTTCAGTCAGCATGGGGGCAACGTCGCCGCTGGATTCTCTCTTACTCTCTCAGCCTCCGCTGGCACGATCTACTATACTACGAATGGCAGCGATCCACGCGTTTACGGAACGGCGGCTTTATCGCCGGACGCCATCGCTTACACGGGAACTCCGGTTGTTATCAGCAGCACGAAGGTAATCAAAGCGCGCGTGAAGAATGGAGAGAGTTGGAGTCCACTCGATGAAGCAACCTTCTTTGTCGCTCAATTGACTACTCCACTTCGTCTCACGGAACTGATGTATAAACCGATTGGCGGCGATGCCTATGAGTTCATTGAATTACAGAACGTGGGCGCGACCCCCCTTGACTTGAGTGGTTACAGCTTTGATGGCATTACCTATGCCTTCCCAGCCGGGACCCTGCTCGGGCCCAATGCTGTTACGGTTCTCGCCCCAGCGCTCAACCCGCTCTTATGGGCCACCCGTTATCCCGGCGTTCTACCGTCCGGCTATTACACTGACAAGCTATCCAACAACGGCGAGCGCATCGGAATCAAGGACGTTACCGGCAGAACCATAACCTCCGTCACTTACAATCCTACCAATGGTTGGCCGCATGTTTCCAATGGTTCATCCATTGAAGTCATCGACCCACTCGGCGATCCCAATGCTCCTTCCAACTGGCGCGCCAGTGTTACAACCCTTGGCACACCTGGAGTGATTACCGCGCCCCCGGCAGTTGGCCCGGTCCTAATCAACGAATTGATGGCGCGTAATAGCGGAAGTCTGATCAATAACGGAATCACCCCCGATTGGATCGAGCTGTTCAATAGTAGCGCGAGCGCCGTCGCTCTCTCCGGCTGGAGCATGACCGATGATGACAATGCGCGGAAATTTGTTTTTCCTCCGGGTGCCGTTATCGCCGCCGGAGGTTACCTGGTGGTTTATTGTGATTCCCAGACCAATGCTCCCGGTTGGCACACCGGGTTCGCCTTGAACGACAACGGCGAATCAATTTTCCTGTTCAATACGCAGACGAGTCGAGTCGATGCAATTACCTATGGAGCACAGATCGCGGATCTCTCGATAGGACGGGTCGGAGGTGTATGGCAGCTCAACGCGCCGACACCTAACTCTTCCAATCAATCCGCACCAACCGGTCCTGTTACTCCCCTCGTCATCAATGAATGGATGGCCAACTCTCCGGTCGGTCAGTCAGATTGGTTTGAGTTATATAACCCATCCAGCCAGCCTATCGCGTTGCGCAGTGTTGGGGTTGGCGCGAGCAATGCCTTGTTTCAAATCACTTCCCTTTCCTTCATCGCTCCTCGCTCTTACTTACCAATGATTGCCGACGAAATGCCGGGGGCTAATCACGTTGACTTCAAGCTTCCTTCTACGGGTAGCGCGATCATTCTCTATGACCTTACCGGGCAAGAGATCAACCATATCAACTACGGCGCGCAACTTAACGGCGTCTCGCAAGGCCGCTTACCCGATGGCGAGGTTAACTTTGTATCATTCCCGAATACTTCCAGTCCGGGCACGGCCAATTACCTTGTGCCTATCCCGCCCACGATCATTGAGCAACCACAGAGCACCAACGTCAGCGTCGGGGCGAATGTTAAATTCGCCGCTTCGGCCACTGGTTCGGGCAGCCTGCGCTGCCAATGGTATCTCCGTGGACAACCCATTGGTGGGGAAACCAACTTGGATCTCATCTTGGCCAACATAGGGACCCCGAACGCGGGCGACTACCAGCTTGCGGTCGCCAACCTCGCCGGCTCCGCCGTTAGCGACACCGCCCTGCTGACGATCCAATCACTTGACTCCGACGGTGACGGTATTCCGGATGCCTGGGAAATGGCGCATGGCCTTGACCCGAATGCTTCCAATGCCCTTGCCGATTCCGATCACGACGGGATGACCGATTACCAGGAATATCTTGCCGGCACAGAACCTTTGGACGCGACAAGCTCCTTGAAGCTGACGACCATTCCATCGGTGAACGGAAATATTACTCTCAATTTCGTAGCATTGCCTGGAAAAAGTTATGCGGTCGATGCTCGCGACTCCCTGACTGCGGCTTGGTCGAGGCTGATCGATTATCCCGCTCAAACGGCGACCTATAATGCGGGGCTTGTGGATCATCCCGCCAACGGAATTCGTTTTTACCGTCTCGTCCTCATCTCGCCATAAGATGTGACAAAGCCGGTTTGCGATGAGTTTGGAATCAGATGCGGGGACAAAACCGGGGAAACTATTTGTAGCGCCGGGCGTGTCGCCCGATTCGGCTACAGGCCAGTTATTGAGCCTAGGACTTGGACGTAATAAGCACGACTCGTTTGAATTGGCCTTGTCCGAAATGCGCAGTGCATCATGCTCATTCAAACTTGGGAATAACCTCGGTTACGCCAGGAGGTAAATCATGGTGAGGTTTTATTTCAATCGGTTCCAGGTTTCTTGAGCCATTCGGATTGATAGCGTATTTCAGAAATACACTTTGTTGTGACAGTTCGGTTTCGACGTTAACCCAGCCATATGTGCGTGCCTTGCCAAACGCGATGTAATAATTCTTGGCGAAATGCGTAATCCAGTTGGTTTCACTTTTCTTAAAGTGAAGTTCAACTACGGATTGATAACCTGCTTCGGGCGCTTCAAATTGAAATTCATCATTGTTTTCGATGAGTCCCCCGTCAGGAATTGCAATTCTAAAAGACCATTCGGTCGCATCTCTCCAAGGGGGCTTATGCTGGCTAATCTCCAATTGACCAGAAGGACTGATCTGTTTTTGAAAAAAGTCCACTCGGATAGGAATGCCATTCGTTGGGACACGCAATACTAAATTTGGGCGAACGCCATGGTCAGAAGTAATCAACTCTACGCCTTCTCCTTTTTTCCTCAGGAAGAACATAACTGGAGTCTGCGGATCAGGGGAATGCTTTTCGCTATCGACGGCGTAGGAGAATCCCTTTTGGCCTCCTTGCAACGATAAATAACCTTTTTTGCTGACCCATACGGTCAGGCTTCCGCCTTGCTTTCCGTGAAGAGAAAACAATCCCTCTGAGTCGCTTTCCGTTGCGGAATTGCTGGAAGCGTCATCTTCCAACATGCTGGCCCAATGGAATTGAATCTTTGCGCCAGCGACAGGATTGCTATTCTCATCGACTACCTTGCCATAAAATTCGATGGGTTGTTGCCAATCGGCCAAGATGCGTTGCCTGATCTCATTTGACCTTTCAGGAGTTCCACTGCGAATCATTTCGGCTATCAATGCCTCCGACGGCCTAGCAGTATTTTTGTTGGGTAGAGATTTTGATGGTTCAGGTTGCGTCCGCTGCTCCGGTGGATTCCTTGTTGCGACGTTGATTTCGTTGGAACCGATTTTTTTTAGTTCAGGCGCTCTGCGCAGTACGAGCCATGCGCAGATTACCAAAATAATTCCGCAGACTAGCAAAATTCGCCTTCTCATGGTGTGATTGAGTCCAGAACTTGGATGTAATATGGACGGCTTGTTTGAATCGGTCTAGTCCACTGCGCGCTGTGTTCGTCGACTGAATCAAAAAATCCGAACTGTGTGTTCAGATTCACTGTCGCGCCGATGATGCCTTGCGAGATCTGTCCGACAGTCGGTCCGAGTCTTCCGATAGGCTGTGTGCGTGAACGTGCGATCATGGCACGTGATTCTTGCGAGTCTGTAACCTGTCGATATAGACCCAGGTCAGAGTCGTAAAGGTACCAACAGTTTGTTCCGTTGTATGAATAGAACTGACTCGGCTTCCCAAACCTATGATTCTCTATCCAGACTCCTAAAACGAAATCATTGGTATTAAAGAAATTCACCAGGCGTCCCGTCAGGTTGGTATAAGTTCCCCGGTAACCCAGAGGCTGCAAGTCTGGCGTTAGGTAAGGAGAAACTTCCCGGTTGAGCAGAACCGTATTAGTCGCGGCATTGACATCATAGGTGCTGGCCGGGAGCGCGCCTTGAGTAAGGATGTAAGTATCAAATGGAGCGCCTTGCTTGATTGCGTCGCTCACCACCGCGTTGCCCTGACTATGCACGAGGAGATGCAAACCGTAATCGGGGAATCGAGAGCGCAACTGATTCAAGTAGCTTTTCATTGCTACGCTGGCTTTGTAGGCTTTGAGTTCACTGTAGTTAAAGATCGCTAGTCTAGTGTCCCGTAATTAGCTAGACATATTGGGTTTTCCGTGCAAAATTGGATTCATGGCGAAAATGGCGGCGGCGGTTCAACTCTCGGAGATCGACCGAAATCAACTCGGAACCTGGGTTCGAGCCCAATTC
>JBBQRQ010000097.1:0-19162 GCA_038214755.1 Verrucomicrobiota bacterium
CAGTGCTTCTGGGTCATTGCCCAACGGCCCGATCCCAAAAATCCGGTCTGGCCAGATGTCCTGGCCCATCACCGCCTCTGATCCAAAAGCCGTTTCTCATTTTGATCTAACATCTTTTCTCATTTTGAACTGTCGCCGACATTTTGCAAATAACTAGTTGCAAGGGAAAAGTCCTTTGCTATATTCCGCGCTCCGTTTCCCCGGAGATGGATCGCTAAAAAGCTCAAGCTGCAATGCCAACAATCAATCAACTCGTCCGAAAAGGACGCAACAAAGTCCGAAGCAAGTCGAAGTCGCCGGCTTTGCAAAATTCGCCGTTTCGCCGAGGCGTTTGTTTGCAAGTGATGACCCGCACGCCGAAGAAACCAAACTCCGCGATGCGCAAAGTCGCCAAGATTCGTCTGACGAATGGCCACGAGGTCATCGCTTACATTCCCGATGAAGGTCACAACTTGCAGGAACATTCGATCGTCCTGATTCGCGGCGGGAAGGTGAAGGATTTGCCGGGTGTCCGTTATCACATCGTGCGCGGAACTTTGGACGCAGCGGGAGTTGAAAAGCGCCGGGTCAGCCGATCCAAATACGGAGTTAAACGGCCCAAAGCCAAAGGCGCAGCCGCCGCGGCCAAGAAATAATCTTCGCGAAAACGATTCAACGATTTAACCATTTACCGATTCACAAACTCATGTCCCGACGACGCCAAGCAGACAAAAGGCCATTGACCGAAGATGGCAAATACAAAAGCACGCTCGTTTCACGATTGGTGAACACGGTCATGCAGTCCGGCAAGAAAAGTATCGCGCAGCGAATTGTTTACGGCGCGTTCGACAAGCTCGCGGAAAAAAATCCGCAATCCAGTCCGCTCGAAATTTTGCAGCGCGCGGTGGACAACGCCAAGCCGCGTCTGGAAGTAAAAGCTCGCCGGGTGGGCGGCGCGACTTATCAAGTGCCGATGGAAGTTCCCGGTGATCGCCAGCTCGCGTTGGCCATGCGCTGGCTGGTGGATTACGCCGACGCCCGAAAAGGAATCACGATGAGAGAAGCGCTCGCCGCCGAAATCATGGAAGCTTATCAAGGCCAGGGAAGCGCCATTCGCAAACGCGACGATGTTCATAAGATGGCCCAGGCCAACAAAGCATTCGCGCATTTCCGCTGGTAAATTATTTTAGGTTTTAACCTTCGCCCCGAAGTTGATTCGTCGGGGCGTTTTAGTCTTAACGAAGATGCAAGCTGTCATGGAAAATAAATCGGTCAATTCGCCCAATCGGCAATACACGCTGGAGCGCACGCGCAACATCGGTATCGCCGCGCACATCGACGCCGGTAAAACGACGACGACCGAGCGAATTCTTTTTTACACCGGGCTGATTCACAAAATCGGCGACGTCGATGACGGCAACACCGTGACCGACTGGATGGAGCAGGAACGCGAACGCGGCATCACGATTACTTCCGCGGCCGTCACTTGTTTTTGGACGCAGAAAAAAGAAGAAGGGTTGGAAAAATCATTCGCCACCATTCCGCACCGCATCAACATCATCGACACTCCCGGCCACGTGGATTTCACCGCGGAAGTTGAGCGTTCCATGCGTGTTCTCGACGGAGCGGTCGCCGTCTTCTGCGGAGTGGCGGGCGTGCAGCCGCAATCCGAAACCGTCTGGCGTCAGGCGACCAAATATAAAGTTCCTCGCATCGCTTTCGTCAACAAAATGGATCGCATCGGCGCGAATTTTGAAAATGCGCTGAACGATATGCGCAAAAAACTTAATGCGTATGCGTATCCGATTTTTCTCCCGATTGGCGCTGAAGAAAATTTTGAAGGCATCATTGATCTCGTCAGCCAAAAAGCGATTGTTTGGGGCGCAGGCGACATCGCCAATGAAGGGCTTAAATATGAGATCAAGGAAATTCCCGATAATCTCAAAGAAAAAGCTAAAACCGCTCTCGCTGAATTGATCGATGCCGTTTCCAATAAAGACGACATCATTGCTGAAATGGTTTTGGAAGAAAAACCCATTGACGCAGTCAGTCTCAAAGCTGCGATTCGCCGCCTCACTTGTGCCATCGAGTTTGTTCCCGTTCTCTGCGGTTCCGCGTTCAAGAAAAAAGCAGTGCAGCCGCTGCTGGATGCCGTGGTTGATTATTTGCCCAGTCCGATTGACATCCCGCAGGCTCAAGGTCTTGTTCCAGACACGGAAGACAAAGTTGAAGTTGCTTCCGACGACACCGCTAAGTTTTGTTCGCTCGCTTTTAAACTTTGGACTGATCCGTATGCCGGCAAACTAGTTTTCTTTCGTGTCTATTCCGGCCAGTTGAAAAAGGGCGACACGATTTACAATCCTCGCACGCGCAAACGCGAACGCGTCAGTCGCCTCATGGTCATTCAAGGCAGTGAGCGCAAAGATATTGATGTCGCATATTCTGGCGATATTGCCGCGCTGGTTGGTCTGCGAAATATCACTACCGGCGATACGCTTTGTGACGAAGATTTTGATGTCGCTCTCGAACCGCCCACCTTTCCTGAACCAGTTATCAGCATGGCGGTCGAGCCCAAAACAAAAGCGGATCGCGACAAAATGTCGGAAGGTCTTCAGCGTCTCGCGGAAGAAGATCCGACATTCCGTTGTTTCACGAACGAAGAAACCAGCCAGCTCATCATCGCTGGAATGGGCGAGTTGCATTTGGAAATTATTTGCGACCGCTTGAAACGCGAATTCAAAGTCGAAGCCAATTCCGGCGCGCCGCAAATTGCTTATCGCGAAACGATCACGAAGGCGGCGGAAGGCGAAGGAAAATTTATTCGCCAATCCGGTGGACGCGGACAATACGGTCACGCCGTGGTAAAAATTCAACCGAACGAAAAAGGCAAAGGCCTCGAGATCGAAAACAAAATTGTCGGTGGCTCGATTCCAAAAGAATATATTCCCGCCGTCATTGATGGAATCGAAGAAGCCATTCGCAGCGGCGTTTACGCGGGCTACCAGATGATCGATGTCAAAGCGCAGGTCGTGGACGGAAGTTTTCACGAAGTGGACTCGAACGAACTCGCGTTCAAGATGGCAGGAATTTTCGCATTCAAAGATGCGGTCAAAAGCGCCGGTCCGATTTTGCTCGAGCCAATTATGAAAGTGGAAGTCACGACGCCCGACGAATATCAAGGTGATCTTCTCGGCGACATCAATCGTCGTCGCGGAAAAATCATCGGGATCGACGCGAAGGCTGGACAAACCATTTTGAATTGCGAAGTTCCGCTGGCGGAAATGTTTGGCTACGCCACGGCAATTCGTTCGCTCTCAAAAGGCCGCGCATCTTATTCGATGGAACCGCTCACGTTCGAGCAGGTGCCGAATAGCGTCTTGAATACCATTTTGGATTCGGCAAAATCACGGCCGGCCGCACGCACTTAAACTTTAACTCTTAACCTTGTTCTTTTTATATGGCTGGACAACGCATTCGCATCCGACTCAAAGCTTACGACCACCGCGTCATTGACCAATCGGCCCATGACATCGTCGAAACCGTCAAACGCACTGGCGCGCGCGTCGCCGGTCCGATCCCTCTTCCCACCCGTGTCGAACGATGGACGGTTCAACGTTCGCCGCACGCCGACAAAAAATCGCAGGAAACTTTTGAGCAGCGCACGCACAAGCGTCTCCTTGACATCATCGAGCCAACCGCGAAAACGGTGGACGAGCTGAAGAAGCTAAACCTTCCCGCTGGCGTGGACATCACCATCAAAATCTGATTCGGCAACTGTTGAATCGTAAATCGAAAGAATTTTTATGCTCGGAATTTTAGGAAAAAAACTTGGCCAGACTCGCGTCTATGATGCGAAAGGCACCGTCCATTCCGTCACGGTTGTGGCCGTCGGACCCAATCGCGTTATCCAGGTCAAGACGCAGGAGACGGACGGATACAATGCGGTGCAACTCGGCTTCGATGAACAAAAAGAACATCGCCTGACGAAACCGTTGCTCGGTCATATCAAGAAACACAACGCGACGCCGGTGAAACGCATCAGAGAATTTCGCAATTTCACCTTGACGGTGAAACCCGGCGATACCGTCGGCGCAAATATTTTTTCGGCGGGCGATTTTGTGGACGCCATCGGCATCACAAAAGGTCGCGGTTTTGAAGGTGTGATGAAGCGGCATAATTTTCGCGGCGGCGATTCGACCCACGGCGCGAAAGGTTTCAAACGTCGTCCTGGTGCGATTGGCCAACGATTGTTTCCCGGCACCGTCATGCGCGGAATGCGAATGCCCGGCCACATGGGACAAATCCAGCGCACCATTCAAAATTTGGAAGTGATCCAGGTTCGCGAAGACGACAACTTGTTGTTGATCAAAGGCGCCATTCCGGGAGGCAACAATAGTTACGTCATCATTCGCGAATCCAAAAAATTACCGAAAGGTTCGGACGCGGCGAAACATCGCAAAGAGCCGAAAGTCGCCGCTGGAAAAGTGAAGGCAAAAGCTGCCGCTGCTCCAGCCAAACCCGCTCCTGTCGCGAAGAAATAACACGCTGTAGCGGCGCGTCTGTGACCGCCGCTGAAATTCAAAAAACATTTTTAAAATGCGGCGGTCACAAACGCGCCGCTACAAAAAAGAATTTATGAAGCTGACTGTAAAAGATATTAAAGGCCAAAGCGCCGGTGAACTCGAAGTAAAGTTTGAAGTCATCGCCGATGGCAAAGGAACGCAAGCGGTTCACGACGCCGTCACGGCTTACCGCGCCGGACAGCGCAGCGGCACCGCTTGCACAAAGACTGCGGGCGAAGTTCAAGGCACTAACAAAAAACCGTGGAAACAAAAAGGCACGGGCCGCGCTCGTGCCGGTTCGTTTCGGTCGCCCTTGTGGCGTGGCGGTGGCGTGGTGTTTGGGCCCAAGCCGCGCGACTTCAGCAAAAAGGTCAATGGTTCGACCAAGAAACTCGCGTTGCGCAAAGCCCTCGGCGAACGTCTCAAGATGGGCGATGTCACGGTCGTTTCGGATTTCAAATTAGCCGCGCCGAAGACGAAAGATTTTCTCAGCGCATTGAGCGCGTTGGAAATTGACGGCACCACGCTCATCGTTGCGGAGAGCACCGATGCCAATCTCATTCGCTCTTCCCGGAATGTTTCCTACGTCGAAGTGACGACCGGCGAAGACCTCAACACCTACCAGGTTTTGCGCAGCGACAAATTGATTTTCACCCGCGGCGCATTTGAAAAAGTCGAACAACGTTTGGCCAAAATTTAATTTCCCATGAACACTTTCGAAATCATCAAAACCGTTCGCATCACGGAAAAGGGCACGCGCCAATCCGACAAACTGAATCAATACACCGTGGTCGCTGATCGCCGCGCCAATAAAATTCAGATTCGCCAGGCCGTCCAGGAGCTTTTCAAAGTGAAAGTTCTCGGCGTCAATACGATGAACGTTCGCGGAAAAGCCCGCCGCAAACGCACCGCCGCCGCCGGCACAACCAACTCTTGGAAAAAAGCAATCGTCACTTTGAAAGAAGGCGACAAAATTGTTTTGACCTAGCCCCTGTAGCGGCGCGTCAATGACCGCCGCAATTTAGGTTTGAGGAAAGCGATTCGGAAATCCGAATCGCTTTTTTATTTTCTCAAAGCGACTTTCCAGGCGTGAAGGAAATCTCGCCGCAGAAAATCACCGGGCCAAAAGGCTCTTTTTTCATCGGTAACCTGGCCGCCTTCGGTCGCGACCCGTTGCAGTTTTTGGAAAATTGCGCGCGTAATTACGGCGATTACACCCTCCTTCGATTTGGCAATAGACCGGTTCTTCTGATTAACAACCCTGCGGACATCGAATTCGTTTTGGCCACTGGTTCGCGGAATTTTCGCAAGACCATGGGCTACCACACGCCGATGATGCGGCGTCTCTTCGGTCAGGGTTTGCTCACCAGCGAAGGCGAATTTTGGACGCGTCAACGTCGTTTGTCTCAGCCCGCTTTCCATCGTGATCGCGTGGCGGGCTATGCGAAAATCATTGTTGAATTTGCCGAAAGAGGAATTGCCAAATGGCAGCCCGGCGAAACGCGCGCCATTCATCTCGACATGATGCGGCTGACCACCGAGGTCGTCACGAAATCGCTTTTCAATTCCGGCGTGCCGCGTGAAATCGACGAACTCGGCCAAGCGTCCGCCGTCGTGATGAAACGTTTTAGTCAGCAACTCAGTGTCTGGCGTTTGCTGATGAACTTTTTTCCAACGCCCGGCGCGCGACGGTTTGAGCAAGTCATGCGCAATCTCGACAATTTTATTTACGGCCTCATTCGCGAACGCCGCGCCAGCGGCGAGGACACGGGCGATCTTCTCTCCATGCTCCTCCAGGCGCGAGACGACGACGGAAATGGCATGAGCGATAAACAACTGCGCGACGAGTTGACCACGCTGATGGTCGCGGGATTGGATACCACCGCGTTGACACTGGCCTGGGCTTTTTATTTGTTGTCGCAAAATGCGGAGTCCGATCAAAAATTATTTTCAGAAATCCAAACTATTCTCGGCAATCGTCCGCCTACGTTCGAGGATTTGCCGAAGCTGACCTACGCCGATGCCGTTATAAAAGAAACGATGCGACTCTATCCTGCCGGATGGATTTTGGGCCGCGAAGCTTTGCACGATTGCGAGATTGGCGGCGTGAAAATTGGCAAAGGCACTTCGGTGCTGATGAGCCAATGGTTGAAACACCGGGACGAACGTTATTTTCCGCAACCGAAAAAATTTGTGCCGGACCGCTGGCTCGGAGAAGAAAATAAGAAGCTGCCAAAGTTTGCCTACTTTCCGTTCGGCGGCGGCCCAAGAATTTGTATCGGCAGCGCGTTTGCGGTGATGGAAGCGACCTTGGTGCTGGCCGTCGTCGCGCAACAATTTCGATTGACCGCGGAGGCGGGCTACGCCGTTCGACCTTTTCCCGCCATCACACTTCAACCCAAAGACGGAATTTTTTTGAAAGTGGAACCGCGCTGAACCGAACCGGCCAGGAGAATAGTTTTGCCAGCGTTCTCCTTTTGAAACAGCATTTCCAGCGTGAAACCAGAGAGCATTCTTGAATTTTCCGCCCCACCGGAACCCTCTCTAAGAATTTCTCGCAGCCATTGGCTGGTTTTGATCGCCGCCTTTCTCGGCTGGATGTTCGATGGACTGGAGATGGGAATTTTCCCGTTGGTCGCGCGGCCCGCCTTGCTGGACTTGATGCCACTCGGCGCCGACCCAAAAAATTTCGTCAGCCATTGGACTTCTTACATCATCGCGCTTTTTCTGGTGGGCGCGGCGCTTGGCGGAATTATTTTTGGCTGGCTCGGTGATCGCATCGGACGTGTCCGCGCGATGTCTTTGAGCATTCTGACCTACTCAATTTTCAGCGGGCTTTGTTACTTTGTTCAATCCGCCGCGCAATTTGGAATGCTCCGTTTTGTCGCCGCGCTCGGCATGGGCGGCGAATGGGCGCTCGGCGTCGCGCTCGTCATGGAAACCTGGCCGCGCGAAAAACGTCCGCTGCTCGCGGGAATTATCGGCGCGGCATCGAACGTCGGTTTCGTCTTGATCGCGGTGCTGGGTCTCAAATTTGCCGTGACAAAAGATTCCTGGCGCTGGGTCATGCTGGCGGGAGCAGCCCCGGCGGTGCTGACATTTTTCATCCAAATTTTTGTGCCCGAATCCGAGCGGTGGAAAGAGTCCGTCAAAAAAAGCGGGTCGGGATCGATCAAAGAAATTTTTGCTCCGGGACTTTTGAAGACGACGTTGCTGGCAATTGCCTTTTCATCCATCGCGCTGATCGGAACCTGGGGTTCGGTGCAATGGCTGCCATCGTGGGCCGACAAACTGACTGACGGCAAAATTCCGACGGCGAAAGCGACGACGCAAATTCTGGCGGGTCTCGGCGCGATAACCGGTTGCTTGCTGGGCGCGGTCGTCGGAAAAAATCTTGGACGGCGCACGGTTTATTTTTGGCTCTGCCTGTTTTCCCTTTTGTGCTGCGGTTATTTATTTCGGTTTGTCGATGCCTACGGCGGGTTATTTTTGTTGCTCGTGACATTGGTGGGCGCGGTGACTGCCGCCTTTTATGGATGGCTTCCGCTTTATTTGCCGGAACTTTTTCCCACGCGCATTCGCGCCACCGGCCAGGGATTAAGTTTCAATTTCGGGAGAATTCTCGCCGCAGTTGGAGCGCTCGGTCAGGGACAACTGATGGCGCACTACGACGGGAGTTACGCCAAAGCCGGGGCCATCGTGACGCTGATTTATATTTTCGGAATGGGCTTGATTTGGCTCGCTCCGGAAACAAAAGGAAAACCGCTGCCCGAATAACATGCCCAAAGCGACTGACATTCGGGTCCTCGACACGCGGCTCTATTTTTTGCCGGTGCAAACGCGCGTGCCGTTGAAGTTTGGTTCGGAGACCCTCACGGAAGTGACGTGCGCGCGGGTCTGTGTGCGCGTGGAAAATCGCGCCGGAAAAACCGCCGAAGGTTGGGGCGAAACACCGTTGAGCGTGCAATGGACCTGGCCGAGCGGAATCTCTTACTCCGAACGTCACGAACGGTTGAAAATTTTTTGCGCCACTCTCGCCCAGGCCTGGGTCGCGTTCGGTCAGGCCGGGCATCCAGTTGAAATCGGCTATGATTTTCAGGAAAACTTTTTGCCCGCCATCTTGAACAAAGCGAATGCAAAAAGCTGCGCCTCTGAGCCGATGCCATTGCTGGCGGCATTGCTGTGTTGTTCTGCATTCGACATCGCGATTCACGACGCCTTTGGGAAGTTGCTGGAACGCGAAGTTTATCAAACTTACGGCGCGGAATTTTTCAATCGTGATCTGGCTGATTTCTTCGGGCCGAGAAACAACTCGCCCATTTCATTCGATGGGAAATTTCCGGCGGATTTTCTGGTGAAGAATCCGCCCAGAAAATTGTTGGCGTGGCATTTGGTGGGCGGCCTCGACCTTCTCGATTCCTCCGACGCCACCGGGCAGGAAACGTCCGATGGTTATCCCGTTCTCCTGACCGATTGGATCCAGCGCGATGGTTTGAGGTGTTTGAAAATAAAATTGCGCGGCAACGATGCGAAATGGGATTACGAGCGAATGGTTCGCGTCGGAAAAATTGCGATGGAACAGGGCGTCGAACATTTGACCGCCGATTACAATTGCACCGTGACCGACTCGGCCTATGTCAACGAGATGCTCGACCGTTTGCGCGCCGAACATCCCCGCATTCACGAAATGATTTTGTATGTAGAGCAACCTTTTCCCTACGAGTTGGAGCAGAAGCGAATTGACGTGCGCAGCGTGTCGTCGCGCAAGCCGTTGTTCCTCGACGAAAGCGCGCACGACTGGCGGTTCGTAAAACTGGGGCATGAACTGGGTTGGTCGGGTGTCGCGCTGAAAACGTGCAAGACGCAAACTGGCGCGCTCTTGAGTTGTTGCTGGGCCAAAGCCCATGGAATGTCGCTGATGGTGCAAGACCTTTCGAACCCGATGCTGGCGCAAATTCCGCACGTCCAACTCGCCGCCCATGTCGGAACCATTATGGGCGTGGAGACCAATGCCATGCAGTTTTATCCCGAAGCGTCGCGACCCGAAGCGGCGGTCCATCCGGGGATTTATCAGCGGCGCGATGGGCAAATTGATCTGAGCACATTGCGAGGAGCCGGCTTCGGCTATCGATTGGAAGAAATTAAACGCCAACTGCCGTCCCCTGTAAGTGGGTAGTGTTACAGTTTGAAATCACAACCTGAATCACGAGATAGTGACTTTGCCAGTGCGACCATCGTACATCATTGTGTACCCTCGAAGAAAAGTTCTTCCGATTAGAGCTAGATGAAGCTGTCCCCCAGCCTGCATATTGACTCCGGCAAACGAACCCCAAATTGTAAATCCCAAAGAAGGCACATGCACTTGAGCTAAATGCATGTTGATTTCGATACTTCCATGAACCCCAGAGACCATTCGGCGATCAACAATGGGTAGGTTTAATTGCGACGCCAGCATGCTATCGATACAGCTTTCGGATGCACCCGTATCAACAAGCGCATGGATTCCTTTTACCCCAGGCGCCGGCACACTCAGTGGGAAGTTTGTGGGAATAAATGTGGCGTCAAAGCCGATGTCAACTTTGAGCGTCGGCCCATAATACGCGAGCAATTCCGCGCCTGCCGCACCCCCGGGCACATCAATAAAACCACACTCAGTACTAGGCATACGTTGGCCGAAACATCACAGATGCTGGCAGCATCATTGGGGATGCGCCCACCTGCCGAATGAGATAAGGGCCGCGACCAAAGCGTTTTACTGCTTCTGTCGCTGCGTCATCGAATGAGTCGTACGCGCCTACCAAAACCTCGTTGTGAAAGAGAACCCATTTTCCCATATGCCTCTCCTCCATCTCCTGCTTCATTTTTTCGTAGGCGGCAATATCGGATTTAACGTCAGCCATCACTGACAAAATCAAGTGTAAATTCCCGTTGTCAATGCGAGAATTGTTCACTGAACCCAAATTCACATTTTTCCAAACCCAACCGCGCGGTACAATCCAGTGAATTTTGGACCTTCTCTTGATGCTACGAAAAACTTAATTCAGTCGTCGCAGCCTCCACATCCCAATTCCGCGGCGGCTTGCTGTTGATCGACGCGACGTCTTTGATGGAAATCTGTCGGCCAACCGTCTTCGCGCCTTTCACAGCCACCTCGGATGGGTTGCATGTCTGCTGATGAATTTTCTGGTGCGGTGCCGGTTTGTATTTGATGAAAAGCTCCTTTGGTGTTTCTGACTCGAAAAACAAAACGCGCGACTTTTCGGGAATGCAAAAATATTCCTTGTTTAAAATCGTCCCGCCAAAAGTGAAGCGCTTGAGATAGGTCGCTTCGCGGTTGGTGTAGCACAAAGTGAAAACGCGTTCTCGTTCTGGCAGTCCACAATAAATCAAATCCGGACCGACAAACATTTTCTCCGGCAATTCAAGAACTTTGTAGTGGCCATCTTTGAAAACGAGCAACAGCTTGTCGAACTTTGTGCAATCCATTTTGAACTCTTCCCCGGAAACTTTGTAGCCGATGTAGCCACTCTCCCGGTCGTAAGAAACTTTGAACGCCTTGAACGCGACTTCCTTTGCATCGACTTCATCGTAACGGCTGGACTTGGTCAGGCGCGGATACAGCGGTCCATATTTCTCCAGCAACGCTTCCAGGTGGGCCACGACATACCTCGTGAGGTTCTTTAGATTTTTGCGCGTCTCAGTCAACTCGGTTTTCGTCTTCTCCATTTCCTCGCGATGTTTGTTGATGTCGAAAAGAGAAATCCTGCGAATACGAACTTGCAACAAACGATCGACATCTTCACTCGATAATTCGCGGATCAATTGTTTGGCGAAAGGCTTGAATCCATCCTGCACCGCCGTCTGAACGGCTTCGTTCGTTTTGGCCGCCTCAATCCTCTTATAAATTTTCTCCTCGATAAAAATTCGCTCCAGCGTGCGATAATGCAGTTCGCTTTCCAACTGCCGCTCGCGCAATTCCAACTCGCGTTTGAGCGTCGCCACCAGTTGCGTCGTGTTCTCGCGCAAGACCTCCGACACCGTCATTTCCACCGGCCGATTGTTCTTAATGACGATGATTCGACTCGCAATCGTCGTCTCGCAGTCGGTGAATGCGTAGAGCGCATCGACCAGTTTTTCGGCGCTCACGCCGCTTGGCGCTCGAACCTCGATTTCCACTTCTTCAGAGGTAAAATCGTTCACGCTCTTGACCTTCAACTTTCCTTTGCGTGTCGCGTCTTCGATGGAAGCCATCAAGGATTCGGTGGTCGTCGTTGGCGGAATTTCTTTGATGACCACAGTCGAGTCGTCCTTGATTTTAATTTTCGCGCGGATTTTTATTCCGCCTTTGCCATCGGCATATTCGCGCGCGTCCATCAAACCGCCCGTTGGAAAATCCGGCAGACATTTGAACGATTGTTTTTTCAGAATCGCGATCTGCGCCTCAATCAACTCAGGAAAATTGTGCGACAAAATCCGTGAGGACATTCCGACCGCGATGCCTTCCGTCCCCAGCATCAAGAGCAACGGCAACTTGCTCGGCAGCGTGACCGGCTCTTTGTTGCGTCCGTCGTAGCTCGGAATGAAGTCGGTGATTTCGTCGTTGAAGACTTCGTTTCGCGCGAGGTCGGTGAGACGACATTCGATGTAACGCGGCGCGGCGGCAACATCGCCGGTGAAAATATTTCCGTAATTTCCCTGGCCTTCGATCAGATAACGTTTGTTCGCCAGCACGACCAGCGCATCGCCAATCGAAGCGTCGCCGTGCGGATGGTATTGCATGGCGTGACCCACCACGTTCGCCACTTTGATAAATCGGCCATCGTCCTTTTCGTGCAGCGCCCAGAGGATGCGCCGTTGCACCGGCTTCAATCCGTCGGCGAGATTTGGAATGGCGCGATCACGAATGACGTAGGAAGCGTATTCGAGAAAGCTGGTGTTGACGCGGCGATGCAGCGCCAAATCAATTTTCCCCGGGACAAATGGAATGTGGGCGACCAACGCGACGTCTTCAGCGAGAACGTGCGATTCGCCATTACCATCGGCTTTTGGAAACACACTTGCACCCTCGCCGTTCGTCTTTGTTTCAACCGGCAACTCTTGTTGTTCAGGACTGTCTTTTCTTTTTGTTGCCATACTAAAATAATTCTTCTCTTACTTGGCTTTGCTTTCGCGAGCGACGATTTCCTTCATCGCCAGCACGTCGAGTTTATCTTTGTCCCGCCACGAATTTTGTTTGAGAAAAATCAGATCGACGGGCGAAAGATACGGAATGCGAACGCCGCTGGTCTCTAAATAGCGCAGACGCGGGCGAAAATCCTCCAGCGACTTGCCGCGCATTCGAGTGAAAATATCCAGATCAAAATCTTCCATGACGCGGATGGAACCTTCTTGCGGAATAAATTCTTCCGGCTTGAGTTCGCGCGCCCAGCCTTCGCCCCATTGTTCGAGCGACCTTAGAAGTTTGTGAATATTCTCAGGAGAATCGTTGACCAGAATGTCAGCATCCAAAGTAAGACGAGGATAGCCATTGAGAATTACCGCGACGCCGCCCACCACCGCCAGATCCACTCCGTCTTTAACGAGGTCGGCCAACAGTTTTTCGAATTGGGAAATATTCTTTTTCTCTTCGGGCAAGGGCTGCATGACAATGTTTTTTAACGAAATGAGTCAAACCTTCCACAGCAAAGAGTCGTTCGGAAAGCGTTCGTTTCCGGCCAACCACGCGGCGAACCGATTGCTGCATTGGCTCAACTTCATGTTCCATGCGCGAAAACGTAATCTCTCCGAATGCGCCTCGTCAACGCGAGGTTTGAGAGTTGAAGTTGGCGTGTCTTCAATCCTGAAAGGATTGGTATCACTCAGCCCAGCGTTGCGAGGAACGAGCTACGCTGGGGCAAGGTGCAAACCAATCATCAACCCGGAACGGGTTGAATCAAATCCCGCTCATTCCGTTTCGAAATCCAATTTGATGAACGTTTGGGATTTATTTCGTGATTTGATTCAACTCTTTTCAGAGTTGATGAACATTTCTTTGATCCCCAGCGTAGCTCTTTCCTCGCAACGCTGGGCTGACTGATTTCAAGCCCGTTGGGATTGAATACGCGGCGACGATTTATGGATGATAGCAATAACGTGAAGGCCGCGCTCCCTTCCCGCTATTTCGATTTGTGCATCCGCCGAACACTACTCGTTTCCTTTTTTCTTTTTCTTTTTCCTGGGCGAATCGCCGGCTGGCGGAATGTATTTCAAACCGGCGCTCTCCTGCGCGAGAAGTTTTTTCATTTCGGAAACTTGTTTGGCAAATTTTTCGTCGCGAGCGAGATTCGTGTATTCGAACGGATCACTTTGCTGATCGAAAAGTTCCGCGCCATTTTTTCCGCCGTCCCATTCGGAGTAACGCCAGCGTTCCGTGCGGACGGATTTGCCGAGATTTTCTCCCCAGCGCAAAACGGTGACAGCGGGTTTCCAATCGGCCTTCGGATTTTTTAGCAGTGGCGCGAGACTGACGCCTTCCAACTCGTCGTTTTTCGGCAAGCCGCAGAGTTCGAGGAGCGTGGGATATATTCCGAGAAATTCCACGGTGCGCCCGCAGACTCTTCCATTCCCCTTCGCGTTGGGCGCGCAAATGATCAATGGCGCGTGGGCCGCTTCTTCAAATAAAGTTGTCTTGCGCCAAAGTCCGAGGTGTTCGCCGAGATGCCAGCCGTGATCGCCGAAGAAAACGATGACCGTGTTTTCGCGCAGTCCGAGTCGGTCGAGCGCGTCGAGCACCACACCGACTTGCGCGTCCATGAACGAAACGGCGGCGTAATAAGCGGCCATCGTTTGTTTGCGGCGATCTTCCGTCACGATTTGGTCGGGGCGATTTCGCAGGAGAGAAAGTTTCGGAATATCATCGCGGTCATTGGCCGGTTCCTTGGGCAATACGACTTTGCGCCAGTCGTAGAGATCGAAATATTTTTTCGGCGCGACGAGCGGTTCGTGCGGCTTGTGAAAACCAGCGGCGATAAAAAAAGTTTTGTCCTTATTTTGTTCGAGCAATTGAACGATGCGCCGCGCGGTATTGCCGTCTGGTTGCTGCTCGTCTTTGCCTTGCGCCGCGCAGAATTGAACCGGCGCTCCGCCGAGAATTCCTTTTTTATTGAGCGCGGCAAAATCGTCATCGCAATTATCAATGTCGTGATGGCCTTTGGCGCTTTCAGAAATGTCCCAACTGATCGCGTTTTCAAAACTGGAATGCGCAATTTTTCCGACGCGCGCAGTGAAATATCCGTGCTCGCGAAAATATTCCGGCAAAAATTTCACGTCCTTGCCGAGATAAGTTCGCGGCGGAGTTTCGTTGTCCATGATGCCAGTGGTCTCAGGACGGCGACCGCTCAAGAGTGAAGTGCGCGAGGGATTGCAGAGGGCATATTGGCAATAAGCGCGCTCGAATCTCACCCCCGCCTTCGCGAGCTTGTCGATGTTCGGTGATTTCACCATCGTGTGGCCGTAGCAACCGAGGTCGCGATTCAAGTCGTCCGCTGCGATGAAGAGAACGTTTAATTTTTTCCCCGCCGCATTGGTGGGCTGTGGCGAAAAAATGAAAAGCAAAGCGGATAGAAAAGAGAGCAGGTGGATGGGTTTCATATTGTCGGTGTCAAAGTTTAGCGGACGAGCGGCGTTCTGGAATGGTTACGTTATTGACGTCGCTTGTGGTTATTGGGGTCGAATTGGGATCCCGGATTAAACGCAGAGGACGCAGAGGTTCACGCAAAGGACGCAAAGGAAGCCATCAGGAAAAAAGGCCTGACAGAAACATTCTCACTCTGCGTTCCTCTGCGAAAACCTTTGCGTCCTCTGCGTTAAAAGCTGTCGTTTCCGTCCCGACAAGGAACATCAAGGCAGGCAAGAACATCTTCACGTGTGATTGTGGAAAAAGCGGCCACGAGCGTTTCAATACCGTCGCCGTTGGCAGACATGCGGATGATTTGGTGAACGGGAATGCGAGTGTCGCGAATGCACGCCTGGCCATGGCAGATTCTTGGGTGAATTGAAATTCGCTCGTTCATGGTGGGGGTGACAGAAATATTCGCTTGGTTCAAGCGCAGCCTCTTTCACCGACGGATCAAGTCCTCAATCACGCCGCATGTACCCGCTGCTTAACCTGTTCCCATGTGCGGCCAGAAGCGGAGTTCTGCAAAAATTGCTCTTTGCGGCGACGTAGTTCGTCTCGCTTCCCCTCGGGCACAGGCGAAGGCGTTTCTTCTTGTGCGATGCTGTCCCAAAGGTCTTCGACGAGTTGGAGGCGTTCCGCTCGGCCAAGTTTGAAAAGGGGTGCGAATTCCGTGTTCATGGAAAAAGAAATACCGTTCTTTTCAACATGAAACAAGGAGACGCTCTGCGGCATTGGTTAGGCGGCGACTCGTTGTGCTTCTGACTGTAAGCTGACTGCTCTCTCATAAAAGCGTTGGGCGCTCTCGACATCAAGAAACGCACGCTTCGGGATGATGTGCGCTGAATGCAGCGAGATGAAAATGTAAATGTAATCTGTGGCATCCACGACCTGATAAATCCCCCTCCAAAGATTCCGGCCCTCATTGAAAGGGGTGACTTCGACGAGCGCATCGTCTGCCAACGTCAGGGTGTGCTCGCAAAGGACTGACCTGTGCTTATCGGATGTGTATGACCGCCACTGCGAGATACGTAAAACGACAAACACGGACAAACGGATAAACGCCCAGAAGACCAACATCAGCACGCAAAAATAAGTAACGCGAAAACCTATGCGGTGATCGTCTGCGGACAAAGTCAGCCACAGGCAAACCGCAACTATCCATGCGGCGCCAATATAGCGAGCGCGTCGCGCACCCGGAAGGTGCTTCTGCCCGTAACGCTGAAAAGCCCGCAGGTCACCCGGTTCGAGTTTGTAGGCAACAGTCATGTTGTGGTGCGGGTAGCCGCCTCACAGATATTAGATGGTGGGCTTTGCGGCCTATCTAGTTGCATGCGAGGAAGCTATTCCTAACGTAAATTTCTGTCCAGTATGGTTCCGACCAAGGCTGCAAAATTTTGACGCCGGCTTGATTGAGCGTTTTAATTTTTCACTGTTGCCGGCGACGCCGCTTTCCAACCTTTTCGCAACTGCTCGCTCAACTCAGCAACGAGCTTTTTGTTCTTCGGCAGATTTGCAATGTTCACATTTTCGTCGGGATCTTTCTTGTGATCGTAAAGCTCCATTCCTTCCAGTCTTTCTCCGGGCATAGCCCATTCGGTGTAGCGGTAACGATCGGTGCGCATGGAATGGCCCATCAATTTGCCGCGCGGATATTGACTGAACGCGGCTTGTTTCCACGGAAGTTTCGGGTTGGCGATGAGTGGCGCGAAACTTTTTCCTTCCAGTCCATCGGTGAGCGGCAAGCCCGCGAGTTCGCAAAGCGTCGGATAGACATCGACGAATTCCACGAGCGCATCGGTTTTCGCGCCGCGCTGTTTTTGTCCAGGAATGCTGATCATCAGCATTGAGCGCGTGGCGATTTCAAAATTGGTGTGCTTGCTCCAAAGTCCGTGCTCGCCGAGTTGCCAGCCGTGATCGCCCCACAAAATCACAATCGTGTTTTCGCGCAGGTCGAGTCGTTTTAATTCCGCAAGCAGGCGACCGATTTGCGCGTCGGTGTAACTTGTCGCCGCGTAATAACCGCGAATCAAATCGCGAGCCATGTCGTCAGGAATGGGGCCGGTTTTTGGGATGCCGGAATAACTGCGCAGTTCTCCCCAATCCGTCAGCGCGATTGGGAAAACATCTTTCGGCGGAGATGGATTTTTCGCGAGGCGCATTTCGTCGGCGCGATAAAGATCATAATATTTTTGCGGAGCGATGAAGGGCAAATGCGGTTTGTGAAAACCGACGGCGAGGAAAAAAGGTTTGTCTTTCACATCGCCCAAAACTTTCAGCGCCGCGTCGGCAACCTGGCCGTCGGGAAGTTCGTTGTCTGCCACAGTGCGCGACTCCCACGCCGGGCCGCGCCCCGAATTTTTTTCATCCGACTTTTTGGCCGCCGCTTTTTTCGGCTTTGGATTCTTGCTGCTCCCATCACCGCCGGAGCCGAAGGACGGCGCGCTCCACGATTTCGGATCGTCGAGGCCGATGTGATAAATTTTTCCAAACGACTGGCAAAAATAGCCGTTGTTTTTGAAATGCTGCGGCAACGTGACCACGTCGGGAATCGTTTGCCGAAAGTGATCCTGCAGATTGTAGATTTTCGTCGTGTCGGGGCGGCGTCCGGTGAGCAAGGAAGTGCGCGACGGAGAGCAAACCGCTTGCTGGCAATACGCGCGGTTAAAAAGCAAACCGCTTTTGGCGAGCGCATCGATGTTGGGCGATTTAATTGTGGGCACGCCGTAGCAGCCGAGTTCCGGCCGCAAATCATCGACGGCGATAAAGAGCACGTTTAATTTTTTCTCGGCAGCGCGGATCGGCGCCGAGGAAAAAATAAACGAGGACCAGAGCAACAAGGTGACAACGCTAAATATTTTCATGGGTTTCTGTCTGACTCAAAACTAACGAACAACCACACGCAAGAATTTTGCATTGGCCCGGCCCAGTCCCTCAGCCTGGCGGAGGAATTTTATTTTCAAATCGAGAGCTGTTGATAAATCCACAAAACACCCCGGGCGGCAAATTCCGAGACGAGGATGACCGCGACCATCGCGACCACGGGCGCAAAATCAATTTTTCCAAAGCGCAGCGGAATCCCTGAAAAAAGTCGGAGAATGCTCCGCGCCATCTGATCGATGAATTTCCAGAACGACCCCGGCCCGAAATAAATGTAGCTGTTGAGCAGATGAAGCAGGAGCAGAGCGACGATCAAATATTTCCAAACCAAATAAATGCCGAGACCGATGATGGCGCCTTGCTCCACGACGCGGGTAAAAGCTTTTGGAGCGGGTAAAATTCCGAGCGCGACGAGCGGTTTGTTTAAAAGGCACCAGAGCAAAACAAAGGTGAGCCACGGCAAAAACAGTTTTAACAGGGCTGGTAGCGCATCGATTTTGCCGAGTTGAGCGCGAACCAAATTTTGCCACGGATCGGCCTCCCGTTTTTGTCCGCCGAGAACGGAAAAGAAAATCAAACAAAAATAAAACAGCCCGAGCGCCGTCGCGAAACTGAAAAAAGAAAAGAGCGCGGCGCGTCCAAAATAATCGCTGCGAAAAGGGAGAGCGATGACGCCAAACCAGATTTTCGGAGTCCAGCGCAACGCGGAGCCGAGTCGCCAATAGAGCAGGGAGCGAATGACGAGCAGCGCCAGCAGCGCCAGCAAAAACCAGCCGCGCGAAAGAGGCGCCGCCGGTTTTTTCAAAGTCGCGATCAGGGAGATTCCGCGCCTGGGCAAGTCGTGACCTTTGTCGATCCATTTCAGCCAGAGGAGAAGGGCGGCGAGGTTGAGAATGGAATCGAACCAAGACATTCTTGCGCGATGCTAGAAAAAATTTGATGGGCGGCAATCCCGAATGTGCTGCCGACATTTGTCGGCAGAGCGTGTGTGCCGCCTCTTCTCTGCCGACAGAATGTCGGCAGCACTTTGGAAATGTTGTAGCGGCGCGTCTGTGACCGCCGCATATTTTTTCGTATTTTTCAGCGG
>JBBQRQ010000098.1:0-19162 GCA_038214755.1 Verrucomicrobiota bacterium
CCCTCTCCCCCGAGGAGCAACGGTGTTCAAAAGCAAAGGAAATTAAGCGGGTTGGATTTTGGTTTTTTGGCAATGGAGGGCGTGTTCTTTGAGGAGGCGATTCATTTGGAGGAGGAGTTTGCGCATGACCGCAGTGAGGGCGACCTTGGCCGGTTTGCCGGACGCGCGCAGATGCGCATAAAATTTACCCAGGGTGGTTTGCTTCATCCGGGCCAATCCCACGGCGCTCATGTAGAGAGCGCGTCGCACCGCCGCACGACCGCCGCCAATATGGCGCTGGCCTTCCCAAGGACCGCTCTGCCTGACCCACGGGGCCAGTCCCGCCAAGGCAGCGGCCTCCTGGCGGTTGAGCTGGCCCAGTTCCGGCAGGTGGCTTAACACGCTTAAGGCCGTGACGGTTCCCACTGCCTCCAGCGTGGTGAGTTGCTGGACTTGCTCCTGAATGTAGGGCGCGCGATCCAGCGCCTTTTCACATTCTTTTTCCACCTCGGTCAATTGTTTTTCCAAGTGGGCCACCAGCTTTTTTTGTTGCCGCGCCACGAAGGCGGGAACGCCGTGCTCCACCACTTGGCGGGCCCGGCTCAGATGTTCTTTGAGGTGGTCGCGCCATTGCACCAGAGCCCGCAGTTCGACCCGGGCCGGCTCGCTCGGAGGCGTGGGCTCAGGGCGCAGAGCCACGCCGTAGGCGGTGAGAACCTGCGCATCGAGCGGATCATTTTTAGCGCGTTGACCCTGAGCCAGGGCGAAGTGGCGGACCAGGGCGGGGTTGAGCACACTCACGGCCCGACCGGCGGCGTGGAGCGCGGCGACGACACCTTTTTCATAGCCACCAGTCGCTTCGCAGACGATCTGCAGGCCGGGGAGGGCGCGGATCTTTTTGAGGAGATCGGCATAGCCTTTGGGATTATTGTCCAGGACGTGGTGGACGTTTTGGAGGTGGAGTTGGAGGGTGGCTTTGGCAATATCCAACCCGGCATAGACGGTGGTGTTTTTTTCGTTCATTTTATTAATATTGTTCGATCTCTGACTTGCACATTCGAGCACGACGCGCCTGGTGGCGTGACGGCTCCATCAACGGTTCGAGTGCGGACAAGAAGGCCCGAGCGGCTCTGGCTCCTCGACAAACGTGGAAACGTTTCAGAGGGCAACGAGCGCGCCCGCGCCGCCGCCGTCCCCCCGGCCGGGGGGACGGCGGCCCCATCTTCCCGTTCGGCGGAAAGCCAAACAAGAAAGATGAAAACAAACATACAAGAGGGAACCGGCAATCGACATTTCTTGGAAGTTCGGAAGCTCGTTGTGTCATCCCCGCGTTTTGGTTATTCGCAGCGGAAGACAGACAAAGACCCAGGTATCGACATTAACAGAACGCGGCGAAGATTCTCCCTCTCCTCGGAGGAGAGGGGCGGGGTGAGGTCGAACGTTTCTTTTTACTGATTGATTCTGGCTGAGAGAATCGTCGCCCGCCTTTCAATGAATTGCGCCATGATGCTCACGGCAATTTCCTCCACGCTCCGCGATTGAATTTTAATTCCAACCGGACACGCGACGCGCTGGAGTTGTTCTCTCGTGGCAATTTTTTCTTCCAAAAAGTGATCGAAAATAATTTGCGCTTTGCGCGCGCTGCCGATCATCCCGATGAAAGAAAAATCTTTTTGAATCCAGTCATTCAGAACCAAGGCGTCGTGGCGATGACCACGCGTGACGATCAGACCAAAGCTCGGCGCGTCCGGCAGCCGTTCCCCAAGAAGTTTTTCCCAGACATCGGCGCGCAACGAAATTTCACTCGGAAAATAATTGTGATTGGCGAGCGCGGGTCGGTCGTCGAAAACGGTCACGGCAAAATCGAGTTGTGCAGCGAGCGGCGCGACGGCTTGGGCGATGTGGCCTGCGCCCGCGATCCAGAGGGCACATGGCGGAGTGATTGTTTCGTGATAGAGCCAGTCTGAATCAGGAAAGTGAGAAAGTGAGAAAGTGGGTGAGTGGGAGTCGAGGCGCACGAGATCAAAGTTCTTCTTCACGCCCCAATCGAGGGATGATTTTCGCTCGGCAAGTTCACCCCAAAATTTATCTCCGACCTTTTGCGCGTTTGATAAAATCACTCCGAAAACTTTTCCGCCGCAAATCAGTCCATCGTCCCAGCCGAAATCATGATCGAGCAGCAAATCAAATGTAGAAGACTCGCCCGTTTGCAGCGAGCGAATCGCGCGCTGTTGAATTTCCGCCTCGAGACAACCGCCGCCGAGCGTCCCGACGATTCGACCATCGAGATAAAATAAAGCTTTCGCTCCGATTTTTTGCGGGCTGGAACCTTTGACGCCAGTGATAATTCCCAGCGAAACTTTTTCTGGTTGGCGGGCGGCGTCGGCCAGCGCCGCGAAGACCGATGGTTTCATTTTGCGCCGATGATTTGGAAAAAATCTTTCACTCCTTAAACTATTTTTTCTCCAACTCCTTTTTCTCCAATTCTTTTTTATCGAGGTCTTTCTTATCAAGCTCTTTGAGTTTTTTTACCGCCTGGCTGTTGCCGTTGGTCGCGGAGGAATAAAGCCATTTTCGCGCAAGCTTCGGATCTTTTTCCAAACCGTCGCCCGTCAGATAACGCATGCCCAAATCGTATTGCGCCGATGGTGCGCCGGATTCCGCGCGTTTTTTTTGAAACTCGATGGTCTTGCGCAGCATCTCATCTTTTTGCTCCTTGGTTTTTTCGGGAACGACATTGGTCAAGATCGGCAAAGGCGGAGGAGTCGTTGTGATGCGCGGGGTCGCTGGAGGAGCGGGCGTGGCAGGCGCGCCAGGTTGGGAGGGTTGAACGAGCGTGTTGTCAGGGTTAACAACTCGGCGGGTTAATTTTCGCGCTTGTGCGCTGGCTGTAAATTCAACGGCGAAACAGGTGAGGAGAATGACGAACGCGCTGACACGAAATGTTTTCATAGGCGTGGCGAAGTTTAACGAGATTGAATTCGTTGTCGAATCGAACTTTGACAGCTTTCAGACTTGAGTATCAACCGGACCGTCGCATGATGAAAGACGTTTTCCAAGGTGAATCCGAACCCCAAAATCTTTTCCGCAGGCGCAAATTTTCGCAAAGCGTTAAAGCGCGAACGTCCTCTCCAGATTGCCGGCACGATCAACGCGTACTGCGCATTGCTCGCGGAAAGAGCCGGTTTCCGCGCCATTTATCTCTCCGGCGCGGGCGTCGCCAATGCGTCTTACGGATTTCCCGATTTGGGCGTCACCACTTTGGAAAATATTTTGGAAGACGTGCGGCGAATTACCGGCGCGACAAAGTTGCCCTTGCTCGTTGACGCCGACACCGGCTGGAGCAATCCGCGAAAAACCGTTCGCGAAATGATTCGAGCGGGCGCGGCGGGAATTCATCTCGAAGATCAAGTTGAAACCAAACGTTGCGGACATCGACCGAACAAACAATTGGTCGGCTGCGACGAAATGATTGCACGCATCAAATCAGCGGTAGCGGGAAAAACGGATTTGGATTTTGTCGTGATGGCCCGGACGGATGCGGTGGCGGGAGAAGGATTGGAGCGAGGGATCGCGCGGGCGTGCGCCTACCGGGATGCGGGAGCGGACATGATTTTTGCCGAAGCGCTGACCGACTTGAGCCAATACAAACAGTTCAGCGAGGCGGTAAAAATTCCTGTCCTGGCGAACATCACCGAGTTTGGGAAGACGCCGCTTTACACGACGGAGGAACTGGCAGCGGCGAAAGTCTCGCTTGCCCTTTATCCATTGTCCGCCTTTCGCGCGATGAGCGCCGCCGCGTTGAATGCCTATCGAACGATTCGCTCTCGCGGGACGCAAAAAGATCTGTTGCCACAAATGCAAACGCGCGCCGAACTTTATGAAATTTTAAATTACGAGGCGTGCGAGAAAAAATTGGATGACCAATTGAAGTCGAGAGTCAGAAGAGTTAAAAATTAAAAAAAATTTAAGCATGAGCACTGAGAAAAAAACGGGCGGCCTCGCTGGAGTGGTTGCCGGACAAACCTCGATTTGCACGGTCGGTAAAGAAGGCGTCGGACTGACTTATCGCGGCTATTCCATCGAAGAGTTGGCGGAGAAATCCACCTTTGAAGAAGTCGCCTACCTGCTGATTTACGGAAAACTCCCGACGCCTGCCGAACTCGACGGCTATAAAAAGAAACTCATTTCTCTGCGCGGGCTTCCCGCAAAGTTGAAAACCGTTTTGGAACAATTGCCAGCCGAGGCGCATCCGATGGACGTGTTGCGCACCGGATGTTCTGCGCTTGGCTGTCTCGAACCGGAAAACAAAACGCACGATCAATTTCAAATTTCTGACCGCCTGCTCGCGCTCTTTCCGCCGATGCTGCTTTATTGGTTTCATTTTGCGAACCACGGCAAGCGAATCGAAACCCAAACCGACGATCCGAATATCGCCTCACATTTTCTCCATCTATTGCACGGCAAACCGGCGGATGATTTGCAGATTCGCGCAATGGATGCTTCGCTGATTCTTTACGCTGAACACGAATTCAACGCATCCACTTTTGCCGCGCGCATCACCGCTTCCACCCTCGCCGATTTTTATTCGGCCATCACGTCCGGCATCGGCGCGTTGCGCGGAAACCTTCATGGCGGCGCCAACGAGGCCGCGATGGAGTTGATTGAAAAATTCCAAACGGCGGACGAGGCCGAATCCGGCTTGATGAAAATGCTCACCGAAAAACAACTCATCATGGGCTTCGGCCATCGCGTTTATAAAACGTCTGACCCACGCTCCCCCGTGATCAAAAATTGGGCGAAGAAATTAGCGGATGCGGCCGGCGACAAAAAAATTTACGCAATCTCCGAGCGAATCGAATCGGTCATGTGGCGAGAAAAGAAACTTTTTCCGAACCTGGATTTTTACAGCGCGGCGGCGTATCATTTCTGCGGAATTCCAACGCCGCTCTTCACCCCGATTTTTGTCATCGCGCGAACGTCAGGCTGGTCGGCGCACATCATGGAGCAACGAGAGAATAATCGTTTAATTCGACCGACCGCTGATTATATTGGTCCGCAGCCGCGACCGTTTCCACGATGATTGAAAACGTATGTTAGTGAATTCCCTCAACAGAATTGGTTCGGCCCAAAGAGCCGCCTTCACGCTGATTGAATTGCTGGTCGTCATCGCGATCATTGCCATTCTTGCGGCGCTCCTGTTGCCTACGCTCGGCAAAGCCAAACTCAAGGCTCAAAATATTTCATGCATGTCCAATCATCGCCAGCTTTCCCTGGCCTGGCGCATGTATTCCGACGACAACCGCGATCAACTTCTTTTTGCCAGCGAATCATTGGATGCCGACAAACTGTGGACGGCCAACTATGCGTGGGTTACCGGCACGCTTGATTTCGATCCGGCCAAGCCAACCAATTGGGACCCGGATTTAACCATTAAAAAAAGTCCGATGTGGCCCTATTGCAGTCGGAGTCTTGGAATTTGGAAGTGTCCGGCGGATAGGTCCACTCTCAAGGTGGGCGGCCAGGCGCGGCCTCGCGTGCGCAGCATGTCGATGAATGTTTATCTCGGCGGCTGGGGCGGCACCTATGGAAATTGGGATTTGTATTTTGGATCGATTTGGACGGACTACAAAATTTACAGGAAACAATCGGAGCTCGCCACGGCCAATGCTTCAAAGATTTTTGTCTTTCTCGACATGCGCGAAGACAGCATCGACATGGGCAATTTCGGGACCAGCATGAGAGGTTTTCCGGACAGCCCAGCCAGCTTTGAGTTCCTCGACCTCCCCGGCTCCTATCATCATTTGGCTTGCGGATTTTCTTTTGCAGATGGCCACTCTGAAGTTCATCGCTGGCGTGATAAGCGCACTATGCCGCCGCTCGTGCCAGACGGAGGCGTGCCCGATTGGTTCCCTTCTCCCCGCAACGTGGACATCTCCTGGTTGCAGGAACGGGCCACGCGAAAAAAGTGAAGGAACGGGTTGCATCTCCTCTGGGGGTGCGAAGACCTTTCTTATTTCTCATTTCGATGTTCGATGTTCAGTGCTCGAGGTGTGGGAATTAAAACCAACATCGAACGCTCAACATCGAATGGTTTTTTCGCACCCGCCGGAGGCAGATGCTACCCGGTCGCGAGTAAAGCCGTGGATGAGAAAACGTTTCGGCGCGATTTGATTCGCCAAAAATTTCCGAGGCGAAAAATAAATACAGCGCGATAAAAATCGGGAGTTTTATTTTAATTCAAACAGTTGGCTGGGTAGCATCTGCCTCCGGCGGGTGCGAATTCACCTTTGAGGTTTACCGTTGGATGTTCAGTGTTCGATGTTATTTGTTTTTCCAACATCGAACATCCAAACTAGTGATTCTTGCCACGGCGCATGATTTCCAAAACATTTCGTGAACACCCATGAGTTCCATCTCTTCCCCAAACGCGCGTCCCGCGCCCGACGAGTTATTGACTCAAATCGCGAATTACGTTTGCGATTTTGAAATCACCAGCCGCGAAGCGTATGAGACGGCGCGCTACTGTTTGATGGACACATTAGGCTGCGGAATTTTGGCGTTGAACTATCCGGCCTGCACAAAACTTCTCGGACCAATTGTTCCCGGCACGATTGTTCCAAACGGCAGTCGCGTTCCCGGAACCAATTTTGAATTAGATCCCGTTTTAGCGGCGTTCAACATCGGCTGCATTATTCGGTGGCTCGATTTCAACGACACCTGGCTCGCAGCGGAATGGGGGCATCCATCCGATAACCTCGGCGGAATTTTAGCCGTGGCGGATTTTGTGAGTCGGAACGGCTGTAGCCGCCGACGTGAGAAGCCGGATCGTAAGACAGATTCGCCCGTTCTGCCTCCTCACGTCGGCGGTTACACCATGCACGACGTTTTGACCGCGATGATCAAGGCGCACGAAATTCAGGGAATACTCGCGCTGCAAAATAGTTTCAATCGCGTCGGACTCGACCACGTCATCCTCGTGCGCATCGCTTCCACCGCAGTCGTTACTCAAATGCTAGGCGGAACGCGCGAGCAAATTATAAACGCGATTTCAAATGCATGGCTCGATGGCGGAGCTTTGCGGACCTATCGCCACGCGCCGAACACTGGTTCGCGAAAATCGTGGGCCGCAGGCGATGCGACGGCGCGCGCGGTGCAACATGCGTTCATGGCGATCAAAGGCGAGATGGGTTATCCGTCCGCGCTTTCGACGAAGGGCTGGGGGTTTCAAGACGTTCTCTTTCGCGGCCAGGAAATAAAATTGTCGCGACCGCTTGGTTCGTACGTGATCGAACATGTGCTTTTCAAAATTGCATTCCCCGCTGAGTTTCACGCGCAAACCGCAGTGGAAGCTGCATTCAAATTACATCCGCTCGTGAAAGATCGTTTCGGCGAGATTGAAAAAATTTCACTTCACACGCACGAATCCGCCATCCGCATCATCGACAAATCCGGCCCGCTGCATAATCCCGCCGACCGCGATCACTGTCTGCAATACATGATGGCGATTGGATTGCTCTTCGGCGAACTCACGGCGGATCATTACGAAGATAAAATCGCGCGGGATCTACGCGTCGATGCGTTGCGCGCAAAAATGGTGGTGCAGGAAGAGTCGCGTTACAGCCAGGAATATTTGGAGCCGGAGAAACGTTCGATTGCCAATGCGATTCAGATTTTTTTTACGGACGGAACTGCGACGGAAAAAATTGAAGTCGAATATCCCACCGGACACCGTCGTCGCCGCCAGGAAGCGATTCCGTTGTTGTTGGAAAAATTCAAAACGAATCTGGCGACGAAATTTTCTGACAAACAGGTGGAGAAAATTTTGCAGCTTTGTAGTGATACAAATCGCCTTCAAGCAACATCCGTAAGTGATTTCGTGAAACAGTTTGTCCTGAAGGAAAATTAGCGGGAGTCGTTTGGCTTTACCGGATTCGTTTACTTTTTTTCCCACGCAAAACGTTGGCAGGTTTCTCCACTCCCGCCACAAGTTGCAAGTTGACCCAACGCGACGCCCCGCTGGGCAGAGCGACTTGCACGACACGTTCGTTGGGCATAATCCAAATGAAATCCTGGTGAGGCACCAACAATCGTTCACCATTGGCCATGATTAACCAAAAGGCTTCAAACGGCTGGCTCTGCACAAATTCTTTGAGTTGCTCTATGTTCATACGTCCACTATGCGAACCGAAAATGCGGCTGTCAATTTGCGCCTCTCTCGTCGCCTCACATTTTCGCGACAGAAACGGAGCGCCGGTTTGCCACCGGCTTTTTACTGGATCGGTACGCAAAGCCGGTGGCAAATCGGCGCACCCGCGTATTGAGATTTGAGTTGATGAAATATCCTCCGCTAAATTTTTGCGAATGCCGCGTCAAAAACTTCGATGATGAAATCCGCGTCGGCTTCGGTGATGCACATCGGCGGCGCGAACCGAATCGTCTGTCCCCACAATCCACCTTTACCGATCAACAAACCCATTTCGCGAGCGGATTCCAACACTTGCGCGCACTCGGCTTTGGCCGGTTCTTTCGTCTCACGGTTCTTGACCATTTCGACGCCGAGCATCAAACCTTTGCCACGCACGTCACCGATGATTTGGTGTTTGGCTTTTAATTTTTCCAGACCTTGTTTGATGCGCGTTCCGATTTTTTGAGAATTTTCCTGAAGCTTTTCCTTCTCGATTACTTCAAGCACAGCTTTGCCAATGGCGCTGACGACGGGATTTCCGCCGAACGTATTGAAATGAACTTTGCCAACGAGCGATTGCGCAATTTTCGCCGTCGTCACGACTGCGGCGAGCGGCGCGCCATTGCCAATGCCCTTTGCCATCGTGACGATATCGGGAATGACGCCTTGCGTTTCGAATCCCCAGAAATGTGTTCCGGTGCGGCCGAAGCCAGTTTGAACTTCGTCGGCAATGCAGACGCCGCCCGCCGCGCGAACATATTCGTAAGTATGCTTGAGATAATTTTCGGGAAACTCCACGAAACCGCCAACGCCTTGAATCGATTCCGCGATGAACCCGGCAACTTTTCCTGACGTGGCGTAATCAATCAACGACTTCACGTCGTCAGCATATTTCTTTCCGGCGTTCGCATCGTCATAACCGTACGGACCGCGATACGGATACGGCGCGATAGCGTGATGGACGCCAAAGCTGTGCGGCACATTATATTTCCACGTGCTGTGCGCGGTCAGTCCCATTCCTGACGAATTGCCGCCGTGATACGCGTTGCGCAACGCGAGCATGTCGTAGTTGCTCGTGGAAGCGCGCGCCATCAGCAACGCGAGATCGTTCGCTTCGGAGCCGGAGTTGCAGAAGTAACAAACCTTCAAATCCCCCGGCATTTTCGACGCGAGTTTCTCGGCGAATTGCACAACGTTCGGATGCAGATAAATCGTCGTCGAGTGCTGAAGAATTTCATTTTGCTTCTGCGCCGCCGCGACGACGTGCGGATGACAATGACCGACGCTAATTGTCACAATGCCGCCGAGTCCATCGAGATAACGCTTGCCCTTGTCGTCCCAAATGTATTGCCCCTTGCCCTCGACGAACATGATCGGCTCCTTGTAATAAAGGAAAATTCCGGGATTCATGAACTGCTTGCGCAGTTTTAAAACTTCATCGGCAGACGGGCCGGAATATTTTGTCGGTTGATGGTCGCAGGGCGGTAGCGTCGGTGTTTTCATTTTTCCAAATGGTTCGAACCAATTTATTAACCCTGAACGCAGCGGAATGTCCAACGAAAGTGTGTTCGGTCTCGTTCCGCATAACCGAATTGCGCGAGGTGCAAAGTCCGCTATGCTCCGTCGATGGGCTCGGCTGTTCACACTCATCCGTAATAAAATTCCCTTGCCTCTTCGCGATGGTGTGATTTGATCCACAGTACTTAAAGGACATAGGACTGCAAATAAAAACAGTAACCTCTCAGCTGTCGTCCATAGTCAAATTAGTCGCGCGAGGGGAAAAATCATGAAACTGATTACGGATATATCTTTGCGAACTTACTCTCGGACCCTCCTGTTTGCCATCGCCTTTTGGCTGGCGTTCGCAAGCGTTAGCGACGCGATAGCAACCGTCCGTTATGTGGCTGTGAACAGCGCTACGCCAACGCCGCCTTATACGAGTTGGGCCACGGCGGCGACAGATATTCAAAGTGCCGTTGATGCGGCCAATGCTGGTGATCAAATCCTGGTTACAAATGGAGTTTACCAAACTGGCGGACGAGTCGTGTATGGCGCGCTAACCAATCGCGTGGCCGTGACTAAGGCGGTTACGGTGCAAAGTGTTAACGGTCCGGCTGCTACGGTGATTCAAGGCCTCGGAGCGGTTCGTTGCGTTTATTTAACTAACGACGCAACCCTGGTAGGTTTCACGCTAACCAATGGAAACACACGGTATTCAGGAGATATCAATTTTGAGCAAAGCGGTGGGGGAGTAAGCTGTGGATCGACCAGTGCAGTTGTCTTCAACTGTGTTTTCACCGGCAATAAGGCTGGGTGGGGCGGCGGCGGCGCCTCCGGTGGAACGCTTACTAGTTGTATCCTTTCCAACAACTTCGCTTTCAGCGGCAGCGGCGGCGGCGCATTGGGCGGCATACTTAACAGTTGTACGCTTTCTTATAACCAGGTTTCCTCGCAAGGGCTTTTTGGCGGTGGGGCAGCGGGCAGCACCCTTAACAACTGTGTTCTTAACAATAACTCAAGCGACTCCGGCGGGGGAGCTATCGGAGGCGTGCTTAATGGTTGCATCCTCAGCAATAATATTGCAACTGATGGAGGCGGAGCATCGCAAAGCACCCTGAACAATTGCATTCTCACGCGCAACGCGGCGAACAATATGGGCGGCGGCGCATGGCGCGGCGTGTTGAACAATTGCACGATCACAGCAAACTCCGCCTTTGTGTCAGGCGGCGGTGTCTCCGAGGCCGCGCTCAATAATTGCACTGTCACGAGCAACTCGGTCAACTCCTCCATTCATGGTGGGGGTGCCGATGCAAGCACGCTGAACAACTGCATCGTCTTCTTTAATATGGCTAACAACGTCAACGTCGTGAATTGGTCCGGCGGGACTTTAAACTATTCCTGTACCCAGCCGTTGCCCACCAATGGAATCGCGAACGTTACCAGTGCGCCGCTATTTGTAGCTCAGGCAGCCTCAAACTTTCGCCTCCAGGCCAATTCTCCTTGCATTAACTCTGGCAGAAATTTATACGCACCCGCTGGCCCCGACCTTGATGGCAATCCGCGCATTGTCGGCGGCGCGGTGGATATGGGCGCATATGAATTCCAAACACCGAGTTCCACGATTTCATTTGCTTGGCTTCAGCAATATGGTTTACCCAGCGACGGTTCTGCTGATTACGGGGATCCTGACGCTGACCGGATGAACAATTGGCAGGAGTGGATTGCCGGCACTAATCCGACTAACGCCCTTTCACTATTGCGTCTGTTAAATCCAGCAATTGGATCGGGAGTAACTGTGAGTTGGCAAAGTGTGAGCAATCGCACTTACTCTCTACAACGCAGCCGCGACGTCGGAGCGCAAACGCCTTTTCTAAATCTTAAAAGCAACATTGTTGGGCAACCGGGCACAACGAGCTACACGGATACCAATGTTGTTGTTGGGACTGGGGCATATTTTTATCGGGTGAGTGTCGAATAAAAGGGTCAGATATCTGCGGCCTGCCCGCGACCCGTTGGAGCTAAGTCTGGCCGCGTTTCAATTTGTGTTTCAACTGTCCGCAGAATTCCAAAAGGTAAATTCGCACCCGCCGAAGGCAGATGCTACCCACTGCGATAGCCCGGTCTGGCTTCGCGCAACTGGATAAAAAAAATTTTCGCGCGAAAAAACTGTCCACGTTTGACATCGACACTTCGACCGATACTATTGACCCATCGCTTGCAAAATATTTTTTCCGAAAAGGTAAATCGTGGCCGCCAAAGATGATTATTTAGTAGATTTATTGGTCGATATGGGATTGGTGACCAACGAACAGTTGGCGCCGGTCCGGGAACAAGCTGCGTCCAACGGCGAGGGCATCGTGGACTTGCTTCTTGCACAAAAGATTATCCGGCCGCAAGACGTGGCGCAGGCCAAAGCGGGTCATTTCGGGTATGAACTGGTCAGCTTCGGCGACTTGCGGTTGACCGATGAGATTATTTCTGCCGTGCCGCGTCACATCGCCAAACGATATCGCGCTGTGCCAGTCGCCAAACACGGTCACTCGATCACGATTGCGTTGAGTGACCCTTCTGATCTCGACACGATTGACAGTTTGCAACGCGCGTTGAATGCGGAGATCGAATTGCGCGTGGCGACCGACGAAGACATCGATGCCGCGCTCAATAAATATTACGGCGCGTCAGATGATTCGGTGACGAAAGCGATTCAGGATATCACCGAGAGCGAAGTTGATGCGGCGGTGATCAAAGGCGCGCAATCCGACGACGGCGCGGTGGTCGATGCGGATGCGCCGATTATCAAGTTGGTCAACACCTTGATCGTCGAAGCGTTTAAAGCGCGCGCGTCCGATATTCATCTGGAACCGCTGGCCAAAACTTTTCGCGTGCGTTATCGCATCGACGGCGTTTTGCACGAGATGAAAAGTCCGCCGAAACGGTTGCAGGCTTCGATCATCAGCCGTTTGAAAATTCAGTCGAACATGTCCATCGCCGAACGCCGCATCCCGCAGGACGGACGCATTCAAACACAAGTCGGCGGCAAGTTGATCGACTTGCGTGTTTCCTGTCTGCCGACCAATCACGGCGAAAGCATCGTGATGCGTATCTTGGACAAAGAAGGTTTGCGATTGGGTTTGCCGGAGCTTGGATTTTTCACAGACGACCAGCAAACGTTCGAGCGCATGATCGGTTTGCCCGACGGAATTTTGCTCGTCACCGGCCCGACTGGTTCCGGCAAAACGACTACGCTTTACTCTTGTCTAAATTTTATCAATCGCCCTGATCGAAAAATTATTACGGTGGAGGATCCTGTTGAATATTTGCTGTCCGGCATCAATCAGGTGCAAGTGAGCGAAACGGTCGGGCTGACTTTTGCGACCGCCTTGCGCTCGATGCTCCGCCAGGCGCCGAACGTAATCATGCTGGGAGAAATTCGTGATATGGAAACGGCGACCATTGCGATCAACGCCTCGCTCACCGGCCATTTGGTTTTTTCCACGCTCCACACCAACGACGCACCCGGCGCGGTGACTCGTCTCATCGACATCGGCGTGAAACCATTTTTGGTGGCGTCCTCGACCCGCTGTTTGATGGCGCAGCGTCTCGTGCGAAAAATTTGCAAACGTTGCGCTGAGCCTTACGTGCCGACCGAAGCGGAATTGCGTTCGCTCGGACTCGATCCGAACAACGTGCAAGGCGCGACTTTCAAAAAAGGAAAAGGTTGCAGCGACTGCAATAAAAATGGCTATCGCGGACGTTTTGGTGTGTTTGAAATTTTTGTGATCGACGATGAAGCGCGCAAATTAATTTATGATCGCGTGCCCAGTTCGGTGCTGCGAATTCGCGCGCGCGAAATGGGGATGCGCACGTTGCGCGAGGACGGCGCGCGAAAAGTTCTCGCCGGATTGACCACGCCGGAAGAAGTTATTCGCGCCACGGTGGGCGATGTGGAGTGAGTCGTGTGAAGCGTTGAAGCGTTGAAGCGTTAATGGTTAAATCGGAAGAATCTTTTGTGACCCGAACTTGCATTAGAAACGTAGCGCAGGTTTTTAACCTGCTGTATCGCGGGTTTGCAACCCGCTGGATGGCGCGACGCCCGGCCGGTTGCAAACCGGCGATACAGCTGCGCTACAGGAAGACGGCGCTCGAAAAGTTCTCGCCGGATTGACCACGCCGGAAGAAGTTATTCGCGCAACGGTGGGAGATGTGGAGTGATTTGTAAAACGTGAAACATGAATTTCAAACGCCATAATCGGAAATGAAACAACGCCTTTCTATTTATCAAAAACTTTCTGTAGAGAGGCAAATGTTCGGGATCACGTGGCCCTTTTTACGTTTCACGTTTCACGTTTCACGTTTTTAAATTTATGTCCTATTCAATGTCTGATTTGTTGCAGTTGGTTGTCTCGGAGGGCGCGTCGGATTTGCACTTGCGCGTCAATGTGCCGCCCGTGATCCGCCTTCATGGAATTCTTCACCGCGTGGAAGGTCCCTTGCTCAAACCCGAGGACACCGAGGAGTTGATGCGCAGTATTACTTCAGAAGATCACATCCAACAGGTCCGCGAAAATGGCGGCGCGGATTTCGGTTTTGCGTTTGGCGAGTTGGCGCGATTTCGTGTCAGCGTTTTCAAGGAACGCGGCAATTTCGGAATGGTCCTTCGCCAAATTCCGAATCGTTTGCTCACGCTCGAACAAATTGGTTTGCCGGAAACTATCATTCGTTCGCTCATTCACAAACCGCGCGGTCTGGTCCTCGTCACTGGACCCACTGGCTCTGGAAAAACCACCACGCTTGCTTCGATGATCAACATCATTAACGAAGAACGCGACGACGCGCACATCATCACCATCGAAGATCCGATTGAGTATTATCATAAACACAAAAAAGCCATCGTCACCCAGCGCGAGGTTAACATCGATGTGCCGAATTTCGCGGAGGCATTGCGGCGTGCTTTGCGTCAGGACCCCGACGTGATTCTCGTCGGCGAATTGCGCGATCTTGAAACGATGGAAGCCGCCATCACTGCGGCGGAAACGGGACATTTGGTTTTCGGCACTTTGCACACCACCGGCGCGGCCAAGACAATTGATCGTATCGTGAACGCATTTCCAGCGAACCAGCAGGAAACAATTCGCATTCAGCTTTCCACCGTCTTGCAGGCGGTTATTTCTCAATTGCTTTTGCCGCGCTCCGACAAACCTGGACGCGTCGCCATTTATGAAATCATGGTCAACACTCCGGCCATCGCCGCGCTCATCCGCGATAACAAAACGTTCCGCATCAATTCCGACATCCAGACCGGCGCGAAGTACGGAATGGTGACGCTGGATAGTTTTCTCATGGACAAATATCAGCAGGGTTGGATTTCGCGCGAGGAAGTGGTGAACAAGGCGCAAGACCCGGCAACGGCGCTGATTAAATTGCAGGAATTTGAAGCGGCGCAAATGGCGCAAGCCGCAAAAAACGCCGCATAATTTTTTATGGCTGAATTCGTTTCCAATCCATTGCTGGAGCTGATCAAAGAGAGAAGTCTGCTCGACGATTTGCAACTCGAAGAAGTTTTGCAGGAGCATGGCCGCAGCGGAAAACCGATCGCCCAACTCTTGCACGACTTCGGTTTCATCGATCGCGACACCCAGCTTCAAATCATCGCCGACCACCTCGGCACGGAAGTCGTGCAAATCCAGGAAAAAGATTTGACGCCCGAGGTGTTGAAAATTTTGCCGGGGAATATCGCGCGGATGTATCAATGTCTGCCTCTGGCGGTTTTCGATTCCAGCGTCCGCGTGGCATTGGGTGATCCGTTGAATCCCGCCATCGTCGATGAACTTGGATTCATCACCCGCCGGGACGTGCAACTCGTGGTGGCTGATCCCGGCGAAATCGAAAAAGCGATCAGCAAATTTTACGGCGACAGCAACGAAAGTTTTTCCGACATTTTAAAAGAACTGGGTGCAGACGGAGATTTGGCCAAAGAAGTTGAGGAACTTGGTTCGAGCGGGACGCAAGGCTTGACCACTTTGGCCAACGAAACTCCCATCGTAAAATTTGTAAATCTCGTCGTTTATCAAGCGGTGCAAGATCGTGCCAGCGATATTCATTTCGAGCCGTTCGAAGATGAATTTAAAATCCGTTATCGCGTCGATGGCGCGCTTTACGAAATGGCGCCGCCGCCAAAACATTTGGCGCTGCCGGTGATTTCCCGCATCAAAGTCATGGCGAATCTGGATATTTCCGAACGGCGTCTTCCGCAGGACGGGCGCATCTCCATGCCGGTCGGCAACAAACAAATTGATTTACGCGTCTCCACATTGCCGACGCAATTCGGTGAATCAGTGGTGTTGCGCATTCTGGATCGCTCGGCCGTCAATCTCGATCTCGACTCGCTTGGTTTGCCGAAGATGGTCAACGAGTACGTCTCCGAAGCGATTCTCCAACCCAATGGAATTTTCGTCGTCACCGGCCCCACTGGTTCTGGAAAAACGACGACGCTTTATTCCTGCTTGCGACGCATCAATACGATTGATTCAAAACTCTTGACCGCGGAAGACCCGGTCGAATTTGACATCGAAGGAATCATGCAGGTCGCCGTGAACGATGCAGTCGGAATGACTTTCGGAAAAGCGTTGCGCTCATTTTTGCGGCAAGATCCGGACGTCATCATGCTCGGAGAAATGCGGGATTTGGAGACTTCGCAAATTGCCATTCAAGCGTCGCTCACCGGCCATTTGGTTTTGAGTACGCTTCACACGAACGACGCTCCCGGCGCAGTGACGCGACTCATCGATATGGGCGTGGAGCCGTTTCTAATTTCTTCCACGTTGATGGCCGTGCTCGGACAACGTCTGGTGCGCACGACCTGCAAAAAATGTCGCACGCCTTTTGAGCCGACGGAGAGTCAACTCTCCTTGTTGAATCTTTCTCCACATGACATCGGCGACAAAGTTTTTTATTACGGGCGCGGCTGCGCGCTGTGCAACGACACTGGCTACAAAGGCCGAAAAGGAATCTACGAATTATTGGTGGTGAGCGAACCGATCCGGGGGTTAATCAACCAGCGCGCGCCCACTGTCGTGGTGCGCCAAAAAGCGGTTGAGTTGGGAATGGTCACCTTGCGGGAAGACGGCTTGCGCAGTATCTTCGACGGTGATACAACCATTGAAGAAGTCGTAAAATACACCTGATTCTTATGCCTAAATTTAATTACGTCGCCATGGATTCGCGAGGGAAGGAAACGAAAGGCACCCTCGAAGTCGCCAACCAAAACGAGGCCATCGGTCGCATCAAGGAGATGGGCTATTTTCCGACGAAAGTTGTCGAGGTGGACAAGGGCAAGCTCGACAAAAAAGCGCAACCCGTTGCCAAAGGAAAAGGCAAAAAAGGGGGGATGAATTTTCAGATCAAAATCCCCGGACTTAGCGGCAAAGTTAAATCAAAAGTCCTCACCGTTTTTACCCGGCAATTAGCCACTCTCGTCGAAGCCGGTCTGCCTTTGTTGCGTGGTTTGCGTGTGCTGCAAAAACAGGAAAAAAATGCCACGCTGAAAAATATCCTCGGCGATCTGTCCAACTCGATTGAAGGTGGCAGCACTTTTTCCGAAGGTCTAGCGCAGCATCCCAAAGTTTTCAATCGCCTCTTCATCAACATGGTCAAGGCCGGCGAACTGGGCGGTGTGCTCGAGGTCGTTTTGAAACGTCTCTCCGAGTTCATGGAAAAAGCGCAGAAGATCAAAGGCAAAGTGATTGCGGCGATGTTTTATCCCATCGCGGTCATGGTCGTCGCCGTCAGTATTTTAACGGTGTTAATGGTCTTCGTCGTGCCCAAGTTCAAAGACATCTTTGCCGGAGCGTTGGGGGCCGGGAAGAGTCTTCCGAAGTTTACTGAATTCGTTTTGGGAATCAGCGATGCCATTGCTCACCACTTTTTTCTTACGGCGGGCGCACTGGTTGTTTTCGTTATCGCGCTGAATATTTTTATTCGCACCAAAGTCGGGCGAAGGCTCTTTGATAAATTCAAATTACACATGCCGGTGCTGGGGCCAGTTGTCACGAAAGTGGCGATCTCCCGTTTTACCCGCACGCTTGGAACTTTGGTCAGCAGCGGCGTTCCGATTCTTCAAGCTCTCACCATCGTAAAAGAAACTTCGGGTAATGTCGTCGTGGGCGAAGCCGTCGGCGCGGTTCACGAGAGTGTAAAAGAAGGTGAAACCATCACCGCGCCGTTGGAGGCCTCGAACGTTTTTCCTCCAATGGTCATCAGCATGGTGGATGTCGGCGAACAAACCGGCGCGCTCCCGGAAATGTTGATGAAGATTGCCGACAACTACGACGAAGAAGTGGATAACGCCGTCGCCGCCATGACCTCGTTGCTGGAGCCGATCATGATTGTCTTTCTGGCGTTAATTGTCGGCAGCATTGTCATCGCTCTGTTTCTTCCGTTGATCTCTTTGATGGACTCTGTCGGCGCGCCCGAAGGTGAAAAAGGGGAGAAGGAATAGGCTAACTATTTTGGATGAACAACCGCCCGTTACTGGGCGGTTTTTTTTTGGAAACAAAATATTAATTTGACAAGTCCCATCTCTCTCCGTAAATACAATGTAATCACATTGCATGGCTAAACCATTTACAAAGTATGGATTTTGACTGGAACAACCCGCCGTTCAACTTGGATCAAGCCCTCAAATTACCAGAGATTGAGGAATCGTTTGAGGATCCATTCGCAGTCCGTTTGCTTCCCGATTCATCGCGATTTGCCGTGCAGGCTCGTTTTTTCAACTTGGGCGTTTCGGCAAGCGGCACTGGAATTTTTACGATTTATCGCACAAACGGAAAACAGGCCCGCGTGATTTTTGCGCGCGTGTTCCAGCCGGAAGAACAATTTTTTTATCAACGCAAATTGAATCAGTCCCTGGCGCAATAAAATGAATGCAATTTCAAATTGGAACGAAGTCCCCATGTTCGACCGCGAAGAAGCGGAGGCTTCGTTCTGGGCGGAGAATCGAATTGAAGTGCGGTTGATGGAATCGTCAGTGGCGGCGGGCAGCGAAATCTCCGATTCAGTCACGATCACGTTGCGGATCGATCCGCGAATGCTCGCGCGCATCAAGCGTCTGGCCCGGTCTCGCTATTTAAATTATCAAAGCATGATCAAGCAATGGCTCAGCGAGCGGATGGAGCAGGAACTTGATCAACGCGCCAGTAGCAACAGCCGCGCGCAAAGTTAATTTTTATGGAAACGAATAATTTTAGACTGGGAAAAAAGCAACTGGGACAGAAGGCATTTACGCTGATTGAGTTGCTTGTCGTAATTGCCATCATCGGCCTTCTCGCCGCACTCATTACCAATCTGGCAGGCCCAGCCGCCACCAAAAGAAAAATTGCCCGCGTCCAATCGGAGCTCGCGCAGATTGAAACCGCGATTGAGGCGTATCAGGCGAAGAAGAATTTTTATCCGCCGAACAACGGCAAGATGACGAGCGATGGCCCCGCTCGACCT
>JBBQRQ010000099.1:0-19142 GCA_038214755.1 Verrucomicrobiota bacterium
GTTCCCGGGACTACAAAAGCCCAGCCGATTTACTGGCGCTCAAAGCTCCTCACCTCTCTCCCAAAATATTCTTGCTCCATCCCATCGCTTTGGAGTCTCTTCTTTCTCAAACACGGGGTCACGATGTACCAAGGCGGCCCGAAATGGGTTGGCTTCCCCATTTACAACCGCGGTGCAAATCATCATTATGCCGCGCCCTTCGGAGAAACAAAGATGCCGCAGGGAGAATAACCGCAGAAAAAAATTAAAAACTTATGGGCGATAAATCACCAAAATCGAATCAGAAAAAATCCTCGCAAAAACAATCGATGGCCAACAGCGCCAATCAAAAGAAAAATCAGGCCACCGCTGCCAAGCAGGCCTCCGCCAAAAAAAGATAACGCGATTAATTCTCTCTCCCCCGCCTGAAAATCATGAGAGAGAGATTGGTTTGTTGCCGGTAGCTTCTGCCTGCGGGGCGAGGCAGAAGCTACCCTCCCCCAAGATCGGAGCCCGACGCTACCCCAGGTTTTTCAAGTCGCTCAAGAAGTTTTGCACGTCATCCTCGCTCGTGTCCCAACTGCACATCAAACGGCAATCGCCCAAGCTGACGTGCGTGTAGAATTGCCAGCCGCGCTCGCGCAGTCCGGCGATGGCCGCTTCGGGCAATCGCGCAAAAACGGTGTTGGTCTGGCGAGGAAAAACAATTTTCACATCACGCAACGGACGCAATCCGGCTTCAAGTTTTTCGGCCATGGCGTTGGCGTGCGCGGCATGGCGTAGCCACGCGCCATCCTGCAACAGGCCAACCCAGGGCGCGGAAAGAAATCGCATTTTGGAGGCGAGCTGGCCGGCTTGTTTGCAGCGGTAATCAAATTCTTTGGCCAGTTCGAGATTAAAAAACACGACCGCTTCACCAATCGGCAGTCCATTTTTTGTTCCGCCAAAACAGAGAACATCGACGCCTGATTTCCAAGTGATTTCCTTCGGCGCAACGTTGAGGGCGGCGACGGCATTGGCGAATCGCGCTCCGTCCATGTGGATGCGCAAACCAAAACTTCGCGCGGTTTCCGTCAACGTTTTCAACTCGTCGGGCGAATAGAGCGTCCCCATTTCGGTGGCTTGAGTGAGACTGAGCACGCGCGGTTTTGGATAATGAATGTCGGTGCGTTTTTTTACCGCACCTTCGATGGAGGCGGGATTGATTTTTCCATCATCGCCCGTGAGCAACAAAACTTTTGAGCCGTTGGAAAAAAATTCCGGCGCGCCACACTCGGCGATTTCGAGATGCGCCGCTTCGTGGCAAAGAATGCCGTGATAGGACTGGCACATGGACGCGACAGCGAGCGAATTGGCGGCGGTTCCGTTGAAGACAAAAAAAACTTCGCAGCGCGTTTCGAAAATTTCGCGAATTAAATCCGCCGCTTTTTCCGTCCACGGATCGTTGCCGTAACTTCGGGCGTGGCCGCAGTTTGCCTCGGACAGGGCGGCGAAGGCTTCCGGGCAAATTCCCGCGTAGTTGTCGCTGGCGAATTGGCGGCGGGTTCCGAGAATTTTTTCCATAACAAAAACGAACCGATGACTGCAAAAAATTATTGGCCAAAAATACGAAAGAGACCGCGTGATTTGTAAGGGCTGTCCGGATCAAGCAGAACGTGGGAGCGATAGCGCGCTTCCAAATCGTATTGAAAAATCAGGCCGATGCTTTGCGCGCCGCGACCATGTGAGCGCATGGCGTTGAAGCCATAGGAATAGGCGAGAATGAATTGCCAGGCTTTCGGAGATTTGTAGCCAATGCCCAACCCCGCGCCAGAATGCACATTGCCCGGCTGGCTTAATCCGGCGACGTAATCGACTGCCGCAACGGTCGCCATCGCGGTGACGTTCCAACGTTTGTCCGGGTCAATCGGAATAGAATATTGGCCGCTCAACAGAGCAAATTGCCGCGCGCGAATTTCCTGAAAATAATATCCCGGCAGCGACAAAGGGAATTCCGCGATCAAGGGCAGAACTCCGCCGAGTCGGTAGGCGCTGAATCGATCCGAGGCCAGACTTGTCCCGGCGGTCAGACTGAGTCCGAAATTATGTTTTAACTTTGGCAACGTATAAATCAGCAAAGCCCGCGCCCAAAATAAATGGGTGGAAGGACGAACCTCACGATCACTATTGAAGCCATAATTTCCATACGCCGTGCGAAACTGCCCTTCATACCATCCGGAAATCTCCATCGCCAAATCGGGATTCATGACTGGCTCCCGGCCGCCCCAGCGAAATCCAGCGCGGACATTCAGAGAGGTCCGATCGCTGGGCAGTTCAAAAGCGCTGCTCGTCTGGGAGTCTTCCGAATAAATAGTGTGATGCGCGCTGACTCTAAGAACTCCGTTCAATGGAATTCTTTGGCCGGGATTGAACAGGTGATAAATACTGGAGGAAATTTCGCCGCCGTGTCCGGTGAAGGATTCCTCGTCGCGCAATCTCCCTTGTCGAACTTCCGAGTAACTGTCGGCAAAACCGCCGCCCGCTATACCGACCGCGAAATCAGTTTGGTCGCCCAGCGCGTGGGCAAATCCGATTTCCGCGTCCACATAAATTGGCGCGATGGCCAAGCGCAAAGTAATGTTCGTGCGAAAAAAATCAGGATCGTTTCGAAAATAAAATGCGTAACCGGAAATAGGACCTCTGCCCTCGATCGGTTGATTGTAACCGAACTGAATCAACAGGCGTTTTTCAGGATCAATTTGTCCAAACGCGCTGGACAAAGCCGTCAGAAGAAAAAGCCCGCACCACAAAAATTTTCGCACCAACAATTCCTACTGAACAAAGTTTGGTGGGAGCAAGCTGATTTAAATCCGGGTTTTGCATTGGCGGCGTCGCGCAAGTTTGGCAGAGATGGATCGCCGATTTGCAATCGGCAATGGCTTGGAAGCAACGACGCTCTGCAGGTTGCAAACCTGCGATACGGCAGGTTAAAAACCTGCGCTACTGAACCGCCGGCTCGGCCAGTTTTCGCTCGATGATTTCCAAATACGATTCGGCGATTGGGTTCGGCATCAGGATTTCCGAACGCTCAAATAATTTTTTTGCGCCGGAATAATCGCCGAGTTGCAGCCGATGCCAGCCTTGATGGGCGACGGTGTAGTAACCATTGGGATCGAGCCTGGCGGCCTGCTCGAAATATTTGGCAGCTTCCTCATTTTTGTTCAGCCAATCCAAACACATCCCATAACGCACATAGCTGAATGGATAAAACGGATTGAGATCGATGCTGCGCTGAAACCATTCCATCGCTTCTTGAGCCAGGGATTTGTAATCGCCATTACCCGCCGAACTCTGGTTGCGAAAAATTTCGCCGATGGAATAGGCCGTCGCAAAATTTTTCGGCTCAAGGGCAAATGCTTTTTTCAACAGCGCCAGTTTTTTCTCCGAGAAATCAACTTCCACCGCCGCTTGAGACAGCAACGAATCTTCGCGGACCCGTTGCGCGATTTGCGGCGCGAGATAAAACAATCCGGCCAGACCGAGCGGCATCAGGAAAATTTTTCGAGTAATCCCCAGACTGGACCAAAACGTTTGCGTGGCGAAACGAATGTAATTAGTGACCAGCGCGATCAAGGTCAGGGCGAGGATGGCGTTGGCCGGGATTTGCATATTGAAATCGACGAAGGAATGGAAGAGCAGCGCGAGGATGCCGAGGGAGCCGCCGAGGACGAAGGCGGCTTTATTGCTGGATTTTGTGCCGAGATCATTGGGGCTGCGTTGCACGAAGCGCCACGTTTTGAAAACGCCCGCGTAAAATAAAAGGATAAAAATCACGACGAGGCCAAGACCGACGAGACCGAGATCGGCCAGCGTATTCAAATAATCGTTGTGAACGTATTGCGGAGCGCCTTGCAAAGCGGGAGCGCGATATTGCCGAAAGCGATAGTCATAATGGGCCGGTCCCGCGCCCAGCCAAATATTTTCCCGCCAGATTTGCGCGGCTGAATTCCAATAAAGGAAGCGATCATCTTGGTGGGTTGTGGCGGCGACTAATTGGTCAAAACGTTTTTGCGATTGATGTGCTCTTGCGACAAAAGCGACTCCAGCCGCCAGCAACACCCCGAGCACAAGGACCGAGCGCAAACGAAAATCACGTTGCAGAAGCAGCACAATCGAAAACACCGCCAGCATCAGCGCGGTCGCCACCCAGCCCCCGCGAGAAAGCGTCACGCCGATTCCAACGATGATCGCCAGAGAGGCGTATCCTAAAACAACCTTGCTGGCGTGGCTGAATCTTCCAACCAGGGTGTAGGCCAGAGCGAGCGGCAAAATCATTTCCAGAAATCCGGCGAAATGATTCGGATTGATAAAAGTGCCGCTGCCGCGCACGACGTAGCCTTCCGGTTTGATCATTGTCCAAACTCGATCGTAGTGAGTGATGAATTGAAAAACCGCGAACATCGAAAGCGCGGCGGCCAGCCCGATCAAAGCCAGGCCGATAATCTGGGTGGATTCCTGACGCGATAAATTATTGATGATCGCCAGAAATAAAAAAGCGTAGGTCAGAATTTTTGTCAGCTCGATCCGCGCCACGTATTCAATGGGCGCGATTCGATAACGAGCGATTGCGTAAGCGACGAACGCGAGCACGGCCCAACCGATTGGCGGCCAAAAGAAAACCGGACGAGGATTTATCCACAGGCGCAAAATCCAGAGGAGAACGATGGCGAGAACAAGTCCTTGAATCGAAGCGAACTGCAACGTTTGCACCGCGCCGTAAGCGAGGGGTCCCAAAATTACAATGCAAAGAACCAGGCCGAGAATGCCTCGTTCACACCACCGGTCTAAACTTTCGCGATCCATCGTGGCCCCGGTGGAGAATTTTTAAGCCGACCCGCACGGACAAAGTGGTTGAGTGAGAGAGAATGAAACCAATTTCATGCAGGCCAAGGCGCGCTCGAATTTTTGCATTGGAAAAGATGTCACGCCGGCAACGCAGTGGCAAGCGGGGCGTTACCGCGTGGGTGTGATTTCAAGTGGCGGTCACGTAGCGCAGGATTGCATCCTGCTGTATCGCCGGTTTGAAACCGGCTGAACGTCGCAAATAGAGAAAGTCTTTAGTTTCCGAAAGTCTCCCGTTCTGGCGGCATCTCGCAGGTTGAAAACCTGCGATACGGCAGGATGCAATCCTGCGCTACAACTGATCAACTGACCGCCAGTTCACACCCTTATCGCGTTGACCAGAAAAACGCCGGCCAAATTCCGGGAAAGCGCGAGGCGATGAGCAACAAGCACCCGAGTCCGGGATGAAACAAACCGGCCTGCAAATGGCGCGCCCAGAAAAGCCGCGCTTGAAACACTTCGTTGTAACGTCGCGCGAGATTTGTTTGCGCACTCTCCCAGGAAATTTCTCCAGAGCTGTACTCGGCCAGCGTTCCAACCGCCAGTTCCGCTGATTCAAAGGCCATCGACATTCCGTTTCCGGTGACGGGTGGAATCATCGTCAGCGAATCGCCGACACACATTTCCTGCGAGTCGTTGAAGCAACGCGGTTGGAGAGAAAGACCGGCCACGCTGCAAAAAGAATTTTCATCGAAGACCGCTGGGGCGAGTCGTGTTTCCAGCGCGGAGGCAGCGCGTCCGCGCAACCGGTCACGCCATTGGTTTGCCAGATCTTGCTCAGTTTTTCGGCTGCGAAACAGGCCGCAGATATTTACCTCGCCATGACTGAGTTGACATAAACCGACGTAGCCGTTTTCGACGAAATGCATTTCTAAATCGGTTTCTAATTTCACATTTCGAGCGTGAACTTTCAGGCCAAAATAACGCCAGCCCGCCACGACGCTCTCTCTGCGGCGACCGGTGGCGCGGACGAATCCTTCACCGAAAATTCCTTTCCACCGAGTGCTGGAATGCAATTGGCCGCCGAGTCTGGAAAACTCTTCCGCCAGCAAATTGTCCAGCGCGAAGCGTGAAATGCAGAGGGCAGGTTCGGGCAAATTTTTTTTGGGCGAAGAAATTTTGCCGGAGAAGAAAGCGGTGGTTTTTGCAACACGGGCTCCGGCGGAAATCAATTTCTCACCCAGACCGAGCCGGTTGAGCGAGCGTTGTCCGAGGCCGCTGATGAATTCGCCGCAAACGCGATGGCGCGGATATTTTCCCGCCTCAAAAAGTTCAACGGGAATTCCGCGTTGTCGCAAACCGATGCCCAAGGAAAGTCCCGCCAAACCTCCGCCGACGATTGTGATCGGCTTGAAATCGCGAGAATTCATCGGGGCAAATCTAACAGGGATGTAAAAGATAAACAGAATGCAAACCGGAGTGCGGCGGCATGACGCCGCTTTTCCTGCACGCCTCTCTGGGAGATGAAGCTCTCGAACTCGCTTTAGCCGCTTTCTTTTTCCACCGTACAACCAAAGCGGGGACATGTCCCGCACTCCACATACGCCGCGCTACGCCCGGCGTTCCCGCGAGGAACGCACCGGTTTGGCCGCCAGTTTCATCGGCAAATATTTGGATTTCTGACGCGAATCCTTTGCGTGGTTTCCGTCTAACGCGCGCGAAAGTAATTCGCTTTGGCTGCGGTGCGTGACAGCGCCGCGCTTCAGACCCGCCCGCGAATAAAATCCACTCGCGTTGAGAATTCGCGCTTTCACATTATCGTTCAGCGCAAGTTCCAAAATTTCATTCCGAATCCGCTCGCGCAAGTTGCCATCGAGGATCGGGAAAAGAATTTCGATGCGCCGAAAAAAATTGCGCGGCATCCAATCCGCGCTGCCGATAAAAATCTCCGGCTGACACGCGTTGTCAAAATAAAAGATCCGGCTGTGTTCCAGGAAACGATCCACGATGCTGCGCACAGAAATGTTCTCGCTCACCCCTTTCATTTTTGGCCGCAGGCAGCAAATCCCACGAACGATCAAATCGATTTTCACCCCGGCCTGGGACGCGCGATAGAGCGCTTCAATCACTTCACGGTCCACCAGCGCGTTCATCTTGGCGATGATCCGAGCGGGCAAACCTTTCCTGGCATTCTCAGTCTCACGCTGGATGAGGGACAAAACTTTTTTGTGCAATTCAAAGGGCGCGACGAAAAATTTGCGGGTGCCTTGAAACTGGCAAATGCCGGTCAGCAAATTAAAAAGATTGGTCGCGTCTTCGCCAAAGTCTGCGCGGCACGTCAGCAGCCCCACGTCCGTATAAAATCGCGCAGTCGTCGGATTGTAATTGCCCGTGCTGAGATGGACATAACGGCGGATGGCATCGTCATCTTTGCGCACGACGAGACACATTTTCCCGTGAATTTTGTAGCCGACCAAACCATAGACAACATGCACGCCGGCTTCTTCGAGTTTCTGCGCCCACAAAATATTATTGGCTTCGTCGAAACGCGCTTTGAGTTCCACGACGGCGGTGACTTGTTTTCCGTTGCGCACCGCGTCCATCAATGCGCCGACGATTTGCGGATCACCGCCGCTGCGATAGAGCGTTTGTTTGATGGCCAGGACATTGGGATCAGCGGCAGCTTGCGTGAGAAAATCGACGACGCTGGAAAAATTTTCGTAAGGATGATGCAACAAAATGTCGCGCTCACGAATGGCTGCGAACAAATCTTTTTCCGTGCGCAAGGCCGCAGCGACCGGCGCGACGAAAGGCGGGTCGCGCAATTCGGGGGAATGATCGCCCTCGTAAATCGACATCAGCCGCACCGGGTTAAGCGGGCCGTCGATCACATACAAATCCCCTTCCTGGAGACGAAAATTTTCAAGAAGTTGGGCGCGAATTTCGAGCGGACAATCTTGTTCGACTTCGAGGCGGACGGCATCACCCCGGCGGCGATTATGCAATTCATTTTCCACCGCCTTGAGCAAGTTCGCCATGTCGTCCTCGTCGATATACAACTCGCTATTGCGCGTAACTCGAAAATGCCAGTAGCCAAAAATCTTCGTGCCCGGAAAAAGATCGCTCAGGTAATGGCCGATCAGATTTCCTAGAAATAAATAATCCTGCCGCGCATCGGTGCGAGGAAGTTTCACCAGACGCGGGAGCACCCGCGGCACTTGCACCACGGCGAGGCGGCGGCGGGTTTCTTTCGCCTGCACGATTTCCAGTTGCACGACAATATTGAGGGATTTGTTGAGCAGTTGCGGAAAGGGATGAGCGGGGTCAATGCCGAGCGGCGTGAGCACCGGACGAACTTCGGCGCGATAATAATTTTCGATCCAAGCGAGATCGGGTTTGGTTAATTCGGTGAAGTCGAGAAAGCGAACTCCATTTTCGGCGAGCGCCGGCAAAAGTTCTTCGCGCCAGCATTTATATTTTTGCTCGACCATTCGGCGAACGCGTTGCGTCACGGCGCTGAGATTTTCACTGGCGGTCAAGCCATCGGCCGTCCGCTCCACCACGCTGCTTTCCACCTGCTGCTTGAGCCCGGCCACACGCACTTCAAAAAATTCATCGAGGTTCGAGCAGGCGATGCAAAAAAACTTCACCCGTTCGAGCAACGGAGTTTTGGCGTCGAGCGCTTCATCCAAAACGCGCTGGTTAAATTCCAGCCAGCTCAATTCGCGATTGAGGAAATGTTGCGGGCCAAAAGTTGTCGGGACAGTTGTCATAAAAACGGAGGAGGATGCTAGCGCGGAGACCTGCAAAGAGGCGAGTCGATTTGCGCGACAAACGCTCGCTTCAAAGTTTGTGAAAAAAATCACAAAGTTCTTGCCACTCTAAAAAAGCGATGGTTAGTTAATTTCGTTCGCGCAGCGTTCGCTCCTATGAAGACCAACACTGAATTCGGATATAACTCGAAAATCGAAGGCGACGTTGTTGTCACACGAGTCGATGCCGCGCTCAATTGGTTTCGCAAAAATTCTCTCTGGCCGATGCCGATGGGTCTGGCGTGTTGCGCGATTGAACTGATGGCGGCGGGGGCCAGTCGCTATGACATCGCGCGTTTCGGTTCGGAAGTCATGCGTTTTTCTCCGCGCCAATCGGACGTGATGATTGTCGCGGGCACGGTCACTTACAAAATGGCGCTTGCCGTCAAAAGAATTTACGACCAGATGCCGGAGCCGAAATGGGTCATCGCGATGGGCGCGTGCGCTTCGACCGGCGGGATGTATCGCAGCTACGCCGTTTTGCAGGGCGTGGACAATATTATTCCCGTGGATGTTTATGTGGCCGGTTGTCCGCCTCGTCCCGAAGCGCTGCTCGACGCGCTGGTTCGGCTGCAAAACAAAATCGGTGGTGAACCGATTCGTTATCGTCCGCGCGATTCTGAACTGGTGGCTGAAACGGCACAGCCAGGCACACCCAAACCGGAATTTGAAGTTACGACAAAACAATAAACCACGAATGAACACGAATTCACACGAATGGAATGTGCTGGGTAGGTCGCGTCACTCCAAGACTGTCTCAAAACTTCAAGAGTCGCGACGATTTGCTCCCTCTCATCCATCGGATGGAGGAGAGGGCTGGGGAGAGGAGGCTTGTTTTGTCCAGAATTCCCCTCTCCTCGGTCCTCTCCCCATTCGTTCCTCATGGGGAGAGGAAGAAAACAAAGTTTTGAGACAGTCTCACTCCGTGCGCGCCGTCCTCGTCTTGCAAACCAGCGGCGCGCACGGAGTGACGCGCCCTACCAATTCGTGTTCATTCGTGTCTATTCGTGGTTGAAAATGAGTGCCATCGACTTAGCCCAAAAACTTCAGGCGAAATTCGGCGAATTGGTTTCTGCGCCAACGGAATTTCGCGGGGAAATCTCGATCACGATTTCCGATGCGGAAAAGATCGCGGACGTTTGCGCGTCCGCGAAAAAAGAACTCGGCTTTGATTATCTGGTCGATTTGAGCAGCGTGGATAATTACGGCGACGATCCGCGTTGGACGTTGGTTTACGAACTTTACGGCTACGGACATCGCGCGCATTTGCGTCTGAAAACCAGCGTCAGCGAGGAGAAATCCGAGTTGCCGACGATCAGCAATGTCTGGCGCACCGCCGATTGGCACGAGCGCGAAATTTACGACATGATGGGCATTCGTTTTCGCGGTCATCCTGATCTGCGCCGCATTTTGATGTGGGACGGCTATCCTTATTTTCCGTTGCGCAAAGATTTTCCGCTCGCCGGCAAACCGAGCGAAATGCCCGACGTCGCTTTCACCAACAAAGCTCCGATGGAAGGCGGGCCATGGGTGACGATTGCAGGGGGCAAGGACACCATTGCTCGCGAGCCGCGCGTTCGCATTCCCGGAACCGACGCTTTGGAAACAACGAATCGCGTCGAACGCCGCACGGACATCAAAGATTTGCACGGCCATTCGCATGGGCCGGGACCGATTGAGAAGAAATCATGAAGCTTGAAATCAAAGCGATTTGGGATGGAAAAGTTTTTATTCCGCTAGAGCCGGTGAACTTGAAACCGGGCACGAAAGTTAAATTGACTGTTACAACTTTGCCAAAGCCAAAAAAAACGAAATGAAAGAGATCAACGAAACTTTGCTGCAAACCGTCACGCAACGGCTGGTCGCTGAATTTCAACCTGAGCAAATCTGGCTTTACGGTTCACACGCATGGGGCAATCCCCACGACGACAGTGACGTCGATCTTTTTGTCGTTGTGCCAGAGAGCGAGGAGACGCCGATCTCCCGTTCGCAACGCGCGCATCGTTGCCTGCGCGGTTTGCGGATGCCGAAGGACGTATTGGTCGAAACCCGAAGTGAAGTGAATCGCGTTAAAGAATCTAAAACATCTCTGGAAAACACGATTTTAAGTCGCGGCAGGAGGTTATATGGGTGACGCGCCAATTTCCGATGAAAAAGCGTGGGTGACCAAGGCTTGGCGTGATTTGGAAACCGCGCGGCGTTCTGCGAATGGCGAACCGCCATTCTATGATATTGCCGTTTATCATTGTCAGCAGGCTGCGGAAAAAGCGGTGAAAGCTTTTCTCGTTTTTCACGACAAATCCTACGAGAAAACTCACGACATTGAAGTGCTGGTTGATATTGCCTGTGAGATTGATTCCAGTTTTAGAAATCTTTCAGAGGCTGCCGACGTTTTGACTCCCTATGCGACAAGGTTTCGATATCCCAACGCGACATTTGCCATTGAGCCGACGCCGTCCGAATACAACGAAGCGTTGAAACACGCTGAGGCTATTTATTCTTTTGTGTTGAATCTGCTGCCGTCAGACATGCGACCTGACGAAGAGAAATAATTAAATGGCAACCACTGAAGAAATTCAATTTCGAGATCCCGCAACGCGTGTTGCGGCAGCGCAACCGATTTACTCTGCTCCGGTCACGTCGCCCAACCTGGATTTGCCCGACATGCAGACCGAGAAAATGGTTCTGAACATGGGGCCGTCGCATCCGGCGACTCATGGCGTGTTGCGCATTGTTCTCGAACTTGACGGCGAAATTATCACGAAGGCGATTCCCGACGTCGGTTATCTCCATCGCGGCGACGAAAAAATCGCCGAGAACATGACTTACACCCAGTTCATTCCTTATACGGATCGGCTGGATTATCTCGCGCCTCTCGCCAACAACGTCGCCTACGCGCTCGCCGTGGAAAAGTTGATGGGCATCGACCAACAACTTCCGCCGCGCTGCCAATATATCCGCGTGATTTGCTGCGAACTCGCCCGCATTTCCGCGCACTTGCTCGGTCTCGGTGCGTTCGCGATGGATGTCGGCGCGCTCACTGTTTTTCTTCACACGTTCACCGAGCGCGAAAAAATTTATAATCTTATCGAAGCGCTGACCGGCGCGCGTTTCACCACGACTTACACGCGCATCGGCGGACTTGCGCGCGATTTGCCGCCGGGTTGGATTGAGCAATGCCGAAAATTTCTCGACGAAGTTGTCGTCAACTTTGATGAATCGGAAAAATTGCTCACGCGCAATCGCATTTTCGTTGATCGCACGCGCGATATTGGCGTGATTTCCAAGGAAGACGCGATCGATTTCGGATTGACCGGCCCGAATCTGCGCGGCTGCGGCGTCGATTACGATTTGCGCAAAGCGCATCCGTATCTTTGCTACGCCGATTTGGATTTTGAAATTCCGGTCGGCTCAGTCGGCGATTGCTACGATCGCTATCTCGTGCGCATGGAAGAAATGCGCCAGAGCGTTTGCATCCTGCGCCAATGCCTCGACAAACTTCCCGACGGCCCAATCAACGTTGCCGATGGCAAAATTGTTTTGCCGAAAAAAGATAAAGTCCTGACGAGCATGGAAGAATTGATTCATCAATTCATTCTCGTCACGCAAGGCGTCAATGCACCGGTTGGTGAAATTTATTTCGGCGCAGAAAATCCGAAAGGAGAACTTGGCTTTTACATCAACAGCAAAGGTGGCGGCACGCCGAACCGAATGAAAATCCGCGCGCCATCGTTCGTGAACCTGAGCATTTTATCGCACCTGCTGCCGGGCCACATGATGAGCGACACGGTGGCGATTCTGGGTTCGCTCGATTTCGTGATGGGAGAATGTGATCGGTAAATAAAGTATGCCGAAACTTTATGAGTATTTTGGATTGGTGGTGTTTTTCTATACGAATGAACACGAGCCGATTCATGTGCATGGCGAGTTTCAAGGCGGACATGCGAGAGCGGAAATTTTTTTGAAAGACGGCAAGATTTTGCGGATCGTATTCTCGAACGTCAGCGGAAAGCGGCCACTTGGCGGGAACAAGATGAAGGATTTCCGAACCTTGGTTCATGCGAAGTCGGATGACATCGTCCGGCGTTGGATTGAATATTTTGTGTTCAAGAAACACAACAAACCGGAAATCATCACCCGGAAATTGAAATGAAAACGCAAACAACAATCTATCTGGAAATCACGGAGGCGAAATATGTCTCCGGTTACAAAATCCGCCTGACCTTCAACGACGGAATGGTTCATCTCATGGATTTCGAGCCGTTTTTGCGAAAGGCCATGAATCCCGACATCACGAAGTATCGGCAGCTTCGGAATTTCAAAAAGTTTCATCTGCATTACGGCGATCTGATGTGGGGCAATTTTGAAATGATTTTTCCCACCTCAGATTTGTATCGCGGAGAAATTTGATTTTGCTGCGCAACTTTGGATTAAAACTAAAAAAAGGAAAATTATATGCCTGATCAAATTGTTTGGTGTGACATTCCAGTGAAAGACCTCGACCGCGCGATCAAATTCTACAGCGCGGTTTTCGGTGTGAACGTAGAGAAACAATCCTTCGGCGACATGAACATGGGCGTCTTGCCGCACGCGGGAGAAAACGTGAGCGGATGTCTCGTGGTAACGAAAGAGGCAAGGCCTTCCGCTGATGGCCCGCTGATTTATTTGAATTGCGAAGGTCGTCTCGATGCTGCGGAAGCCGCCGTCGAAAAGAACGGCGGAAAAGTTTTGCAATCAAAACATCAGATCGGGCCGTACGGATTTCGCGCGGTGGTTGTGGACAGCGAAGGCAATCGTGTCGCGCTGCACTCGAAATAATTATGAAACCCGTTGCTGAGATGACATCTGATGAAAAAGCGCGAGCAATGATCTGTATCAATGCCTGGAAACGCGCTGGCCCCGAATTGGAAAAGATGCGACGCGACGACATACGCCGCGCAGATACAGCCAGTTCAATTCCTGCCTTTGACGGATTGTTCGAGAATGCCGTGCGAAATTTTCCTCCCAAGCCCACCTCGGGACTGGTGCAGCAACAACATTTCTTCCTGCGGGCAAAAAAATGACACGGCTTGTAAAACTGGCGGCGGAGATACAGCAGCTTCTCGATACGGAAGGATGGAAGAATTGTTTAATCGGCGGTTTGGTGCTGCAGAGATGGGGCGAACCGCGATTAACGAAAGACGTGGATTTGACGGTGTTGACGGGTTTTGGCGGAGAGGAAGAAGTGGTGGATTTATTGATGGCGCGTTATTCGGGCCGACGACCCGACGCGCGCGATTTTGCGTTAATAAATCGAGTGTTGTTAATCCAGTCATCCGATGGCGTTGGGATAGATGTGGCGCTTGGGGCATTGGATTTTGAAGAACGGGTGATGGAACGAGCGAGCGGCTTTGACTTTTTGCCGGATTGCAGAATGCGGACGTGTTCAGCGGAAGATTTTGTGGTGATGAAAGCATTTGCCAATCGTGACCGCGATTGGCTGGACGTGGAAACCGTGTTGATTCGGCAAGAGAACACATTGGAATGGAAACAGATTATCAGAGAATTAAAGCCGCTCTGCCTGTTGAAAGAATCGCCGGACATCGTGCCACGCCTTGAGAAATTGCGTTTGAAAATTATTGACCAGGATTGAAATGAGTTTCGTTGTTCCAGCCGAATTAGAAACCGAGTTGAACGAACTCGTGACGCATTATCCGCAAAAGCGGAGCGCATCGCTGATGTTCCTGCACGCGATTCAGGAACATTTCGGCTACATCTCAAAAGACGCGATGGAGTGGACGGCGGCGAAACTCGAATTGCAGCCGATCAATATTTACGAGTTGGTCACGTTTTATCCGATGTTCCGTCAGGAACCGGCGGGCAAATATCAAATCAAAGTTTGTCGCACCTTGAGTTGCGCGTTGGCTGGCTCTGGGAAATTGCACAAACATTTTTGCGAGAAATTTGGATTGGATTCCCACGCGCACGGCGTGCAAACGGGCAAAGACGGAAAATTCTCCGTCGAATTTGTCGAATGTCTGGCGAGTTGCGGCACCGGCCCGGTGATGATGTGCAACGAAGATTTTTACGAAGCAGTTACGGATCAGCAGGCGGATGAAGTTGTGGAGAAATGTAAATGAAGAAGCCTGCGCTATATCTTGAAACGTCGGTCGTCAGTTATCTGGTGGCGCGCCCTGCTCCAGATTTGAACACCGCCGCGCACCAGCAAATAACGGTCGAATGGTGGGACACCAAACGAAAGAACTTCGATATTTACATTTCGAAAGTGGTGTGGAACGAGGCCGCGTCAGGCGACAAGGAAGCAGCGGAACGCCGACTCAAAATTTTGAAACCGCTACGAATGCTGCCCTTGAATCGCGAAGTTTTCTCGTTGGCCCGATCTTTTGGCGCGGCGGGTTGTGTTCCCCTCAAGGCAGCGGATGACGCCATTCACATTGCCTTGGCGGCGGTGCATCGCATTCACTTTCTGTTGACCTGGAATTGCACGCACATCAACAACGTGGCGACGATTGAAGAAATCAGGAAGGTTTGCGAGAGTCACGGTTACAATTGCCCGGTCATTTGCACGCCGGACGAATTGATCCGAATTTGAATTATGAAAGATCCAATTGTTCAGGAAATTCGAAAAATCCGCGACACGCACGCCGCGAAATTTAATCACAACTTTGACGCCATCGCAGAGGATTGGTTGAAAGAACAGGCCGCCGCAAAGCGCGCCGGACAGAAATTCGTGGATTTATCTACGAAGGCGAATGCAAATCGGAAATCGTAAATGAAGAATTTGGTTGATGTGCCACGAAGATTTTTACGAAGCGGTTTCGAATGAGAAGGCGGAGGAGATTGTGGACAGTTGCAAATGAAATTTCCGCTTAATCCGCTGAACTTGTTGCAGGAGTCGGCAATTCGCGTGGCATTAAGTGAAGCGTGGAAAGAATCAAAGCCCGCCTCAACAGGCGGTCACGAAGAAGGCGGCTTTATCGTTTTGGGCCATGAGGGAAAGGTCAGTGTGCGGGCCTTGGCGGAAAGGCGAAGGAAATTTGATTCGAGGGCCAGAACACGCCGAATGCGCGGTGGGAGGATGGGCGATTGTTGCCACATTTCACACTCATCCGAATATCGGGATGGATTTTTTGCAAGAACCGAGTGAGACGGACAAGCGTGGCGTGCGAGAGGATGCGAATTTGAAAGGCGCGCTTTATATCGGCGAGTTTGTGATTGCGAATGAGACAATTTATTTAATTACGCCCAGCGGCACGATTCGCGAAATCGGCACGCGCGCTGAACTGCTTCGCTGAGAGAAAATCTATGGACATGACATTGACCAAAGAAGATCTGACTGACGAATTCGTCGTCTCATTGGCGCACATTCTCGCCATAGCCAATCGCCGCGCGCGACAACTGGGCTGCGATGTTTCGCAAAGCCGTGTCACCATTTCGCAGCATTTTGAGGGCGACTCTTTTTGGCGGATCAATTATGGCGCAAAAAATCCGATTGCCCAACGTGGCGGGGATTTGATCGTCGAGGTGAACGCGGAAAATGCGGAAGTGAAACGTGTCTTGCGAGGACAATGAGCCAAGGCCAATGCGACTCGTAAATCGTAAATCAAAAATCGTAAATCGAATTTGGCTGCCCGACATGGATTTGAACCATGACAAACAGATTCAGAGTCTGTTGTGCTACCGTTACACCATCGGGCAGACCGGAGCGGGTCAAAGGTAAAAGATTGGTTTTGAGAGTCAAGTTTAGTGCTGGTAGCTGCGTCTCGTGAGAGCGCGGACTGACTGAAAATAAAAGCCGCGTTGTCACCCACGCAGCCACATTGAAAATAAAATGCCGCAACAACATCGGCTCATTTTAAAAAATATCGACGCGCCAGGTTACACGAACGATCTCGATTGTTACGTGCGCCACGGTGGCTACGATGCTTTGAAAAAAGCCTTCGAGATGGGCCCGCGCATTTCGCCCGACGGCGGCACGGTGAGTGGTCCCGAAAAGATTCGCAAAACCGTTTTGGAATCGGGATTGCGCGGACGCGGCGGCGCAGGTTTTTCGTGCGGATTGAAATGGTCGTTTGTTGATCGCAAGAGCGGCAAACCGATTTATCTCATCTGCAACGCCGACGAATCCGAGCCGGGCACCTTCAAAGATCGGCAGATCATTTATAAAGATCCGCATCAGTTGATCGAAGGGATGATCATCTCCTGCTACGGGAACGATGTTCATCTCGCTTACATTTATATTCGCGGCGAATTTCCCGAAGGCGCGCGCATTTTGAAACGCGCATTAGCTGAAGCGAAGGCGAAAAATTTCCTCGGAAAAAACATTCTCGGCAGTGATTACGATCTGGAAATTTACATTCATCGCGGCGCGGGCGCTTACATTTGCGGCGAGGAAACCGGCCTCATCGAATCGCTTGAAGGCAAACGCGCTTATCCGCGCATCAAGCCGCCGTATTTTCCGGCAATTCTCGGCCTCTACATGTGTCCGACCATCGTCAACAACGTCGAGACGCTTTGCCACGTGAAACACATCATCACGATGGGCGGCGCGGATTACGCGAAGCTCGGCACGCCGAACAACACCGGCACGCGCATCGTCAGCTTGAGCGGCCAGGTGAAAAAGCCCGGCTATTACGAAATTGAAGTCGGCAAAGTCACTATCGGCGAATTGATCAATCACGAAAATTTCGGCGGTGGTTTGCTCGACGGTCGAAAATTAAAAGCCATTATTCCCGGCGGTTCTTCCGCGAAAGTTTTCAAAGCGGGCGAAAAATTTAAGCTCAAGAAAAAAGGCGCTGACGGCCAGATGACCACCGTCGAAGTGGACATGCTCGATTTGCCTTACGATTTCGATTCACTCCAGGCCGCCGGCAGCATGTCTGGTTCGAGCGCGATCATCGTGATGGACGACAGCGTGGACATCGTCGAAGCGCTCGCGAACCTCAGCGAATTTTACGCGCACGAAAGTTGCGGCCAATGCACGCCCTGCCGCGAAGGTTCGCTTTGGATGAGCAAAGCGCTCCATCGCATGACGCACGGCGAAGGCCGCAAACAAGACGCCGATTATTTAATCAACATCGCGCAAAATATCCAGGGCCGAACGATCTGCGCTTTCGGCGAAGCCTGCGCGTGGCCGGTGTTGAGTTTTGTGAAAAAATTTAAAGACGAATTCGAAGCCAAAGGTGCCGCCGACGAATCTCGCAACAAAGGCGCTGGCCCAACAAGCGAAATGAAAATCGCGGCCAGCCCGCAATTTTGATTTAATTATTCTATGATTACCACAGCCCTTAAAATATGTATCGAAGCCCTGAGTCTGCCCCGCAAGTCACGGGCCGACCTTGCCCACCGTCTGCTGGTGAGCCTCGAAGATGAGCCAGCTGCGCCGGAAATTGAGGATGCCTGGAAGAACACAGCCGAACGTCGCTTTGAAAATTTGAAAAAAGGCCAGACAACCGGTCGCGATGCGAAAAAAGCTGTGCGAGAGGCGCGCAAACGGCTGGCGAAATGAGAGTGATTCTCGAACGCGAAGCCGACCAGGAAATGGTTGAAGCAGCGCAATATTACCATGAACAACAGCCCGAACTCGGTTCCGATTTTTTGGACAAGGTGGATTCAGCAATTGACAAGATTGCTTCCAACCCGCTTCGCTGCGCTTTTTATCGAGGCTCAAAGTTGGTTCGCAGCATTCGCATGGAACGCTTTCCCTATCGACTTTTGTTCGTGGTCGAGCCGAGCCGGATTTCGGTTGTCGCTGTCGCCCACCTTCATCGCCATCCCGATTTCTGGAAGCAGAGACTCCCTCAATAACGATGTCCACAGCACCAACAACTGAAACCAAACCCGCACCGCCGCCAGTCGATAAGATGAAAATCAAAATCGACGGGCGCGAAATTGAAGTGCCGAAGATGATGCCGGATTGGCAGGGCAAACCTCAGCCCACGACCATGCTGCAGGCTTGCGCGCTCGCCGGTCACGACGTACCGCATTATTGTTATCATCCAAAATTGCCCATCGCCGGAAATTGCCGCATGTGCCTAGTTGAATTCGGCACGCCTGCGATGGGACCGGATCGCAAACCCGTTCTCAACGAAGATGGCTCGCCTAAGATTGCGAAATCCGTTTTGCCTTACGAACCGACTTCGGCCCGCGGCGCGATTGCCTGCGCCACGCCGATTTCGCCCGGCATGGAAATTTATCCGAACTCTCCCGCGACCAAACAAATGCGCGAAGCGGTTCTGGAATCGCTGCTCATCAATCATCCGCTCGATTGCCCGATTTGCGATCAGGCTGGCGAATGCAAACTGCAGGAATATTCCGTCGATCACGGAAATGCGGGCAGCCGCTTCGTCGAAGAAAAAGTTCACAAACCCAAGCACGTTGATCTCGGCCCCCGCATCGTTCTCGACGACGAGCGTTGCATTCTCTGCTCGCGCTGCGTTCGTTTCACCAAAGACATCGTCGGCGACGACGCGCTCGGTTTCTCACAACGCGGCAGCCATAACACGCTCACGAATTTTCCCGGCAAAACGT
>JBBQRQ010000100.1:0-19018 GCA_038214755.1 Verrucomicrobiota bacterium
CGATTCCATTCAGGCGGCGCAAACCGCCAATGCGCGAATCTACTGTCTTTCCATTCGATTCAATCATGCCCGAGCTGGAGGACCGAACGCCATCTACGCACTCGATCTCACGGGCCTAAATTCGGGAATCAACGGCGAACTCTATCCGGTTTTCAGCGGGCCGCGATCGCACCACACGGTTTTGATTTTGACCGATGAACTTTTCGACAACCAATTTTTTGGCTCCATGAATCTCAACGTGCCGACGACAGATACCGATGGCGACGGCTTCCCGGATATCTTCGACACGTCGCGCGCTTTCAGCGGCGCAAGTTCCGGCTCGTATAATTTTCCTGGATTTCCTGGATCCGCCAGCGGCAATGCGACGGCTAATTGGTCGCGTGGCGCAAATTCAGAGGTCGGCTCCTGCCAGCTTAATTTTCAAAACTTCGGTTCGTTCAGCCACACCTTCAACATTCTCGAATACCGCGGGCCGCTGACTTACACGCCGGGTTCCAACGCGGTCACCGGCACTGTGGATCTGGCTCTGACCGGCGCTCCCGACTCCATCCTCGCCGGGCCAATCGCGTTCACGAAATCCTCCACCGATCCGCACAACGATCTACTTTTGCAGACCGGCGTCTGGACGAACTCCGCTGCGCAAGACTTTCCCTTTGTTACCAACTCCGTGTTGCGCGATCCGATTTGGCCGACCAATTACTACGGCTATTTCGAGTTCAACGATTGGGAGTTGAGCAATCCTGAGCGCGATTATTATTTGTGGGTTCTCTCGATTGATGACCTGCACGACGCCGATTCCGACGGCATTCCCGATTTCAGCGATGAGCCGAGCGCCTCCGCGCGCCGCCCGTTTTTAGGAATCAGAAAAACCCAAACCAATTTGCTGCTCACCATCAGCGGCAACGTCGGACAAATTTGCGAAGTCCAGGAAGCGACCACCGTCACCGCCACGAATTGGCCGACGACGACGTCCGTTACTCTGACCAACGATCCGCAAACCATTTCGTTGCCGTTGCCAACTTCAGGCGTAAAATTTTTCCGAGTGAGAACGCCATGAGCGCGGACACACGGTCCCGGAGCGCGGACAGCCTTGTCCGCGCGAAGACAGCTTCATCAATTCAGTGAAAAGAAACGCTCGACCTCACCCCGGCCCTCTCCTCCGAGGAGAGGGAGAATCGTTCGCCGCGTTGTTGTAATGTCGATGCGCTGGGCGTTGTGCGGCTTTCTCCGCGGTCGGGAAAACGGGAATGACACATGAGCTTCCGAACTTTCGAGAGACGCCAATAGCTGTTCCCTCTCCTCGGGGGAGAGGGTTAGGGTGAGGGCGAGCATCTCTCCACTAGCTGCGGCTTACCGCCCTGCGCTCCGAGGTTTGGGCAACACGGCCGGCTGCGACCCTGTTCGCAAACGCTTTCACTTGTGCTTGCGTTTCTCGTAAACGCCGCCGTTAATCAAATCTACGACATGAAATTGAAGACATTCTGTTTCCGACTTTTCATTTTCTCGTGCTGCACTTTTCTCCTGCTCTCGCCCGGCACAGCGCAAACAAACGGTAGAGGGAGAGTCCCCTCGATCTCTGATTTTCCCTCCGATCAATCACGGCTCGACGGAGCCTCGCCTCACCATAATCGGGAAACGATTTATCAAGTCGGCGTCGCCAAGATTGATGTCACTCCTGATTATCCGATTCGCCTCAACGGCTATCTCGCTCGCAAATCCGAATCCGACGGCGTCATTCAACGCATCTTTGCCAAGGCGCTCGCGATTGGCAGCGACAAGGAAGGCACCGCGATTTTAATCATGGTTGATAACTGCATCATTCCCGCGCATTTCCGCGAAGAACTGCTGGGCCGTCTTGCAAAAAAGAAAATTACTGCGGACAAATTTGCCATTGGCGCTACTCACACCCATTCCGCGCCGAAGCTTGCCGGAGCCGCAGATAATATTTTCGGCATGGATCTTCCGCCGAAGGAACAAGCACACATCGATCGCTACACCAAAGAGTTGATGGACAAAATGGAACAAGTCGCGCTCGCTGCGTTGAAAGATCGCAGGCCGGCAAAACTTTTCTGGGGAAAAACCACTGCAAGTTTCGCCGCCAATCGCCGGACGAAAGGCGGCCCGGTCGATCACGATTTGCCCCTGCTGAAAATCACCGACAAAAGCGGAAAAAAAATTCGCGCGCTCCTCGTCAATTACGCCTGCCACTGCACCACGCTCACCGACACGCCCAACCAAATCTGCGGCGACTGGGCCGGTTACGCGCAGGAATTTTTGGAGCGCGACAATCCGGGCGCAATCGCGATGACGCTCATCGGCTGCGGCGCGGATGCGAATCCCAATCCGCGACCGGGCGTTGAGTTCGCAAAGCAACACGGCCAAAGCATCACGACCGCGGCGGGCGAATTGCTTTCCAAAAATCTCGCCTCGCTGCACGGAAAACTCGAATGTCGCGCGAAACAAATTTCGCTCTCGTTCGACAAAATCCCGAGCCGCGAAGAGTTTGAAAAAACCGCGGCGAGCACAAACCTGCATTTCTCCGTTCGCTATCACGCGAAGAAACAATTAGCTCGATTGGATCGCGGCGAAAAATTGCAAACGGAATTGCCGTATCTCGTTCAGACCTGGAATTTCGGCGATGAACTGGCGCTCGTTTTTCTCCCTGGTGAAGTCGTGGTGGATTACGCGCTTCGTTTGAAAAAAGAATTTGATCCGACTCGTCTTTGGGTCAACGCCTACGCCAACGAAGTGCCTTGTTATATCCCATCGAAACGCATTTGGAACGAGGGCGGTTACGAGGGCGGCGGCGCGATGATTTATTATGACCGCCCGACGCGCCTCGCCGAGAACACCGAGGAAAAAATCATCGCCGCCGTCCACGAGTTGATGCCGAAAACTTTTTTGTTCGACGAAAAAAAAGCCGAGTTGGAAAAAAGAAAACTGGAATTTCCTGATCCGAAATCGCCCGCCGAAGCGCTGAAAAGTTTTCACACCAAACCTGGCTTCACGGTTGATCTGGTCGCAAGCGAGCCGTTGATTGTCGATCCGGTCGCCATTGATTTTACGACCGACGGAAAACTTCTGGTTTTAGAAATGCGCGATTATCCCAGCGGCATGCCTCAATCCGCAGGGAGCGCGCGCGTCCCGCGTGCCGTCGAAGCCGTCCCGGCTTCGACCTCAAACCTTTCGAGTGAGAAGAGTCTTCGGCGCGACGCCGAAGACAGCACGCCAGAGGCGCGCGCTCCCCTGCCAATTCCCGGCGGACGCGTGAAAATTTTGGAGGACAAAAATCACAATGGAAAATTTGATAAAGCGACCGTGTTTCTCGACGGACTTTCGTTTCCAACGGGACTGATGCAATGGCGCAAGGGCGTTTTGATTTGCGCTGCGCCGGACATTTTTTACGCCGAAGACACGAACGGCGATGGTAAAGCAGATGTTGTCAAAAAACTTTTTACTGGTTTCGCCACGCATAATTTTCAGGCGCGTGTCAATTCCCTGCGCTGGGGTTTGGATAATTGGGTTTATGGATCGGGTGGATTATTTGGCGGAAAAATTCACAGTAAACTTACCGGCAAAGATGTCGAGTGCGGCGGGCGTGATTTTCGGTTCCATCCCGACACTGGTGAACTTGAACCGTCCAGTGGAGTCAGCCAGCAGGGCCGGGTGCGCGACGATTTTGGAAACTGGTTCGGTTGCGACAACAGCACGCTGCTCTGGAATTTTCCGCTGCCTGAAAAATATGTGCGCCGGAATCTAAACGTCGCCGCGCCGGAGCCGAGTGTTTTTGTCGGCGGCGATCCCGATCCGAATTTACTTTTTCCAGCCAGCCGCACTCTGGAGCGATTCAACGTTCCAAACTCCGCCAACCGCACCACTTCGGCCTGCGGCGTGGAAATTTATCGCGATTACTTGCTCGGCAAAAATTTTTACGGCAACTCATTCGTCTGCGAGCCGGTGCACAATCTCGTTCATCGCTACCGTCTGGAGCGAAATGGAATTTTATTTTCCGCTCATCGCCCCGACGAAGAGAAGCAATCGGAGTTTCTGGCTTCCACCGACAATTGGTTTCGCCCTGTCGAAGCGCGCACTGGCCCCGATGGCGCGCTCTGGATTGTCGATATGTATCGCTTCGTCATCGAGCATCCGAAATGGATTCCCGCCGAGCGCCTCGCGAAACTCGACGTGCGCGCGGGCGATGACAAAGGCCGAATTTACCGCGTTTATCCAAAAGGAGCGAAACTGTCGCCGCTGCGAAATCTGACAAAACTTAAAACGGCTCAACTGGTCGCCGCGCTGGAAACAAGCAACGGAACCGAACGCGATTTAATTCATCGCGAAATTTTTCAGCGCCAGGATCGCGCGACGATTGAGCCGCTGAAAAAAATTGCCGCCGGGAAAAAACAACCTGCGGTGAAAATTCAAGCGCTGTGGGCGTTGGACGGTTTGAAAAGTCTGACACCAGAAATCGTTGTTTCGGCGTTGAGCGATCCAAACGAATCCATCCGCGAAAATGCGATTCGTTTGAGTGAGCGCCTCCTTAGTGGCGCAGACTTCCAGTCTGCGGGTGTGGGCTTCCAGCCCGATACGCGGGCTGGAAGCCCGCAGCGGCAGGCAAAGATGCCTGCCCCACTATCTGCTGATGCGCTACATCTTCTCAGTGACGCCCTCCTCAATTTAAAAAACGATCCCGACATTCAAATTCAGTTCCAACTCGCGTTGAGTCTCGGCGAGTGGAACGACCCGCGCGCCGGAACAGTTTTGGGAGAACTGGCGAAAAAGCATTTGGAAAATTCCTGGATGCGCGCGGCGGTGCTGAGTTCGGCGATCCATTTCCCCGGCGAAATTCTGCAAAGCGTTTTGACACTCGCGCCGGAAACTCCAGGTCGCAACGAAATGATCAGCGCGTTGATCGCCACCGCTGCCGGCTCAAATGACCCAAAAGTTTTTGAATCGGTTTTAATCGCCATTGCTCCGGCGGAAAATAAGTCCGCACCGTCGTGGCAACTCGCGGCGCTCGCCAGTGTGCAGGAAGCATTGCAGCGGAAAAAATGGTCCTTGGAATCGTTTGTCAAATCGGATGCGCGGGTCAGCCAAGCTGTGCGCCGCATCGAAATAGCCATTGAGAGCGCGGCGGAAATTGCGAATAATACCAAAGACGCGACGCTGGCGGATCGGCAGGCGGCGATTCGTTTGCTTTCCTGGAGCAATGGCGAATCGAATCTGCGGACGTTGATCGGGCTGGCCATACAATCGGAAAATCTGAAGTTGCAAAAAGCCGCGCAAGATTCGCTTCGTTTGCAGCGGAGTCCCAAACTGCCTGAACTCCTGCTGGCGGGCTGGACAAATTATCCCGTCGTCGTTCGCTCCAGCATTTTGGAAATTCTTCTGAGCCGCGACGAAGGTTTGGAAAAAGTTCTGGACGGAATTGAAAAGGGCGTCATCAAGCCTGCGGAAATTCCGATGAACAATCGCCAATCGCTTGTCAAAAATTCCAATCAAAAAATTCGCGAGCGAGCGAAGGCGTTATTTCCGTTGAATCAGGATCGCGCGAAAGTTTTAGCGAAGTTTTCTGAAGCGGGAAAACTCAGCGGCGATCCCGAAAAAGGCGCGGCGGTTTTTGGAAAGCTTTGCGCGAACTGCCACGCCTTTCGCGGACAAGGCTTTTCCGTCGGACCGGACTTGATGTCGTGGGGCGACAAATCGCCGCAAGATTTTTTGCTCGCGATTCTTGATCCGAGTTCGGTGATTGAGCCGCGCTACCTCCAATACAATTTGGAATTGAAAGACGGGCGCTCGCTCTCAGGAATCATCAAAGGCGAAACCGCAAGCAGCGTGACGCTGGCGCAAGGTGGCGGGACTCGCGAAAAAATTCTGCGCTCCGACATCGCGGAAATGAAGGCGTCGAATGTGTCGCTGATGCCGGAAGGTTTGGAGGAGGGAAATTCGCCGCAGGATTTCGCGGACTTGATTGCGTATCTAAAAGTGCGCCCGGCGCATTTTGGCAGTGCCACGTCGGAGCAGGCCGCGGCAGCGCGGAAAAAATTTCTCGTGAGCGGCGCAAATGGATTTTCCAAACTCATTTCCGCTTTTGACCAAATTGATTATCCAAGCTGGCTTGGGACTTTGCCGATGGCGTTTTGCCGGCAGAGTGATGGCAAAGGCAAAGTGAGTTGGTTAAGCGCGCCGGCGGAGCAGCAAATCGAGAAGGATAAATTCTACAATTTTCGGATGGCGGCCGGGCTGGGATATTTCTCCGATTCGTCTGGGAAATTTACGTTCAGTCTCAGCGGAAAACCTGTTTTGGATTTCGACGTGACGTTGAGCGACGCGAATTGGCAAAGCAAAGATGGTCGGGTTTTTCTCCGTTACGAAGTCATGGAAAATAACGCGGAAGACAGCAACGGGATTTTGACGATTTCGGTTCGCGGAGATTTGTTAACTGCGAGCAAGCCAGTAAATTTTGAAGTGATCGGTTCCGCCGCGAACAGCCAGCGCTGGTTTGGGATTTATAGAATTGAATAGCTTTGCTATCCGCGCGCAGCCCCTCAGGCGGCGAAACGCACGCGGCCTTGCCGCACCCAGCGAAAAAAGCTGAATAATGTGCTTTTCTTGCGCCCTCGCCGGTCTAAAGTCGATTGAATGAGATTGACGAAAAGCAATTCTCCGGTTCCGGTCGGAGCGTCAAAAGCAAATTCCTCTCAGGAACAACGAAAGGAGACTTCTATGCCAACAAATAAATCAAACAAGAAAACCACGAAACCCAAAACCAAGCCATCTGCGATTACCGGCAATGGCGAACATCGCGGCTCCTCCAAGTCCGGCAAAAGCTTCATTGCCGGGACGACATTCAGTCTCAAGCCGGTCGAATACGCCCACATCGATGGCCGGGCAATTTTCGAAGGCGATATCGACCTGGGCAGTGTAGAGGAAATGGATCTGGTACGAAAGGATGTCGAGTCACCGGCGACCGAGCCAGGCGTGGAATTCGCCGTTGCAATAACGGGGACACAGTTCCGCTGGCCAAATGCCGTGATCCCCTTCACGATCAATGCGGCCCTTCCCAATCAGCAGCGAGTGACGGATGCGATCACGCATATCCAGAACAACACCAATCTTCGGTTCCGCCAGCGCACCAACGAGACTGATTTCGTCACGTTCCGGCCCGGCGGTGGTTGCAGTTCGAGTGTCGGGCGCCGCGGGGGCCAGCAATTCGTCACGCTGGGTGCGGCCTGCGGCACGGGCAATGCGATCCACGAGATTAGTCATACCGCCGGACTTTGGCACGAACAAAGCCGCGAAGACCGCAACAATTTCGTCACGATTAACTTCGCCAATATCCAACCCGCCATGGCGTTCAACTTCAACCAGCAGATTACGGACGGCGACGATATCGGGGCCTACGACTATGATTCCATTATGCACTACCCGCGCAACGCCTTCGCCATCGACGCGAGCATCAACACCATTACTCCCAAGCCCGACCCGACTCGCGCCATCGGCCAGCGCAATGGCTTGAGCGGCGGTGATGTTGCCGCGCTCAATCTGCTGTATCCGAGGAAGTCCATCCTCGCGGAAACCAGTAACAGTGGCGTGGCGCTTGCGACGAGCGGACCCCGAGTCCTCATCGGCTGGGTGGGAACCGGCAATCTGCGGCTGAATTTTATGAGTTCGACCAACGGGCTGAGTTTCGCGAACAAAGTCACTCTGAACGATGTTTCGCCGGCGGCACTAGCTCTCGCCTTCTTCAACAACCGGTTTTTCGTTGCCTGGATTGGCGTCGGCAACAACCAACTCAACGTGATGAGCAGCGCCAATGGTATCACTTGGAGCAATAAGGTAACACTGGCGGATACCTCGCTCTCCTCGCCGACGCTGACTGCATTCGGCGGGCGCCTCTTCATCAGTTGGCGCGGGGTGGGCAACAACCAACTCAATGTCATGAGCAGCGCTAACGGCGTGAATTGGGGGAATAAGGTGACGCTGGGCGATACCACACCGTCTGGCCCCGCCTTGGCAGGCATGGGTGGTCGTTTACTCCTCGGCTGGCGCGGGGTGGGCAACAACCAGCTCAATGTCCTTCAAAGTGCCAACGGCACTACCTTCACCAACAAAGTTACTCTGAACGAGACGACCGTCTCAAAGCCAGGTCTGCACGTTCGGGGCAACCGTGCCTTCCTCACCTGGCAGGGCGTCGGCAACAGTTTCCTGAACGTCCTCGCGAGCGGCAACGGTTCCAGTTGGGGGTCCAAGTTTACCTCCAGCGAAACCTGCATCGACGGTCCGGCCATCAGCAACATCGGTGCTACCCTGGTGTGGGGTTGGACCGGCACCGACCAGAACCATCACCTCAATACAATGTTGTTTAATATTGTCTAAATGCCCACCCTGGCTGTTCGCGGCCGAATCCGCTTCCCGAAGTCTGCCCGCCTGCTGGCGCAAACCCGGATGTTCGTCCGGGTGCTTGACGTCACGACGTTGGACGCACCTTCGCCTATGGTGGGTGAGCAGATCCTGCATGAGTTCGCCTCATTAGCGAACTCCGGCAGCGCGATCGAATTTGAGGTGTCGGCGAAAGTGGAAGATTTGCGCAACAGCTATATCGTTAGTGTGCATGTGGACACGGATGGCGATGGCCGCGTCAGCCGGGGCGACTTCCTTACCATGCAAAGCTATCCGGTTCTAACCCGGGGCAACCCGGATCGCGTCGAAGTGCAAGTGAGCCTGGTATAAATGGCGCACCCATTAGGGCGATAGGTCAAGAGGTAAGAGTTTCCGTTCCCAAATTGTTTCGTTTTCGGGTTGCCGCTATCTGTTTGAGAGTTCGCTTTGCCTGGCTGCACTCGAACCCGTCATTTCATTTTTTGATTTCATCGACAAATGTTCCCAACCCGTCCATGCGAATAACGATGTCGAAAAGTTCCGCGCCCGCACCCGCGAGCATCGGCGGATTGATGACTGAGGGCGGAACATACGCCGCGCCGACTTCCTGCAAGGCACGGGAAATTTTTTGTTCACCCAGATTCTCAAACCAGAGATCAACGTCCTGCGTGACGACGGGCGCGCCTTGCAGCGTGGCGGCGGAAAGCCCGACGACCATGAATCTCACCTTGCGCTTGAGCAACACGCGCAGCAGGCGAAGTTCACTTTCGGAAAATGGCAGTGGCGCGGCCACGGATCAAACTCCTTTGCAATCGTTCCAGCGGCGGTTGCTCCAGCAAAATCAAAGTATGGCGGACATTGTCGCGGTCGGCATTCGGATGAGCCGCGATGATTTTTTCGACGCGCTTTGACAGGCGTTGCGCCCAGCGGCGGGCTTGGAGGGCGTTAGATTCAGAGCGTTGTTGCATTGGGCAATTGAAATCTACGCTTTCTCTCAAAAGGTGTCACTGGCAATTTCCGAACTGGGAATCGATTTCTTCCGCGCGGGCCACCGAGAAATTGAATCAATGTCGGCAAAAGGCGTTTGAAATCTTCCGTCAATCCCTCAGTGCGTTAATTTCATTTTTTGCATCCTCGGGGAATGGGCACGGTGAATTTTCCGGCTGGTTTTTCAGGGAAAGCGGTGACCAGAACATTTCCCATTTGCTAAACGATTTTTTGTTTGTTCAACAAATGGTTGACGGCGAAAGCGGTGGTGATTCCGACGGCGAGAAATAAAAATCCCAGACGGTAATTTCCCAAAATAATCTTCCCGATTCCAAACAAGAATGAATAAACGAGCACAATTCCTAAAATCCAGCAGAGGAATAAATTTGCGTAACCCGTGTCGGCTCGGACTTCGGGAAGTTTCGCGGCTATTCGCTTCCAGCCAATCCCGCCGGGATGCACCCGGCGATAAAAATCAAAAAGAGTTTTTTCCGTCGTCGGGCGCGTCGCGAAAGTAACGATGAGCCAACTCACCGTCGTGATTCCCACGATGATGAAAAGCGTGTCCGGGAATTTTATTTTTGTTTGCGTCGAAAGAAATCCATAAACGAACAGCGGCGTCACCATCGCCGCGATTTCACTCCACGCGTTGATCCGCCACCAGAACCAGCGCAGAATCAAAACCAAACCCAGACCCGCGCCCGCTTCGATGATGAACGACCACGCGGAAGAAATGGTTTCCATCATGCTCGTCACGAAAAGCGAAATGAGCATGATCAAAATCGTGGTCGCGCGCGAAACTTTGACCAGACTTTTTTCCCCGGCGTTCAGTTTGAAAAAGCGTTTGTAAAAATCGTTGATCACATAGGAGCAACCCCAGTTGAGCTGAGTGGAGATCGTGGACATGTAAGCCGCAAAAAAAGCAGCGACCAACAACCCTTTCAATCCGGCGGGCAGATGATCTCGCATCGCAAAAACATACCCGAGCCGCTTTTGATTCGGGGGAAGGTCGGGATATAAAACCAGCGAGGCCAGACCCACAATGATCCACGGCCACGGTCGGATACAGTAATGCGCGATGGTGAACCAAAGCGTCGCTAGCAAAGAATGTTTTTCATTCTTGGCGGACATCATTCGTTGCGCCACGTAACCGCCGCCGCCGGGTTCCGAGCCGGGATACCAGGCCGCCCACCATTGCACTCCGACGAACGCTAGAAAAACGGAAGCGGTCAGCGCGAACGCGCCACTCGGGGAAGTCGCGCCAATCGTGGGAAGAAATTGGAAAGTCGATGCGGGAAGTTTTTGACGCAGGCCGGATATTCCGCCGACCTCCGGTAATTTCAACACGACAATCGCCAGGACAATGCAGCCGAACATCGCCAAAATAAATTGAAACATATCGGTGACAGCCACGCCCCATAAACCCGACATCGCCGAATAAATCGCGGTGACGATCAACGCGCCGCCGACAAACCACATCACTTGATTTTTCGGAATTCCAAACATGCCTTCGAGGATGGAAGCCATCGCCAGATTGACCCAGCCCATGATGATGCAGTTCATGAAAACGCCGAGGTAAAGCGAACGGAAGCCGCGCAGGAACGCCGACGGTTTTCCGGAATAGCGCAGTTCCACGAATTCCACATCCGTCAGGATCTCGGCTCGACGCCACAACCGAGCAAAAAAGAAAACGGTCAGGATTCCACCGAAAACGAAATTCCACCAAAGCCAATTTCCGGCGATCCCATTTTTGGCGACGAGTTCGGTGACGGCCAGCGGAGTATCTGCGGCGAAAGTGGTCGCGACCATCGAAGTTCCCGCGAGCCACCACGGAAGATTTCGGCCGGAGAGGAAAAAATCTTCCATGCTTTTACCGGCGCGTCTGGCGTAATAAATCCCAATCACTGCGCTGGCCACGAAATAGGAAGCGATAATGATCCAATCTATTTTTTGCATACGAAAATAATTCGACTGACAACGCGCGGCACTTTGAAGCGGCCCCTGAAAAAGCTCAATGGGAAATGAGCGCGCGACACCCAAGCGAGATTACGGGAGGACACGGACGCGATAGAATCGGTTGCTCGATGTTAGTGGGTCGAGTTTGCTCGCGGTGTTACTGAGGGTGGTCACATCCCCGAGGAGGGCGTTCCAGTTGGAAGGGTTCAGGTTCGGATTAAACTCCAACCGATAAGTGGTATTGGAGATCGCCGTCCAGATAAGCCGGAGATTCGGCCCGGAAATCTCTGGCGGCAATAAAATCGGCGGGGGAGTGGCGACTGCGGTAACGCGGACGATTACGGAATTTGGTGTGTTGCTTATTAGCATCGTCGCCACGTTCGAAGGATAGGAGAAACTCCCGAAAGCGCCGGTGCGCGAAGCGGCGGACACGACGGTAAACAAATCGTTCGTGGCGGGTAAAAACCCGTTGATCAAATCCACACCGAGCGCGCCGTTCAACGTGACCGTGCCTGCGACTTGAAGTTGTCCAAAGCCCGTGCCCGCTGTCGTGCCGCCGAGGGTGCAGTTGAGCAATGCGTTGCTGCTGGAAACGTAGCCGCTATTCGCTGCCAGGATGCCGCTGCGGATGTCCACCGTGCCGGAGTTAGTGAAGGGGATGCCCATGAAGGTAGCGCCGCCTGCCGATTTGCGGAGCGTCCCGGCGTTGTCAAAGCGTGGACTGCCGCCAAAAATGAATACTCCGGAGGCGTTCTGAACGTCGAACAATGCTCCGGCGCGATTGGTGATCACCGCCCCGTTCAATCCAAGGTCGCCGGGGCCGGTCCAAACCACGTTCCCGCCATTCTCCAGGGTGTGCGCGGTCAGCACTAGGGATTCGCGCAGCGGGCTGATGATGCTCAACGTGGCGGCTGGCGAAATGATCGTTCGCCCGGTCCCGGTCATCGAACCGCCAGTCCAGTTCATCACGCTGCCAACCGTCACCGTGTTGGCACCGCCCAAAGTGCCGCCACTTAGACTCACGACGGCGGGCGACACAGTCCCCGTGCCGTCGAAGTTCGCCACGCCGCCGGAAAGGATCAGCGTGTTGTTCGTGCAGGTGTAATTGCCTGTCAGGTTGGCAGTGCCGTTGCTGAATGTGTTGGTGCCGCGCACGTTGACCAACCCCGCGAGTGTTGCTGACGCTCCGTTTACCGTGAACTGTCCCGCGCCGGCGATGCTGGAACTCGCGCTGGCCGTGAAGGTGCCGAATCCGAGAATGAGACTCGTTCCTGCAGGCAGATCCATGGTGCCATTGTTTAAGCCGCCGCCGTCCAAGGAGAGCGTGCCACTCTGGATTTGCGCGAGGTTGTAGTTGTTGAAAGCAATTCCGCTGAAGCTTGTCGTGCCAGCGGACAATTTGCGGAACGTTCCGACGTTGTCGAAACGATTGACTCCACCTTGAAACAAGAACAAGCCTGACCCGGCCACGTCGAACGAAGCGCCGATGCGATTCGTGAACACGGCGTTGTTCATGCCGATGCCGCCGTTGCCAGTCCACGCTGCGGTCCCGCCATTTTCCAACGTGCGGGAGTTCAGGCTCACATTGATGGGATTGGCGACGAGCAGCGTGCCACCCGTCTCAATGGTTGTCCTTCCGCTGCCGCTCATGCTTCCCGATTTCCAGTAGCAGTTGCCGCGAATGGTCAGCACGCCGTTCCCGGTCAGCGTCGGCGTCATCACCCCGTTGCCCAAAGTGAAATCGGCCAAGTCGGCGTCGGTGTTCAAGGTCACGGTGGGATTATTGGCGATGACGATGAAGACCGTGTCGTTTGAGCTGGGCACGAGATTGGGCGTCCAATTCGAGGCGGTGTTCCAGTCACCGTTCGCATTGTTCGTCCAGGCAAACACGACCGGACCGAAATGCGCGAACAGGGTCTTGTTGTTGGTCATCGTCAGGGTGATCACGTTGCTACGCGTGAGCACGTCGCCTGTCCAGGCGTGAAAGGGTTCCGCGCCGGACGGCGTGGCCGTCAGCGTCACGGATGCGCCGTTTGTATAACTGGGTTGATTAGGCGTGACCGTGACCGCTCCGCCATCGCTAAGCAGCGTGATGCGGTAGAGAGCGGAGGCGCTGTTGGTCGGATTGGTGCCATCGAGAAATTCCTGGAGGTTCGAAACGCCGTCGCCATCAAAATCACCGGTGGCAGTTGGGTTCCGGGTGCCGAAGAAGGTTATCTCCCACGAATCCGGCAGACCGTCGCCGTCCGAGTCAATGAATAGCGTGGCCAGGTCGCTGGCGACGAAGAAGCCGGCGGTGTTGGAAACCGTGACGAAATACTGGCCTTCATTGGTGGCGTTGACGTTGGTGAGCAGCAGGGCGTCGTTCGTGGCACCAGGGATGGGCGTGCCATTGAAAAACCAGTTGTATCCAACGCCCCGCGTGTCCGCCACGACGACGGAGAATGAAGCCAGTTCACCGGGCGCGACGATTTGATTCTGTGGCTGGCCGAGGATGGCGGGGGGCGCAATGGTTTCTGAAGTCTGGACCAGGAGGTTTCCGGGAGCATCAAAAAGAATTTGCGAAGTCTGTCCGCGAGCCAAGGCGGCGGGAAGAAAAAGTATGCACGCTGCAGCCGCGCAAAGTTTCATTCTGCCGATGCGCAAGATCCCTTTCTGCGAGACGACGCCAACTCGAATCGCGGTGTGATTTTCTGAGGGCCTCAGCAGGAAATGGGACCAGGGGAAAGTCATTGGCATCAATTACAATTTGCTCGGATCAAAACCTTGGAACAATTCGATGAGCTCGTCTCGGGAACCAATCTCCGCCGCTACTTCATTGAAGGCTACTTCCACTTCAACCCAGAGCTGCGGGGCCTTGCCATATACCTCGAACCAATTTCCCCGGGTCCAAGTAGCAAAAGTATCTGAAAACTCAATATTACCTGGATCTGAAAGATACTGTTGCCGGAGATTTTCCACAGCAGGAATTCTTTCTTTGATCGCTTGGATTCGTCCGAGCAATCGGGGAAAGGATTGAACTGCGGACGTTGCGAATCGTTGCAACGCGGGTGCCTCCGCCGGAAGGGATTCAAGGGCTGCCCCGCAAGACTCCAAGCCATTTTCGACCGCTTGTATGGCTTGCTGGCCCGCGGGACTTTCGGCAACTTTCTCCGTGAGTATCCCGGCTTCCGCGCACGCAGCGGCATTGGCTGGATTCGCGACGCAAGCACATAAGCTCGACCCGGTGCATAACCCTAGCGGATCGACGCGATTCACCGGCTCGTTTCCTACGTAAGCGTAAAGATTCGGTCCTTGGGTGACTTCCGCGCCGCCAAGTGGATCCCGCGAAAGCCAGCGGCCTAATTCCGGCTCGTAGGCACGGAAGTGAGTGAGAGCGAGCGATGCTTCGGTGGAAAAAAACATTCCAGCAAATCCAAAGTCCGCGTCCACGTCGCCGCTGATCTTCGTTCGCCGGCCAAAAGGATCGTACGCGTAACGCGCGCGAACGTTGCCGTCGCTGTCAGTTAGTTCCCGAATTGAACCGAGATGATCACGCGTATAAAAGTAGGCGCCGGCGGTGGGACCGCTCTCCACCTTCACGCCTTGCGCATAGAACCGTTTGGAAACGTTCGCGCCGGAGGCGTCCCGTTCCTCGCAAATCCGCCCGCCGCACCAGACAAACCGCCGACGGGACACTTCGGAACCGTTCACCAGCTTTCGAATTGCCACCATGCGACTGCGGCCGTCGTACGTGAACTCGGTCCGCTGATTTCCGACATTCACCGCTACCAGCCGATTGAGAGCGTCCCATTCGTTGGTGCGTGAAGCACCCGGCGCGGTGGTGGTGTTGATCTGATTCAAGGCGTTGAAGGTGGCGGTGTAGTTGGATGAGCCAGCCTGCTCGGTCAGCCGATTGCCGGCGGGGTCGTAGGCGTAAGCGAAGGTGTTGATGAGCGCGCCCGAGTTCGTGACGTTCGCGGAAAGGAGCTGGTCCACGGCATCATAACCGAAAGTAAAAACGGACGGCGGCTGCGCTCCCACCCGCTGCGACCAGGAGGTGATATGGCCCGCCGGAATATCACGACCATAAGTGAATTGGGAGATGGGAGTCGCGCCTACTTTGTACGTGATCTGCTGGAGCGACCGGTCGTGCGCGTTGTCGCCATAGATTCCCGAAGCAGTCTGGCCGTTGGGAAATGAATTTGTGAGGACGCGCCACGAACCGCCGTCGTAGCTGTATTTGAACAAGCCGAGAGCATTGGTCTGCGAAATGAGCCGCCCCGCCGCGTCATATCCATTCGACATGGCGACTCCGTTGATCGTTCTGGAAACGCGCCGGCCCAGTTCGTCGTAGCTGTAGGTAATGGTGTCGTTCGGCAGCGGGCCATCCGCGCTGGCCAAATTTCCCGCGCCCAAACCCGGCGCGCCGGTGATGAGGTTGTACGAGAACAGCGTGGTGCCCGTTCCATCAGTCATGGAAAGGACCCGCTGATAATCCGAATCGTAGGTGAAGCTGACGCCCGGCGTCGGAACGGTTGCGTTGGGATACGCGACGGATTTGAGCGAATCGTCGCGATTGTAAACGAAGAGCGTCGCCTGCTGTTTTTCGTCAACGACCTTGCGCAAGCGGCTGGTGGTGTTCTCGTAAAAGTAATTGAACTGTGAGCCGTCGCCGTACTGCTTGCTGATGAGGCGGCCTTGCACATCTTTGTTCCAAGTGGTTGTGCGCCCCATCGGATCGGTCAGGCTTTTGAGATCACCGCAACTACACCACTCGAAAAGTGTTGGGCGCCCCAGCGGATCAGTGCGTTTGGTTACCTGCCTCATGCGGTCATGCTCCATCAACGTCTGCCGGTTGGCGCGGTCCTGGAAAGCGACTAGATCCAAGCGATCGTAGGTGTACTGACTGAACGTGGAATCAGGATAAGTGACGCGAGTAAGCCGGTCCATGTCGTCGTAGTCTAAGGTCAGCGTATATCCGTTCAAGTCGGTTATCGTCCGAATCCGGCCAACCGCATCATGCGTGAACGTGTCGGTGTCATTCGTCCCGGACAATCGCCCGTCAACCCTGACGAGATAGCCGTTGGTTTCGTAGGTGAGACTGGTGGTTTCGTTTTTGGGATTGGTCCGCGTGAGCATCTGGCCGCGCGAATTATAGGTGAACATCGTCGTCTGGCCGGAAGCATCCGTCATGGTGAGCGGCCGATGCTGGGAGTTGTAGGTCAGCTTCGTCAGCAATTCATTGTTGCCGGCGCGGGTCTGCCGGACTTCCAGCAAATCAATTCCGTTGGTCGAGTGGATGAAACTTAGAGACCGCCCCAGCGGATCAATCGAGTTGGTCAAACGGCCAAAGGAGTTGTAAGCAAACGAGGAAAGCTGGGTCGAGCCGTCGTCCAGCACGCGGCCCATGTGAGCAGGCCGGGTATTGGGAGCGATGACGACCGAATCGCTCTGGCCCGCGTAATCATACCAGACGCGCCCTTCGAGCGGGGCTTTCGTGCTTTCCAACGCGCCCGCCGTGGTGGAAAGCGATTCGGTGTGCAGCCAGTGATAGAGGCGTGCTTTGGAAATATCACCGTAGCCCAGCGCGCAGGCGGTCCGGCTCCAATAGTAGGTGTTGCGGAATCGCAGGAAGTCGTTGTGCGTGGACATGCCCAGCGGCAAATCCGGCACCGGATCCGACAGCGGAACGTTGTTCGTTTGGTTGTATTCGACACGCTCCCGGCTGCCGTCGGGATACTTTAGTTCAAGCACGCGTTTGTTGCCTGAATCCTGCGCCGTGAAGCTGGTCGTGCCATAAGGAGTGGTCAGCGAAACGATGAAATCCACCGAGGTGTCGTTTGTCACGCACGTGACGCTAGCCCCGTTGGTAGGACATGCGGCACAGAAGGTGGAACTATTGCTGACCACGAAGTAGGCGAACTGGGAAGGCAGGCCAATGACATCGGTCATCCCTTGAAGCCACAAATCGCGGACCGGGTTTGCGTTGATGATCGGTTGTGGGCAGGCATTGGAAACGGTGTAATCCCAGGCGATGGTTACGGAAGAATAATTGAATGTGGCAAACCGGCCAAACGGGTCTGTCACCTTCGTAATTTTGTAAACATCGCTGCTGAGATCGTAGGCTAAAGTGGTGACTTGGCCGATTGCGTCGGTGAGCGCAACGATGCGCAGGTTGCCGTCGTACGTCAAAGTGACGGCGTTGCCTGCGGGGTCCCTGATTTGAGTGAGGAAAACTTTGCGCGACGTACCAATGGAACCATCCGGTCGGGCGAAGATTAGTTTCGAGCCGTCACCATAATTGAGTTCGTAACTGGCCGGGCCAGAGCGCTTGAGAATCGACTCATCGTACTGCTGGGACGCAAAGGACTGATTGTTGGTGTTAAAGCCAGTGAATAACCGCTCGCCCCCACCGGGCGGGTAAAACTTTACGTCCGCCAAAACGTTCGAGGGATTGTCCGTTACGTAAGAAATCCAGTCGCACGTCCATTTCGCGCCGAAGTTGGAGTAATTGAAATTGGCCGGCTGAAACGAATCGCGGTGGTTGTAGCTCATCCTCAAACGAATTGCCGGGCCCACCGGCGGCGTGTAGCCGAGCGGCTCGTCGTCCATGTGGAGGTTCACATTCATGAGGTGGATCGAAGGAACTGCCATGCCGCGACAAACCCCGCCGGAGGTCTTCAAATCATTCTTGCAAATATTTCTGCCGTCATTGCCTGAAGTCTGCCCCTTGCCCCAAACGCTGCCGCCTTCCTTTTCATCAACACTCCGCCAACCTTCCGGCAGCGGGCCGGGAGGAATCAGGAAGTAACCGCTCGTCTCGGCTTCGAGCGCCTCCGTCGTGGCCCAAGTTTCATTCCCGAACGTCGGGTCTTGAAGCAGGTACAGGTTGCCTTCCTTGCGAACCAGCGCCGCGTAGTGGCCCACCTTCCAGTGGACCACCGAAGGCACAACGAATGCACCCCTCACCCCGCTCCTCTCCCCTCCAAGGGGGGAGGGAGAAGAGCGGAATGCCATCTGATAATTCAGGCCGACTTTTTTCGAGAGTTCCGTCACCTGCGGCAGCGAGAAACCCTTCTGCGTCGAAGACGAATTGAAAATCTCGGCCGGAAGCGGGGTTTTGGGATTGAGCGAAACCTGAATGCACCGCAATGCCAGCGGCCCGCAGCGAAAAGAAATCTCCGGCTTGTTCTGCATGTTCCAAAGCCCCTCCCGCGCGCCCGTGATTCTCTCCGTCGCCGCGCCAACGAAGCCCCGGCTCTCAACTGATTTCAACAGCGCCTCCAATTCCGTCATCCGACCCAGCCGCGCATACATGAACGCCAATTCGCCCCCCGCCCGGTCCGCGATGGCTTTCCCCTTTGCGTCCGTGGCGTCCTTTGCGTGAGACCAAGCCTTGTCCCAAGCCTCCAATGCGAGCGAGTAATGCGCGGTATTGTAATATTCGAGGCCGAGGTCGGTGAGCAGCGCCGCACGCCACGATGACTTGGGATGCTTTTCCAAGAACCCCGTGAGGCTGGCGAAGTCATCCGGCCCGCTGCGTTTCGCGTAACCGAGCAGCGCGGCGGCCAGCGCCGAGTTTTCGTCCGCGCTCGGCTCGCCGCCAATCGGCACGAGCGGCTCTTCGAACACCCGCGCACGGAAAATCTCCTGCGTGGTCGGGCTGGCCGAGAATTCCAGCCCGGCCTTCGGCGGCGCAACGTTCGGGACG
>JBBQRQ010000101.1:0-18525 GCA_038214755.1 Verrucomicrobiota bacterium
GGTCAATCAAATACAATGGTGGTTTGTGTGACGCCGCCCCCCTCGGGGCGCGCCGCGCTTTCCCTCAAACCTCCTGGCCCCTCGCGGTGCCGCGCCCTACCTTGACGTCATTGAAAATTATTTGCCGCCGTCGCAGCGCGAATCTGATCTCGCCGTCATTATTTATACTTCGGGCACAACAGGCCGCCCCAAAGGAGCGATGCTTTCCAACGGCAATTTGTTGCACAACGTGGAAAGCTGCCGACGCGTGCTCGAAGCGGTGGGAGAAGATCGGATCGTGGTGCTGCTGCCGATGTTCCACAGTTTCATGCTGACCGTGGGCGTGCTCCTGCCCTTGCTCATCGGCGGATCGATTGTCTTGATCAAGTCCGTTCATCCCATGAAAAACATGCTGGAAGAAATCTTGCGGCATCGCGCCACGCTGTTGCCAGCGGTGCCCGCGTTTTTTCGGACGTTGATCCATTCGTCCATCGGGGCGGATTTGCCTTTGCGACTTTGCATCAGCGGGGCCGCGCCGTTGCCGGGAGAAATTTTGCGGGAGTTTAGCGAAAAATTTTCTGTGCCGTTGCTCGAAGGATACGGCTTGAGCGAAGCCAGTCCGGTCGTTTCGTTCAACCCGCTTGAGAAACAAAAACCCGGCTCTATCGGCCAGCCGGTTTATGATGTGGAAATCTCCGCGCAAAATGATGAGGGAGAAATTCTTGGGCCGCTGGAGACGGGGGAGATTTGCGTGCGCGGCCAGAACGTGATGCAAGGCTATTGGAACCAGCCGGAAGAAACGGCCAAAACCATGCGGGGCGATTGGCTGCTCACGGGCGACGTTGGGCATTGCGACGATGAAGGCTATTTTTTTATCACTGACCGCAAAAAAGACATGTTGATCGTCAATGGCATCAATGTTTATCCCCGCGAAATTGAGGAAATCATTTATCAATTTTCCGGCGTCAAAGAAGTGGGGGTCATTGGCGTGCCCGATTCGCGAAAGGGGGAAATTCCAATTGCTTTCGTTTCGACGAACGAGGGAATGGCGTTGGATGAAAAAGCCATTCAACAATTTGTGCGGGAAAAATTAGCGGACTACAAAATACCGAAGCGAATTATGTTTTTGCCCGCGTTGCCCCGAAATCCGACCGGCAAGATTTTGAAAACCACTTTGCGCGAGATGGCGAAACAAACGGCTTGAATCGGCGAAGAGATGGGGTGGCCGACGGGATTCGAACCCGCAACAACAAGCTCCACAAGCTTGGACTCTACCATTGAGCTACGACCACCAATCGAGGGCGCTAAATTAGTTTTTGACCTCCACACCGTCAAGCGTTCATCGCCGCAGAGACTGGGTTTCCGATTAAACGCAGAGGGCGCGAAGGTTCCCGCAAAGGTCGCGAAGGGAGCAGTCAAAAGAAAAGAGTTTGGCAGGAAAGTTTTTACTCTGCGTTCCTCTGCGAAAACCTTTGCGTCCTTTGCGGTAAAATTGTTCGCTTCGCTATTCTACCCACAAGAAACATTGAGGAACATTTAAATTCTTCCTCATCTCACGCGAATAATTCCATGATCGGTTTGCCTTTGCCATCGTGCGTGACGTAGAACGGACGTTTCTCCACTTCGTAAGCCAGTTTCGGCGAGACGCCCATCGCCCGATAAATCGTCGCGTGCAAATCTTCGATGACGACGCGATTCTCGATTGTTTTGCACGGGCGTTCGTCAGCGGTTTTGCCCCAGAGAAAACCTTTTTTAAATCCGCCGCCAAAACAGAGCACGCTGCCGGCGTCGGTGAAGTGACGGTGCATCCCGTAAAATTTTAAATCGTCGATGGTGTCGGGTTGCGTGACCTGGCCTTTGACCGGTTTGTCCGGTTTGCCTTCGACCAATGCGTCGCGACTGAACTCACTGGCCAGCACAATCAACGTGCGATCGAGCAAACCGCGCGCTTCCAAATCGAGAACCAGTTGCGCGACGGGCGCATCAACCATTTTTTTCAAATCAACCATTCGGGTGTGGCCGTTTTCGTGGGTGTCCCAATATTGAAATGGAATATATTCAGTGGTGACTTCGATGAAGCGCGCGCCCGCTTCGGTCAATCGGCGAGCGAGCAGGCAACCCAAACCAAATTTGCCGGTGTTGTATTTTGCGTAACTTTCTTTTGGCTCGAGCGAAAGATCGAACGCTTTGGCGGCGGGCGAACTTAAAAGGCGATGCGCATTGTCGAGCGAGCGGAGCAACGATTCTTTTTGAAAATCACTACCGAGTTGGCCAACGGGACTTTTTCCGGCGAGTTGTTTAAAAAATTTATCGCGATTTTCAAAACGGTTCGGACTCATGCCCGCCGGTGGACGAACTGCGTTGACCGCTTCTTCGGGATTGGCCACGACGAACGGACCAAATTCGCTGCCCAGAAAACCCGCGGTGTGAAACGCTTTTAATTCCTCGCCTTCACCCAAATCGAATCGCTGGCCGATGTCGATGAACGCGGGCATCGCGGGATTTTTCGGGCCGAGGGTGCGGGCGATGACCGCGCCGATGTGCGGCGCAGCGACGGTTTGGGGCGGCGCGTAACCGGTGTGCCATTGGTATTGATGACGCGAATGCAAAATGAATCCGAGATCGCCCGCCGTGTAGGAACGAATCAGCGTCGCGCGATCCATCACCCTGGCGATGTTCTCGAGACCAGCGGTGAGTTTGATGTGATCGACCGACGTATCGATTGTCGGAAAAGTGCTGAGAACTTTTTGCGTCGGCATTCCTTTTTCAAAGGGCGCGTAACGTTTTGGATCGAACGTTTCGGTGTGCGCCATGCCGCCGCCCATCCAAAGAATGATGACGGTGTCGGCGGTGGGAGTAATTTTTCCTTCGACGATTTCGTCCGCTAAAATTTTTGTCGGATAGCCAGCAGCCAACGCGCCGAGGGTGGCTGCGCTCGCTGTTTTCAAAAACTCACGGCGATTAAATTGAGTCATGGTTTTCATTTGAGTCCGGGAAACGTGTTGCCGCGAACCGGCGAACTTTCTTGCCATTCTTTTTCTGTAATCTTCAAACAATAACCAAATGAGAGGCCCGACGCAAAAGCTCATTTATTTTCAGCGGACGCGGACTGGCGTAGTGCAAGCTGACGAGCGTCATGCGCTCCGCAGTCAAAGGCGCGCGCAAAGTATTGATCACCATTCGCGGGTAGATCAGGTTGACGTTGGGCGGAATGTTTTGGTCGAAAACTTCGGTGGCTTCAAGCTGTTCAAAACCACTCGCGTTCCACGATGCGATTAATAATTTACTGCGCGGTGAATGCAATATTTGCAGCGTTGGCTTGGTCGTTCGCTCATAGGTTTCGCCGTTCATCAAACCCAGGACGGACGAGCCTTCTAAAATTTCAATTGATTTGTTGAGCGCCGAGGCAGGCGCGGTGACCACGTGGGTGCGCTTTTCAAACTCGCCCTTCACGCTGATGCGGGTAATAACATCGAAACGTAAATCCCCAAGCTGCGCCCACCATTTCGTTTCGATTCCGTCGGCGGTTAGTGTTCCGCTTTTGATTCCGCTGCGACCAGAGCAGAGATGCGTCTCCGTGTGACGGAAGACAAGTGCTTGATCCCACGTGGAGCGGTCTTCCCGCACAATGTAATTAAAAGGAAAATGGGATGAGTAAGAAAACCTTTGATAACCGTCGCGATAGCGGGCGCGTCGCGGTTCATTGCGTGCTTCGAAAAGTCGCACTTGACCGGAAGCTTTGGTGCCGATGAGTAACATCTGGGCTTTCTCCAGACGAATTCGATAATCGGCGCGCTCGACGGGGAGAGCTTCTTCCCGTGAAGTCCAAAAAGGATCTCGCGGCGGGATCGAGTAAAGCGAGAACGACTGCATACACCAGTATGGATGACTATTATCAATGTAAGGTTCTCGAACCGCCGTGCTGCCGCCTTCCGTAAAAGTCTCGCGGAGCTTGCCGTTGGTTTTATCGAACGCGCCGACTTTCCAGTGAAATTCCAAATTGCGACGGACAATCGCGCGGAGCATTCCTGGCGAATACGGCCACAGACCCTGCGCGTAAGCCTCGACGAGCGGCATCAGAACTGCCCAGCGATAAATCAGCGAACGTCCGAACAAAACGTGACTGCCATTGGCCGCAAAAAAGTAGGGAGTTTTTTCCAGAAACTTATTTAACCGCTGGCTGAAACGCGCTGACAATTCCGGATAACTTTTTCCGATGATGCGGTTCCAGTAGAGGAAGTGGCTCGCGAAAGTCCAAAAGTTGTAATAGTCATAGGCTGATAAAACCGGAGAGTCGCTATACCAGCCGTCCTCGGCGGATTGAGCGAGAGCTTCCATCGCGTTCAAGTCCGCCAACATCCATTCTTCGGAGCCGGAAAATTCCTTCCATTTTTTTGAGAGAGCAATGCGGGCCGCCTGGTTGATGGCCGAAAACCATGCGTGATTATTTTCGCGCTCGGGAACCTGGGTGCAACTCGCCAGCCATTTTTGGATATTGGTCCGCTCGCTCGCAGAAAGTTTTGCCAGAAAATTATCGCCGAGTTGCCAGAGCGACCACGCCACCAGCGCGGCTTCGACGGAACGCTGCGACGCTTTATCTGCCGGTGCTTCTCCCCAATAATCGGGATGCGCGGGATTGAAAGCATTCTTAAACGCTGACAGCAATACGTCCGTTAAATTAAAAGATTCGTTACCGACACGAAAGGTATTCGGTTGTTTTTTCGCGACCACCCACGCGGCCAGCGGGGGCATCATCCGCGCGACGGAGACGTAGGTTTTTCCCGAAGGTGTGCAACAACTTTTCAGCAAAGTTCCCTGCGGAAAATCACAGACCGCGAAGCTGTCGGAAGTTTTTCGGGCGTTTTGTAAAAAACCGTCGAGGATCTCGAGAAAGTAAAAATCAATTGCTGCAACCGAATCATTCTTCGCTGCTCGTAGAAACGGCGCTCCCACCGCAAAACTTCCGGCGGCTGCGCTTAAACAAATAAATTTTCTTCGGTTGAGCACAACGTCTGATTTCTTGTTTAGCTCAACTTGCTTTCAACTGTTCCACGACCCACAGTTCGATTAATTTATTTCGGCTTAACTTTTTACGACGGGCTTCTTTATCCAATGATTTAATTAAAGTGGTGGGGACATTCACTTCCACCCGGCAACCATCAGGTTCGACAATTTTCGCGCGATCCCAATCCACAAATTCGTCAATTTCCTCGCCCGCATCAAAACGCCGATCCAATTCGATGGCTGAGATTTTAGATTTCGTCTTGTTCATAATTTTGTCGTTCCTTCTCGCGCGAACGTCGCGCTGAAATAATGCGCGTTCGCCCGTCGCGCTCGGTGATGATTGCCGTCCAATGTTTCTCATCAAGTTTGCCAATCACCAGCCAACGCGGTTCCTCACTGGTCATCAAAGGAACTTTGAGGACGCGTTGTTTCCATAGCGTCTACACCGTCCGAAAATCAACTCCGTGTTTGGATAAATTTGCCGCGCTCTTCTTCGGATCAAATTCAAACTCCACGTTTAATTTAGCTGGCTTCTAAACCAAAGTTTTCAAAAGCTCGCGACGATTAAATTTAGAGCTAAAGTTCATTCGACTTTAAACAAAAGCTTTGCACGGAATGTGCAAAATTTTATCGGGTTCTTCCTTATGCGATTGAATCGCGAAGAAACGCCGCTCGACTTCAAGCAGCGCATCGCCCGGATAAAAGCGCATCCCACATTTCGCGCAAACTTCGACGGGAAAATCGGAAACCATCAAGTGCTCACCTTTGTAGGTGTAGAGATATTCTTCACGACGAGCTTGAAATTCCTCGCCTCCGCAAAACGGACACTGGTCAGACTTTGTTTCTCGTCCGGGCGTCTCGCCATTTGGGCATTGTTGGGACATAGACAGTAATAATTAAACAGAGCTCCAGCTTTGCGTCCACAAACGACGTGAATCGGTTTCTTCCCGACAAAACCGAGTATCAAACAACTTTCACCGCGACTGGTGTCTTCATATTGGTCGAGAATTTCAGCGGGCGACAGCGCGTCATAAACCTCTTGAAAGGTCAGATCATCATTTCGCCGCTCGGCGTCTGCGTGCTGTGTAAAAGCAATTCGTTTTGCCTGCGTCCTGGCTCGAATTTCTTCGACAGTTATAGCCACACATTTAATAAATCAACTGAAACTCCGGCAGCATCGTCATCGCCCAAAGAAAATCTTCGACACCTTCTTTTTTCACGGGCTTGCCCACGACTTGTTCGGCGGTTTGCGATTCGTTCGCCGTTGGCTTTCGCCCGAGGCCTTTTGCGAAAATTCTTTCAATCAATTCATTACTCCCAATTTTTTGCGCGGCCAACTCCGCCGCGCCGCGCTTTAAAATTTCGTCGAGAGTTTGGCCGTTGGTCATTTCCAGCGCCTGCAAGGTTGTCGCCGTGACCGGACGTGTCGTCACCACTTGTTCGCGGTTGGGCCGGCCCAGCGCGGTCATCAAAGGGTCCGCCGCCACGAGTGACGCGCGCACTTTTCCGGAGTAGGCCGAGGCGAGCCGGGTCGCCATATAATTTTTTGCCACGCGCCACGGCAGCATCATCATTTCACCCAACTCCTCCGCGTTGCTCCAATTTTCCGCGGCGAATTCCGGATTTTCCCAACCCTCTTTTTTTTCGTTGCTCATCAACCACGATTTGTCCGAGCCGAAATCATTTGTTCGTTCAATCCCATCGACGACTTCCCGCAGCCGCGCATAAAATAAAAAGCCAGCGGGATTTTCTGTGCCGCCGATCGCTTTTTCCGGCGTCGGCTCGGAGTTGTCCGGCAGATGATTGACCGCGTCCGCTGCGAAAACATTTTCCCCCTTTTTCAAAAATGGCCGTAGGTCGTAAAGATAAGCATTTTTAAATTCGTTTCCCGCGCCAACCTTTTTCCCATTCACAAAAAACGTGAAGCTGTTGTCGGCGGAAACGAGCGCCTTGGCGTCGGTCGGAATTTCGGTGAGTTGAAACTTCTTGCGAAAATAAACGTGCTCCGCTTTTGCTTTGACGGCGGCGTTCGTGTCGTTCCAAATCCATTTCGGAATTGGGTTGAGCGCATATTTTTTTTCCTCGGATTGAGTCGCCGCGATTTCGGCGAGCGGGGTCCCGTAACCGATGCCGGTCAAGGTGGTGATCGCGTCGCGGAATTGCTCGGCGGAAAGTCGGCGCACGGATGGCCCGCGAAAAACATAATCCTTCACATTCTCGCCGAGGTTAATCGCCGGAAGTTGATAGGCGCGCGAGGTGGCGATCTGCGCGATCAAATGTTTCACGTCGTAATTGTGCGCGGCAAAATCTTCCGCGAGCCAATCGAGCAGGTCCGAATTCCACGCGGCTTGTTCCATGTCATCGACCGGCTCGACCAGCGCCCGCCCCATGAATTTTCCCCAAAGCCGGTTGACGAATGTCCGCGAGAGCCGCCCGTTTTTCGGACTGGTCACGCAATGGGAAAGTTGCTGGAGACGATCTGCTTTATTGGTCCCGGTAATTTCACCAAATTCCGGATAGAGAAATTTCGTCGAAGCTTTTTTCCCGGTCGGTTTGTCGCACAGGAAAATTTCCAGTTGCTCGTCGGCGTAAATATTGGCGAAGGCGTAGGCATCGGAGAGTTGCCAGTCATTGACAAAACTGTCGTGACAGGAGGCGCACTTCAAATTGAGACCCATGAAAACTTGAGAAATATTTTGCGCGGCCTGCATGGGCGGCAGTTGGCTGGCGTTGACCACGCCGCGCCAAACGATTCCCTTCGTGAAACCTTCGGACTCGGGAGTGGGGTTGATTAACTGCGCGACGAACTGGTCGTAAGGCATGTTCGTAGCGAGCACGGTGTAGAGCCATTTGGTGATTTGTTTGCGGCCGCCGTCGATGTAGCCGGTGCCTTTGTAATCGTTGCGCAAGAGGTCATTCCAAAACGTCAGCCAATGCTCGGCGTAGTTTCGATTGTCGGCCAATAAACGGGCGGCGAGTTTTTCTCGTTTGTCGCTGGTTTTGTCCGCGAGGAATTTTCCCATTTCGGCCGGAGGCGGGAGCACGCCGATGATGTCCAGATATACGCGGCGGGCAAAAATCCGGTCGTCCACCAACGCGGGCCATTTGATTTTGTTGGATTGAAAATAACCATCGACGATGGTGTCGATGGGGTTGGGAAACTTTTTGCCGGCAGAAATTTTCGGCGAATTTGGTTTAAGATTTTTCGGCTCTACTTTGCCGAGCCAAACTTCTTTGTCCCATTTGACGCCTTGATCGATCCAGGCGCGCAACAAACCGATTTGTTCCGGTTTTAACTTCGAACCTTTTTGCGGCATGACCGCATCGGGATCGAATCCCATCACCAATTCGATGAGCAGACTGTCTGCGCTTTTTCCGAGGACGACGACCGGGCCATCGTCGCCGCCTTTTAAAAAAGTCTCGCGGTTGTCGATTTTGAATCCGCCTTTTTCTTTGCCGCGCCCGTGACATTTGGTGCAACTGGTTTCGAGGATCGGCTTGATCTCTTTGGTGAAATCAATTTGATGCGACGCGGCAGGCGGCAATTGTTTTATCTGTTCGAGCGTCAATGCGGCAAAGCTGGTCGCTCCTGTCGCCAGCAAACAAATGGAGAAATATTTGGCCCGAAAATTTTTCATCAGGTTCAAAAGATTACATTTCCTCCGAAGAAAAAGCAGGATTTTTTTCCAGTAAGTCGCGAAAGCCAACGATTGAGCGAGGGTAGCATCTGCCTCCGGCGGGTGCGAAAAACAATTCGATGTTGAGCGCGTTCGATGTGGGTTGTTCGATGTTCGAGAAATTAAAATTAAACAACACTGAACATCGAACACAGAACATCCAACATCGAAATAAAAAATTCGCCTGTCGATTCACGCGTCTCGCGGGAATCTTTTGGTCTCTCTTTTGCCGGATTATTTTTTCAGCAAAATCCCTTCTTTGCAATTTCCCACCAACGCCGTTTGATTATTCACATGGCTACAAAAGCAAAAACGAAAACCCCAAGAAAGGTCAGCAGCAAACGCGAACTCATCGACACCGGCACGGACAAGCGATTTGTGCGCAGGGATGCAGGCGGGCAGTTCAAAGAATCCGATGATGTTGGGCGTTCCCTGGCCGGTGACCGCAGAACCAAGGCCAAGACCAAAATCAAATCAGGCCAAGGCGACAAGGGCGACCGTTAAGCATTCCGCAGTCTTGGTCGTCCTGGATTGAAAACTGGTCGCGACAAGTGGATGTCCGAGCGGACAATCAATCCGCAGAGGATTTTACGCGAACCACTCGCGTTAGTCCTATTTCACCAATTCGCATCTGTCGCCGTTGATGCCGCTTTCTCATATCCTTCCTTCCAACCAGCTGTTTTCATTTTGCAATCGCCTAAGTGACAAAACGGCGAATGTGACGCGCACGTCTCTTGGTTGAGTCGAAAAAATTGACGCGCACATGCTTTTTGCCGAACACTTGGCTGTTGAATTCCACGCGATCAATCCAACTGCGATTTTTGCCAGTCTCCAAACCGTTGGTCAAAAAATTCAGCACTGATTTTTTTCGATCTATCCCGAAATCGCCCGGCGTTTATTTGATGAAAGACGCGCGTGACGAGCTCCTTTACGTCGGAAAATCGGTCAATTTGCGGCAGCGGGTTTCCAGCTATCGCTATTTGCGTCCAGAAAAGCATTCACGAAAATTGATTCGGCTCATCCATGAAGTTAGCCGGATTTCGTGGGAGATTTGTAAATCGGATTCGGACGCCCAGCTTCGAGAAAATTATTTTCTTCGCACCCATCGTCCAAAATTCAACAAGCTCAACACTTATCCAAAAGCTTATTTCTTCATCGCCATTTCCGAGGCTAAACACGGCTTCGATCTTTCCTTGACCCGCAACCGCACCACCGTCAGTCAGGTTTACGGCGCATTCAAAGTTTCGGCGATGCATGTTTTTGCGGCCTTGCTCCGATGGCTTTGGATCATCATCAAACGTCCCGTGTCGGCCGATGATTTCGCTTCTCGCATGTTCACCTCTCGCCTTCGGCAATTTTTCTTTTCCAAGTCATCACTCTTGGAAGCTGTAACGGCCTTTCTCGACGGAAGATCAAAAGCTCTGCTCGACCTTATCCCATCGGAATGTGCATTTGTGAAAACCGGGTTTGGCGATAAGTTGGTGGCGTCGGACTTGCAAATCTTGTCACACTTCTTTGAAACCTCCTGCCGACGTAACCGGGAATTCCGCAGCCGGTTTGAAATTTCCTCCCCCATCATTTCACCGGAAGAATTGGACGACCTCGTTGTTCTCAGTCGCTTCTCGTAATCGCACGCTCAATGGGAGTCGCGCCGGTTAGCTTGAGCAACTGCGTCTCGCGTTTCCAAATCTTGGAGAGAACCCGGGTTTACGTTTTATTGTAAATATTGAATTTGGTGCCGGTGGTGGGACTCGAACCCACACGACTTTTTACGGTCCCAGGATTTTAAGTCCTGTGCGTCTGCCATTTCGCCACACCGGCAACTACAGCGTAAATATTTTTCTCCGTCTTACGGACTGCACATCGGAGTGTTACGCGAGAGGCTGGCGCTTACGCCAGATGGAAGTTCCCTCCCAAAAATCCAAGGTCGGTTACAAGTATCCGAAGGACGGCGAGCGACGCAAGGGACGATTTGCCCGCGGGTGTGATTAAAAGCAGGTGAGGTTGGAACCGATCTTATTTTGGACTGCGGGGACACGTCCCCGCTTTGGCGGCCCGATGGAAAAGCCGGGAAGGTTCATTTTGAGCACTTTCTCTATCGGGTAAAGCGCAGGAAAAGCGGCGTCATGCCGCCGCAGTCCAAGGAAACCAAAGCCCGCCTCACCCGCTTTTAATCACACCCGAAGCTCCAAACGAATTCAACTTTTCCATTGCCGAAAAAAATAATGCGGCCACATATTTCGACTTCAACATATGTCACTCAAAACTTCGTTCCCCAATCCGCCATCGCCAGAAGAACCCGGCGCAACTTTAACCCGCCGCCATTTTTTGAAAGGCGCTTCGGCTGCCACCGGCCTGACCTTGATGGGCGGGTTGGGCATCGAACGCTCTGCCTACGCCGCCGGAGATGACCTCATCAAAATCGCTCTCATCGGCTGTGGCGGGCGGGGCACTGGCGCGGCGAGCCAGGCGCTCAGCACTGCGGGAAAAATAAAACTGGTCGCGATGGCCGACACGTTTGACAACCGACTGCAAGCCAGCCGTGACATTTTGAAAAAAGAACACGGCGACAAAGTGGACGTGCCGAAAGACCGGCAGTTTCTTGGATTTGACGGTTACAAAAAAGCCATCGAACTGGCGGATGTCGTCCTCCTCGCCACGCCTCCCGGATTTCGTCCGATGCATTTTGAAGAAGCGGTGCGCCAGGGGAAAAACGCTTTCATGGAAAAACCGCTGGCGACCGACGCGCCGGGCATTCATCGCTTGCTCGCGGCCAATGCCGAGGCGAAAAAAAAGGGGTTGAAAGTCGCCGTCGGTTTTCAACGTCACCATCAACCCAGCTACATCGAAACTATCAAACGCATTCACGACGGACAGATTGGCGACCTGTTGACCTTGCGTTGTTATTGGCGCGGCGGTTCGCGCGGAGGTGAAGAAAAATTGCCGGGCGAGACTGAAATGCAATATCAGATTCGTAACTGGTATTTTTTCACCTATCTCTCCGGCGATCACATCGTCGAGCAACACGTCCACAACATCGATGTTTGCAACTGGATCAAAGGCGCGCATCCGATTCGCGCCCACGGGTTGGGTGGACGGCAGGTCCGCACGACCAAAGAACACGGCCAAATTTTCGATCATCATTCCGTCGAGTTTGAATATGCCGATGGCGCGCGCCTGTTCAGCGCCTGCAGCCAGATTCCCCAGTTGTGGCATACGGTCGCGGAAAGTGCGACGGGCACAAAAGGTTCGGCCAGTTTGGGAGAGAACCGGGCTTTTGAAATCACCGGCCAAAATCCCTGGCGTTATGGAAAAAAAAGTTCGCAGCAAAACGCGTTTCAATTCGAACACGACGATTTCTTCGACGCCATTCGTAACAACAAGACTTACAACGAAGCGGAGTATGGGATCATGAGCACCATGACCGCGATCATGGGGCGCATGGCGACTTACTCTGGAAAATTGATCGAGTGGGACGAGGCGTTTAATTCCAAACTCCAACTCGTTCCGAAAACTTTTTCCTGGGAAATGGAACCGCCGGTCAAACCGGATGCAAATGGATTTTATCCCGTGGCGATGCCAGGAAAAACGATGGCGCTTTAGCCTGATTGGCAGTGGCCTGATTTGACTGGAGCGCGGCGGTGGCAAAACCCGCCGCCGCATTTTCAACGCGCTGCGGCTGGTCGAGGACGACACAGCCGCGCTCCGCAAATTTCAAATCACTTATTCCCTGCGAAAGAAACGCAGGATGATTGTCAGCAGCAGGCTCAAGAGCAAACCGGTCGCCAGTGGGAAATAAAATTTGACGTTCCCTTTCTCAAAATGAAAATCGCCGGGAAGGCGGCCAAGCCAGTTTCTTCCCATCCCAGACCAAAGAAATATTCCCACGACGGCGATCGCGCCGCCGACTATGACCAGCATTTTGCCCGCATCGTTCATCGCAGGACTATGGCACAGCAGATAATTTTTCGAAACTCTCCTCGATGAAAGTGGTGTTTTGAATCCGGGCGAGTCGGGCGTAAAGACCATCGCATTCGAGCAATTCGGAATGCGTGCCGCGCTCAATGATCTCTCCATGACGCATGACGAGAATTTGGTCGGCATTTCGAATCGTGCTCAAGCGATGGGCAATGACGAAGCTCGTGCGATTGGTCATCAATCGAGCGAGCGCTTCCTGAATTAATTTTTCAGTCGCGGTGTCAACGCTGGCCGTCGCTTCATCGAGAATTAATATTGGGGCATTTTTCAAAAGCGCGCGGGCGATGCTGACGCGTTGTTTCTCGCCGACGCTGAGTTTCACGCCACGCTCGCCCACTCGCGCATCGTAGCCTTGGGGCAAGCGCGTGATGAACTCGTGACAATTGGCGGCGCGAGCGGCGGCGAACAATTCGTCCTCAGTCGCGTCGAGTCGCCCATACAAAATATTTTCGCGGATGGTCCCGTTGAACAAAAACGCCTCCTGCGAAACGACGCTGATTTGCGCGCGCAAAGATCTCAGCGAGACTTCGGCGATGTTCTGTCCATCAATCGTAATGCGGCCGGAAGTCGTTTCGTAAAATGCCGTCAACAGATTGACTAACGTCGATTTCCCCGCGCCCGTCGGCCCGACCAGCGCAATCATTTCTCCAGGCTCCGCGTGCAAAGAAATATTGTGAAGCACGTAGCCGCCGACGTGAGGAGGCGGAGTGACTTTTTTGGCATCCGATGAATCCGTCCGCCTCCTCCCGTCGGCGGCTACGTTGTCAGAGGGCAATCGCGTCAGATCGTCAATGACAGTTTTATTTTCGCCGTAACTGAAGCTGACGTTTTGATAGACCACTGCGCCTCGACAGGGTGTTTGAAGATTTTTCAATCGACCAGAGCCGGCCCGTTCAATTTCGGAATCCAAAATATCAAAAACGCGTTCACCGGCGGCGCGGGCGGCTTGCAACATTTGATTCAATCCGTGCAAACGGCTGATCGGATCGTAAAACAACGCGAGATAAAAAAGAAAACCGATCAATTGGCCAATCGTCATTTCTCCCTGGAGAACTTGAGCGCCGCCCACCCACAAAACCAAACCCATGCCGAGGGACGCGGCGAAACCCATCGCCGGTGAATACGCCGCCCAGACGCGCATTATGCCCAAAGAGCCAGTGCGCAAATCATCGGCGCGCTCCGCGAACCGAATATCTTCGTGCGGTTCGCGCGCGAAGGATTTGATCTGGCGAACCCCTTGCAGATTGTCCATGAGCAACGCATTCATCGCGCTCGACGCTTCGCGTTGCGCGCGGTAGCGCCGATGCGCGGTCAGCGTGTACCAGAGTCCGCCGCCAGTCAGAATCGGCAGCGGAACCAGCGCGACCCATGCGAGCATCGCGTTGGTGAAAAAAAGGACCGTCAACACCCCGATGATCGCCAGCACGGCGACGGTGCCTTGCTCAGTTCCATCGATCAAAAGGCGCTCAACGGAATTCACGTCTTCAATCACGCGCGTCATCAAATCGCCGGAAGCGCGTTGATCAAAATAATTGACGGGCAGCCGTTGCAGTCGGGAATAGACTTCGCGGCGCATGTCGAAAATCACATTTTGCTCGAAGGTGTTGTTGATGCGAATGCGAATGCTGTTGAAAATTTCCCGCAGCAAAAATGAGCCGAGCAGGCCGAGCATGACCGGCGCGAGCAAGGCTGATTTTTTTTGCCCAATAATTTCATCAATAATAATTCGCGTCAGCCACGGATAGGCGAAGGAAAAAGCGAGCGACATCATCGCGCAAAAAATTGTGCCGATCGCCATGAGCTTGTAAGGCTTCAAATAAATGGCGACACGGCGGACGATTTCCCAGGTCGAGCGGGATTTGGATTTGAACGATGGATCGGAGTTGGCGGAAAGATTCGGATGTCGCGACATGAATTTTAGATAGTCGCGAATTTGTAGCTCAGAAACGAAAAAGATTCAAAGCGCATTCGCCTATAATTGGATTCAGAAGTCTGGTGATACGCGTAGCCGCCGACGTGAGGAGGCGGAGTTCGGCTGAAAACCACGGATCCGCCTCCTCACGTCGGCGGCTACAATTTATGAAACCGCGTCTAATTTAATTCGTGCAAATTTATCGCGAATTATTAGCCTACGATGGCGTGACTGGGAAAATTGATACGAAGCAAATTGGCGAGGCGCAACGGGAGGTGCATTCGATTTACACCGCGCTGTTCCCTCACGGCGATGAGTTGTTTGTGCCGAGAGTTTTCGGGTGGACCCACGATTTTTTCTCCGGGAAATATGGCGACTACCAGCCGATCGACGCGCGCTACCACAATTTGGAACACACGCTACAGGTGACCTTGTGCATGACTCGATTGTTGCGCGGAAGACATCGCGCCGCGGCACGGCCGGCCATCACTCAAAAAATGTTTGAACTGGGGCTGCTGGCGATTTTATTGCACGACACAGGTTATTTGAAAAAGCGAGACGACAACGAAGGCACTGGAGCCAAATACACTTTGATTCATGTCGATCGCAGCATCGAATTCGCGGCGCAACTTTTGTATGAAAAAAGTTTTGCTCCATCGGAAATCAAGGCGGTGCAAAACATGATTCGTTGCACTGGAGTGAATGTGAATCTGGCTGCCCTTATGTTTCAAAGTGAGGAAGAAAAGATGGCGGGCTTCGCGCTGGGCACGGGCGATTTGCTCGGGCAGATGGCGGCCAAAGATTACATCGAAAAACTGCCGATACTTTATGAAGAATTTGCTGAAGCTTATCGTTTTGGCGCGGGCAACACCGCGTTTGAAAAAGTGTTCGAGAGCGCGGAGGATTTGCTCCGAAAAACTCCGGACTTCTGGGAGAACTATGTGAAGCCGCGAATCGAAAATGATTTCCTGGGGCTTTATCGCTTTTTGAACGAGCCGTATCCCGACGGAAAAAACTGCTACATCGAACGCATCGAAAAAAATATGTCACGGCTGCGCCGCCCGCTTGGCCAATCGCCATAAGTCGGACAAGGGATTTGGTAAATCACTCGATAATCGCCGATTCGAATTCGCCGCGCATCGTAATCGCTGACGGGAAAGGCTCAAGCGGAAAGGGCGGCCAGCGTCCATCAAGATTCTGCTTCCGGCTTTTGCGACCACGATTTCTTTTGCTCGGCCTTGAGCCGTTTCTTTTCCCGACCCTCGACTTTTTTGATGCTCTCGGCCACTGGCAAATTCTCCGGCATCGTGCCGCCCAGTTCGTGAATCGTCTGGCGGACTTTTCGACCGACCTCGTTATGAATCCGGTTCGCGTGATCTTTATTCCACACATTTTCGCGGCGCAACTTTTCTTCAGTCTGTGTGGCGCGGAAAAGATTCGCCGCCAATTCCGTGCTACCCATGTGGTCGAGAACATGTTCCTTGGACTTGAGCCGTTTGCGCTCATGGATGTCGCGCATCCCCAACCCGCCGTAAAGTCCGCGATAGCCGTGATCCATGAAAATGGCGTAGTCGAGTGGCTGGACAACTCCAGCTTGTTTAGCCACACCTGCGAGATTTTTGTTGTGCTTCTTCATCTCGGCGCGCAACAACAGGCGCGTCTTGTCTTCTTTCAACGCTTCTTGATCGGCCATTTCCTGCCGTCGCGTTTGCACAGCAAAATAAGTCTGGCCCAGCGCGACTAGCGGTTTGCTCGGATCAGCGTTTTGAATGACGAGGTAACAGGCGTAGCGGGAAAGCGCCCAATCTTCCAACTCGCGTTGCGCGCCCGAACCGATGCTGACCATTTCGTTGATATCAACGAAATGGTCGGAAACCGTGTGGCCGCTCTTCGCGCAGGCTTCGCGCGCCTTAGCGATGACGGCGATGAAATTGCGGAAGTCGGTGTATTCCAGAACGCGAGCCAATTCGCGCGCCGACCAGAATTCCGCACCGGATGGGTTCACTCGTTTGATCCGCTCGAAAGTATTGCTGGCGGCGGGAACAGGCAGTTGGTCGCTCATGAATTTATTTATACTCGAAGCCTCGGCTCAAATGAAGATTGAATTGTTCACCGAGCCGCGCAAAAGCGTCGCGCCCTTGAGATTTTCTTTTTTGGATTGCGCATCGCGAATCGCTTCAATCTCAGCGTGCGGCCCGCCTGCGGGCGCAGTCCGTCCACGACCAAGAATGCGTCCGCCTTTGACCAGCATCGCGCCAACTGCCGGATTGGGCGAAGTCGTTCCCAAGCCGCGCCGCGCAAGGCGATGGGCGAGGCGCATGAAATCGATGTCCGTCATCGCCAGCATCGTAATCACGGATGGGAAGAGGCTCAAACGTAAAGCGACGCTGGGATAAAAATTAACGAGCCATGTCTAAGAGAAACATAGGCGGGAACAAAAATTTAGAATCGCAGGAAAATATAGAGATGCGAAGTTCAAGAAAGAATTTTGCCTATAGGAACTATTGAGAATCGCTATCTAGCTGGATTTGCCCGCAACCTAACTTTGCTGCCCACTTCCTCACGACTTCTGCATTCTCATCAGTTAAATCACTGAGGTTTTTAATATGCACATGGAGAACAAGAGAAACAGACGCTGCTTTATCAGCGCTCAATTGGGGCGCGGGTAATGATGCAATAGATTTATCGAAGTGCTCTGATTCTGCTTGCTGGCCAGTAACAGTTTGGGCTTCATCGAGATTTCCTTTAGTGAGCAGTCCCCGCTCCGTTTCTACTACCAATTCTGTGTAAATGATGAAATCCATTAAGCGATCTAAAGCGTTGGAGTCCCCCTCGGTTGCCCCACATTTAATTGCTAATGATCTTTTGAAGTCGTCTTTGGTGAGTGTGGATCGCAAAGACAAGGTTTGGGTAGCCACTTGGCCATACCAACATTGACTTACCAGCTTTCTTAAATGGGATTTAGCTTTCTCTTCATCCCAAGCAGCCTCCCGCGCATATCGAACGGCTTCCTCGCTTGGAAGGTAAAATCCGTACTTGGGAGAAGTGATGATTCCTGACTCCGCTAAAAAACTGTTGTTGGAGTTAACAAATGCCGGACTCAATGTCGTGGCACTCGCCACATCTTTGTAGTTTGTTTGGGATTGGCCGCCTTGCGAGGCAACTACGTATCCTTTGATGATTTTGACGAGCGTTTCGACCCCAGATGCGGGGAGCGCCTTTTCGGCAGATAATCTTGCGACTTTTTGTTTTGGAGGTGCTTCCGATGCCAACTCTGTTGTGTTAGTCATTTTTTTCTCCAATGTTGAGTGCTATTCGATACAAGGATGGAATTTCAAAACTGTCAGAACGATTAACAGCAAGGTTGTCTTTTACAGTGATTGCGCCAATGCGGACAAGTTCTGAAATAACCAACTGTGCATCCAGTGGATCTTTCTTTCCCAGTGCTTCGGACAACTGCTTGCGAGTAAACATGTGAGATTTGTGTCCTTTCAACTGCTTGAATGTTTCGCCGAAATTCTCAAAGACCTGTAAAAAATCACTCAACTTCGACGCCGCAGTTTGTTGTAGCGCTCCATCGACCGCTGCAGCCGAAACAAGTTTTCCAGCCCCGTCATTGATTCCTTGTTTGCTAAAGGTTTGTTGAAGTTTCTGCGCCTCAATGCAAAAGTTCACAAAGTCTCGCGGAAGGACATCTCCATTACCGTCCCTGAACATTTCATAAAGACTCTCAAAACCTTGCTGATATTGTTCTCCCCAATCGAAAACTTGATTCAGCCACATAAGTGCCAGCGGATATGTAATAGCTGCCTTATTTTCCGGGTGTAACACTGTACACGGAAAATTCTTCTGGCGGTATAAGCGGCTGATTGGAAGTCAGTTGATCGATCGTGCTGGACTTTGCCGTCAAAGTTTTTCACGCTGCGGTCATGGCAAAACATTCTTCGGCCCGTCACTCCGCGCGCTCCGTCTCTT
>JBBQRQ010000102.1:0-18354 GCA_038214755.1 Verrucomicrobiota bacterium
GACCGCGACGGTTCAAAAAATCATGGACAAGGTCGCGCGGGGGCGAGCCGCCTTGGAAACGATCAAGCCGGGCTGGTCGCAAAAGAAAAAGCGGAAAAAGCGAAGAAAATAAGTATAGTCATTTATGGGACACTAGACTAGATAGTTGACTTGGTCAATCGTGAGATGCTCGCCGGTAACGGTGGCGTCACCGTCCAGAGCCGTTTCGCAATTGGCGATTAAACAATTCCGAATGGGAACCTCGTAGTAGAGATAACCCCACGCGCTTATGGCCGAGTTACAATTAACAATCTGGCAATTCTCCACCTGGGTATATCCTGGAACGCTCGATACGCTTATTGCATAATATGCATACTTAACCCGGAGATGTTCGATAGAAGCACTGCTGGAGACACCAAGCGCCGTGCCCGCATAATAACCAGAAGGGGAGCCGGTACTACCATCAATAATTTCGCCCACACTGTCGTCGTCAACGCAGGTAAGAAAAGCGGGCTGGTACGGTTTTGTGAAACAAGTCACCATGTCACTATTTAGTTCGGCGCCAGATGATGATTTAATTACCGTTCCACCCTCGATAGAAATACCAGAAAACCACATCATGTCCGAAATTAAGTAAGTGGTGTCTGATCTAAACGTCCATGAGTCCAGATATTCAACTATTTCGTAATCCATAACGAACCCTTGCTCTTTTGTTGTAAGAGAAGCGACTTGTAATTTGTCGGTTGGTATCGACTTTAGCTTCAAGGGAGTTGGTGCGATACGGCCTTGAACAAGTTGTAAGTCTTGGGTTCTGAATTTTAAATTCTTTGCCTGCGGACGCGCCGGAAGTTTTACCAATTCTGCCATGGCGGATTTGTAACTAACACTCTCAATTAAGAACGATCTGCCTTGCACGGTGACCCATTCCTTTTTCACAGGTGTTCCTTTGCGCCGCTGTTTTTCATCGCCCGCATTGAAGGCAAAACCGGGAATAATCTGGATGTCGCCGAAATTTAGAATTCTATCATTGGTAAGTCCTGTTGCTTTCTCTTCCTCGCTGCGTTTGGTCGGTTGCGGGGCATTCAGGAATTCTGTCCACACTTCTACTTCAAGTGTCTCTTCGTTGAGTTGCAAATCTTTCGCTGAAACTAACTCTTGAAAAATTACATCCTGACTCATCCCGGATTTTTTGAATGTATAGCGAACGTTTGCGCGCGTTCCTTTCCCGGCCAGCGCATTTTCATAGATGACTTGATTCTTATCAACGATAGCTCCAACGGAATCTTGAAGACCCGCGATTTGCAGACTTTGATTCTTCTTCCAATCGTGAAGATAAATAGCAATGACATGGCTGCGAAGATGATTTCCGGTAGGCGTGGTCAGATCAATCGCTCCGGCAGTGTTGATGTTGGGTTGGAATTGGATGGAATGTTGCGCCTTTTGCGCCAGACCTTTTCCGTTGGCCGCGACCACGATTTCGGGATCGGCGTCAATCCATTGGCCTGTCAGCGGGTCTTTTCGGGAAAGGCCTGTGCCGAGTTCAGTGTAGGTGTGGACCTGTTCGCTGACTTTTCCGTTTTCATTGGTTTGAGAAGTCTTGTATTGCCACACACGGTGATCGGCTCCCCGTTCAGCGACCTTTAAGTCTGCCTTTTGCGGTTTTGTTGAGATTCGATTAACCGAAGAATTCGTAGCAATGCCGAGGGCCGTCATCGTTCCCGGCATCATCGGTCTCTGTCCACCCCCCCGCGCTAATGGCGAGGTTTGGCCTCGTTTCAAAGGCGAACGCCAATCTTGCGCCTGACCGGGTTGGAGGAGAGGAGCTATCGTGAAAACGGCCGCGAGCAACAAAACATTTTTCATAACACGTGCCTGATGTAGCGCAAAAGTAAGGTTGGACTTTTACGACTGAGTTTTGGGTGACGCGTCGAATAAATAAAAATTTCAGAACTGTGTCAATCAGAAACTAACTTTGTTCAGGACTTTGCCGCGTTCCGACTCCCGGATTTCCATTTTCGCTTCGGCTCAATCGTCTTGGGGCGCGGCTTGGGCACGAGCAAAATCGGGCAGCCTTCGTAGCCGAAAGCCTTGCGCATTTCTCCCGCCAAATATTTTGCGTATTGATCGGAAAAAACGTCGTCGCGATTTACGAAAAGCAGGAAGGTAGGCGGCGCCTGCCGGACCTGCGTCGCGTAAAAAAATTTCAAACGATTGCCCGAAGTGCTGATCGGTTGTTTGCGAATGATGGCGTCGTTCAAGGTGCGATTCAAAATGCCGGTGGGGATTTTTTGTTCGAGTTGCGCAGCGACGTAGCGAATCGATTCCAGCAAACGTTCCAGGTGAAATCCGGATTTCGCGGAAGTAAAAATCACCGGCGCGTAATCGAGAAAAAATAATTGCCGCTGCACCCATTCCGCAAATTCCGAAAGTGTCGTCAATCGCTTGGTCGAATCATCACGAACCTTCTTTTTTCCGCGCCGTTCAATTTCTTCGCGTCGCGCTTTCTCCACATTTTCGCCGACTAAATCCCATTTGTTGACAACGACGATGCAGGCTTTTTTTTCGTCGATAATTTTTCCGGCAACCTTTTTGTCCTGCGCGGTGATTCCCGCTTCCGCATCCACTACGAAAATCACGATGTCACTGCGCGCGATCGATTCTTCGGTGCGATTGACACTGTAAAACTCGATGGAGTCATTGACGTGCCGTTGATGGCGCACGCCCGCCGTGTCGATCAAAATAAATTTTTGGCGCACGCCTTCGGTCTCGACTTCAAAAGGGACATCCACCGCGTCGCGCGTCGTTCCCGGAATGGAACTGACAATCACGCGATCGGATTTTGTCAGCGCATTGATGATGGAAGATTTTCCAACATTGGGCCGGCCCACGATGGCCAGCTTCAAAATCTTGCGTTCGGTTTTTTTCTCTTCCCCCGAATCGTCGCTCGCCGTTTCCCCAGTTTGGATTTCCTGCTGCGACAGGAACGCGACAGCCGCATCCATCAATGCCTCGATTCCTTCGCCATGAATTGCGGTGACTGGAAAAATTTTCTCGAAACCCAGCGCGGTAAATTCATCCGCACCCGCTTCGGCGCGATAGGTATCGACCTTGTTGACTGCAACCAACACCGGCTTGTTGGATTTGCGAAGTCGCTCGGCAACTTCACGGTCGAGCGGGACAACACCCTCCTGAACATTGGTGACTAAAATAATGACGCTCGCCGCTTCGAGAGCGAGTTCGACTTGTTCCAACGCCGCCGCGATGATGACGTCGTGCGCTTTTTCTCCGCGCAACAAACCGATCCCGCCGGTATCCACCAGCGTGAATTGCCGTCCGTGCCACTCGGCTTCCACACTGATGCGGTCGCGCGTCACGCCGGGTTCGTCGTGAACGATGGCGACGCGCTTTCCGACAATTCGATTGAACAAGGCAGATTTGCCGACATTCGGGCGACCAACAATCGCGATTAAATCTGACATGCAAAGACGATGGCGGACGACACGCGAATGAGAAAGAGGATTTTGACTGGGTTAGTTTGGGGGCCTGGTTTTTGTCGCGGCCTCTGAATCAATGCGCTTGAGAAACAACGCGGCATTTTCGCGAATAACCTCAACGCGGCTATTCAAAGATTTAACCAACACGGGAACCAGAAGAGTTTTCTTCTCGTCCTTCGAAAGAATTTTTTCCAGCCCAAATGCCGCGCCAAGCCACACGTTATTGTCGGTGTCGGACAAACATTGCAAAAATTTCGGCACAAATTGCTCTTTCGCAGTTTTGAATTTACGGAGCGAATCAATAGCACTTCTACGCACTCCGGCGTCTGGATCGTCCAAACAGTCGAGTAATGCAGGCACAACGAGTTCAGGATTTTTCGCGATTCCGCCGAGGGCATCGGCTGCCAGTTCTCGAACGTCGGCATTTGTACTTTGCAAAGATTTAACGAGCAAAGGCACGACTGGCTCAGCGTTCGCGCCAAGATATTTTGCGAGGTAAGCCGCACGTCCCCAATTTGTAAAGTTGGTTTCCTTCAACATCACCAAGAGTGGCGCGACGGATTCCTGCCTGATTTTCATCAACGCTGCCTTGGCCCGAAGACTGAGCAAAATATCTTTGTTGGTTGCTGCCGCGGTTAGCGCCGGAATTGCGCGAGACGCCGTTGGGCCAACTTCACCGAGCGCAGTTGCGGCTTGGGCCTGATAAACACTTTCGGGAACCACGTAACGCGGAGCAATAAATCTGTTATGAATGTCTGCGTGATGGCGCGAGTATGCGACAAATTTTCGTTTCAATGCGGAATCCCGCTCCTCCAAAAGTGAAATCAGTTTTTTGACTGCCGCTTCCCCCATGGCCAGCAGTGCCACGCGCTGTTCGTCGGTGGGATTTTCGTATTCCAAACCGCGTATCCATTGAGAAAGGCGTTTCCCCTGATAACTCGGTTCATTTTGAGAAAGGGTAAAAAGTAAAATTGAAACAACCGCAATGAACAATGCGACAAAAACAATGCGCCAAGTTCGTGCACGACGAGCGAAAGATTTTTGATGCTCCATCTCATGAGGTTGCAAAAAGCTACTGTTTCTCATACTCGCCTTTATTCACGCGTTTCAAAACGGTGAAGCCGGATTTTTTTGCGTCGGAGATGGAAAGCGGCTTCAACTTCACCGGGGAGTTGAAGTTCGAAAGAATTTTACGCACGGGCTTTTTGCAGGCGGGACATTTCGTCAACTCGGGCGCGCTCGCCGGCCGGCGCAACGTGAATTTTCCGCCGCAAACTTTGCAGTCGCCTTCGCACAACTCGTATTCGTAAAACGGCATAAATTAAATTCCGGGACTCCTTCCGGAAATAGTGGGGCAGGCTTCCAGCCTGTCTCAGCGGGCATCTTGCCCGCGAATTCTAACCTCGCGGGCTGGAAGCCCGCGCAGGCAGACAAGATGTCTGCCCCACTATTTCACTCGCCGTCTCAAGATGCGCCCACGAAAATGGATTGCCAAAAAAATAAAAACGCCGTGTAGCGCGAGTAAAAGCAAGGCAAGCCATTGTTCTAATTTTACAGAGGCGAAAAATGCCACGATGCTCCGAGCCTCGCGCAGTTTATCCAGGTCAACGCCGATAATCCAACCCGCGCCGACCGACGGAAAAATCCAGAGAATCGAAAGCACGAAAAACAAAATGGCTTTCGACGCCTTGACGCGTGGTTCGCCCGCGGCGTTTGCGGCTGATGAATGTTCATCATCACTCATTTTTAAACCACAAATTGGATTTTGCCATAAAGCCGTAGCGCAGGTTTTTAACCTGCCGTATCGCGGGTTTGAAACCCGCTGGATGTCGCAACGTCCTGCCGGTTGCAAACCGGCGATACAGCAGCTTGCAAAGCTGCGCTACTTTCGTTTCCACCAAAACATGCGTTCGAGGTTGGTGCGGTTTTCGAAGGAGCGCGGGACCCATTCTTCAAGCAGATCGAAGTGCGGCGAAAATCTCGCAAGTTGTTCGTCGCGCGTCGTGCCGAACGGCGGGCCGTCTTCGTCGGGAATTAAATAATTTACCGCGAGATATTCTCCGCGCGGTTTCAACCAGCGGAGAACAGCTTCGACGTAATCATCGCGGCGATTTGGCGTGACGGCGCAAAACAAAGTGTGCTCAAAAATCCAATCAAAAAGTTGCGGCGGTTGGTCCGCCAAAAAATCTCCCAAATAAAATCTCTCGCGCGGTTTCTCCCCTTTGATTTTTTCTTGCGCCAGGCGAATCGCACTGGGCGCGATGTCGTAGCCGGTGACATCGAATCCCGCTTTTGCCAACGCGCGAACATCGTGCCCTGCGCCGCAACCGGGAACCAAAACCGTCCCGCGTTTCAATTGCGGATGCGCCGCGAGAAAATCAACCAGGCCCGGCGAAGTCTCGCCTTTATCCCACGGCGTGTCGTTCGTTTGATAACGCGATTCCCAATCAGTGTTTTCCATATTCGTTTGACGCAAAGACAAAGCGCACACCGCCGCCACACCGGAGCGCCGGTTTGCAACCGGCTTTGCGTCAACGCGCGAAAACCGAGCCGGTTGCAAACCGGCGCTCCGTCACGCGAAAAATCTTGTCGGAAATGCGCCACCTTTCGACATAGTAATTTAAGACGGGACTTAATCGCGGATGAACACAGATTAACACTCATGAAAATATTCTTTTTTATCCTCGTATTCTTCTGCGCCCACCTCGGCAGTTTTGCCGTCAATTTTTCCAACCCCGTTTTGCCCGGCGATTTTCCCGACCCCTCCATCGTCCGCGTGGGAGAAGATTATTGGGCGACGGCGACCTCCTCGGAATGGGCACCGCTTTTTCCAATTCTTCATTCGCGCGACTTGGTCAACTGGGAACTGAAAGCAACTGTTTTTGACCAGAAGCCCGCGTGGTCCTCCAAAAATTATTGGGCGCCGGAAATTTCATTCCACAAGGGAAAATTTTACGTTTATTACGTCGGGAAAAAAATAGACGGCCCGCTCTCGATTGCGGTGGCAACCGCGGAAAATCCAACAGGTCCATGGACAGACCACGGCCCGCTCATCGGCCAAAGCGAAGGCTCGATTGACGCGGTGGCTGTAACCGACGAAAACGATGAGCGCTATTTGATTTGGAAAGCCGATGGCAACAGTCGGGGCAAGCCGACCGTTATTTACGCGCAAAAACTTTTGGAAGACGGGACGAAGCTCGTGGGGGAAATGAAGGAGATTCTGCGCAACGATACGCCGTGGGAAGGCAGCATCATCGAAGGGCCGTTCGTGCAGAAACGCGGTGATTGGTTTTATATTTTTTATGCGGGCGGCAATGGCTGTTGCGGCAAGCAATGCAATTATGGGACGGGGGTGGCGCGTTCGAGAAAGTTGCTCGGCCCGTTTGAAAAATATTCAGGCAACCCGATCCTCGCGAGCAACGAGACCTGGAAATGTCCCGGTCACGGCAGCATCGTGACGACGGCAGACGGGCGCGATTTTTTTCTCTGCCACGCCTACGACGCGAAGAGAATGAATTACGTCGGACGCGAAGGCGTGTTGAATGAAATCAAATGGAACAAGGAGGGCTGGCCGATCATCAACGAAGACAAAGGTGTCAGGAGCCAGGGCGTCTCGCCACACGGGAAAGTCCAACGAACCGATTTGGAATTCGTGGATGATTTCGCCACGACCAATTTAAATTTGCGCTGGCAATGGCCTCATTCGCTTGAGCCGCATTTCAAAATTGAAAAAGGGGAATTGATTCTGACCGCGCCAGCCGATGCGCGAAACAATCTTTTCGGCTCCGTGATGGCAGTGCAGACCACCACGGGAAATTACGCCGCGACTGCATTGGTGGACGTTCGCGAAATGCCGAGCGGCTCGCGCGCGGGACTTTTTGCTTTTGGGGATTTGGACAACGCGCTCGGCGTGACGCTCGGAGATGGAAAGGTCACGTTGCATCGCCGACAGAAAAATAAAACAGAAACGTTGGGCGCGATTGATTCTCCGGCATTATCAGAAATTTATCTGCGGATGGAAGCGAAGGAAGGTCACCGTTTCCAATTTTCAGTCTGGTCAGGAACCAACTGGAAAAGCGTGGGAGAAAATTTGGATCTCGAAGGAGATTACCTGCCGCCGTGGGACCGGGGAGTGCGCATCGCGCTAACCGTCGGCGGAGTGGGCGACGCCACGGCAAAATTTGATTGGCTGCGCGTCGTGCCCAAGTGAACGTGCTGCCGACATCCTGTCGGCAGAAGAGAGCCGATTAGTGTGGCGCATTCTCGAAGTCGCGACCTCTACTCTGCCGACAGAATGTCGGCAGCACATTTTTTCCGCCAAAGCCGCGCCAGAATGGTTCCGACGACCAGCGCAATGAGATAACCGTAGGGCAGGGCACTCGCCATCAGCCCGACCAGCAGCGCGAGAAAAAAATCCCGCTTGGAGTCGGTCATGTCGCGAATCAAAAGCATCAAAGCCAGGCCTTCGAACAAAAGAATCACTCCGAGAATCGGCATCGGAAAAACTTGAATCACATTTTGAAATCCGCTGCTGAAGAAGAGTCCAATGGTCAGATAGAGCGCTCCGTAAATGATGACCGAGCCTCCCGTGCGCGCGCCAAATGCGTAATGCCCAGCCAGGCCGCCAGAGCCGTGGCACGTAGGAATTCCTCCGAAAAATGGATTGATTAGATTCATCAGCGAATAGGTGAAGCTGATTTTTTTCAGCGAAGGCGCGCGATCAGAAAATAAATCCTGAGCGGTCTGGCGCGCGGCGAGAATGGAATTGCCGATGGATAACGGCACTTGCGGCAACGCCAGCAACAAAAATCCCGCCCAAATATTTTGCCAGGCCAGTGGGCGAATTTTTGGAACTTTGAAGCCGATTTGCTGCGTGACGGAATACAAATCCAGCTTCACTCGCACCAATGAATAAATCGCCCCCAAAATCAAAACGAAAATTGCGCTGGGATATTTTCGATTTTGGTAAAGCAACAAGCTGATGACGAACGCAATCGCCGCCAGCCAATATCCTCCGACGCCTTCGCGCTGGACATAATCTTTCAGCGCCAAACCGGCGAGTTGCAGACCCAAGCCGAATTGAATTCCGCGCACCACAACTTTTGGGATGACGCGACCCAGCCAATCGACCAGCCCGGTGACAGTCAGCAACAACATCGTCAGACCAATGGCGAAACCGCCGCCGTAAAGAATTTCGGGCGTGATTTGTTTCGCGGCGCTCTGCGCGATGACCATCACCGCGACCGCCTTGAGCGGTTGGACCGCCATGGGCAAACGATAAAAAAATCCGGTGAAAACCTGCATCGCGCCGTAAATAATCAAGACGCTCACGCTGTCCAAACCGGCGGCGAGAATCATCCCAACGACCAGCGGCAGATCGGTGCCGATGTCGCCAAATGCTCCGGCCAGTTCGTTGCGATCAAAGCGAATCGGCATTGGCGAAATTTTTTCCGGTAGTTCCATCGACGCAAAAGTTTTTCAACGATTCAGTGCGAAAGCAAAGAGCGATTTGCAGGAATCGTGGGAAGAGCGCCCAGCAAGGGCGTGCTGCCAATCAAGTGGAGCGCGGACAAGCCTTGTCCGCGTATTTCTAAATAGACAAAACCCAAGGCGTTTTTCACTACTTCGGATTCGCGCGGACAAAGTTTGTCCGCGCTCTTTTCGTTTTTCTTCCTGCGCAGGCGAGACGCACCGCGCTAATTTGATTTTGTCTTTGTCCGGTTTGGGTTTTTGTTACTTTCGCCCGCGATGGAACAAAAAATTATTTTAGACGGGCTGATTTCTTATTTGTGCCTGGTGATTTTAATTACCTTTCACGAATTCGGACACGCCTGGATGGCGGCGCGGCGGGGAGATGACACCGCCAAATTGCTGGGTCGAATTACTTTAAATCCGCTGGCGCACATGGATTTGTTGGGGACGTTTATTTTGCCGTTGCTGGCGGTGTATCTGGCCGCGAGCGGATCGATGCTGGGCCGTTTTGTAATTGGCTGGGGCAAACCAGTTCCGGTCAATTCGGCGAATTTAAAAAATCGCGGATTCGATTGGGTCCTGATCGCGCTGGCCGGTCCGGCGATGAATGTTTTGCTCGCGATCGTCGCCGTTGCGCTGGCCCGCACGGGAGTTGTTTTCAATTCGGTTGGCATCGTCGATTTCGGATTTCGCCTCGCGCATTTGAATTTCATTTTATGTTTTTTCAACCTCATACCTGTCCCGCCTCTGGATGGTTCGCATGTCGCGCGTTATTTCATCGGCATGACCGAAGAAACTTATTTGCGTCTTTGCCAATACGGATTTTTGTTTGTGATCCTAATCATTCAAATTCCTCAAGTCGGATTGGCTCTTCGATTTCTCACCAACAATTCCATGTTGTTGCTCTCGCAGGTTTTTGGAATCCACTCGCTTTGTTTGCAGTGGCTGTTCGGGTGAGATCAGAGCGGGACAGGGGTTTTTGCTGGTAGCGGAGACGGCGGTTTTTTTAACGCAAAGGACGCAGAGTTTTTCGCAGAGGAACGCAGAGTGAGAATATTCCTGCTGAATTGCCTTTTTCTAAACTTCCCTTTGCGACCTCTGCGTTAAGCCGAGAACCCAGTGTATATTTCTATAAAATTCCATCACCCAAATGCACCTTGAGTCATTTATTTTCTCTCAGCTTTTCCCCGCTTGAGTTTGGGAGAGCGCTGTTTAATTTATTTTTTGTAAATCAGATTTTCGCGACGTAAAAACTCCCGTTTCTAAATTGTTTCTATGAGCCTTTCCTTAAAACCGCAGCACCTCAAACGCTACAAAGACATCGCGCTGCTCCTTTTTAAATATGGCAACGCCGACATGGTCAATCAGTTTGGCCTGCGCGCCGCGCTCAATGATGACGACGTCACTACCGGCCAGACTTCTCCGCCAGAGGAACTCGCCGACGACCTCGAACGGATGGGGCCGACCTTCGTCAAGCTGGGCCAGATTTTATCCAGCCGCGCCGATTTGTTGCCGGAAGTTTATCTGAAGGCGCTGTCGCGTTTGCAGGACAAGGTCAAGCCATTTTCCTATGAAGAAGTGGAAACGATTGTCACCTCCGAATTGGGCGTGCGCATTTCAAAAGCTTTTTTGCGTTTCGAACGCGAGCCGGCGGCGGCGGCTTCGTTGGGACAAGTTCACCGAGCCGAATTGCGCGATGGCCGACAGGTTGTCGTCAAAGTGCAACGACCCGGCATTCGTCAAGAGATTGCGCAAGACCTCGAAGTGCTCGAAGAACTCACGGATTTTTTTGAGCAACACACGAAGATGGGTCGGCAACATCGATTGGTAAAAATTTTCGAGGAGTTTCAAAAAACGTTGATCAATGAACTCGATTACACGCGCGAGGCCGCGAATCTTTCGGCGATTGGAGCCAACCTGAGCGAGTTCCCGCGCATCGTGGTGCCTGGCCCCATCGCCGATTACACAACGCGAGCGGTGTTGACGATGGATTTTATTCCGGGAAAAAAAATCACCGAGATTCAACCGCTGGAACGAATGGAATTGGACGGCGCGCCGCTGGCCGATGAACTTTTCCAAGCCTATTTGAAACAAGTTTTGGTCGATGGTTTGTTCCACGCCGACCCGCATCCCGGAAATGTTTTTCTGATGGATGACCGCCGCATCGCACTGTTGGATTTGGGAATGGTCGGGCGAACGACTCCCGCCATGCAGGAAAAATTGATCAAGGTCTTAATTGCCATCAGCGAAGGCAAAGGCGATGAAGCGTCGTCGCTCGTCATCCACATGAGCGAGACCACGCCACAGTTCCAAGAAGCGGAATTTCGCCAGCAGATTTCCGCGATGGTCTCCGAACAGCAGGACAACACTCTGGCGAAAATTGATGTGGGACAAATTTTGATGGCCGTGAGCCGAAGCGCCGGAGAAAACGGTTTGTTCGTTCCCATCGAGTTGACCTTGCTGGGAAAAACGTTGCTGCAACTCGACCAGATTGGCCGCGGCCTGGATGCTAATTTTAATCCGAACGCGGCCATTCGCCGTCATGTCAGCGACATCTTAAATCGCCGGTTGAAAAAAGATCTAACGCCGGGGGCACTGCTGAACTCGGTGCTCGAGTTGAAAGATTTCATCAGCGGTTTGCCGCGGCGAATCAATAAAATTTTAGACACGGTGGGCGATTCTGATTTCGAAGTAAAAATCCGCTCGCCGGACACGGTTTTTCTGATGGAAGGATTCCAAAAAATCGCCAATCGCATCACGACTGGTTTGATTCTGGCCGCGCTGATTATTGGCGCGGCGTTGTTGATGCAAGTGCGGACATCGTTCGAGATTCTGGGTTATCCAGGATTCGCCATGCTCTGCTTCGTCGCGGCAGCGGGGGGTGGGTTTTGGCTGGTGTTGAGTATTTTTTTCAGCGACCAAAAATCCAAACGCAAGCAACGGCGGTCGAAATGATAGGAAAGATTTTTCCTCGGAAAATCGTGATCGGGCAATTGCCGGTGCGATATTAACGGGCGGTCAGTTGTTCAGTTGTAGCGCAGGATTGCATCCTGCCGTATCGCAGGTTTTCAACCTGCGAAATGCCGTCGGGAACGGGAGACTTTCGTGAACCAAAGACTTTCTCTCTTTGCGACGTTCAGCCGGTTTCAAACCGGCGCTACAGCAGGATGCAATCCTGCGCTACGTGGCGCGTCTTGACCCGGTCGGGACGAAAGTCATACTCTCGGATATGACCAAAACTGAAGAAAAGAAAACCAAAACGATTTCCGTGAAATTTCCGGTGCGCGATTTGCACAAAATCCCTGGCAACTTCAGCCAATTTTTTCGCGACGCTGCTTACGAGAAGTTTAAACGGATGGAACAACCCAAGTGGAAACCGAAAACCGCGCTGGGCAAAAAGTTAATGATGGCGCGCCAGAAATTTATCAAATCAGGTGGAGAGCTTTTGGACTCCGATGGCATCGCCAGAGAACTGCGTGAAAGGTCAGGAGGTTTGCGTGATTAAAACGTTTTTGGATTCGGGCGTTTTAATGGCCGCCTGGCGTGGAACTGAGGATCAAGCCAGCGCCGCACTGTCCTGCATGGAAGATGCGAACCGCGAATTTTACACCGCGCAAATGGTGAAATTGGAACTGTTGCCCAAAGCCCATTTTTATCACAAGCCGGGCGAACTGGAAATTTACGAGCCGCATTTCGCCCGGACAAAAAAGGAGGAACCTTTAAGCGAATCTCTCGGTCGCGATGCTATGAGGCTCGCCAAAAAGCACGGTGTGTCCGCCGCCGATGCGCTGAACATCGCCGCGGCCATTCGACTGGGCGTGGAAGAGTTTTTCACGAGCGAACATTCCCAAAAGCCATTATTCCGAGTGCCAGGAATCAAAGTGATTTCTATCGCCAGCTAGTTTCGCGAAAAAATTCGCGAAAGGTTGCGAGCGAAAAACTCATTCTTCTCACTGACTGCCTCTCCCCATTTCCGGCACGAGCGGCTGGGTCCAGGCGCGCTCAACTTCTCCCTTGATGGGGCTGATTTTTGGTTTGGATGAAATGACTCGGGCGCGCACATAAATTTCGTCGCCGCTCAATTTGTAGCTCGCCGACGTTCCTGTCACTTCCGCCAACACGACGCCGACCTCTTTGCTGTAGCGATGCGTGACACGCAATGCGGCGCCGCTTTCCGTTCGCAACGGCTCGTGGCTCGGATCAAATCCACGGCGGGTTCCGATAAACTGCGTGGTGTAAGTGATGTTTTTCTCCGGCTCGATTTCCACCGAATAGATTTTGGGGCCGCGTTGAATATTTTTTATTTTCACCCCACTCGACGCGTAAAAATCTCCCGCTTCCATCGCCGCGATCAACGATTTGGCGGACAATTCTTTCGCTTGAACCATGACCCAGCCGCGACCGGGATTATTTTGTTTGTTACCGAAAGATTGATAGTTATGCGAATCATCCGTGCCCAAACCGAAGAGCGGTTCGAGATGCAATTCGGCGATTCGTTTGGTCAACAAAATATCCCAGACGCGATCCGTGCTGGCGTGAATGTCATCGCCGTCGTTATGCACGCCGGGATGGCCGTTATAAACTTCAAAAAATTGTTCCCCTTTCACGGGCAGAATTTCTTCAGCGGTCACGCCCCATTGCCAGTTGGGATGATTCAAGTGCGGGAACATGGGTTGGCCCGTTCGTTGTCGCTGCTCCAACACGGCGTTGACATTATTTTGAATCACCTCGGTCACGCTGTCGCCGCCTTGTGGTTTGATCGCTTCGCGCAAATTGATCGCGCCCATATGCACGGGAGATGAGAGATGGCGATCACTGACTTCCTCGCCGGGCATCAGAAGAAATTTCTTTGGCTCTTCAAATAGTTTTCGAAATTCCAAAAAAGTTTTCAGGCGAACTTCTGTTGCGCCATTAGTCTCGCGTTGTTCCACCCTGTTTGGGCCGAAACGTTTGAGGTAGCGCGCGAATCCGTTTGTGCCCGCCTTGTTTGTCGCGACGCTCGTCCAGCGTTCCTGCTGTTGAATGACATTGTGATCTGACAGGACGAGGAACTGATAACCGTTCGTTTTATACCAATCGACGATCATCTCCGGATAGTCGTCGCCATCACTCCACAAGCTATGGGTGTGAAGATTTCCTTTGAACCATTGCGTCGGAGTTTCGGCGCGACCGAGATGGAGGAAAAGCACAGTGAACGTGACGACGAAAGAGGAAACGAATTGTGAAAAATATTTCATCGGTAGTTTTTACTTTGATTCCGAAAACGTAAATCGGGAGAGCGAGACTCCGTCGAGTTCCATTTTTAAAAAGCGGGCGCAACAGGAAAAGGTCAGAACTCGACCGGAGTCTCGCTCTACCGTTGTCATTGTCCGTTTCGTAAAAAAATTTTAGTTATTTGGGAGTCTCCGTCGAGTTGGTGCTTGGAACACCTTTTGTCTTCGGGGGCAATTCTGTTGTTGTTCCCGATTGGCCGACGTTTCGGCTTGAGCTGGCCTGATTAGGATCGCTTGATTGACTTTGCGAACCGAGCGGCTCCTTCATGATTCCCGATTGAGAAGCACCGCGTTTCTCATCGGATGATGCGCGATCCGAACGCCAGTTTTCGCAACCCGCGACCAGTAACACGATGGACGCGACCAAGCCTAAATTTTTTTTCATCTGAATTCCTTTGATCGACTTTTGCGTGAACGAAATAAAAGACAAGACATAAACCCGCTTTCGAACGTCAGCAGTCAAGCGTTTAAATTAATTGTTGGCGAACATATTCCTCCCTCGAAGCGATCAATGTTTCACCCAGTGAAGTGGCGGCGCCTACCCGGGCAAATTACTCGTTTCTTCCTGCACCGCGGTGATGTTTTGTCGCTGGAAAAACTTGAGGCGCTGGCGCGCCAATTGACATAAAAATATTTGCGGTGGCCTGAAGTTGCGGTGAATAAACTGAACGAAGAATTTCTGTGGTCGTCGTTCTACGCGCCCATGCCCTCCTCAAATGATCCCGCTGCAATCGGAAAACAAAGATTGTCGCGCACGAATTGAATTCCATTTGCGCTCGTTGCATCCAGGTCGCGATAGGCACTTTCGGCTTCGACGACGAGCGGTGCCGTTTGCGTGCCCATCACTTGGCGATAACGTTGCGGGTAGCCGCATTGGATCATCAACTCGGCGTAGCGCGTCATGTTCAAATCGCCGGAAGGAATATCGCAAAACTGCATGCCGCGTTTCTGCCAGTTCGGTTCCATCATGCGAACCGGAATGCCTTTGCGGATGGCAAAATTTTTCACGTGGCAACCGTAAATTCTCGGAGCAACTTTCAAAAAGCGCGTCTCAAAATCTTCGCCTTCCCAACAGTGCGAGGGATCGGCATTGACGCCGAGACATTTGTCGCCGTCGCAAATAGTCACGAGCAGGTTGAAATCATCCGCCGTCATCGCCGCTGTGCCGCCATGAATTTCGTGCGCGAGAAAAATGCCAAGCTTGTTCGCGCGCTCGCGGAGCTTCGCCGTTTTTTTTACGAAACGTTCTTTGCCTTTTTCAATCAAATCGTAATCGCCGCCTTTCCAAAATCCCCACGGATAACCGGTGGCCAATTCCCAGCCGAACGCCACGCCCCAGAACATCGGAAGAATTTTCACGCCGAGATTTGCGGAAAGATTCATCAGCCGCAGAAGATAATCTTCGCACCACGCTTCGATTGCCGTGGAAGATTTCTTCGCGACATCCGGCGGGAGAAAGGGTCGAATCGTCGGGCTGTTTGTCCACGCGGTGGTGTGAACCCAAAACGGGCAGTGGCACGAAATGCCGTCGAGCTTCATCTCGCGCTCAGCAAAAATATCTTTAATCTGCTGCGCGGTTTTAAAACGCTTGCCGTCCTGGAGCATGAAGTTGGACGGTTGCGCGCCGGTTGCGCCAGAGGTTTTGGCGTAATCCAGAAATTGTTCGAGGGTTTTCGCGCCATGTTGCGCGCCTTCGACGCTGGGGTGAAAAAGAGGTTGTGCCATATTTTTTTTGGGTTTGTTGTTGGCGTTGAGCATTAGCGAGGTTGGAAAACGAAAGCAACGGGAAATCCGGGCAAGGTTAGATAAAGGGTGTGATCAAAAGCGGTTGAGGCGGGATTTTGGTTTCCTTGGACTGCGGCGGCATGACGCCGCTTTTCCTGCGCGTGACGCCATGGAGGAAGCGCTCAACCTGAAGAACCTTTCCGGCTTTTCCACCGTGCAGCCAAAGCGGGGACGTGTCCCCGCAGTCCAGATACGATCAGTTCCAACCTCCCCCCTTTTTAATCACACCCTTGGATATCGAGATAATACTTTCGCTTTCGGCCTCGCAAACAGGTAATGATGTTCAAACTTTTTCATGCGCCCCTCTTATAAAATAAATTCCCTGCTGATCCTGTTAGTTGTGCTGTTGGCCCATCTCTCCGCCCGCGGCGCGATCACGACCAACACGTGGATTCCGGTTTTCAAAGGCGTCGAGTACAACACTGGACAAGCGGACACCAACGAGGTGCGGCAGCAGAAAGTTTTTATTTTTCGCGTCGATTTACAGACGCCCGGTTTGGAATTTTATTCCACGCCTTCCAATGGGACGAACGCGATGGAAACCGTCGGCCAAACGACGACCACCTTCGTCAACACTTACAAAGTCGCCTTCGGGATCAACGCCAATTTCTTCTCGCCCGTTTCCACCATTCCCGATGACCCGCGTGATCTCAGCGGCCTCGCCATTTCGCGGGGAGACACTGTATCGCCCTTTGAAAGCGGGCGACCGTATTCCCTGCTCATCACTCGTAGCAATCAGGTTTCAATTGTCACGGCCATGCTCGCCAGTTACACGAATTATTGGACGGCGGTTTCCGGTTCCGACCGCATTCTCATCAACGGCGCGCCGCAACTGGCTAGTTGCACGAATAGTTTCTGCAATGAAAATCCCCGCAGCGCCGTCGGCTTTTCTTCCAACGCGCGTTACTTCTACGCGATGGTCATCGATGGGCGGCAACCCGGCTGGAGCGATGGCGCGACTCTTGACGAGACTGGTCAATGGCTGCTGCGCTTCGGCGCGTGGAACGGGTTGAACCTCGACGGCGGGGGCTCAACTGCTCTGGCGAAAGTGGAAAATGGCGCGGCGATTTTGTTGAATAGGCCAAGCGGCGGCGTGCAGCGAGTGGACGGAAATCATCTTGGTCTTTTCGCCGCGCCGATTGCGCCCGTGATTTTAATGCAGCCGACGAATCGCAACATCGGTTTTGGGCAAAGCGCCACGCTCACCGTGATCGCGGGAGGAACGACGCCGTTGCAGTATCAGTGGCGATTTAACGGAACCAACATCACTTCCGCCACGAACAGCGCCTACACTCGGAGCAATGTGCAACTTGTTGATCTTGGTTACTATTCTGTCCTCGTCGGCAACGCCACGGGAACCGCGCTCAGCGCGAATGCCGCGCTGATTGCGACCAATCCACCCGCGCCGCCGCAATTCACATCGCGCCCGATCCTTAGCAACAGCACGGTTCGACTTATTTTCTCAGCGGACATCGGACGGGTTTATGAATTGCAGACTTCGTCGAACCTCCTGCAATGGGTGACATTCACGAATTGGTTCAATCAGCAAACCTCGAACAATTTTTTGCACACCAATCCCGACATTTCTCCGCAACGCTATTACCGGCTCCGCTGGACGACGCCATAGATTTAGGGCAAAAAATTCTCATCGCGCTCGTAGCCGCCGACGTGAGGAGGCGGATTTCAAAGTTCGCTGGTAGCTGCCGAAGTGAGGAGAACCGCAGCCACGGAAAGTTGGGGCATCGGCACCATGAACCGGGCCAGCGTTGGTAGGGCGCGTCACTCCGTGCGCGCCGTGGGCGACGCCAAGCCAAATGCGGCGCGCCCGGGGTGACGCGCCCTACCTTGAGGTTCATGGATAGGCGGATTTCAACGAGCCTATTCAGTCCGCTTCCCCAAGTCAGCGGTTCCTTATTTTAATTTTCTCTTGCCGCACTTTCCTTCGTTGCCACAGATTTCAATGGCATGGCCATTTTCTACGACACCCACGCGCACCTGGATTATCCGGATTTCGAGACCGACTTTCCGCAATTGATCGAACGCGCCCACGCCGCCGGGATCACGAAAATGATTTCTATCGGCACCGATTTGGAAAGCAGCGCGCGGGCAATTGCGCTGGCGGAAAAATACGATTCGATTTACGCCGTCGTCGGCTGGCATCCGACGAATGCGCTCGAAGCACCAGAGGAATTATTTGAGCCGCTGCGAAAATTGGCCGCGCATCCGAAAGTCGTTGCGATTGGCGAAACTGGTTTGGATTATCATCATCTTCCAAGTGAGAGCGGCGCGCACGGAGTGACGCGCCCTACCTCAGCAGGCGTGGTAGGGCGCGTCACTCCGTGCGCGCCGTC
>JBBQRQ010000103.1:0-18300 GCA_038214755.1 Verrucomicrobiota bacterium
ATCTGCGAACTCGATTGGAAATTTCAGCGAGCACTCAAAGCAATGAGCCATCGGCTAAATTTTATCGCCCACAAATCTTGGGACGGGCGGATTTTCTTTGAACCAGACGCGGTCAACCCAATCCCCAAAACGTTCGCAGTCATTGCGTTCGTGTTTGAAACGAGTCAACAGGGGGCGGAGTTCATTCCCGAGGTCATCGATTTTTACGCTCTCTTTCCAAAGTTGATTCAGGCGCGTGCTGGATTCGTTGCCGCCAAGATAAACCTGATATTTTCCGGGAGCGCGTCCGACGAAACCGACTTCGGCCATGTAAGGTCGCGCGCAACCATTCGGGCAGCCTGTCATGCGAAAAATAATTTCCTCATCCTGCAAACCGACTTCGGCCAGCAGTTTTTCCATCGTGGTCAAAACGTCCGGCATGACTCGTTCGGATTCCGACAGCGAAAGCCCGCACGTCGGCAAAGCGGGGCAAGCGATGGAGGCGCGGCGAATCACGCTCGCCTGGTTTTCGACGGCCACGCCATGCTCGGCCAGAAGATTTGAAATCGCTTCTTTGTCGGTCTCCTTGACGTTGACCAACAAAATATTTTGGGAAGCAGTCAGGCGAAGCTCCGGTTCAAATTTTTCCGCGACGGCGCGCAAACCGCTTTTCAATCTGTAATTTGCCGTATCTTTGATGCGCCCGTTTTCAATGAACAAACCGAGAAACCAATTTCCGTCGAGTTGTTTTTGCCAGCCGTAAATGTCGCCTTGCCTGGTGAATTTCATCGGACGCGCCGGTGCAAATTTGAAACCGACGCGGGACTCCACTTCGCCGCGAAACCATTCCACGCCTTTTTCTTCGATCACATATTTCAGCCGCGCATGTTTGCGATTGGTGCGGTCGCCGAAATCGCGATGCACCGTGACCACCGCTTTCGAGGCTTCCACCAATTTTTCCGCAGTGAGAAATCCAATGACATCCGCCATGCGTGGAAAAGTTTGCGCGTTGCCGTGGCTCATGCCCATGCCGCCGCCCGCGAGCAGATTGAAGCCAAGAAGTTTTCCGTTTTCGATAATCGCGACGTAACCCAAATCGTTTGTAAAAATATCGATGTCGTTCAGTGGAGGAATGGCAAACGCCACTTTAAATTTTCGTGGCAAATAAGTTTTGCCATAAAGCGGATCAACGAAATTTTTATCCTCTTCGGTCAATTTCAACTCCACGCCTTCCACCCAAATCTGATGATAAGCGCGGGTCTTCGGCAGCAACGCATCAGAAACTTTTTTCGCATGAGCTTGAATTTCATCCACGACGTCGTTCGTCGCCGGAGTGGGTGGGGCCATGACATTTCGGTTCACATCGCCGCACGCCGCGAGTGTTGTCGCCATCGCGTCATGGATTCCACGCATGAAGTTGCCCAAACCACTTTTCACGACACCATGAAACTGGAAACCTTGCCGCGTCGTGATGCGCAGCGTGTTGTTGCCGTAGTTCGAAGCGAGCCGGTCAAAGCCGAGATAGACTGGCGATTGCATCACCCCGCCGGGCAACCGTCCGCGCACCATGAAAATATATTGCTTGGCGATCTTGCGCTTATCGCGATCGTCCTGTTGATAAATTCCGTGAAATTTCAAAAACTCGTAATCATCTTCGGAAAATCGTTCCGCATTCGGGTCGGCCAAGGTTTGCGCAATCGTTCCTTCCAACAACGGATGAGCGGCTTTCAGCCCCTCATTTCGCGTGAGGGGCTTGACTGGATTGGGCGTTTGGATTGTTGCAATCATCAGCGGAAAACTAAGGTTGCTTAGTTTTCCTTCGTTGGAGTATTTGTCAAACGGTTTTAAATCCGAAAGATTCCTAGCGCAGAAATCGTAGCGCAGGTTTTTAACCTGCCGTATCACAGGTTTGCAACCTGTCGGACATCGCCAGTGCCAGCCGATTGCAAATCGGCGATACAGCAGCTTGCGAAGCTGCGCTACGGTTTAATGTGCCTTGCGAATCAATCGGTGAAGTTTAGAGTGACGAAGTTTTTATGACTCAGCAGAAAATTTTTTATTTCGATAACAACGCGACCACGCGAATCGCGCCGGAGGTAGTCGATGCGATGATTCCATTTTTAAAAGAGTATTGGGGCAATCCATCCAGCGCGTATCATTTTGGTTCGCAAGTTGGCAAACACGTCGAAGCCGCCCGTGAAAAAGTCGCCGCGCTGATCAACGCCGATCCGAAAGAAGTCGTCTTTACCAGTTGCGGAACGGAAAGTAATAACTCGGCGATCCACAGCGCGCTGATCACTCAGCCGAAAAAGCGGCACGTGATTACGACCGCCGTTGAGCATTCCGCCAACATTAATTTTGGCGAGTATTTGCAGAAGCAGGGATATGAAGTCACGTTTCTGCCAGTTGAACCGGACGGTTCGCTTGATCTTCATCTGCTCGAAAAATCCATTCGCCCCGACACCGCGATTGTTTCAGTCATGTATGCCAATAACGAGACCGGCGTTGTTTTTCCGATTGAAGAAATCGCCGCGATTTGTCGCAGCAAAGGTGTTTTGTTTCACACCGACGCGGTGCAGACCCCTGGAAAAATTAAGCTCGATGTAAAAAATCTCGGTTGCGATTTTCTTTCGCTCTCCGCGCACAAACTTCATGCGCCAAAAGGAATCGGCATGCTCTACGTGAAACGCCGAACGAAATATCAACCCTACGTCATTGGCGGACATCAGGAACGGGGCAAACGCGGCGGGACGGAAAACGTCTCGAACATCGTGGCGTTCGGTCGCGCGGCGGAACTGGCGATGGATAAATTAGGCGAAGAAAATACCCGCGTTCGCGCGCTCCGGGATCGTCTCGAAAACACCATCCTTACCACCATTCCAAATACGATTCGCAACGGCGCGAAAGAACCGCGTCTGCCGAACACGACGAATATCGCATTCGAATTTGTCGAAGCCGAAGCCATTTTGTTGCTGCTTGATGGGCTGGGCATTTGCGCTTCGAGCGGCTCGGCCTGCACGACGGGTTCGCTCGATCCGTCTCATGTTTTAATGGCGATGGGCTTGAGTCCGATGCGCGCGCGCGGCTGCGTCCGATTCAGTCTCGGCATTTATAATACGGACGAAGAGGTCGAATATTTGTTGAAACATTTGCCGGTGATTATCAAACGGCTGCGCGATATCTCGCCGCTGAACAATGATCATCGCGACAACGACAAATACGACATCGAAGCCGCCCGGCAAAAGCATGAATTGGATTTGGCTGAAGCGCTGGCGGAAAAAGATGAGCAGGCGGCGTGAGTCGGATCGGTTGATTCGTTTTTGGAAATGGGATTTGACTCGAAGTCCGAAAGCCGAATCCCCGAAATCCGAAAGAAATCCGAAATCCGAACTCCGAAAAAAACTTCGGGCCAGCGAATAGAAAAGTGCCTTGCGAGCCGAATAATTCCGCAGCGCTCTCGGCCTTCGGGTTTCGGATTTCTTTCGGATTTCGGCTTTCGGCTTTCGGATTTAATCCAGTTGATTCCCACCATTCGCCCTCCAGAATGAAATCGATTTCAAGCTTTTGAACTGGATCGTAAAAAACCTTTGGCTGATTCCAGTCCTGCCGCTGGTAGCCGCAGGTTTAAGTGCATTCTTAAAACAATCGCAGCGTCGGCTCGCCGCTTCATTGGCGATTGGCGCATTGGCGATTTCGTTTCTTCTGTCGTGTTGCGCGTTTGCCTCGACCTTGCACGCGCCGACTCACGGTGAAATTTTTCGCGAATTCCAAAATTTCACCTGGCTGCAATTTGGCGAAAGTTCGTTGCGCCTCGGCTGGGTTTTCGATCCGCTCACCGCGATCATGCTAGTGATGGTGACGTTCGTCGGGCTTTTGATTTTCATCTACAGCATCGGCTACATGGCGCACGACGAAAATTTCACGCGTTTCTTCTGTTTCCTCGCGCTTTTCGCCGCCGCCATGCTCGGCATCGTCATCGCGAACAATCTGCTGCTGCTCTTCATCTCGTGGGAATTGGTCGGTCTTGCGTCCTATCTGCTGATCGGTTTTTGGTATCACAAACCGAGCGCGGCGGCGGCGGCGAAAAAAGCATTCATCACCACGCGCATCGGCGACATCGGATTTTTCATCGGAATGCTTTGGCTTTATTCGCAAACCGACACGCTGCTTTTCTACGACAACGGCAACGGCTGTCTTGAAGCAACTGCGCTCACAAAATTAATTTTCACAACAACGCTCGGCGGCATGGCGGTTTCAACGGCCATCGCGCTTTTGATTTTCTGCGGCGCAATTGGAAAATCCGGCCAAGTCCCTCTGCACGTCTGGTTGCCCGATGCGATGGAAGGTCCGACACCCGTCAGCGCGCTCATCCACGCGGCAACGATGGTTGCGGCGGGCGTGTTTCTCGTGGCGCGAGTTTTTCCGTTGATGTCTGTGACCGAATATCAGCCGCAGGCAATCATTCAAGTCGCCGGACAAAATGCCGAAACCCTCACCCCAGCCCTCTCCCTTTCCGAAAGGGAGAGGGAGAATCATTCAACGGTTTCGGGAGAATCGAAGATCGTTGAACAACCCCCAATTCAGAAAACAGAATCACAGAACGACGATAAAACAGACGCTCTCGAAAAATCCAAAGCGCCGAAAACAAGTCTCCCTCTCCCCGGGGGAGAGGGCCGGGGTGAGGGCGAGCGTTTAAAAAATCCAATCTCACCAAACTCGATTTCAACCGCGCTCCAAGTCGTCACTTGGATCGGTGCCATCACCGCCGTTTTCGCCGCGCTCATCGCCGTCGCGCAAACCGACATCAAACGCATCCTCGCTTACTCCACCATTTCCCAACTCGGCTACATGATGATGGGTCTCGGCGTCGGGGGCGTCGCGATTGGAATGTTTCATCTGATCACGCACGCCTTTTTCAAAGCGCTTTTGTTTTTGGGTGCAGGTTCGGTCATTCACGGTTGCCACGAAGAACAAGACATCCGGCGCATGGGCGGTTTGAAGAAATTTATGCCCGTGACGTTCGCCACTTACGCCATCGGTATGATGGCACTGAGCGGCGTCCCGCTATTTTTTTCCGGCTTCTGGAGCAAAGACGAAATCCTCCACGCCGCGCACAATTGGCCGGCTTCACAAATTCCATTTTATCTCGCGGCATTCGGCGCGTTGCTCACCGCGTTCTATATGACGCGCCAGGTTTGCTACGTGTTTTTCGGAGATCGTAGGAGCCGACGTGAGGAGGCTCATTCTAACGCGGAACGCGGAATGCGGAACGCGGAATTCAAGTCAGAGCCTCCTCACGTCGGCTGCTACGAGACGCAAGTTCCGCACGAAAGTTCGTCCGTCTTGACTGTGCCGCTAGTCATCCTTGCCGCGTTCACCATTCTGCTCGGCATCATCGGCACTCCCGCCTGGCCGTGGTTTGAAACGTATTTGTCCGGTCATCACGTCACATTCGATTTCGCTCGGCTACTCGAATGGGAAACACTTTCAACGATGTTGCTCTCAACCGTCATTGTTGCCGTTGGAATGGGTCTCGGGTTGAAAATCTATTTTAAAATTTCACTTAACTCGGCTGAAGAACCCGATCCGCTGGAAAAAATCCAGCCAAGCATTTTCAATCTGCTTCGCAATAAATTTTTCATCGACGAACTTTACGCGAAAACAATTCTGCGCCTGAACGCGACTCTCACAAAATTTGCCGATTGGCTGGATCGCGCCGTTTGGGGCGGAATAGTCAAAGCGTTCTCATCGCTCCCCGTCGGCCTCTCGTGGTTCAGCCGCACCGTGGATGAAGAAGTTGTGAATCTCGGATTCAATCACGGCTGCGAATCCGTGCGCGACTCTTCTCGCATTCTGTCGCGAATTCAAAATGGCAAAGTTCAAAACTATCTACGCTACATCGGCGTCGCGCTCGTCGTTCTTGTTTTCGTTCTGATTTGGGGGTGCCGCTCGTGAACGAATCGTTTTTCATCACGCTTTTGACCTTCACTCCCTTTTTAGGCGGACTTCTAATTTTAACTTTCAAAAAAGAAGACAAAAATCTGGCGCGCACATTCAGCATCATCTTCAGCCTCCTCCCCGCGCTCGGCGTTTTCGTGCTGTGGAATAAATTTTCTCCCGCCAACGCGAATCTCCAATTTGTCGAACGCCACCTATGGATTCCGTCCCTCGGTATCGAATATTTTGTCGGCATCGACGGCATCGGTTTGCTCATGGTGCTGCTGACCACCATCGTCATTCCATTCGCGCTTTTCTCGACGAACCATGAAATCGAAAATCCCCGGCTCCATTTCGCGCTCTATCTATTTCTGCAAACCGGACTATTCGGAACTTTCACCGCGCTGAACTTTTTCCATTGGTTCATCTTTTGGGAACTCAGTTTGGTTCCCGCATTTTTCCTGATCAAACTTTGGGGCGGACCCCAACGAACACGCGCCGCATATCAATTCTTCGTTTACACCTTGGTTGGCAGCGTCGCGATGCTCCTCGCGTTTCTCGCAATCTATTCTGCGACCGGCACCTTCGATTTTATTCGACTCGCAGAATTGGCGCGCTCCGGCGATCTCAAAACCGCAATCTCAATCGGGTTAACCTGGGGAAATTTTTCCGCCGACAAAATCTTGTTTATACTTTTCCTTGGCGTGCTGCTGGGTTTCGCCGTGAAAGTTCCGCTCTTTCCATTTCACACCTGGCTGCCCGCGACTTACGCCGAAGCGCCCAGCAGCGTTTCGATGACCCTGACCGGCGTGATGTCGAAAATGGGCGTATATGGTTTCCTGCGAATCCTGCTCCCCATTTTTCCCGAGCAAATGCGCGTCGCCTTGACGCCGCTCCTCTGGCTCGCCGTCGCCACGATTATTTTTTCCGCCTACGCCGCCTTCGCCCAAAAAGATCTGAAACGCATCCTCGCTTATTCCTCCATCAACCACCTCGGCTATTGCCTGCTCGGATTATTTGCCGTGATGAAATTTACCGAAGGAAATTTGCTGAATGAAAAAGCTGCCGCGCTCAACGGCGTGATCCTGCAAATGTTTAATCACGGCATCACCGCCTCCGCGCTATTTTGTTTTGTGGGAATTTTGGAAAAACGCAGCGGCGGAATTCGCGGCTTGAACGATTTCGGCGGCTTGCGAAAAGTCGTCCCGGTTTTCTGCGGGTTAATGGGCAGCTCAATTTTCTCATCGCTCGGTTTGCCGGGATTGAACGGCTTTGTCGGCGAATTCTTAATTTTCAAAGGCGTGTTCTCGCTCGCAAGTTGGGCCGCCGCGATTTCAACGCTCGGCCTGCTCATCACCGCGATTTTCCTCCTGACCATTTTGCAAAAAGTTTTCAGCGGCCCCGTGAATCAAAAGTGGATTGGCTTCTCCGATTTAACCACCGCCGAACGCCTCACCGTCGCGCCTGCGATCGCGTTAATGTTCGTGCTCGGATTCTTTCCGCAGATTTTGATTGGCGTAATCAACCCAACGGTTTTGGGAATGTTAAAACGGTTCAATTTTTAGAATCATGGATAAACCCGAACTCCAAAATAGCGATGGGGAGCGCACGCGGCCCGCGTGCTGGTTTGGGCGGCTCGCCCTAACCTTCGTTTCGCATTTTTCACCTTGTTTCCGGTCCGAGCAAATTTGTGAAACGAGGTTTTCGGCGACCCGCCGAAAACTGCACGCCAGCGGCGTGCGCTCCCCTGGCGCAGACAAAATGCCTGCGCTCCATTGCCGATTCTAACCATGCTCGCCTGGACCATTTACATTTCGTTCCTCGGCGCGGCAGCGATGACGCTGTTGCCGAGTTCGCGCCCGCAGGTGGCGCGAGTGACGGCGTTGCTCACGGCAATTGCTGGTTTTGTAATGGCGCTTGTCGGAATTTTTCAACAGACGCGGGGCGAGGAAATTTCCACCATCACAAAGCTGGATTGGATTCCAAATCTTGGAATCAGTTTTCATTTGGCGGTGGACGGGATCAGTCTTGTGCTGGTTTTGTTGACCGGCATCGCGGCGGTTTGCGGGATTTTGTTTTCATGGAACATCGAACATCGCGCGAAGGAATTCTTCACCTTTTACCTCGTGCTGATCGGCGGCGTTTACGGTGTATTTCTTAGCTTCGATCTGTTTCTGCTCTTCGTGTTTTACGAAATCGCGATCATCCCCAAATATTTTCTCATCGCGATCTGGGGTTCGACCAATCGCGAATATGGCGCCATGAAACTGGCGCTCTACTCCTTCGTCGGCAGCGCGATGGTTTTGGTGGGGCTTATCGCAACGTATGTCGTCGCCGGAGCGAACACGTTTGATTTGCTCGAACTGGCGAAATTTCCTTTCCCCGACACATTTCAACAATGGGCGTTTCCACTCGTATTCGTCGGCTTCGGAATTCTCGCCGGCCTTTGGCCATTTCACACCTGGGCGCCGACCGGCCACGTCGCCGCGCCAACTGCCGCATCCATGTTGCTCGCAGGCGTCGTGATGAAACTCGGAGCGTACGGAGCGTTGCGAGTTGCCATGACGCTTTTCCCGCTCGGCCTCGATGCGTGGCGAAACGTCATCGCCGTTCTCGCCGTGATTGGAATTATCTATGGCGCACTGGTCGCGCTCGTGCAAAAGGATTTCAAATTTGTCATCGGCTATTCGAGCGTGAGCCACATGGGATTTGTTTTGCTCGGCATGATGACGTTGTCGCAAATCGGTTTGAGCGGTGCGGTGCTGCAAATGTTTTCCCACGGAATTATTGCGAGCCTCCTTTTCGCCGTGGTGGGTCGGATGGTTTATGACCGCGCGCACACGCGCGAGCTTTCCGTCCTCGAAGGAATGAATCTGAGCAAAACAATTCCCTTTGCGTCGGTGACATTCGTTATCGCAAGCGTGGCGTCGATGGGACTTCCGGGTTTCAGCGGATTTATTGCCGAACTGCAAGTGATCATCGGCGCGTGGAGAACTTTTCCGGCGTTGGCGATTGTGACCGGCATGGGAATCATCATCGGCGTGGCCTACAGCTTGCGCGCCCTGATTAAAGCTTTCTTTAGCGGAGATAAATTTGGGCAGGTCGCTAATTCATCCGCGCTTTCACAAGCGCAGCTACGAGTTGAACCAATTTCATTCCCTGAAAAACTCGGCGGGGCCATTCTCATTGTGACGACCATTGCGATTGGAATTTATCCACGGCTCTTGCTCGATTTGATTACACCGAGTTTGAATTCCCCGCTCATGCAGCCGCTGTGGAAAGGCGTTCACCCGTGAATTTCAATTACGCGGAAATTTTCACGTTGGTCATTCCCGAAACCATTGTCGTCGTCACGGCGTTTGTGGCGTTGCTGGTTAATATGATCGCGCGGGGATCTGCCGAGAGAATCTCGGCAGCACTTTCCTGTCTCGGCTGCATCTTGGCTATCGGCTGGATTTGGCTCGTTCCAACTTATGGAAACATTTCAAATGGAATGCTGGTGGTAGATCCGCTCACGCAATTCATGAAACAAGTTTTGCTGGGGTTGACCATTTTCACGGCGATCATTTCGATCCAAACAAAATTTACGCAACATGTCGGAGAATATTTTGCGCTGCTGTTGCTCGCCTCGGTGGGAATGATGTTTCTCGTCAGCTCAGAAAATCTGCTGATGATTTTTGTCGCGTTGGAACTGATCAGCCTCTCGCTTTACGTCATGGTCGCTTTCAAAAAAGAAAGTATTTACTCGGCAGAAGCGGCGCTGAAATATTTTCTCTTCGGCGGAATGTCGGCGGCGTTCACGCTCTTTGGACTGAGCCTGATTTATGGATTGAGCGGCGAAATAAACTTGAGCGCGATTGCGGCGAAGCTAAGCGGTCAAACCACCGATCCCCTTTTCTTAGTCGCGCTCGTTATGGCGCTGATTGGTTTCGGATTTAAAATTGCCGCAGTGCCGTTTCATTTGTGGGCACCCGATGCCTATCAAGGCGCGCCAACGCCAACGGCTTCATTCATTGCAGCAGGTTCAAAAGTCGCGAGCTTTTTCATCCTCGCAAAAATTGTGATGATTGGATTCAACGGAGCGGGCGGAAGCGGTGCGTGGCGCAATTTTGGTTCCGGTTGGATTCCAATTCTCGCGGCGATGGCTGCGCTTTCGATGGTGCTCGGAAATTTAGCGGCCATTTCCCAGAGCAGTGTGAAACGTCTGCTCGCCTATTCGGCCATCGCTCACGGCGGTTACGCATTGCTCGCCATCATCACCAATCATCCCGCCGCAGTCGGTTCGTTGCTTTATTACGTGATCACTTATGCACTCACGGTTCTGGGCGCGTTCGCCGTCGTTGCCGTCGTCGAGCATAGCGCGAACGGAGATAAACTGTCCGACTTCGCCGGATTGAGCCAACGCGCTCCGCTACTCTCAGCGTGCATGATGGTGTTCATGCTTTCGCTGGCGGGGATTCCTCCGCTGGCCGGTTTCTTCGGAAAATTTTATCTGTTCACGGATGCGTTGCGTTACGGCGCGCGCGATCTTGGTTTGCTCTGGTTGGTGATTCTCGCCATCGGCACGAGCGCAATTTCGCTCTATTACTATCTGCAAGTGTTGAAACAAATTTACGTGGCAAAATCATCTGAGGAAAGCCCACCGGTTGACGCCGCACTTCCAGTTCAAGCAGCGATAGTTATTCTCGCGTTGCTGGTTGTGGTTCTCGGTTGTTTCCCAAATCTCCTTGTGAGCAAATTGCTCGCGCTGGTGGGTTGGAGTTGAAGCTTCGGCTTGTTCCCGCACGAAAGTATTCAGTAGAGAAACCACAGATGGACACAGAGGAACACAGATGGAGCCGCCAAGAGGACTTAACGTTTCAACAGCGCCCTCACACACAGTGAACAGGAGCGGGAGATCAATCAACCTGCCAACCGTTGGTCTTTTCTGTGTTCATCTGAATCCATCTGTGGTTTCCATCCTTTCTCTTCTGCATCGTTAGGGGGAAGCTTGAACTCCAACAACAAATGATGAACGTGACGACGATTACCATTCCAGAACGAATTCAGCCGGGACGAAAAATCGAAGGCATTTCCGCCGTGCTTCTCCCGTTTGAAAACGTTGGGCGGATTGATTTCGATTCCTTCGCGCAAAATGTGAAACGAACGCTCGACGCCGGGATCGCTCCCGCAGTCAACATGGACACCGGCTACACGAATTTCCTGACAGCAGATGAACGGAGCGAAGTGTTGAAGCTCACGCGCGAGGTTTGTGGTGGAAAAAGTTTCGTCGCCGGCGCATTCGTCGAGGGGTTGGCAGGCGACCCGGTGAAAAATTATCAGCAAGCCGTCGCCGAAATTCAGGAAGCGGGCGGAACGCCAATTCTTTTTCAATGTTCGGCACTCAAAAGAATGAGCGGCGCGAAAGTGGTGGATTTTTACAAGAGCATCGCCGCGAATTGTCCAAGATTTCTCGCGTTTGAACTGGGAGAGATGTTCGCGCCCTTCGGACAAATTTATTCGCTCGAAACCGTTGGCGAATTGATGCGCATCCCGCAACTCACCGGCATGAAACATTCCTCGCTCAATCGTGAATTGGAGTGGCAGCGGCTGGCGTTGCGCGACGAGGTCCGGCCTGAATTCAAAATTTATACGGGCAACGATCTCGCCATCGATATGGTCATGTACGGCAGCGATTATTTGCTCGGCCTCTCCGCGTTTGCTCCCGAAGCGTTTGCCGCGCGCGATAAACTGTGGGCGGAATCCGATCCGCGCTTTTACGAACTGAACGATCTGCTCCAATACCTCGGTCACTTCGCGTTTCGTCCGCCAGTGCCGGCTTACAAACACAGCGCCGCTCAGTTTTTAAAATTGCGCGGCAGAATTAAAACCGACATTCCGCATCCAAAAGCCCAACGCCGTCCAGAAAGTGACCTCGAAATTCTACGAAATATTTCCGAACGGTTGGATAAATTCCAAATGCCGACGTCGATGTGAGAGCGAACCTTAGCCCCGTGACACGGCCGCTCAATGTCCTGCCTGATGCTCCTGAATATATTCCTGTTTCAATCCGAGTTTTTCCGGCGCGTGCAGCACGAGCATCTTCATTCGCACGTCAGACGGAATATCTTTTCGGGTCAATTTGGAAACGACAATCATCAACGTAATCGCCAAAGGCACAGCCCAGATGGCCGGTTGTTCGCAAAGAATTCTCAGCAGCGGATGCGTCGCGAAAAATTCCGACAACGGTTTCGCCCACGCCGCTTGATCCGCCACCATCGTGCTGACCACCGTAATCAAACTCGCCATTCCGCCGACCAACATTCCTGTCGCCGCGCCGCGCATGGTCATGCCGCGCCACCAGACCGACATAAAGAGCAACGGAAAATAACTCGCCGCCGCAATCGCAAAGGCCCACCCGACCATTTTGGCATTTCCGGAATTCACGACGATGGCTTGCGCGACACCTTTCTTGATTCGCTTGACGCAAAGTTTCACCAGCGCGGCGCAAACCTGGCTCGTCGTAAACATTCCGGCAACCGTGGCAGGCGTTTCTGAAACGATAAGTGCGAGGTCGCGTTTTTTTCCTTTGTTGGAACCTTTGCCGGTGCCGAGCTTTTTGATGTCGCAAAAAACTCCGGCAGCGAGAAAACCTTTCGGGGCAATAATGGAACCGGGAATACGTTTGAACGAAACTTTCATTGAATTTTCATTAACAAGGATGCGCAGGATGCATAGGATTTATTTTTTGTGAAGGACTTTTGCTTCTTCCACGTTTGCGGGTCATAGATTTCTGGGTTCCCGGATTAAACGCAGAGGACGCAAAGGGTTTCGCAGAGGAACGCAGAGTGAGAACCTTTCTGCCAGGCCCTTTTTCCCTCACTGTTTACTTTGCGTCCTCTGCGCGAACCTCCGCGTCCTCTGCGTTAAAAAATCTGCCGTCTCCGATACCTACAAGAAAACATCGAGGAAACAGACTTTTGCAGTTTCGTGGGGGAATTTTCACTAGGTAAATCCTGAATGTGCCTGAAAGCCTTCCTCAGCCCTCGGGATTCTCAACTAATTCCTTGAGCCGCGCGGCCAGTGGCAGCGGAAGCCGTTCACACCAACTGGCGTCAATCAACCCGACCTCAAGAAGGTCGCGCAGGTGCGTGCGATCTTTGTCGCGAAAGGAAGTCAGCTTCATCCTCACCAGAGCCTCCAGCGTCACCAGACGAAACGTTTCTGTTTCTTCGGACTCAGAAACGTCCGGCGCGGACGCGGGATTTTCCGGTCGAACTTTTTCTCCGGCAAAAACAATATGCACTGCATCTCGCGCGCTGGAGTTCGCGCCGTCCAAAAAAATATCGAGACTCTTGACGTGGCGATAAATAAAACCCGCGACGGACAACGCATTTCTCGCGGCGGCTAGATCGGAACGGCGAAGAAGAATGTCCACGTCTTGCGTATTGCGCACGGCGGCTTCATCCACGCGCGACACCCAGGCAGCCACGGCATTGCCCCCGACGACGGCATACGGCACACCGGCTTTATTCAACGCGGCGGTTGCCCGCAATAATCTGTCACGCACTTTTTCCACGGCGCGAATCATCCTTTCCCATGAAACATTCCCATATTGTGTCGCAGGCATGGCGGATCATTTTTAGCTCAATTCGTAAATCGCAACAAGTCTTGGTTGAATGTCCGGAGCACCGGTTTGCAACCGGCTTTTGACCTCTCGTCTTCAAAGCCGGTTGCAAACCGGCGCTCCGTTCGATGACCTCAGTCCGTTTGAGGACAGCCGAGAATCACAGTCAATGTCCCGCCTGATGCTCCTGAATATATTCCTGTTTCAATCCGAGTTTTTCCGGCGCGTGCAGCACGAGCATCTTCATTCGCACATCAGACGGAATTTCTTTTCGCGTCAATTTAGAAACAACGATCATCAACGTGATGGATAAAGGCACAGCCCAGATGGCCGGTTGTTCGCAAAGAATTCTCAGCAGCGGATGCGTCGCGAAAAATTCCGACAACGGTTTCGCCCATGCCGCTTGATCCGCCACCATCGTGCTGACCACCGTAATTAAACTCGCCATTCCGCCCACCAACATTCCCGCCGCCGCGCCGCGCATGGTCATCCCGCGCCACCAGACCGACATGAACAGCAACGGAAAATAACTCGCCGCCGCAATCGCAAAGGCCCACCCGACCATTTTGTTGATCTCGAATTCTTTCACCAAAAATCCCAGGAGAATTGATCCGGCGCCACAAATGACCGCGCAGATTTTGAACATCCGCATCCGTTGGTCGGGCGTGGATTTCGGGCGAAAAATTCTGCCATAAACATCGTGCGCCAGCGCGCCGGTCATCGAGACGAGCAATCCGCTGAACGTGCTCATAAACGCGGCGAACGCTCCGGCGCAAGTCACGCCGCTGAGGATGGAACCCCATGGGATTTTATTTCGGTTGCTGGCAGTATCGGCGGCAGGTGAGAAAGTGGGTGAGTGAGAAAGTGAGCCAGTCTTACCGGACGTTCCTCTCACTTTCTCACTTTCCCACTTTCCCACTTTCTCATTCAGAATGCGCGGCAGTTTCAAAACAATGCCGTCGGTTCCTTTGACTCCGGTGAGGCCGTTGTAAAGTTCCGGCATAAGATTGCGTCCCATCACGCCGAACACCGGCGGGAAAACATAAAACACGCCGATGAGAATCATCACCCACATCGTCGTGCGCTTGGCGGCGACGCCGTCGGGGTTCGTGTAAAAGCGAACGAGAATGTGCGGCAAACCCGCCGTCCCGCAAACCAGCGCGATGATGAGCGAGTAAGTGTAAAGCAGTGAATAAGGACGTGGATCAATTGGGATAATCTTTGCATCCTTCGTTGGAAAAGCTTTGAAGACATTCTCTGATTCTTGCCACAACGTTATTCCTTCTTTCTGGAGTGCTGCTTCAATGTCTGCCGGTTTGTAAGTGAAAAGCACGCGGCCCGTCACGGTGTTTGTCTCGGTCTCAATCGCAACCAACGAGTGAAGTTCTCGTTCTCGGATGGACTCTGCAATTTCAAGCCGAAGTTTCGCCGTTGAACCAACATGCTGTGCCTTTTCGGGAACTAACATCTGAAGCGCCATTCTAACGTTCACAGGTCCCGACATCGCAACGAAACGCGGAATTGGGCTGCCCGAGATTTTCGCTATGGTAGATTTGGCGGCATCTTTCAGCGAGGTTCCCGACCCATTGATTGGTTCGCCAATCATGGGGCCATCGTATCGAAGTGAAGGCTTCGCGGCTTTGGCGGCTTTGCTCGTGAGTGGGCCGAAAGGAGAAATCCATTTTTGATCGGCTGGAGCTTTTTCAGGAAGTGGTTTGCGGATAGATTCGTTTGCCGAACTCCATTGCGCAAATCGCTTTTCGTAATCAGACATGGAACTCTTTAGAACGGTTGCAACCTCTTCGTTCTCTAACTTGATGACGCTAATTCCCTCTGCTGCTAAGAAATTTTCTGCGTCCTGTCGCGATTGTTCCCGCGTTCGCACCTTGTTGAAAGCGGGATTGGGTTTCGCGTTCTGCCAAAGATTCGTCAGATTGTTCTCAACCCAGACTGTGTGGCGTGTAGCTGCGTTATAGCCGCCAATCGCCTGACCGATAGTAAGCGTTTCCATTCCGTCCACGTCTGGAGAATCCTCAAGCCAGCCGACGACAACTTCTGCTTTCTCCTTAACTGAACCATCAGATTTTAGCGCAGGCTTAATCTCGTTTATCGAATGCCGATTATTTTTCGTGAACGCATAGAATTGCGCTGCAAATTCAGGATTCTGTTGAACATTGGACGTTGGATGTTGGAAGTTTTTCCCATTCGCCCCCAATTGTTTCCCATAATGCCCATTCGTGATCGCAAATTTGTGGAGATTGGTCGTAACGACAATCGCGATCACATCAGGACTTACGTCAATCAAGGTCAAGCCGTTCGTGGCTAGGACTCGCTTAATATAAGTTGTAAACGCGGACGCTCCAACATTGCCTTTGGGTGCTGAAACTGTCGTCGTGTTCAACTGAACTTTCTGTCTCGCTCCGTCTTCGCCGAGTTGCATGTCAAAATAGATCGCGGAATTATCGCTGATGTTCAGCCGATACCTCGCGTAGGAACCGACCGCCATGTCTAGCGAACAACTCGGCTTCGGAAGCGAGAACCCAACCGCTCCAATTCCCAATCTTGCGGCTTTCAATCGTAATTCGCCCCATTTTCCAAGACGGAAGGTAACGCCCTGCTTATTGAAATCTTTTGGAAAATCCTCTGGATCGAAATGAATTTGGATTTTTGGAATTGATATTTCGCCATTCGCCCCGAGTTGCTTCCCATAATGCCCATACACACTCATCAGCACGAAAATCGGCACGGAGATGGCGAACATTTTGGCCCAGTATTGAAAGGCTTGCACCAACGTGATGCCTTTCATGCCGCCGAGCGCGACGTTGAGCGTGATGACCGCGCCGACCAGCGCAACGCCCACCCAATACGGCAAGCCCGGAAAAATGTAGGCGAGCGTCGTCCCGGCCCCTTTCATCTGCGGCATCGTGTAGAAAAATCCGATGAACAAAACGAAGATGACGGCGATCTTGCGGAAGAGCGGCGAATCGAATCGGCCTTCGGCAAAATCAGGAATCGTGTAAGCGCCGAAGCGTCGCAGCGGTCCGGCGATGAACAGCAGCAAAAATAAATAACCGCACGCATAACAAACCGGATACCAAAGCGCGTCGTAACCGGAACTCATCACCATCCCCGCGACGCCCATGAACGACGCGGCGCTCAAGTATTCGCCCGAGATTGCGCTCGCGTTCCAACCGACGCTCACGCTGCGTCCCGCAACGAAGAAGTCTGAAGCGGTTTTAGATTTTCTCGCTGACCAGAAGCCCATCGCGATGGTGGCGATGACGGTGAGGGCGCTGAAGGTGAGAATCCAGGGATCGATGTTCATTTATTTCAACGTAGCGCAGGATTGCATCCTGCCGTATCGCCGGTTTGAAACCGGCTGAATGTTGGAACTAGAGAAAGTCTCCGGTTCCCGAAAGTCTTTCGTTCTGGCGGCGTCACGCAGGTTGAAAACCTGCGATACGGCAGGATCAAATCCTGCGCTACAACTGACCAACTGACCGCCAGTTTGAATCACACCCGAACGCATCCCCGTGTTTGACGGGCATTCTCGGATTGGGTTAGCTTTGGTCGCTGGAACGATTATGAAAACATTAAGTATTTCTGAATTGATCAAGGACGCTCCCACTTTTGTTTCGCTCCTCAAACACGGCGAGGAAGTCGAGTTAACCGAGTCCGGCCGACGATTGGCAAAAGTGGTTCCCCATCGCGTCCACCGAACCGAGCCGCGTCCAATTGGTTTGGCTAAAGGGGAATTTGTGGTTCCAAAAGATTTCAATGCTCCATTGCCGGAGGAAGTTTTGCGGGAATTTGAAGCGGAATGAAAATCCTGCTCGATACGTGCGAATTCCTTTGGCTGATTTCCGGTGACCCCTCCCTTCCGCCTGCAACCAAACAAGAGATTCAGAATCCGCAAAACGAAATTTTTCTCAGCGTCGTGTCGCTTTGGGAAATCATCATCAAACACGGCCTCGGAAAATTGCCATTGCCGGAGGCAGCGGAGAGTTACATTCCGACTCAACGTGAAAAGCATGGAATTCTTTCGCTTTACCTGCGCGAGTCTGCGGTGAAACGATTGCGCGCGCTTCCCGCCCTGCATCGAGATCCGTTTGATCGAATGCTGATTTGCCAGACTCAGGACGAGGACATGCATTCGGCTTCGAGTGATCCTATTATTGCGCGCTATCCTGTGAGATTGCTCTGAAATTTGCATGGCTTAATTGCCGGATTCGGCTTCGCTGGTTTCGCCTTTTTCCCGTGTTAGGACTTCACGTACTTCCGTCTCTTCCAGTGCGATAGATCGCTTGATGAAGACGTAGGAAATAATCCAGACGAATGGAAAAAAGAGAACGCCGAGAATAAACCACGTCAGCGTGAATCCGAAAATACGCGTCGCCATCGCCTCTGGAAAAAAATAATTCGCCAGCGGCAAACCGAGCAGCGCAACTAAAAAAGTCAGCGCGCACGCGACGGAAAGTTTGAGTTGCCGTCGCATCAACGTGTGTAAAAAGCTTTCGCTGTGAATATCCAGTTTTTCCGGTGATTGATTTTTCATGGGGCGGCAGTGATGTAACAAAGGCCGGAAACCGGAGCAACTGTTGTCTGGGAAAGAAATGAATTTTTCAACCACAGATGAACGGGCAAGTGTCATCTGATGTTGGTCAGGGAAGTGTCATCTGATCTAGGTCAGTCTGCTACAGTTTTGAGCATGAAAAACTCTCTGAAAAAGATCGGCAGGCGATGGTGTTGGCGGTGCGGCGCGGACAAACGCAGCGGCG
>JBBQRQ010000104.1:0-18158 GCA_038214755.1 Verrucomicrobiota bacterium
CGCCGCGCGCCGGAGGAGCAACCCTTGGCCAAAACTTTCCAATATGTGTTTCCTAAAAAACATTTTCACCCCACCTGACCAACATCAGATGGCACACCGATTTTCACACTTCCCCTGACCAACATCAGATGACACTTGCCCATTGATTCGTGAACAAAAACGCGGCGCGTGGAAGTGCATCGTTGGCCGGCGGTCCCAACTGCGCCGAACAAAATCGCGGGCGTGGCCAAATCCAAATCAGCACTGGGCGCGACGAACTCGCTGTTTTTTTTATTTTTTCCTCCAAATGGTTTGCCGACCTCGCACGTAAACTTCGCCGCGCGCCAATGCAGCGACCGCTTCTGGATACAATTCCCATTCCGCTCGCTGAATTCTTTGATGCAAACTTTCAGCGGTGTCGTCCGTTAAAACGGGAACGGTTCTCTGCGCGATGATGGGGCCGGTGTCCACGCCTTGATCGATGAAATGAACCGTGCAGCCAGTGAATTTCACGCCGTAATCCAACGCTTGCTTCCACGATTCCAAACCGGGGAAGGCCGGCAACAGCGATGGATGTATATTCACCACGCGATGGGCAAACACGCGCAGAAATTCTCCCTTCAAAATTCGCATGAAACCGGCCAGCACAATCAAATCAACTCTCGCATTTTGCAGCGTGTCGATGAAGGCGCGTTCCGCGTCGTCGTCCAGCTTCGTGCGAAATTTTCCCGGGGCGATGAACCCGGCGCGCAGTCCTCGCTCGTGTGCCTGCGCCAGGATTCCAGAGTCGGAGACGTCGCTGAGGACCAGCGCGACTTCCGCCGGGATTTTTCCTGCGGCGCACGCATCGGCCAGCGCGACAAAGTTTGAACCTTTGCCGGAGCCGAGCACGCCGAGTCGAAATGTGCGTTGCACTTCACTCACTTGTTTCTTGGCTAAACCAAAACTTTCTCATCGGGATTTTGCACCAGACGTAGCGCAGCTTTGCAAGCTGCTGTATCGCCGGTTTGCAACCGGCAGGGCGTTGCGATGTCTTGCGGGCTGCGAACCCGCGATACAGCAACTTAAAAACCTGCGCTACGACTTCGATGCAAGGCTCAGGTTCTCAGCGGGATTTTTTTGCGCGTTCAAAATTTCGCGCACCCTGGCCAGGAGAACATCCGGCCGGAAAGGTTTTTGCAAAAATTGGGCCGGCCCCTCGAAGTTTCCGAAACCGCGCGCTTCTTCATCGCTGTAACCTGAGACGTAAAGCACGGGAAGATTCGGGCGTGTGGCCAGCAGCCGCGTCGCCAGTTCCCCACCCGTCATGTCCGGCATCAACATATCGGTAACGAGCAGGTCGATTGGTCCCGCGTGTTGGGCGGCCATCTCGATGGCTTCCGGCCCATGTTTAGCGGCCATGATGGTATAACCCTCAGCGCGCAGGAGGTCCGCCAGCATTCCACGGACGATCTCCTCGTCCTCCACCAGAAGGATGCTTTCGCGTCCGCCGGTCTTCACTGGAGCTGGCGCGCGGCCGGGCGCCTTTTCGGAAACGGTTCCAGCCATTCGCGGAAAATAAATATGGAAGGTGGTTCCCCGGCCCGGTTCGCTGACAACGGAAATTTCTCCGCCGCTTTGCCGGACGATTCCATACACGATGGAAAGGCCGAGGCCGGTTCCTTCACCGAGTTTTTTGGTGGTGAAAAAAGGTTCGAACAAATGGGACTTCACCTCGGCGGACATGCCCGCTCCCGTGTCGCTGATGGCCAGGTGGACGAACGGCCCCGGACAAAATTCTTCAGAGAAGCCTTCTGCTTTTTCGGTTAATTCCACATTGCTGGTTTCGATGAGCAACGTCCCGCCGCCCGCCATGGCGTCGCGCGCGTTGAGAGACAAATTTAAAATGACCTGCTCTATTTGCCCGGGGTCGGCGCAAATGCAGCCGGTGCCCGGCGCGGAACGAGTGAGCAATTGAACATTCGCTCCGATCAGCCGCTGCAAAAGTTTGTTCACGTCCCCGACGGTCCCTTCAAGTGAGAAAACTTTTGGCTGTAAAATTTGTTTGCGACTGAAGGCGAGCAATTGGGCGGTCAGCGCCGCCGCGCGGTCGGCCGATTTTTCAATTTGCACGACGGTGTCATGATGAGGGTCCTCTGGAGTCAAACGTTTCAAAAGGAAATCCGCGTAGCCAATAATGGCCTGCATCAGATTATTGAAATCATGGGCGATGCCGCCCGCCAGCCGCCCGATGGCTTCCATTTTTTGCGATTGGCGAAGGCGCGTTTCCAGATTCAAGCGCTCGGTCACATCGCGCGAGACGACGACGACCTGGCTAGGCAAGCCGTCTTTGCCGCGGACGACGCTGCCTTGCGATTCGACAAAACGGATGATCCCATCTTTGCGGACGAAACGGAATTGCGCGCGTTGCCCGACGCCCGTGGAAATGGTTTCCTGAAAAATGCGTTTGATCGACTCGCGATCTTCGGGATGAACGTCGAGGAATGAATTGGTTCCCGCCAATCGGGACGGCTCCCCGAGGAGCGCGGCGTAAGAGGGGCTGTTGTAGATGCGTTTTCCGTCGCGATCCAGCACGGCGATCATATCGGTCATGCTTTCGGAAATGAGTCGGAAAAATTCTTCGCGATCCCGCAAAGCGTCTTCGAGTTGCTTTCGCGAGGTGATGTCGTGGACGACCGATTGGAATTCATTTATCCGTTCGTTCTCATCGAACAAAGCGTGGATGGTGCATTGATGCCAGACAACTTTGCCATCCGGCGAAGCCAATTTGTCGTCGAAAGAAAGCGTGGGCTGCTGTGGAGTCAAAGCAGTGAAAACGCTCAACGGGATTTCCTGATCTTCGGCTGGCAATGAAGGCATATAGGGCGAGCCAATTAATTCGGCGGGCGTTTTTTTATGGAAGGAGCAATAGGCTTCGTTGACGAAAGTAATGCGCCCCTGCAAATCGAAACGACAGATCAAATCGGTTTGATCCTGGACTACGGCGCGGTAGCGTTTCTCATTGTCATGCAGGGCGCTCATCGCCTGTTCTCGCTCCGCGGCCACGCCCGCCAGGAACAGGTTGCTGATCGCCAAAATCCCAATGTAACTTCCGAGCAGCACCAGGCTCTGATCCATGTTCGGCATCACAAACGGGCCTCTTCCCTCCAGCAGCGCGTTAATCGCGATGATGGCCACCACCATTGTCCCGGCGGTGGCCCCGCGTTGGCCAAAGCGCAATGCGCCCCAAACCAAAAATGGGTACGGCAAATAAGCCAGCGGATAACTTTGAACCCCATATGAGTACCAGGAACTAAAAGAAATCAAAGCGCCCCCCACCAAACCAGCCGTGCAAATCAATGCTTCGATGATCAGCGGCCAACGCCAACGAATCGCCGAGGAAGAACCCCACGTTAAAATAAATGGAGTAATCACCAGACCGGCCAGCGCGTTGGGGATCCACCATTGAATCACATTCAAAAATAAATTTTCCCAAAGAACCGCGCCGCTGTAACAAAGGCTGACCGAAGTGAACACAGCGCTGACAACGGACCCGCAAAAAAGGGCGACCGGAATAAAGCCCGCGACGTCACGAACACGCTGGAGTGAGGCGCGAAACTGAATAAATCGTTCCAACAAAAAAACGCACACGACGGCGCCGATGGTGTTGCCCACCGCCGTGCCCCAGGCTGCGAAACCAAAGGAGTTCCCATTCCAAAAAGTGAAGAGCAACGCGCCCAGAGCCACCCCCGGCCAAAAGCGATAGCCCCAGAGAAGCAACGCGGCCAACGCGATTCCAAAAGGCGGCCACACCAGGGCGACACCTCCCGATTTGAAGGTGGCTTCGTGGCCCAGAAGTCCACCAATAAAATAAAAGGCGACGAGGATTACGACTCGGGTAAAAAAACTAAGCCCGGACAATTTCATCTTTTGCCCAGAATAGCAAAGAGTTGGAAAATGAATAGCGGATTATCCATCTACGAAAAAATGGGAGTCGTTCAACAAAGTAGTTTCGTGGAGGAAGATGCATCCCAACGCGGGGGGACAGCGCGGAGGGTTAAGGAAGCCCGCCCCGTCGCGCCAGTCTCTCGTTCGCATATCGGCGATGGCCGGTGATCTCGCCTCCAAACCAATCCGGCGGCTCAAACAAATTGCTTTGCCGCGCGGAATCAAATTCCACGTCCGCCGTGATCAGCCCGCGATGCCTGCCTTCGTAAACATCCATCTCAATTGTGTGGCCAGAAAACGGAAGCCGGTAGCGCGTCTTGGCGATGCGCGCGCCGCGCGTCAACGGCCAGAGCGAGTCGAATTGTTCTTTGCGCAACTTGATTTCCTCCTCCTGACGCGAGTGACCCCGTCCATTTTTTATCGTGAGGAAAAATTTCGCACCGAGGCGCCGCAACCGGATTTCCAACTGATTGGAGGTGATCGGGAAATAGCCCTGAACAATTTTGGTATGAGGCCGTCGCTTCCAACCGGCGGGAGGCGCGTCGATCAGAAACTTGCGCTCGATCTCTAAATGTTTGCTCATAAAAAAATGTCCCCGGCCACGGTTCAACTCTCAATCAAATATTTTCTTGCGGCCCGCGCGAAATGTAGCGCACGCATCTTTGCGTGCAGGTTGGGGCGGCTTCCAGCCGCCAGTTTAAAATGTCGCGGTGAATTTATTCGCGCTGGAAGCCGCCGCAATCCCGCTAGCGGGACTGGAAGCCTGCGCTACGTCTGACGCAAATCCGGGTTTTACTTGAGCGCGCAAAATTTGCGCCTGAAAGAATTCGCTGATTCAATTCGGGCATGAAATTTTCCGTTGAACATTTGGGGCTGCCCGCGCGCGACCCGACCGTTTTGAGAAATTGGTATGAGCGCGTTCTCGGCGCGAAATTAATTTTCGACAATGGCAAAATGCCGCCAGCGTTTTTTCTCCAACTGGAAGGCGGATTGATGATTGAGATTTACGAGGGCGATTTCTCGCTCAAGGAAACTTCCGACAACGCGCTGAACGGCTGGCGACATCTGGCGCTTCGGGTCGATTCAATTGAACAGGCGAAAACCGAATTGGAAAACCGCGGCGTGAAATTTTCCGAATCGATCAAACCCGCCGGCGGTGGCGGGAGAGTTTTATTTTTTCACGATGCGGAAAATAATTTACTCCACCTGGTCGAGCGCCCCGCGAATTCGATTTTCAACCACGAAGAAATTTAGCGTGGCGGTCGCTGCAATCAAAAGTGCTTTAACCGCAGATATACGCAAATGAACGCAGATATTTTTCATCTTATCCGCGTTCATCTGCGTCCATCGGTGGTTAGTTTTTTCCAGATCACCATAAACGCGCTGGCAAACTCATTTGGCTTTTCTGAAATCCACCCCGTGACGAATTCTGGGGAAAACCATCCTCCCTGTTCAATTTCTTCAGGATGCAATGCAAACGGCCCTTCCTTTTCGCAGCGATAAACCCAGACAAATTCCTGCCCCGTCCCCCGGCACGCCTCAACTTTAAAAAGCCGCTTCGGACAATCCTGCAAATGCAATCCCAGTTCCTCGCCCACTTCACGAATCGCGCAAGCGTCATACTCTTCGCCGCCATCCACATGTCCTGACGCCGACGAATCCCAGACGCCGGGAAAAGTATCTTTTGTCATGGAACGCTTCTGCAAAAAAACTTCGCCGCAAGAATTGAAAATCAACACATGCACCGCGCGATGTTTGTCGCCCTCGCGATGAACATCCCGCCGCAATTTTTTCCCGATGACCTCGTCGCGTTCGTTGACCACATCAAAAATTTCGTCGCTCATTTTTTGTAGCGGCGCGTCTGTGACCGCCGCTAATTTCATCGTCGCTCCTAAAGCGTCGCTCCAAGGGAATGTGATTTAAACTGGCGAACAAGAGCGCCAGGACTGGCGCACTCCAAGACGCTTCGCGCCATTCATGCGCCATCGAAATTCGCGTGAGCGTCTTGGACTGCGGCGGTCCTCCGCCGCTCTTAACGGCACCGGTCAATAAGTTTTGACCGCCACTTTCAATCACATCCCGGCACAAGTTAGGATTCGCGTCAGTTCAACAAACTTTTCCAGACTGACTTGCTCGGCCCGTTCTTGTTGAGAAATATTTAATTCCGCAAACGCACTTTCCAATTTCTCCTTCGGCCAATCCTGTTTCAAAAGTTTCAACATCATTTTGCGTCGTTGCGAAAACGCGCGCTTGACGATTTTTTTGAAAGCCTGCGCTTCCTTCGCGGACAAGAGCGGAATGGCGCGACGTTGCAAAATGATGCACGCGGAATCGACATTCGGTTCGGGGAAAAAAGATCCAGCGGGAATTTGAAAAAGACCGCGCGGCTCATAAACCAATTGCACCAGGAGGGAGAGCACGCCGTAGTCGTCGTCCCCCGCTTGTGCCACGAGGCGTTGCGCGACTTCCAGTTGCAACGTCGCCACGATTTTCTCCGGCGGGTTTTCGATTTCGGCCAGTTCCACCAAAATCGGCGAAGCGACGGAATACGGAAGGTTGGACACGAGTTTCCAGTCGTGCCAATCGACAGGAGCGCCGACGTTCTCGTCCGCGCGTTCCAACGAAGTTGTGTCCGACCTCAAAATGTTCTCATTCCTTTTTGCATGACTCGATTCGACTCGCGGACGAGAACGTCCGCGCTCCTGTAAAAACTCCAGCGCATCTGCGTGAAGCAGCTTGAAATTTTTCGCGCTTGAAAATTTCTGCTCCAGAAAATCGACGAGGCGCTTGTCCTTTTCGATCGCCAAAACTTCGCCGGCTGTTGCGATCAACAATTCTGTGAGCGGCCCGAGTCCCGGCCCAATTTCCAAAACTCTGTCGGAAGAATTTAATCCGGCAGCCTCGACGATTTTCTGAAGTTGGTTTTGATCATGCAAAAAATTTTGGCCGAGCGACTTCGTCAGCCTGATCTCGCCCTCCGACAAAATCTTTTTCATCTCAGAAAGTTTCATGGTCGCGGGTAGCATCTGCCTCCGGCGGGTGCGAAACAATTTCTCCTTGGTGTTGAGACTTCGATCTTCCGCATTCAATGTTGGCCGAAGTGAATTCGCACCCGCCGGAGGCAGATGCTACCCGCCAGCGCGCTCGTTTTCATCGCAACAATTCCTTCAACTCGCCGACCGCTCTTGCCAAATCCCGCTCGGAAATTGTCAGCGGCGGCGTGAAGCTGATGATGTTCGCGTGCTCACCTTCGGGCAACACAATGAAACCGCGACGCAACATCGTCTTGATAACATGCAACGCTTCCGCCTTCGCCGGTTTGTCTTCGGGCGATTTTAATTCAACTCCAGCCATCAGGCCAAGACCCCGCGGTTCGACTTTGAACTTTGAACTTTGAACTTTGAACAATTCTTCCAATAGAAACCTTCCGAGCGCCGCGCTTTGCTCAACCAGTTTCAAATTCTTGATTTCTAAAAGTTGCGCCAGCGCCATCGCGCAGCCGACCGGGTGGCCGAGAAATGTGCTGGTGTGAATCGCCTCTCCCGACGAGAGCGGCCACGCTTCATCCATCACATCGGCGCGCCCGACGCACGCTGAAAGAGGGAAGCCGCCGGTCAGCGCTTTGCCGAGACAGATTAAATCGGGAACAGTTTTCGTGTGTTCGGCGGCGAACCATTTTCCGGTGCGACCGAAGCCGGTGTAAATTTCGTCGAGGATGAGCAGCGCCTGATGTTCATCGCAAAGCCGCCGCAGCAGCGGGAAAAATTTTGGCGGAGGAACATTGATGCCGCCACGCACCTGGATTGGCTCGACCAGAATCGCGCCGATCTTGTGCCGCCGGAAATAAGAGCGAATGACGCTCTCGACTTCGACCAATTCATTTTCGTGTTTTGGAAAAGGAGCGAAGTGACAAAACTCACGAAGTTGCGAGCGGAACGACAAGCGAAAATGGTCGCGATGCGTGGCGTTGAGCGCCCCGTAGCCGAGTCCGTGGTACGCGCCGGAAAATGCGACCACACCGCGTTTTCGCGTGGCGAGCAACGAGGTTTTCAGCGCGGCCTCGACGGCTTCGAAACCGGAGTTGCAAAAAATAGTCTTGCCGGAATTTTTAATTTTTAATTTTGAATTTTTAAATCCGCTCCATCGCTCGAAAGTTATTTTGCTCAACTCGCGCGCCAATCGTCCTTTGAGTTCATGCGGGTGAACATCGCCCATCGCATGAAGGAGCTTTGCCATCTGCTGCTGACCGGCTTTGACGACACTTGGATTTGCGTGTCCCGCCGCGGCGACACCAAATGCGGCCGTGAGATCGAGATATTTTTTACCTTCCGCGTCCCAGACATGAACGCCTTGCGCGCGTTCCCAAACCATCGGCCAGGAGCCATCTGCTTCGACGAACGTGACGTTGCGCGACTCATAGTCACGGAGCAGTTGGAGAGTTTTTTTTGTTTTAGTTTTCACGCAAGTTTCTGGTCCCCTCGCTTATCTCTCATTAACACCCTGCTTTAGCTGGGTGAATACTGCGCCATGAAACACAGAACCGTTTTAACGGTTTCTCGATCGTCATCCAAACCGTTAAAACGGTTCTTATTTTCTCGCGTTCACTGACACCCAGCTAAAGCAGGGTGTTAATGAGATTCTTCCAAACAAATCTTTCGATTCTCAAAGGCCAGGTTAAGAATTTCAAAAAAGGTTTTTCAAACCCCTCGTTCATCGGGTGGCCAAATGAATTTGTGCATCTGCAATTGGAAGCGGACGGGCAGCGCATCCGTGATGATTTTTTCAACCAGTTCTTTCCGTGAAATAGGCGTTTGTCCCGCGGGAACTTTTTTTAACGACTTATCTTGTTGATGCGGCTGGAGCGGCGCGACCCAGGAAAAAAGCAACGGGCAAGTATTTTCCAACTTGTGTTCAAAGATTTTTTCTTTCGCCCAATCGTAATCCTGCTGTGTCCCGATGACGAATTTGATTTCGTCGGTCGCCTTCAGGTGCGGAAGATTTCCCCAATGATTTTTTTCCGACTCGCCGCTGCTGGGACATTTCAAATCCATGATGCGATGGACGCGCGGATCAACCTGTGAAATGTCGAGCGCTCCGCTGGTTTCGACCAGGACCGTGAAGCCGTCATCGCAAAGCGATTGCATGAGCGGGAGAGAATTTTTTTGGAGCAACGGTTCGCCGCCGGTCAATTCAACCAATGGGAGTCTTAAGTTTTGAGATTCGAGATTTGAGTGGGAAAACGGCGCCGCGAGGCGTTGGATTTCCGAGCGAATTTCTGCGAGCGAATTCTTTTTCCCCTCGGTGAAAGCGTAAGTCGTGTCGCAATAGGAGCAGCGCAAGTTGCACGCGGTTAGCCGGACAAAAATGCAAGGCAACCCGGCGAATGTGCTCTCGCCCTGAATGCTCAAATAAATTTCGTTGATGGTGAGGGTATCGGACATCGCTGCTAAAAAAGTTTGTTATATTCTTCGTGCGTGCCGATCCATTCCCAAACAAATTCTTTGCCGGCGAATTTCCCAACCACTCGATAATGATCTCCAACGCGCGCTGACCAGTTCGATCTGCCGATGCGCTTGAAATGGAGCGAGGGGTGAAACGCGTTACCGGACCAAAGTCGAAAATTTTTCCGAGCCAGCGTTTTAGTTTGAACGGGCAGCAGTCGATACGCCTGCCAAAACTCTGGCGTGCCTCGGCTGGGAATTGTCACGGCGCTTCGAGAATTTTATCCAGCGGAACAGTTTGGGCTGAGGCGTGGGATCGATCGGCATCGCTGTTCAAAGAATCAAACTTACCCGCAGCAACATCGGCTTTCATCTGACGATCCCAATGGTCGTCTTTCCAACCACAGAGTTCCGAAATAATTTCCGCGCGTTCTTCGATAGAAAGCTTGGTCATTGCCGATTTAATTTCTTCGACGGTGCTCATGCAAATAATTTAGAGAAACGGCGAAATAAAACAAGGCCGCTTAACCCGCATTTCTCACCAACTAATTTTTGAAGTGGTTCGGGAGCGATTTTGGGGAGGAAAAACCGAGGGGTGAGGCAGGATCGGTTCAGAGTGCGCTCACTTTTTCTTTCTGACGGCTTTTCGAGGTCCAAACTTCCGTGTGGGTGGGGTTTTTGAGCGTGGACTTCCCGGGCGTTGTCGCCAGATCTCAATTTCTCGTGAAAGAAAATAATTTCTTTCAGCCGCCCGCTTCACGCAGGCGTCCGGCCACCAGCGCAAACATCTCCCGCCACGGCCAGGCGCTGCTCAAGCTCACCCGCACCCGCCGCACGCTCACCCGCACCACCGCCCCAATCTTCAAGAGCCGCGTCCGGATGGTGCCGCAGGTGGCTCGCGCCAGTTCGGTTCCCCGCAATCCCACCCGCCGCAACTGGTTCATCAATAAATAGGCGCACGTCGAAAACCAGAGCCGCAGTTGGTTGGCCCTCATTGTCCCCGTGCTGGTGCGGTCGGCGTATAAATCCAACTGCTGTTCTTTGATCCGGTTTTCCATGTCGCCGCGTCCGCAATATTCTTTTTCGTAAAGTTCCCGCGCGTCGAACTCCAGCGGGTTTTCGTTGGTGATGATGAAACGCGGGTTGGCCTCTCCCTGGGTCCATTCGGCTTTGCCGATGACCCAGCGCGGCGCCAACCATTTCTCCGCCCGGTAAATCATCTCGACAAAGACCCGCGCCGGTTTTCCGCCGTCGGCTTCGGAGAGTTGCCGGGCTTTGGCCAAACTGGATTTCATTTTGCGTTCGAGCACCGCGTTGCGCGCCAGACCGAAAAGGTACTTCACGCCGTGGAGTTCGCACCACGTCAGCAACGCGTCGCGGCAGAAACCGCTGTCGCCGCGCAGACGGATTTTAATTTGCGGAAATCGTTTGCGCAAAGCGGCTGTGATCTTTTGCACTTTTTCCAACGCGCCGTCGCTGGCGTCGCGGTCACTGGTGCGCAGCCACGCCAGCACCGGCCAGTCGCCGTCGAAAATGTAGAGCGGCAAATAACAATAACCGTCGTAGTAACCGTGGAAAAATTTGCCTTCCTGCTCGCCGTGCAACGGATCATCGGTCGCGTCCAGATCCAGCGTGAGGGCCTTCGTGTTTTTGGCCAGCGAGCGCACGTATTCGGCGATGAAAAAATCTTCGAGCACTTCCGGATCGCTCGCGATTTTTTTGTAACGGGCGCTGGCATCGGCGTCGGCGGGAGTCAGTTCCAGACGGTTGAGCGTGCTTTTGCCGGAGAGCGCTTTGCCTTGGTCCTCCTGACGATGGCGCTGTTGGCCGAGCGGATCTTTTTTGCCGCAGAGACTGGCCAGGAGCGGATCGCGGCAGAGCTGGTCGTGATCGTTGAGATCTTCGTAACCCAGGGCGAGGCCGTAAATGCGCTGGCGCAAGAGTTCCAGAAGCGTGTGTTCGATGAGTTCGGGGTCGCGATGATCGGTGAAACAGTTGGCGAAACGCTGGAGATAGCCGTGACTGCGATCCAGCCGGGCCAGCAACACGCCGCCGCCGTCACTGGAGACATGGCCGGCGTCAAAATCAACGGTGAGCGGGCGCGAGGTTAGTTCTGGAAAAAGCAACGACTGCTGGTTACAGTCTGTCGCAGAGGCGGAATCGTTGGAGTGGGTCATAACTGGTTATTGCTAAACAGTCTGACCCACTCCCCTTCCGCCTTGTTCACTCTATTGGTGAGAAATGCGGGTTAAGGCAAAGTGCTGCCGAGATTCTCTTGGCAGTCCGTATTCAAACCTTCTGTCGACAGAATGTCGGCAGCACGTTCCCACCGATTGACCCGCATTACACTGCTGCTACGCTCGATTTATGGAAATCTACGATCACCCCATTTTTCGCATGGCGTGCCAGCAATTCGATCTGGTGGCGGATCGATTGCAAATCCCAGGCAACGATCGCGCACGATTGAAATTTCCCAAACGCTCCCTGATTGTCGCGCTGCCGATTCGTTGCGACGACGGCTCGGTCAAAGTTTTTTCCGGCTATCGCGTGCAGCATCATTTGACGCTCGGCCCGACAAAAGGCGGCTTGCGTTTTCATCCTGACGTCGCGCTCGGAGAAGTCGCGGCGCTGGCCATGTGGATGAGTTGGAAATGCGCGTTGGCCGGGTTGCCCTACGGCGGCGCTAAAGGCGGAATTACCTGTGACCCGCGCGCATTATCCATCAGCGAACTCGAACGGCTCACGCGCCGTTACACGCAGGAAATGATTCCGTTCATCGGGCCGCAAGTCGATGTCATGGCGCCCGACCTCGGCACGAACGAACAGACGATGGCGTGGATGATGGACACCTATTCGACTTATTCCGGCCACAGCGTTCCGAGCATCGTGACGGGAAAACCGGTTTCGCTTGGCGGCTCGCTTGGTCGCCGCGAATCGACCGGTCGCGGCGTCGCTTATCTCATCAATCGCACAATGGACACCATTGGGCTGAACGCCAGCGAAGCAACCGCCGTCGTGCAAGGTTTCGGAAACGTCGGCTCGGTCGCGGCATTCTCATTGGCGAAATACGGCGTGAAAGTCATCGCGGCGAGCGACGCGAGCGGCGGACTTTTCAATGCCAAAGGAATCAATCTTTGGGAATTGGAGAAATACGTTTTGGAAACAAAAAGCGTTGTTGGCTTCAAAGAAGCGGAGCCAATCAGCAATGAAAAATTGTTGGAATTGAAGTGCGACATTCTTGTTCCCGCCGCGTTGGAACAACAGATCACAGAAAAAAATGCCGCGAAAATTCGATGTCGCATTTTAGCCGAAGCTGCCAACGGCCCCACCACGCCCGAAGCCGACGTGATTTTGGAACAGCGTCCGGAAATTTTCATCATCCCCGATATTCTCTGCAACGCGGGCGGTGTGATCGTTTCCTATTTCGAGTGGGTGCAGGATTTGCAAAGTTTTTTTTGGACGGAAACGGAAGTGATGGACAAACTTTTTCGCATTCTGGAAACGGCCTTCACGCAAACACTCACCATGAGTCGCAAAGAAAAAATCACGATGCGTCTGGCGGCGATGAGTCTGGGAGTAAAACGCGTTCAGGAAGCAAAGAGAATTCGCGGGTTGTTTCCGTGAAATGAATCGCTGCTCAGTTTCAACGAACGGCCTTGACCGCTGTCTCACATGAGACTATCTATAGTCTCAAATGATCGCCACATTAACAAAGACCAAAGCCAGAAAAATTGCAAACGCAGGCGTCGTGGACGTTTGCGTTTATGGCGCGTCGAGAAAACTCGCTCCATCGAAAATGATCGAGGCCATTCACACTGGCCTGCCGATTCACGAACTGAACGCTTTGCAGGAGACTCTCGATGTGCCAATGGACAAACTCGCCGCCAAGCTTGGCATTTCAAAAGCCACGCTCCATCGGCGAAAGGTCGAAGGGCGGCTTGATTCGGCGGAGTCCGACCGCGTGGTGCGCTTTGCCCGGCTCATGGGAAATGCGATCAAGATTTTTGGGAGCGTCGAGGACGCGCGCGCCTGGTTGAACGCGCCGCAATTTGGTTTGGGCGGCGCCGTGCCATTGGATTATGCGGAAACGGAAATCGGAGCGCGTGAAGTCGAGAATCTTTTGGGGCGGATTGAATACGGTGTTTATTCGTGATCACAGGTTGGCGCATCGTTCCAGAGCAACGCGCCGAGGATGCTTTCGTCGGCGAAGGCGCAAAGCTTTTCGGCGGTCGTTGGAATTCGCCGGGAGCCGCAGTCGTGTATGGCAGCCAACACAAATCTCTGGCCGCTTTGGAACAGCTCGTCCATTTCAATCCGTTGATCCCAAATCGATTTCAATCTTTTCGATTTCAATTTCCGCCGTCGTTCGTGAAAAAAATCTCGCCGCGACATCTGCCTAAAGACTGGCAGCAAGAACCGCCTCCGCCCTCGACGCAGCAAATGGGCGACGCTTGGCTGCGGGAATTGCGCTGCGCCGTGCTCGCCGTCCCGAGCATCATTGTGCCGGAAGAATGGAATTATCTTCTCAATCCGGCGCATCTTGATTTTAAAAAAATCAGGATTGGAAAAGCGGAAAAATTTTTCTTCGATCCTCGTTTGACGAGTTGAGAAGAGGCGCAAAAAAGGTGGAACGCCGATCTCCTGATCGGCTCGTGGAAAATGTGGAGTGTTTCAATGCCGATCAGGAGATCGGCGTTCCGTTGCCACACGTTTCGAGGAGATTTGAAACCTGCAATTTACTGAGATGCGCCTTTCGACGAAGCATTTTGAAATTCTAATTCTGAGCTTCGTTAGTAACCAACCAGCAGCTAAGGTTTGTCGCGGTCGGAATTCAGCTTGAATCGCGCGGATGCGCCTTCAACGAAAACCTGAGCGTATTTCGCGGTTGCAACTTCTGCAGGCTTCCGCAGCTTTCGTGAATTGCCATGAATCTGAAAAAAGGGATTTTATCCATCGCAGTGGGTTTGTTGTTAATCGCCGTTGCTTTTCTTTTCATCAAACCATCTCCGAGTCCAACGACAAAATTGCCGAACCCAAACGGCTACGATGATTTGGTGAAGGCGGGACAAATGTTCGTGGGTGATCTGCCCGATTGCGTCTGGGATAAATTGGACGACGAATGCCTGGAAAAAACGCGGACGTTTTTAAAAGCGAACAGCGAGGCTTTGAAACTGGCTCGCCTCGGTTTGAGCCGCGATTCTCGCGTGCCCGTTCAATACTCGCAGGCCTACATATCGAAGCTTTTGCCGGAGTTATCTGCATTCAGGCGCTTGGCCCAAACGCTCGTGGTGGAAGGAAAAGTTGCCGAGAAGGAAAATCGAATAGATGACGCGATTCAAAGTTATCTCCATACGGCGCAACTGAATGAAAAGCTTCGAGGATCCTTGATGATAGAATCACTGGTTGGGCTGGCGGTGGAACCGATGGGTCTGGGTCCCTTGCAAAAACTAGCGACGCGCATGACTCGAAATCAGCGGCGGGTAGTAATTAAGAATTTGATCGAACTTTATTCCGAGCGCGATTCGCTGGACGAGATAATGGTGCGCGAGAGAAATTACGTTCGACGTGCTTACGGAATTCGGGACCAATTTGTAGTTCTCGCCCAATCCATTTTTACCATGAGAGCAACCCAACGAAAATATGAACACACCTTGAAGTATAAACGAACTCGGCTGGGTTTGTTCCTGGTTGAACTTGCTGCACAAAATTTTCAATTGGAAAAAAAGCGTTCGCCTAAAACACTTCAAGAGTTGGTTCCAGAATATTTGCCGTTCCTCCCCAAGGACGATTTTAGCGGAAAGGATTTTATTTATCATCCGTTGACGAATGGATATTTGCTTTATGGCGTTGGCCCGGATGGAAAGGATGACGGGGGAAGACCGTTGTCTAATCGCACTGGCAAAGCGACGGGCGACATGCTGACATCTTCCCCTTTTTGAATTTTAGTATCCCACCAGCAGCGAAGGTTTGTCGCGGTCGGAGTTGAGCTTGAATCGCGGGTGCGCCTTCAACGAAAACGTGGCGGCGATTGTGTAATCGTCTTTTCCAGTTCGGTTATCGCGCACTCGGAAAGTCAACGCCGAGGTCCAACTCCGCAGGTCGCGGTAGAGAGTGTAATATTGTTCCTCCAACGTGCCATCACGCGTTTCAAAATGATGCGAGATGCGCGTCGCCCAATTCTCATTCATTTTATAATAGAAGCTCGTCGTGATCAGATTGCGGCCTTCATCGCCGCCGAGGCCGGTGTTGCGATCGAGATACCGATGACCAAGGCTGACGCTCCAGATGTTATTTGGTTCGAGAACGAGTCGATGATCGGCCTCGACCCAGCGACGACGATCCAGGTCGTAGCGGGTGTCAGATTGAAAGGTGATCCAAGTGCGCGGTTTGAATTCCAACGTCGAAGTGAGCGGCGCGAACGTGGTTTGGTTGGTGCGCGTTCTCAATCGCCAATCCGTGAACAAACTCCAGTTCACAAAATTTTCGATCCGCCCATCGCGTTTGGTTTGCAGACGATTGCCCAGGCCGAACCGCAAAACATTTTGCGCGTCGATGGAGTCGATGGCGTTGTATTCGGGAAACTCAATCGGCAACGTGCGCAAGCTCGCCAGTTCAGGATCGAATTGCGGCAATTGCGGCGGGAGAACATTGGGACGCGGAACGAAAACGTAATTGATCGACGGCTCGATGATGTGACGAATCCCATCGAGATCAAAAAATTTATTTTCCGCACCAGCCCAGACCCGCGATGACTTGAAGGAAATTTCCGCGCCGGTGTTGAAGACAGCGCGGGTCTGCTCCCGGGTCGTCGCGCCGGGGCCGTTGGCTTCTTCGTAGTAAGTAAACCTCCCGCCCGCGCGCGGAACAAAATTCAACCAGCCAAAAAAAGTCTGCGGCAAAACAATTTGATGAAAGGTGTCGGCGCGAGCCGCGGAATAATTGGTGGAGTTGTCCACGAATTGTTTTCGATAATAACCAGCGGAACTTTCTCCTTCGTAATACAACGGCAGGTTCCACAACTGCTGGCGGAGGGCGGTGAGTTTTACATCAGGCAGGCGTTCCACCGTTTCCAAAAAATCGTTCACCTGCGGTTGCGCGATAAAATCCAGCGTGAAATTGGACCACTGTTGGTTCACTTCCAAAAAAGATTTCGGCTGGATGTTGTGGCGATATTGCGTCTCAAAAAAATCGTGGTCCACGCGAGAGTCGCTCTGATAATTGGCCACCGCCGTGACCGTCAGATTGGTGCGAATGGAAACCTGGTGGGAAAAAGCGATGCGATGGCGTTCGCGCGGAATGGGTTTGGACAAACCGTTTGTGCCGAATCTTTTCTGGTTGGGGTCTTTGTCGTGGGCGTAATAATAATCGATATCGCCCTCACCCAATTTGCCCAGCCGATAAACGAGATCGTGTCCCAGTCCAACTCCGCGCAATTGTCGATAATCCAATCGCACGGCTCCATCCAAACTTTCCTTCGAATACCAGCGGTAGGTCGTGAGCAAATACGGCCCGTAAAAACTGCGGTAGCCGGGAGTGAAATCGAAATGATTCACGCGGTAGCCGAGATTGCGACGATAATATGGGAAATAAAAAACCGGCACACCGCCGACGCGCAACGTGGCATTGCGGGCTTCGAAATATTGGCCCGGAACAATCGTCAGTTTGCTCGCGCGAATTTTGTAAATCGGATTGGCCACATCGTCCGTCGTCACAAAGGCGTTCGTGGCGGAATAAGTTTGGTTGGTTTGATTTCCGGTGAGCGCCTCGCCCGCAATAAAAAACGGAACGCGACCGGCCTTGAAGTGTTCCGTTTGCATCTGGCGCGATTTAAAATTGTAAATAACGCGGTCACCTTTCCAGAGCATCCCGCGGGTGTTGATGATGACATTTCCTTGGGCCGAAACTTCGCCGGTTTGCTCATTGGCCGTCGCGCTGTCCGCGGTGAGAAGGACGTTGCTGTAGGAAATAGAGACGCCGTTGGTGGCGACTGAGATTCCCGTGGCTGGGTCAAATTCGAGAAAGCCGTTGGTGTTTTGCGATTCGATTACCCACTCAGGCGGCGTCTCGGAGTGGGCGGCAACCGCGATGCAACTGAAGAGAAAAATAAGGCAAAGCGCGCGCAGTTGTTTCATCAAGCGCGCGAAGCTAAACAAAATCCGCAAATGCTGCCAAGTGGTGATTTAGAATTCGTGCGGGGTCGCAACAGCCTCCGACGGGTGCGAACTCGTTTCAATTCGATGTTGGATGTTGGTTGTTCGATGTTCGGTGTTTTTGAGTTGAACATCGAACAACCAACATCGAACGCTGAACACCGAAGTGCAGATTTCACACCCGCGGGAGGCAGGTGGATCCGTTCACTTTACAAATTCCACTTCGGTAAAACCCATGAGGTGAAACAGATTTTTCACCTGACTGCGAGCGCGTTCGTCAGCTTCTTTCAAGATGCCGTTGTTGAGCGCGGCGAGTTTCAAATCGTTGACCGCCTGACGCCGGGCGTTTTGTTCCAGGTTGCGATCAAAGCTGCGCATCAAGCCGGTGTTCCGCTCGAGCACCTGGGTTTTTTTGTCGTCGAGAAAAGCGTCGATAATTTTCGCCGGCGGCAACTTGATAAAAATTTTTTTCTCGGCAACCCGAATATCATTTTGCCCAAGTTTTTGAAAATCGATGCCGGCTTTGACGATTCCATGAGCGACGAGCATGACGCGATTTTCGCCATACCATTTCACATCTTCAAGGATGACCAGCTTTTCAAAAATGTATTTCACAGTGGACAATTCCGAGATGGTTTGCACCTGCTTCAAAAGGGTGGAG
>JBBQRQ010000105.1:0-18110 GCA_038214755.1 Verrucomicrobiota bacterium
TTCCGCTGCGTCAAATTCGCCTTGATCCTCACGCAATTCCGGCGGAACAAACGCGAGGTCCAGCGTGGAGAAAATTTCTTCCTCGGTTTTGCAAGTCACGAGCAGGGCCGGGTCGCGCGTTTCCACATCGGATTTGAACAAGCCGTATTCGTTCAAACGCAGCCCTCGGTGAATGGCGCGTTGGCGCATGACGATGTTGTGTTCTTTGCTCCCGGTAAAATAGGCCAGCGCGAATGGAAATTCGGCGTCTGTCACCACGCGCAAATCCGCTTGAATGCCGCCCTCCAAAACCACGCTCGCTTTCGTCTCGCCCTTGGCGCCGACGCTCAAAATTCCGGGCAGCGTCGTGAAAAAATCAATCACCGTCGCTGGACTTTTTGACGAAACCAGAAAATCAACATCGCCGACAATCTCTTTGAATCGGCGCAAACTTCCGGCGGTGCTGCAACGAATCACGTCGGGATGCTGGCGCAAATTTTCCAGAATCGGTTCGGCAACAATCAGAGCACTGCTGACGAGATGGCGCGAAGCGTAAGTGCGGCGGAAGGAAATGCCCTCGCAAATTTTGCTTTGAGTTTTTTCGCCGAAACCATCGAGGCCAGCGACCTTTCCCGCCTGACACGCCGTCTCCAATTCATCGAGGCTGGTGATGCCAAGTTTTTCGTAGAGCGCTTTGACTTTTTTTGGGCCGAGGCCGGGCACACTCAACATTTCCAGCAAACCAGACGGCAACGACGCTTTCAATTCTTCGTAGTAAACCAGCCGCTGCGTTGTGACGAGTTCGGTAATTTTCTTTTGCAAGGCGTCACCAATGCCCTTGATCTCACCGAGTCTATTTTCGGAAACAATGCGTTCGAGTGGCTCGCTTAAACTTTCCAGCGCGCGCGCGGCGTTGGCGTAAGCGCGAGTCTTGAACGGATTCTCGCCCTTCAGTTCGAGCAACGTTCCGATTTCGATGAGGATTTCGGCGACCTGATCTTTGTTCATGCGGAGAAAATATTGAACGGGATGCGCAGGATAAACAAGTGCCGCCGACATTCTGTCGGCAGAATTCAAATCCTGTTCATCCTGCTTATCCCTGTTAAAAATATTCAGGATGAATTCCGAAGGAAAAAAGATTCCGGTCGCGGTGACGATTGCCGGTTCCGACAGCGGTGGCGGCGCGGGTATCCAGGCTGACTTAGAAACATTCGCCGCGCTCGGAGTTCACGGCACAAGCGCCATCACCTGCCTCACGGCCCAGAATCCAAAAAAAGTTTGGGCGATTGAAGCCGTCCGTCCTGAAATGGTGGAGAAACAACTCAAAGCAATTTTCGCTTATTTTCAACCGGGCGCGGCGAAAACCGGAATGTTATTTTCCGCGGAAATTATCCGAGTCGTTGCAAAATTTTTCGCGGATAAGCGCATTCCGCTGATCGTCGATCCAGTGATGATTGCCTCCAGCGGAACGCGGTTGTTGGAAAAATCCGCCATGCACGCTCTCCAAAAAAATCTTTTGCCGCTGGCGACGTTGGTCACTCCGAATCTGGATGAAGCGGAAATTTTATTGGGTAAAAAGATTTCATCTCGCGAGGAACTGCAAGCCGCCGCCAAAGATATTTACGAACGATTCGGTTGCCCCGCGCTCGTCAAAGGCGGACATCTCCCCGGCGCGCAAGCGGTGGATTTTTTTTACGACGGTAAAATGGAATTGGAATTGCGCGCGAAATTTATCACCGGCATTTCGATGCACGGTTCCGGTTGCACTCACTCCGCCGCGATCACTGGATATTTCGCTCTCGGCCATGATTTGCCAGCGGCAATCAGCCTGACCAAAAAGTTTATCACACGAAAATTTAGAATACTTTCCCGACAACGGGAATGACTGCAAATTTCTCTGTGGCCTCTGGCCTTTGGTGGTTTAGATTTCACGCATGTTGGCGAAAGAAGCAATCACCGAAGCGCTCAAGTCCGTAAAATATCCCGGCTACTCCCGTGATATCGTCTCCTTCGGCATCGTCAAAAATATTTTCATAACCGGCGACCATGTCACCGTGTCCGTTCAACTGTCCGCCGCCAACCCTGAAGTCGCTCAACAATTAAAACGTGAAGCCGAAATTGTATTGCAAAATTTGCCTGAAGTAAAAACCGCGCGAGTCGATGTCTCCGTCCCGAGCAGTGCGCCGGCAACATCCGCCAATCCGTGGTCCGGGCAAAATAAAGTTCTCGGTATCAAACGCGTCGTCGCCATCGCCAGCGGAAAAGGCGGCGTCGGCAAATCGACTGTTTCCGTCAACCTCGCCTGCGCCCTGCAAAAACTTGGAGCAAAAGTCGGCTTGCTCGATTGCGATATTTATGGGCCGAGCATCCCGTTGATGATGGGCATCAATCAAAAACCAACCATCAGCGCCGGTGAAAAAATGGTCCCGCCGGAAAACTTCGGCGTCAAATTGATGAGCATGGGGTTTCTGATCGAAGGCGATGCGCCGGTCATTTGGCGCGGGCCCATGATCATGAAAACCATTCAGCAGTTTATTCACTCCGTCGAGTGGGGTGATTTGGATTTTCTCCTCGTGGACTTGCCGCCCGGAACCGGCGACGCGCAACTCTCCCTCTGCCAAACCGTGCCGCTCGATGGCGGCGTCATCGTCACCACACCGCAAGAAGCTTCGCTCGGCGTCGTGCGAAAAGGGATTGGCATGTTCGAAAAAGTCAACGTGCCCATTCTCGGCATTGTGGAAAACATGAGTTACTTCACCACGCCAAACGGTGAGCGTGTTGAAATTTTTGGGCACGGCGGCGGTCGTGCCGAAGCCGCGCGAAAAAATGTTTTGTTCCTTGGCGAGATCCCGCTCTACACCGAAATCCGCATCGGCGGCGACAAAGGCTTGCCCGTTGCCGCCACTGCCCCGGATACCGCGCCAGCCAGGGCATTTCTGGAAATCGCCCGCGCCTTGTCCAAAACGTTGAGTTGATTTATCTTTCGCAGCGGGCGCGAAAGCGCACGGCAAATTATTTTCTATTGCCACAAAAAACAGCGAGGTGTTACATCGCTGCCGACATTGAAATTATAAATTTTATGATGAACAACACCGACATTTCCGAGGGGCCTGATTTGGTGCGAAACTCTCCTCTTTACCGCGAGTTCAAAGCCGAGCACGACGAAATTGATCGCCACAAATGGATCGAGTCCGAGAAAGCCGGATACGACATTGGGTTTGACCGCGCTGTCACGGATTGGATTCTTCATCATAAATCCAAATGGCGGAGGAGCCGTCCGCGCAATATTTGATGGTCGGCGATTAAAACCAAAATCCTTTAAAGCGATCCTGCGAGGTCGCGAAGGGCCGAATGAAAAATAATTCTAAAATTCTGTAGCGGCGGTCTAGGACCGCCGCATTTTTTTTTTAACGAAGCTGACAAAACGCCGCCAGCAAATGTCTGAATCAACTGTCATCCTGAATTCCTCCCTGATGCAGCGGGCTTTGACTCGGATCGCGCACGAAATTGCGGAGCGCAACGAAAAGAGCAGTGACATCGTGCTCGTCGGAATTCAGCGCGGCGGAGTTTCTCTCGCACTGCGACTCGGAAAAATTCTCAGCGAAATTTGGAAACAAACTATTCCCTTCGGCAGTCTCGATGTCTCCATGCACCGCGATGATTTGTCCCATCACGCCGCCCCCAACGTTCACCCGACGCAAATCCCTTTTGATGTCACCGGAAAAATTGTGGTGCTGGTTGATGACGTGTTGTTCAGCGGACGAACCATTCGCGCTGCGCTCGATGCGCTCAATGATTTTGGCCGGCCAAAACAAATCCAACTCGCTGTGCTGATCGATCGCGGCCATCGCGAGTTGCCGATCAAAGCCGATTTCGTTGGAAAAAATGTTCCGACTTCCCTCTCAGAAAAAATCGTCGTCAAAATAAATGAACCCAATTCTGAGGATGAAGTCCTCTTGGAGAAATGCCGCGGGTAGCATCTGCCTCCGGCGGGCGCCAATCGAATTCTGAAAATTGAAAACGCGAACATGAGTTGGACCCGCAAACATCTGCTCGATATCGAATCCCTCACCGCCGAAGAGATTCAAACGGTGCTCGAAACCGCGCGTGCTTTCAAAGCGGTCGGAGAGCGCGCCATCAAGAAAGTTCCGGCGCTTCGCGGAAAAACCGTCGTTAATCTTTTCGTCGAACCTTCCACGCGCACCCGCATCAGCTTCGAACTCGCCGCGCAACGACTCACCGCTGACATCATCAATTTCAGCGCCGAAGCTTCGTCCTTCAAAAAAGGGGAGACCCTCAAAGACACCGCGAAAAATCTCGAAGCCCTCAATGCCGACATCATCATCATTCGTCACAGCGCCAGCGGAGCGCCGCATTTTCTGGCGCGATTTCTGAACGCGAGCGTCATCAACGCCGGCGACGGCGCGCACGAACATCCTACGCAAGCGTTGCTCGACGCCTTCACCATTTTGGAGAAAAAAGGAAAAATCGCCGGGCTAAACGTCACGATTCTCGGCGACGTTCTTTATAGCCGCGTCGCTCGATCCAACATTTGGGCGCTGACGAAACTTGGCGCGAACGTGACGTTGTGTGGCCCCTCCACGCTCGTCCCAAAAATTTTTGAGCAAATGAGCAAACGCGTTCGTGTCACGCACAACGTCGATGAAGCGATTGCGAATGCCGACATCATCAATCTGCTGCGCATCCAACACGAACGTCAGCGCAAAAGCATGTTTCCGAGTCTCGGCGAATACACGAGCCTCTTTGGATTGAACAAAGTTCGTCTCGAAAAAATTAAATCCGACGCGCTCATCATGCATCCCGGCCCAATCAATCGCGGTGTGGAGATCGACAGCGAGATCGCCGATTGCGCGCGCTCCGTTATTTTGGAACAAGTCACCAATGGCCTGGCCGTGCGCATGGCTGTTTTATTTTTGGTCAACGGCGGAAAAGGGCCGCAGGAAGTCTCGGCGTGATTTGACAACTTTCTTCGCAGATCCTTCGAGGACGGGACGGTTTTAATACAGGACATGGCGTTTGATGAGATGATAAACGTCAGTCGAATCAACGTTAGTGTTCGGAAGTAATTCGGCACGGCTGGAAATGAAGATGGGGAAATCTTTTTCGTTTTCTGGTATGCGTCCGTGCGACCCTTTCACGAGGGTGGCGTCGAGCGGGATGACATTCATCAACATGCGAAAGCCGAGTTTCTTTTGGAGCAAGCGCCAGAGAATTTTCAGTTTCACCGCCGGAATTTTCGGGTCGAGAAAAAGTTCGACAGGATCGTAACCCGGCTTGCGATGGATATCGACGCAACGCGCGAAGTCGGGCGCGAGCGCGTCGTCGAGCCAATAGTAATAGGTGAACCAGGCGTTTTCTTTGGCGACCGCAATCAAGTCTCCGGCGCGTGGATGGTTGATTCGCATTTCCTCTTTCTCAGCGGCGCCGAGGACGCGCTCGACTCCCGCCGTTTGTTCGAGGAGTTCGCGAACGTATTTCTCACAAACGGGACCAGCCAAATAAATGTGCGCGATCTGATGATCCGCAACCGCGAACGCCTTGCTCGCGCCACAATCGAGCAACTCCCGCCCAAGCTCGTGTTTGATCGTCAACCAGCCGTCTTTGCGAAAAATGCGATTGAGATGAATGGGCGTATCGACGTTGGTAATGCCGTATTCGGAAAGCAAAATAATTTGCACGCCGCGCTTCTCAAAAAAGGAAATCAAATCGCCGACGATGCTGTCTATGGCGCGGAGATCGGGAATGATGGCGGGATTGATTTTGTAGGAGACGACGTGAGGAGTCTCCGACTTCAAATTCAAAGCGAAACTTCTGACGTCGTCTCCTACAAAGGGGCCGAGGCGTTGCAGATTGTAATCAAGGTGTGGCAGATAAATTAAATTCAGCGTCGGCGAAAATTTATTGTCGATCCACTTCGCCGACTCCGCGATCCAGCGCGAACACGTATCCGGTTCGCCTTGCGGAGTCTTGATTCCAGCCGCCGGACCCCAAAAAGTTGCAAATGGAAATTCGCCCAAGTCCTTTTTGATCTCTTCGCGAATGGAAAATGGCGACGTATAAATATCAAAAACTTTTCGGCTATCGGCGGGATACATTGGGCGCGGCGTGATGGAATAATCGGCAGTGGAATACATGTTGTACCACCAGAAAAGTTTCGCGCAGGTGAATTTCGGATCGAGCGCGCGGAGTTCGTCCCAAATTTTTTTTCCGTGAACGAGATGATTGGATTGTTTCCAAAACTGAACTTCCGCGAGTTCGCGGTCGTACCAGCCATTGCCGACGACGCCGTGTGCGGAAGGCGGCGTGCCGGTAAGATAATTTGATTGCGCAGCGCAAGTGACGGCAGGGAACGCGGGAGAAACTTTCACCGCCGCGCCGCTTTGTAGAAACGCGCGGATTTTCGGCGTGTGCTCGCCGATGAGCGATTCCGTCAAGCCGACGACATTGATGACTGCGGTGCGATTCATTTCCGCCTGCTAAATAAGCGAAAGGCCGCCGCAGAGAAATCTTGAATTGAGACAATCCGTTACGCCGTCGCGCGAAGGATTTTTTTCAGAGCCGGCCTTTGTCTCTCCTGCAATTCGTGGATCGCTTCGATCATGTTTGCTAAATTCATTTCGTGAACTTCGACTCCTTCGCCGATCGCGCGCAATAAAGTGATGGTCAGTTGTCCGCCGAGATGTTCGCGGAATTCTTCGAGACCTTTTAACACGTGCAAATTGTTTTCCGCATCGACGTTGAGCAGTTCGTTCGCGAATAGATCAAAGCCAAGTTTCTCCAGCAAAATTAAAATCCGCTCGGCCGATTTCGCGTCGATCAAACCGATGTTGCGCGAATAAATCACGTCCAACGCAATGCCAATGGCGACGGCTTCGCCATGACGAATTTCGTAATCTGAAAGTTGTTCTAGTTTGTGTGCGGCCCAATGACCGAAATCGAGCGGACGCGCGGAGCCGAATTCAAAAGGGTCGCCGGATGTCGCGATGTGGTTCACGTGCAATTCGGCGGAGCGATAAATGAGTTGTTGCATCGCCGTCGGATCAAACTTTCCCAGCAACTCGGCGTCGCGCTCGATGGTTTCAAAAAAATCCTGGTCGCGAATCAGCGCCACTTTCACCGCCTCGACATAACCCGCGCGTTTGTCTCGCGCCGGCAGCGAATGGAGCAATTGGAAATCGTTGATCACCGCGAAGGGCGGAGCAAATGTGCCGATGAAATTTTTTTTCCCGAAACCGTTGATGCCGTTTTTCACTCCGACGCCGGAATCATCCTGGCTCAAAGTCGTCGTCGGGATTCGCACATGGCGCACGCCGCGATGTGCGGTGGCCGCCGCGAGACCGACCACATCCAGCAACGCCCCGCCGCCGACCGCCAGAATATAGGAATGACGATCGATATGGAATTTTTCGACGTGCGACTGAATTTCCGAAACGTGAAAATAGGAATTCTTGGCCCGCTCGCCGCCCTCGATAATTAGCGGCGGGCAAACCAGTTTGAGCGCTTTGTCAGTGGAAAAATAGGTTTCGATTTTCTGTGCGAGGTTGGGTTGTGCGACTGCCAATGTTTGATCTAACACGACGAGCGCCTTGCAAGCCTGGCCGGGTTTGTTGTTGATCAAAATATCCGCCAGCAACCGATTGCCGGGGTCGAAAACGTTTTGGGTAAAATGCACGCGCAACTGAAAACCAACTTGAATAGTGCGTTCGATCGGCCACATCGTTTTCACAATGTCTAATCCTGGAGGCGCGAATTCGAGTTTTATTTGAAATCTCCGCAGTTGCCACTCCCGCACAAAAACGTTATGAGACAGCAAATGTCCACCGTGGCCGAACAACTTCGCGGGGCGCGTGAAGCGCAAAATCTGACGGTGTATCAAATCGCGGAAATTACAAAAATCCGCACCGACCACCTTCGCGCTCTCGACGAAGGAAACTACGACGTTTTTTCCGCGCCGGTTTATATTCGCGGTTTCGTTCGCGCTTATGCGATGGCGCTGAAGCTCGACGTGCCGAAAATCATGGAGTCTCTCCAAGGCGAACTTTCCAAAACTGCGAAACATCACGAGCATCCGCCGCTGACCAAACCGCCAAAAAGCGCGCTGGACATCTTGATGTTCCAACTCTCGCGCATGAATTGGCGCATCGCGTTGCCGGTCGGAGGCACGGCGATATTATTGCTCATCGCGTTTGGCATTTACCGGGTGTGGAGCAGCCAAAAAACAAAAGATCCCCTCGCTCATGTTTCCCAGGGAATTTATCAGTCGCCCCAGAAAAATGCCGGCGATACCCTGCCCGTCCCTTCACCCGCCCGCCGGTAGTTGGCAAGGCGCATTTCGGTTTTGCGCATCTTGGAAACACGATTGTCCCGAAGGGACTTGTTGAGAATAGCCCGGCGTTGCAACGCCGGGAAAACGGTCGCAATTTATTAGTCCCGTAGGGACGGTCGAAATTCCTGGTCATTGAATGTATTTTCAGCCGTTCCTTCGGAACTGAATCCCTCTCCACCGCTATCCCGGCGTTCAAACGCCGGGCTATTATCGAATCTCCCTTTCGGGACAAACTCAGGTGAGCCATTGCTCAAAAAGTCAGATGCGCCCTAACTGGCAAATTTCCTGATTCGCGCCATTGCCTTACGATGGAAGTTCCGTAACTTGTCCGCTTCGCAATGACCAGCCATAGCCCAACTAAAAAACCGATTCGCGTCGGATTGATTTCCCTCGGTTGCGCGAAAAATTTGGTGGACGCCGAAGTGATGCTTGGCTCGCTCATTAAAAGCGGCGTGGAAATTACGAACGACGCCGCCTCCGCCGATGTCGTCATCGTCAATACCTGCTCGTTTATCGACGCGGCGCAGGAGGAAAGCGTTGACGCGATCCTCGAATCGGCCGAGGTGCGTGAGGCGAATAATCGCGGGCAAGGGCTGATTGTTTCCGGCTGTTTGCCGCAACGTTTTCGCGATGATCTTCCGAAACTTTTTCCCGAAGTCGATGCGTTCATGGGCATCGATCAAGTGGCCCAAGTTTCCAACATCGTGGAACAGGCGATGGCGCGCCGGGTGGAGAAGATTCAGAAGAAACACCGAACACCGAACATCGAACACCAAACATCGAAGGAAAAAATCATCGGGCGCTTTTCTGAAATCAAGATGGATAAAAGCGAAACTTCCCTGGCCGCAGACGAAAACATTCGCGGCACGGAAAAGTTTGGCAACACCAAAACCGTGGTTGCTCCTCACGTTTCACGTTTCACGCCTCCACCTTTCTTCGACGTTACGGCTCGCCCGATTTACATTCCTGATTTCGCCACGCCGCGTTTTCGTCTCACGCCGAAACATTTTGCCTATGTAAAAATTGCCGAGGGCTGCAACCATCCGTGCAGCTTTTGCATCATTCCGCAAATGCGCGGCAGCCATCGCAGTCGTGTTCAAACCGACATCGTCCGGGAAGCGCGTCAACTCATTGCAGAGGGCGTGAAGGAATTGAATTTGATTTCGCAGGACTCGACGTATTACGGACTCGACCTCCGCGCCAATCACAGCCGCGCGATTGCTTCGCCGGAGAAATTCAACGCCGCCGCAAAATCTTTGCCCGCGGATGCCACGACGCTTTGCACCTTGCTGCGCGAACTGAATTCTTTGCCCGGCGATTTTTGGATTCGTTTGCTCTACACGCATCCCGCGCATTGGACGGATGAGTTGATTCGCACCATCGCCGAATGTCCGAAAGTTGCGCGTTACGTGGACATGCCACTGCAACACATTCACGAGAACATGCTCGAACGAATGCGCCGCGAAACCTCGCAGCAATACATCGTGGATCTGATTCGGAAAATTCGCGCGGGCATTCCGGGCATCGCGATTCGCACGACATTCATCGTCGGATTTCCCGGAGAAACGGACGCCGCGTTTGAAACGCTTTTGCAATTTATTCGCGAAACGAAATTCGAGCGGCTCGGAGTTTTTTCCTATTCGCAGGAAGAAGGCACGCGCGCCGGCAAAATGGAAAATCAAATTCCCAACGCCGTGAAAAAGAAGCGGCACAAACTGGCGATGTCCGAACAATTGAAAGTTGCGCGAGAAATTTCCCAATCCTTCGTCGGACGGGAAATCAAAGTGCTCGTGGAGAAAGAAGCCAACGCGCGCGAATTGCAGAACGCGCATGTCAGTTCGTGGGAACACCGTCTGATGCGTTCTGAATCAAATCAAAATTCCAAATTCCAAATTAAAAATTTTCTGGTCGCCCGCGGAGAAGCCGACGCGCCGGACATCGACTGTCGCGTTTTTGTGCGCGGCAAACTTCCTCTGGGCGAATTCGCCCGCGTAAAAATCGTCGGCCACACTGACTACGATTTGATTGCGGAAGCCTCCTAGAGAAATCGACAATCGGATTTGGGCAAAAACAAACCGGAGGTTCATCACCAGCTTATTGCTAAACTGGGAGAGGAATCGCCCCCGGACAGTGAGAAAACTCTACCGGAAAACCACCATGAGTCAACCGACATTTTTGCTTAGAATTGAACGTGTATTTTCCAAAACGCGATTTGATTCCTACAAGAATGGAGAATCGGCGAAAATCGCGCTGGCGCGACACATGTGGAACACCGCCCTTTGCGAATGTTTGTATCCTTTATTTCAAATTCTGGAAGTTGGATTCAGAAATTCTGTGCATTACGAGATTTCCAAACACGCAAAAGATGATCGATGGCTTGCCAACGAGCTGGGGATACTTCGGACCGACGAATTGAACGCGGTGAAGTTGGTAAAAAAGAACTTGCTCGAACGTGCAAAACCAATCTCCGAAGACTTTTTAGTGGCAGAACTGAGTTTCGGCTTTTGGACAAGTTTATTGGACGCACATTATGAAACGATGTGGCACAAAATCATTGGGGGAGTTTTTCCAGAAATGCCTCGAACATTAAGAACACGCCGGGAAGCATCGAAATTGATGAACCAAGCCCGACGATTGAGAAACGCCGCTCTTCATCATCATTCGATTTGGCATTGGAGGGATTTAGAAAAGCAGCACAGCGACCTGCAACTGTTGATTTCATATATTTGCCCCTCGCTTTCTGCCATTGGGAAAAAAACCGATCGATTCCCAGTAATCTATTCAGGCGGTCACCTTCAGTTTGAAAATCTCGCCGACGAACTCACTTCCATTTAAAAATCCGGCTAACCGCACGGCGGAACTTTTGTTATTCTGGCCCTCTGGCAAACCTGTCACTGCAAATGGTTTTACTTGCGCTGGCCTTTGCTCTAATTCGTTCCTCGAAATTCGTCTTTCACCGCTTGCATGAACGTCCCGAATAAATTGACCGTTTCGCGATTCATCCTCACCGTCGCGTTTCTGGCCGTTTTTTTCTCGCGCGTTCGCTATCACGAAACGATTGCCCTGGCCCTTTTTTCCATCGCCAGTTTGACCGATTATTTTGATGGCAAGATCGCGCGGCGGGACAAACTCATCACGAACTTCGGCATTTTGATGGACCCGCTCGCGGACAAAATTTTGATTTGTTCGGCGTTCATCGCGTTCGTGGATCGCGCTCCCAACCGGCAGGAACTGGAATGGATGCCGGCATGGATGGCGGTCGTGGTGGTCGCGCGCGAGTTGGCGATCACAGGATTGCGTCTGCTCGCGGCGTCGCAAAACATTGTGCTCTCTGCGGAACGCTACGGTAAGGACAAAACCATTTCCCAAATCGTTTGCATCATCTCGATTCTGGTGCTGGCGAGTTACCGCGACTGGGGTTGGTTTGGGAAAATTTTTTCGTTCAACTTATTCGGTTGGGGGCCGTGGGCCGTCTGGTTTACCGAAGTATCCAAGTGGGCGGCGGTGGCGCTGACCGCGTATTCGGGGGCCGCTTATTTGTGGAAGAATCGCAATGTGTATATGGGCGATCTGTGACCGGAGCGCAGGTTTTCAACCTGCGAGTTTTCGGAAAGAATTGACGGCACAGACAGTATCATTCGCTGCCGATTGGAAATCGGCGATACGGCAGGTTTAGAAACCTGCGCTACGATTTTAGGGAATTTCATGGTGTCTCGATTTATTCTTTGGTTGGCGCAAGGTCTTGGAGTCGGGAGAATTCCCGTCGCGCCCGGAACGGTTGGTTCGCTCCTCGGTCTAATCTGGTTTTGGGTTTTGCTTCTGCCGAAAAGCCCGCTGATTTTCGCGCTCGGAATTCCCGTCAGCATTTTTATTTCGGTCTGGCTTTGCGGCGCGGGTGAGAAAATTTTGAAGCAACGCGATCCCGGCTCAATCGTACTGGATGAAATTATTGCGATCCCAATTTGTTTCGGAAGCTGGCTGGCGTTTTTATTTTTAAAGAAAGGTTTTTGGCCGGAGCCGGAATATTTTTTTTCGGAACGAACCTGGCCGATGACTCTCGGCGTTTTGCTTTTGTTCCGATTATTCGACATCGCCAAACCGTGGCCGATCAAGCAGAGCCAGAATTTGCCCGGCGGCTGGGGCGTGACGGTGGACGATTTGCTGGCGGCGCTTTACGTGAATATTGTTGCGGCAATTATTTTGATCGCGAGAGGCTGAACCCGGATTTTGCATTCGACCGTAGCGCAGCTTTGCAAGCTGCCGTATCGCAGGTTTGCAACCTGCTGGCCGTCGTTGAATCAAGCGCCTGCCGGTTGCAAACCGGCGATACGGCAGGTTACAAACCTGCGCTACGGACTCTTTGTCATCGGACGAACAAGAAATGCGACGGCGACGGTGATGGCCGTTCCAATCAGCGTGAACCAGGCGAAGGCAATTGTTACTGGCAATTTGAATTTTGCGACGTGGCCGTTCAAACATTCCGCCACGTTTTGGAGGAGAACGGATTTGTTCGGATCGGTAACCCAAAGGTTTTGCACGATGGGACTGATGTAGGTCATCACGCACAGTGACACGATCATACCGGTGATGACAGAGACAGCGTTGCCGCGTTTCCAAAACACTGCGAGAAATAACCCGCCGAGTAATGCGCCGCTGGTCAGGCCGCGCAATTTGAAAGCGATATCGAGGACGAAGGTCACTTCGCGGCTGAGATAAGCGACGAAGATCAGCGCGGCAGCCCAGACAATAGTCGAGACCTTGCTGAAGTGAAGGAAGAACGATTCGGATTTTCGTGGCAGAATTTTCTTCACAAAATCCATCGTTGAAACCGAGGCGAGTGAAGTCAGAGCCGAACTGACCGAAGACATCGCGGCGGACAGAATCGCGACGATCAAAAAGCCTTTCAGGACATGTGGCACGCCGGTGAGCATGAAGATCGGGTAAATAAAATCGTTCTTCTTGATGCCGCTTCCCGGTCGGACTTCGGGAATGAACGGCGAGAGATCAGCTTTGTGCGTCGAGTAAACCCAGAGCATCGCGCCAACCAAGAGGAAAATTAGAAAAAGCGGAAAAACCAAAACGGCGCTCAACGCCAAAGCTTTCCGGCCATCGCGCACGGTCTTGCAGGCAAGAACGCGTTGCACGATGAGTTGCTCCGCGCCGTGCGACGACATGACCATCACCGTGCCGCCGATGACGCCCATGAAAATATTCATCGGGTCTTCGAGCACGGCTTTCCAACCGAGCCAATTTCCATCGGGAGAAAAATTCATATTGAGCCAATGAAGTTTCGCGCCTTCTTTCGCCAGTTTGAAGACTTCCGTCGCGCCGCCGTCGAAAAGATGCGGGATGTAAAACAAAGTGAAAAGTCCACCGAGCAGGAATAGACCGAATTGCACGGCATCGGTCCAGATCACGGCTTTGACGCCGCCGATGTAAGTGTAAACCAGTGAGAGCACGACGAACAAAATGATCGCGGGCAAAATACTGATGCCGAGCATGAGTTGGATCGGAATGCAGGCGACATAAACGCGCACGCCGGCGGCGAGAGTTTCGCTCAAGAGAAAAAATCCACCGGCGGTTTGGCGCGCGGAGTGGCCGAGGTTGTCCGCAAAAAGTTGGTAGGGCGAATAAATTTCTCCCTTGAAATAGTGCGGCACCATCACGACGGCCAAAATGATGCGCGCGATGACGTAACCGATAATGAGTTGAATGAACGCGAGATTGCCGCCGAAGGCCATCGCGGGAACGCCGATGATGGTCAGCGCGCTGGTTTCCGCCGCGACGATGGACAGGCCAATTCCCCACCACGGAATATCTTTGCTGCCGAGAAAATAATCGCGCGTGTTTTTTTGGTCTCGCCCAAACCAAACGCCGAGCAAAATAATTCCCAGCAAATAAACGATGATGACCGACCAATCGGCGGCGTTGAGATATTGCGCCAAAGAAATTGTCTGTGCCATCCGGGCGAATTTTGTAGAGAAAAAAATTTCGAGCGAGCGAAAAAAATCAAGCGGCTGGAAACAGACGGGTGTGGTTGTGGCGGTCACTATCGGTGCTATTAAAAGCGGCGGAGGGCCGCCGCACTCCAAGACGCTCGCGCGAATTTCGATGGCGCATCAATGGCGCGATCGCGTCTTGGAGTGCGCCAGCCCTCTGGCGCTCTTGTTCCGACCGCCAGTTTAAATCACACCCGAAACAGACAGGGCAGCAAGAGAGATCCCACAAAGCAGCGCAGCGCGTCTCGCCTGCGCCCGCCTGGCTTTGTTCCTTTTTACTGCGCAGGCGAGACGCGCTGCGCTACTTTGCTTCCAGAATGCGGTCGGGAAGAAAATAAAATGATTTCGCGAGGAGCGCCTGTTCAATGGATTTAGGAATAGTTGAACAAGTTTCCTCGATCAATTGTTGGCCATCAGTTTCGGGAAACAAAAATCGGCGCGAGGCGGCGCGGACAAACCCGGCGATAACTTGTTCGGAGTAATGAAGAAGCCCCTGTCGCAGCGGGAGGAAAAAACTGGCGAGAGTGATTCCGTGCACCAAGGTGTGCCAGGCGTAGGCGTGGCCGGCATCGACGGCGGAAATGTAGCGGAGCAAACCTTTTTGATCGCGCATTGGCCGCAGGCGACGAAGTTGAATTCGCCCGATGCGCTGGCTGGCGGCTGCGAAGAAGTCGAGGCGCGTTTCTCGAATTAAATTTTGATCGAGCACGATTAATTCTGAGAATTGATTTTTGCTCGCATGAAGATAGGCCTGGCAAATGAGGGGCAATTCGAGCGGCGCGAGAAGTTGCGCGTGATAATCTTGGAGAAACTTTTTCAGATCGGGAAAATTGTTGATGTGGTTTAAAGGCAATGACGTGTTGACTGCGCTAGCCAGCAATAAACCGTCGGACGAGCCGAGTTGGTCGATCAACGGATGGACATCCTGAAAAAGATTTTCCGCCGGTTGCTCCAAAATGTTTTGTGCTTGGCTCATGCTGTATCGTTGGCAAAAAACTTTCGCCGAACCTGGCAAACGTTAGCGGGATTGAAGTGAGCCACAAAGAGCGAAATCTTTTTTACGGAAAATTTTTGAGTTGATTTCTTGCGAGCGAGTCGTGGGAAACTGACTGACGTTGTGAAGGAGCGCGGACGTTCTCGTCGGCGAGTTCAGTTTTGAGAACACTTCCAATGGAGCTTTAATTAATTCGATTTGCTCCACCATTAGAATTCGCCGACGAGAACGTCCGCGCTCCAATTTAAAAGACGAAATTGATGACGCGCCATTGTTACAAATGCGGATGGGAATGGTCGCTCGCCGGGCAGCCCGGTCGAAGTGAATCATGTCATCGCTGCCACGCGGATCTTCGGGTTTGTTTGAATTGTTCGAGCTACGACGCGCGGGTGGCGCATCAATGCCGGGACCGCCGGGCCGAGCCGGTGGCGGAAAAGCATGTCGGAAATTTCTGCGAATATTTTGAATTGGTGCGGCGGGAATTCATCGTGAGCGATGAAGCCAATCCTCGCGAATCCGCGGCGCGCGAGCAGTTGAAAAAACTTTTTGGAGATTAATCAGAAGCCTCCGGTGCGCGCGAAGCTGACGGAATCTTTGAAGCGTTTGTTGTCGGCGCGAATTCTGGCGGCGAGCGTTTTGCTGGTCGAAAGGAGAAAGGGCGCGGCCAGTTCGGGAGCGAGCGTAAAAAGTTTGTCGAAGGACGCGGCGGAAATTTTTAAAAGGAGGGAATCTTTATTGGCGACCACATCGGCGGAGCGGGGGCCGTGATCGAACAAAGCCATTTCTCCAAAAAATTCGCCCGCGCCCAATTGGGTGAGAATCGTTTCTTTGCCGTTGATCATCAGCCGGACGCGGAGTTCACCTTCCAGAATGAGATACATCGCGTCGCCGGTCTCGCCTTGTTTCACCACCTCGGTCCATTGGCGGACGGTGATGACTTCCATGAATTGAGCGAAACGTTCCAGTTGCGCGTCTTTCATGTCGGCCAAAATTTTTACGCGACGCAACGCGCCCGGTTTTAAATTTGCGGAGTGGTCCGGCGCCGTTGCGCCCGGAGTTGGTTTGGCGCGAAAGAACATTTGCAGCTCTTGAAGATCTCCAGCCCTGAACCACGATTCGTTGTGATCGCAATAAAGCCAGGTGTTGGCGGCGACGCGTTCGTCCTTGACCCAATGCACGAGCGTGGGCAATTCCACCGGGCCGTAAATAATTCCATCAACGCCCCAAATTTTGTAATAAGGACAAGTTTGGTCAGAATCCATCGCGTTGGTTTTAGAGAAAGTTTCCAGCGAAAGAAAGGGGAATCTACGGCGGGACACTGGCAACTTTCCGCGAGAAATAAATCTGAAATCCGAAATTCGAAATTCGAGAGCCGAAAGAAATCCGAAGCCCGAAGGCCGAAAAGGAGCGCGTACCGCCTTGTCCGCGCTCCAATCATCCAACGATCCCATCATCCAATCATCCCCGGCTTCCCGCCTCACGCCGTGTTGGGACGCATCTCAATTTCTTGCAAAATAACGGAACGTCGATCTCCCGATCGGCTCGCGGCAAATGTGGAGCGTTCCAATGCCGATCAGGAGATCGGCGTTCCGTTGCTGATTTTTTTCCGAAGATTTGCAATCTGCAATTTAATGAGATGCGCCCGTCCTGTTGGCGCGGCGGAGATTCGTCTTGCGAGGCTCGCTTTCCTTTTGGTAAGCATACGCCGAACTTTATGGCAGCGATTGGCCGATTCCAAAAGGGCGACGATATTTTCTACGCCAAGGTTGTGGACGGCGAACTTTTCAAATTACACGGAGATGTTTTTGGCTCGCCCTCTTTCGATAAAAAAGCCACTGCGTTCAAAGGTTTGAAAACTCTTACGCCGGTTGTCCCATCGAAAATTATTGCCATCGGCTTGAACTACGCCGATCACGCGCGCGAATCGGGCAAGCCTCTGCCCAAAGAACCCCTCTTTTGGTTCAAGGCGACGACGTCCCTTATTCCAGATGGATCAAAAATTGAAATTCCATTTCCCAACCATCGCACGGATTTCGAGGCAGAACTGGCGGTGGTCATCGGCCGCCGCGTTCGCAATGTGACGCCGACCGCCGCGGCGCGCTACATTTTTGGCTACACCGCCGCGCAAGACATCAGTGACCGCACGATTCAAAATTCGGAAACGCAATGGGCGCGGGCGAAGTCTTTTGACACCTTCACGCCGCTGGGTCCCTATGTCGAAACGAAAATTGACCCGCACAATTTGACGATCCAGATGTTTCAGAACGGTCAGCTCCGGCAGAACTCCAACACCAACCAGCTCATTTTTAATTGCTACCAGATTGTCAGTTTTGTTTCGACGAACATGACGTTGTTGCCCGGAGATGTCATCGTGACCGGCACACCGAGCGGAGTGGGGCCAATCGAATCGGGCGACCGGTTGGAAGTTCGGATTCAGGGGCTGACGCCGCTGGTTAATACGGTGAAATAAAAATATCTTTTGCCAGCCGCCGGGTTTGAACCAAATTGTTTTTATGAAACGAGAAAATCTGCATTGCCAAAACGGTGTTTCATCCGAATTGACTGTTCCCGAAATCGTAGCTCGCCAACGACAACGCATTCGAGCTGAGGCAATGGCGGCTTATGAAAATGCGAAGGCGAATAAAATTCCGGGGCGACGAAACTGGGCCGCCTTTGTCAAAAAATATCGAAAGCAAATGGAAGAATTTTCGCGTCAACGCCACGGCGGCGGGATGGAACCACTTCCTCATGAAAAAGCATGATCGTTGCTGTTGATAGCGAATTTCTTCTC
>JBBQRQ010000106.1:0-17559 GCA_038214755.1 Verrucomicrobiota bacterium
ATCAAAGCCTTTTACGGCACGAGCCAGAACGCGGTGCGCACCCAAATCTGGAGTGCCATCGCCGTTTACCTGCTCGTCGCCATTTTGAAAAAGCGTCTGCATCTGCCTTCCAGTCTCTACACCATTCTACAGATTTTGAGCCTCACACTTTTCGAGAAAACGCCCATTTCACAGGCCCTTGCTCAACTGCCGCCACCCTCGGAATCGCTCGACCCTCGATATCACCCGTGTTTACCGGGCTTTTAAACCGGACAGTAGTGATACTGAGTAACTACCTTGAAGAGGTTTGAAACCTGAATTGGTATTATGGAAAGAAATGGATGCTGAACTAATGGCAAAGCTGTTGTAGATCACGGTGCTTACTTGATTTCCGCGTATATAGCCGGCCCAACCCGGCAAGGCATTTGTAATTGGCACGTGGAAAAACTGGTCGCGTGTTAATGGCAAAATCGGTGATTCGAAATTTAGATTTACGAACGAACCTTGGGAAAAACCCGGCTGCGCGGAAATTAGAAAAATCGCGATGATGACCGTGCCAACTTTCATGGCTTTCTTTTCAAGCTTGCTTTGGCAGCGCCGAATAAAAGAACTCCGCAGCCAAGCAATGAATAAATGTTTGGTTCAGGAATAGGCTGGGGGGAAAACACAATATTATCCAAAAACAGTGAGCCTCCGGGAACTGTAAATCGCAGCTCATTAACGTTTCCGGCGAACGTAGTGATGTCCGCTCCAAAAAGAGTATAATGAGGTGCTGAGTAAAGGGATAAGGCTAAGCGTCACTCCACCCAGACCGACTTGAAAGTTTCCACCGCGTCCCCTGAACAGAAGCGATTGAGCGTTCAATGGCACGAGTCCCATCTGGCTCAACGACGCCTCGACTAACGTCCCGGGCGGATAACCATCCACAGTCAACCCAAACTTGGCTTGGATAAACGCGCTGTAATTTCCTCCAATGGGTCTCATAGGAGAAGCTATCCCGTGTATTCCCAACCCGGTTGAGTCCAGGAAAATATTATTATACAAGGCTCGAGTCTGAACATTCGTGCCGACATATCCTGTCCAACCCGCCAGCGCCGGGCCAAACTGGACTCGATTATAGGGATCACCTGGAATGGAAATAGTCACAGCCGACTCGAAATTTAGATTCGCAAAGGAACTTTGAGAAAAAGCGCGTGGGGCGGCAAACAGGAGACTCGCAATGATTGCAGGGCAAAGTTTCATTGTTTTCTTTTCAACGTTGCTCGAGCAGCGCCGAGTAAAAGAAGCCCGCAGCCGAGCAATGAATAGATGTTTGGTTCTGGAACTATTGTGGTGGAGAGACGTATTCCGTCCAATAAGGTGCTCGCGCGCGAAGCGAACCGCAATTCGCCAGTTTGTCCGGCCAAAGTAGAAATGTCGGCGGCGAATGTGGAATAGTTATTGGATCGTGACAACTCGAAATAAGAAATGGATTGACCAGCGAATGTAACTAGTGGGCCCGGGAAAATGTTATCGAACTGGGCCAGGAAGAATAAAGAATGGATAGTGGAACTGACTTGACCCACTTGACCGATGGCTGCGTCCCCCCCTTGACCACTTTGTAAAAACACAGAATAACTGCCTTGTAGAGGAGTGAAGTAGGGTGAGCCTGTGTCCTGTAGCGAAATAGCGGCTGCACTCAGCGCGAAGGTATTATAACCGATACGGTTTACTTGGTTCCCACCGATGTATCCCGTCCAGCCGGGCAGAGCATTTGTGATTGGCACTTGGAAAAACTGGTCGCGTGTTAATGGCAAAATCGGTGATTCGAAGTTTAAGTTTACAAAGATGCCTTGTGAAAAACTAGTAAGGCGGGCGAAAAGAATCATCCAACCTATGGCAAAAAACCGATTTCTATTCGTATTCATATTTTCCTATTTCACAATTAAAGGATCTCCGACCGCCTGGAAGAAAGGAGTGATTCTCGACTGCCATGCGCACGTAACGAAGTTCTTTTCAGCGGCCCATAGGCCAAAATAAATATACGCATCATTTACGCCTGGCAATTGCGGTTCCTCCACATGGGTGACCGCTCCAACCGGGGTATTGGAATAGTTAGTGCCGCCGAATGCATTAGAGGAAAACCAGCGGGTAAAATTTCCTTGATTTGAGATACGCAATCCATTGTCGGACTCAATTGTTTGAATGATCCACCATTTACTACTTCCGTGCCAGTGAACTACTCCGTTGGTTGCGTAATCAGCTTGGAGGGAACTGTGTTCACCCCAACAAATATAGCCAGCCACGTTAGTAATGCCGGTAAGGTGAGGAAGAAAGGAATAAACTATGTTGGTGCCTGCATTGGTTCCTGTCTCAAGTCCGTCCGCATAAATAATTGCATTAGGCGAAATGCCGTTTGCGATCAAGCCATTGGTCGCCACTGATACTGTGCTTCCCCCCGCTGAAAAGTTGCAATTACTACAGATGCCTGCACCATATCGGATATTGTCCACAACGAAATTAGTATTCCCATAATCTCCAGCGCTGATAATAACTTTCCCCGGCGAATAAGTAGTTCCGATATATTCGAGCTTGTCGATGTAGCCTTTGCAATCGTTCGTGCCACCCATATTGATGTGCGTCACATACGGTTTGATGCCGGGCGTCTGATCTCGCAGCCGGACGCTTAAACTGGTTCCATTGTTATTGTCTGCTGAGTGAACACGCGTAGCGACATCAAGAAATACCACAATGTATTCTGGGTGTTTCGTGGGGTTCTGGTTCAGCCAACTCAGATAAGGGTTAAGCATATCATTGGTGAAGGTGACGCCGTCGATTATCTCGTTCGTAGGACAGTCGAGTCCCAAAACATTGGCGTTGGCAACCATAGGTCGATGCGCCAGATAGTAGTCCTTCACAAAAGTACTGTCAGCGGAATTCGTATTGTAGATAAGGAGCAATTCTTTCGAGACATCGACCGGGTATTGCACCAGCGGCGAAAATAGCGCGGCCAACGCGTGGCTTCCCCCTGACGCAATAATTTTCACCGGCGGGAGATTGGTGATCACGTTCGTTTGTCCGCTGCTATTGCCGCCCCACGCGATGACCGTTCCATTATTTCTTAAAGCAACGCTGAAATCATTTCCGGCCGCGATGGCCATCGCGTTGGTCAGATCAGCAGGAACATCGGTGCGCGATCCCCACGAAATAACGTGTCCGTCTTTACGCAGCGCGAGCGCGTGAAAAGTTCCCGCCGCAACAGCGACAACATTGCTCGCCGCCACCGGCACATTGGTTTGCCCCAAATCATTATTGCCCCAGGCGGCAATCGTTTCATTGCTCCGCAACGCCAGACAAAAATTTGTTCCCGCCGCAATCGCTATCGCGTTCGTTAAATTGGAGGGAATCGTCCCGAACGTGTTTCCCCAGTTGGTCACTGTCCCATTGCTCCGCAATGCCATGCTCTGGTTTCCGCCTGCCGCAATGGCCGTGGCGTTGTTGAGTCCGGTGGGCCCATTGGTCTGGCCGTCATTATTCCTTCCCCACGCCACCACCGTTCCGTCGCTGCGCAAAGCCAGACTGTGATTGTTTCCCGCAGCCACAGAGAGCGCATTGGTTAATCCTGATGGAACATTTGTTTCTCCAAAGTTCGATCCACCCCACGCAAAAACATTTCCTTCCTCGGCCACGGCCAGACAATGTGTTGCACCGCCCGCGATGGAAACCGTGTTGGTCAATTCCAGTGGGCGTTCAAATTGTCCGTAGTTGTTCGTTCCCCAAACGGCCACGGAACCTGGACTCATCATCCTTACGGTCCAAACTGAACTCGTGGCTCTTCCTGCAATGTTCGACACGATCACCCAATACTGCCCTTCACTCGCCGGGCTGCCCGCAAAAAGCGAGAGGTTAGACATGCTTAAGAACAAACTGTTGGTTTGACCGTTGTGGAACCAATCATAATGGAATGACGCGAATGTTGAACCTTGCGCAGTAACGATGACGCTCAAAAGCTGGTTGCTAAATTGAGGAACCCAAATGTTTTGGAGTGTCGTCGGAAACATAATCACGGGCGGACCGACCAAGGCCAGTTGCGCTTCTTCGCTCACGGTCGTTCCCGCGCCATTGCTCACGAACACGCGATAGTATCCTTGACTGTTTGACTGCACGTTACTGATGACCAGCATGATGTTAGTCGCACCGATAATGTTCGTACCGTCTTTCTGCCATTGATAAGATGGTTCGCGACGACTGGATGCCCGCACTCGAAACGTCACACTTCCTCCCGCAGCCGCGCCTTGCGATTTAGGTTGAGAAACAATGATCGGGGTCAGGATGCCTTGTCGCACGGCAAAGGCATGGGCCGGTCCCGCCGCAATTTTTTTAACTTGATCCAACCCCGCTGGAATTCCCGGCAAACCAAGACCCCAGCCAATGACAGTTCCGTCCGCTCGCAAGGCCAGCGTGTAACCGCGTCCCGCTGCGATGGAAACTGCGTTCGACAAACCCGTCGGCACATTCGTTTCGCCGCCCGCATTGTTGCCCCACGCCACCACGGTTCCATTCCCGCGCAGCGCGACGCTGTGCAGCGCGCCGACCGAAATCGCCGCCACATCAGCAAGGCCACTTGGCACGTTCGTTAGATTCCAGTTCAACGATTGAGCGTTCAATCCCCACGCCGTGATTGTTCCATTGCTGCGCAACGCCACGTTATGATTCCAACCCGCGCCAATCGCTTTCACATTATTCAAACCTGCTGGCACTTCGTTGGCCGGACTGTTCGAGCGTCCCCAACTCAGAACGGTTCCATTCATCTTCAACGCCAACAGATGTTGATAGCCCGCTGAAATCTCCACGACGTTTGTCGCGCCAGAAGGAATGTTCGTGAAGCTGCGTCCCCATTGCGCAACGGTTCCATCGGATTTCAACGCGGCGCTCTGATCGCCGCCAGCAACCACCGCCACGACGTTGGAAAGATTGAACGGAGTATTCGTTTGCCCAAAATAATTTGCGCCCCACGCAGTAACTGTTCGTTGCGGCATTAAGACCAGCGTATGACCACCGGCACTAGCGCTGCCGCCACCAGCCATACTGGTGACCGGACCGAATCCCCAGGGAACCGTGCTCTCGCCGTCAAGATTATCGCCCCAGATCACGAGCATGTTGTCGAAGGGATTGGTGTTGCCTTGATATTCTTGGAGGTTCGTGAGTCCGTCGTCATCGGGATCTTCGCTGGCATCGTCGACCAGCGGATTCAATCCATGTTGCACTTCCCAACCATCAGGAATTCCGTCGTTGTCTGTGTCCGCTGAATTCGCGTCAGTCTTGCTCGAAAGTAGCTCGTATGCCGTGGAGATTCCGTCGCCATCCGGGTCAATTGTTGAATCGCCCAAAACGTAAAATGCGTACTCGGCCGGTTGATTGGTGAAAATGTAGCTGTTGCAGGTGTAGCCTCGTTCCAGCCATATCCAGTTTCCATTCGTGATGCTGTCACCCACGAGATGCGTCGCCATAAAAATGTCATAAATCCCATTGGTGCCGCCGACGATATCAAAGGTAACAGTGGAACTTCCGTTTGTGCTAAACGTGCAAAAAATGTTCGTAATGTAAACTGGCCCATTGGTTGGACAATTTTCGATAATACCATTCATACGATATGCTTCGTGTGATTCCGATTCCAACAACTGAGATTCCTTTTCCTGCTGTCGTGCTTTCGCGGCCGCTTTCCACTCTGCTTCTTCTTCGGGGGAAATCGGACCCAAAAACGCCGTTCCGCTCATCGCATCAAAATAAAACGAGTGTTCTTTTTCCGTCAGCGGGCGCGCGAAAAAATAAACTTCATCGAACTCTCCGCCCGCCGTGTCCGTTCCCAAAAATGTGCTGCCGATGACAACTCCGCTCGCAGCCGCAGAAGTTCCCGGCACGCCCGAACCTTGCGCCCCCATTTTTCCATCAATGAACAATGCGGTGCCGTCCACGCCATAATTGAGCGTCAATAAATGCCATTCATCAGATTGCCACGCGATGTCTGCTTGGAAAAATTTCGTCGCGCCAAAATCGTTTTGCCCGCTCAGAAAAATCGTCGAACCTTCTTCATCTGTGTAAAGCGACCAGTTCACCGCCAACGAATTATTTTTCAGAACCGTGAATTCAACCAACCGCGCATTGACTCCCGGCCCGCCGTTTTTCGCGAGCGATGCGCTCGTCCAGTGCGGCTTAAACCAAAAGCGAATCGCTCCATTGCCACAAGCCACGTTCGTTTTCCCATTTCCATCCAATGCCGAAATAACGAGTGGCGTCACCGAATCACCACTTCGCGTGAGCGCATAACCCGACCAGCTTTCGTGAAGTTCGCCGTCGGCAGTTTTGCAAAATTCATTCGTCGCACCCGCATAAAACGGAGCATTGAAGTCCAGCCGATCCAGCACGGCAGCTTCTGGAAATGGAGGCAGGGGCGGACGGGGACGGGCATGAGCCGGCAATGAAACGATAGACAGACATGCAGCAACGCTCAGGAGTAGAGCTTTCATAGGAATTTTGGTTGTGCGCGAACTACGACGTGTTGCGGCGTTTCTGTCAATCGAATTATTACGACGTAATGTGCCGTGCCGTTGGACAAGAAGTCAGAGGGTTGGTTGCGCGAGTTCGGCGCGAATGTTCGCCGCGAACGGGTCGCAAACGACTTATCTCAGCAGAAGCTTTCAGAACTCGCTGACCTGAGTCTTCGGAATATTCAACGCGTTGAAGCCGGCGAAATTAACATTCTTCTCACGACCGTTATCCGTATTCAACGGGCCTTGGAGTGTGCCTCGGAAAGACTGATTCCGCGAAAGTGAAATTCATGGCTGCATCCCTTGCAACTATTCGGGTAGAAGAAAAAATTGTTGATAAACTCCGCGAATTTCTCCCCGAAATTCTTTTACCGCTTGCATGAACTCTTCCGTGGTTTTGAATCCGCACCGCACGGCCACTCGATAGAGCGGCGCGTCTTCATCGGGTAACATCGTTTCTCCCGCAAAACTCCATCGGCGCAGAATCCCTTCGATGCGACGAAGCTGCCAGTAATTTTCGATCAGGATTTCGCCGTCGTTTTTTGCGAACACGCCTTTCTCCAAACCAAGCTCTAATGCTCGCAAGGTATTCGGCTCGCGCCACCCATGTTCGAGACAAAGCGTTTGCGCGATGAATTCCGCATCGATCAATCCACCCGATCCGGTTTTGATGGCGAGTGCATCTTTGCCAGGGGGAGTTCGTTCTTTTTCAATGCGACTTCGCATCCGCGCAATTTCCATTTTCCACAGCGGCGTGAATGCCGCCAGCGAGCGACGGGTAGCATCTGCCTCCGGCGGGTGCGTATCGGAAAAATCGGTGAGCGCCGCGGCGAGTTCCCCAAATTGTTTTCCAATCTTTTCATCGCCGGCGATGAACCGAATCCGCGTGAGCGATTGAATCTCCCAGAGCTGTGCGCGGCGGCGATAATATTCCTCGTAAGCGGCAAGCGTGTTGACGAGCAAACCTTTTTCTCCGTCGGGACGAAGGCGCGCATCGGTTTGGAAAACGATGCCCGCTTCGGTTTGCGCTGAAAGTAAATCCATCACTTCCACCGCCAGTTTTTGCAGCGAAGAAAGATTTTTTGTTTTCGAGTCGGCGACAAAAATAATGTCGAGGTCGGAACCGTAATTGATTTCTGCACCGCCGAGTTTGCCCAGGCCAATGATGCAAAAAAACGGTTTAGAAATTTTGTTTTTCCGCAGAACGACTTCCACCGCGTATTGCAAACAGGCGTTGGCCAGCGCAGAAAGCTCGGTGAGATTTTGCTCGAAATCCGCGAGTCCCAAAATATCGCGCAGCCCGATGCGCATCAGTTCGGCTTGATGATATTTTCGCAGCCAAAGTTTTTGATCTTCATCTTTAATCCCGTGGCGCAAATCTGCCAACGTTTCCGGCGCAGTTTTTTGCCGGCGAAGACGTCCGCTCAATTCCAATTCATCAACCAGGTCGGGAGTGCGAATGGCGATTTCCGCGAGAAATTCGGAGCGATCAAAAAGCCAGATCAATAATTCGAAGAGCGACGGATTCGTTGTCCAAAGCTCATAAAGCAGAGAGCGCGCGCCGTAAACTCCGACAAAACTATCGAGCCGAGCGAGAACGCGATCAGGATCGGATAAAAAATTGTAGCGGCGGTCTGTGACCGCCGCTGATTTGTTTTCCGCGGGAGAATTTGCGGTCACAGACGCGACGTTACCATTTGCGGCGGTCACAGACGCGCCGCTACAAAGGGCGAAAAATTTCGGGAGAAGTTCTCGCGCGAGTTCGACCGTGCGCGGAGACACGTGGACGTAACCGGGGCCTTCCACAAAAATTTGGATCAGTCGAAACGCCTGGTCCACGTCGCGAAAGGAATGGGTTGCGAGAATTTTCTTCCACTCGGCTTCGTAGCCAAAAAATTGATCCGGCAAATCGGAACGTCGCAATGGCTCGTCTGTTTTTAATAATTTGTCGTAGGCGCGACGCACATTTTCCCGATGCGTTTCGTGCGCTTTTTCAAACGCAGGCAACGATTCGAATCCCATCAGGCGAGCCAGCCGTTCGCGAAATTTTCTCTCGGTCGGAATGGTGTGCGTCTGCTGGTTGTTTTCCATTTGCAGGCGATGCTCGACATCGCGCAAAAAGAAATAGGCCTTCGTCAAATCGCCCGCCTCGTCGGCAAAAAGTAATTTGTATTGAACGAGCTTTTGCAGAATCGAGATAGTTTGCGCGCCTTGCAGAAAAGGAATTTTTCCCGCGTGTAGAATTTGTAAAGCCTGGACGACGAATTCGATTTCGCGAATGCCGCCTCGACCAAGTTTCACGTTGCGTTCGAGTTCGCCGGATTTGACGACTTCATTTTCGATGCGCTGTTTGACCGCGGCGATCTCGCGCAGCACTCGTTCGTTGAGCGAGCGCGGAAAACGAAATGGCTGGATCATTTCGAGAAATTCAGCGGCGAGTTGTTCATCACCGGCCACGCCGCGAGCCTTGATCAACATCATGCGCTCCCAGGTTTGTCCCCATTGCGCGTAATAATTTTCATAGCTGGAGAGCGAGCGGGCCAGAGGACCGGCGTTGCCTTCCGGCCGCAAACGAAGATCGATGCGAAACAACATTCCTTCCTCGGTCATGCGGCTGATCTCGGCGATGAACGCTTCGCTGAGTCGGGTAAAAAATTGATGATTGGTCAGGCCTTTGCCTGGCGGATCGTTTTTTTTCGGCGGCGTTTTGAAAACATTTCCCTCCTCGCCGTAAAGAAATAAAACATCGACGTCGGAACTGTAATTCAATTCCTGCCCGCCTAATTTTCCCATGCCGAGAACGCAAAACGGCGTCGGTTGCCAACGTTCCTCCGCATCGAGATGAAAGGGTGCGCCGAAACGCTCGACCAACTGCTGGCGGCAGAGTTGAAAAACGGTGTCGAGACAAACGTCGGCCAGGTTGGAAAGTTCTCGGGTGATTTCGGGAACCTCGGCGAGCCGTGCCAGGTCGCGAGTAGCGATGCGTAACATTTCCCGCTGTTTGAACAGGCGAGTTTTCCCGAACGCGCCAGAATAATCGCGCGATTTCAAGCCTGGTTTGAGCCAAGCGTTGACTTCGCGTCGCAGCCCTTGCTCCTGCCTGGGAAATTTAAGTTGCTCAGGTTCCAGAACAGCGAGCCATTCGGGATGAGCGATGAGCCACTCGCCGAGCGCTTGGGAGCCGGCAAACAGCGCAGTAAGGATGTGACTTTTTTCGACGGGGAAATTTTTTAAATCCGCAATCGCGTCGGTGGTTTGAAGCTGCTCAAAAAATTTCCGAACCCGCGGCGGATCGGCGGAGTGTTCGACGATTTTCGACCAGGATTTCGGCGGCATGATTTAGAATAACATCGGCGATAATATTTTCAGGAAACAAAAAATTAGAAGGGATCTGTCTGCTTGAGTCATCACACCCGCCGAACTTCGTGAGGTATTCCGGCAGGTGCAAACAGAAGCCTGGCGTACACCGCGCTCTGACGGTGGGCGCCATAATCGGCGTTCATTCTTTCGGTTTGAGAAAAAACAGGTTGGTTTTTTCTCCGCGCTCTCCGCCAACAAACCCCGGCACGGTCACTTCAATAAGCGGCTGCTGGCCAAACCAGTTTCCTTCGATGGAGAGTTGAAAATTATTTTCGCGCGGCTCAAAGGAAATTTTCACCGCCCCAAAGCGCGTCAAGGTTGTCCCGAACGAAAAAGCTTTTCCACTGTGCAACCAGCGCGGGAAAATTCCCGATCCCACGATGAGCCGGTCACTTTCTTCGCGAACAAATAAATTGCGGATCATCAGCGCCCATTCCGCCGCCGCCCAAACGTGCTGGCCGTCGCCCATGCAGCCGCCTTTGGTTTGCGGGTGAATTGCTTCCGGCCATTGCCCGGTCGGACTGGCCAGACGCGCGACCGTGTCGATCAAATCCAGCGCGCGCAAATCTCCCGCGCGCAACAAAACCTGCGCCAGATGCAGAGTGAGATAGGCGTTGATTCCGCTGTGAATCATGTTCTGAAAAAATCCTCCCTCAAAAAAGCTGTGCTGCAAAAGATACTCCGCCGTTTTCTCAATTCGCGTTTCGCCCGGCGGAAAAAGTTGCAGCGGAAAATCGGCGACGAGCGACCCGACCGCCCCCGCGTCCATGCGGCGATGCGGAGAAGCGGAAATCGCGCCGCGCGCTTCGCGGTCAGGAATTTTTTTGAATGAGGCGATAATCGTTTCCAAATATTCACCCGCGCCGTCGGAAAAATATTTCGCCTTTTCAGGTTTGGTTGATTGCAACAAGTCGGCCGCGCAACGCAAGCCGGCCACGCCCCAGAAATTATCCCAGTAATAATAATCGTTGGGGCCGAGATGTTCGGCGCTGAAACCAGCGGGCAATAAACCGGCGTGGGGTTCGGGAATGTCGCGCGGCAAACGCTTTTTTAAAATCCAGTCCGCGCCTTTTTCAATGGAGCCGAGCCATTTTTGCGGAGTCGGTTCGCCGGTCAATTGCAGGTAGCGATGGTAAATCCAGATCGCCTCCCCGTTGGAATCCCACTCGCCATCCTGCGACAAAAAATAGCCCGCGTGCGTCTGGCGCTTTGGAAAAAGATCGAGCGCGCGCTTGGCACGGGCACGAGCGCCGAGAGAAATCAGGGCGTTCAAAATGAAAGCGGCGTCGCGATACCAGAAACGTTTGTAGGTGTAGGGGCCGGGATAAACTTCGTGAGGAGAATGGAGAACGAGCGAAGAAATAGCCGTATCGTAGAGAAATTTTATTTTTTGGTCGGGGACTTCCAACTGGCTGAATGCGGAAATCTCATCACTCCATTTCGGAACGAATTCGTAAGCCGGTTCTTTGCTGGAGGTCAACTCATCGATGATTGGAACGTGAATCTCCAATGGATTTTTTTGCAGCGACGAAACCGAAAAGAGCGCCGCGCCTGTCGCCATCGAAACGGGGCATTCGATTTCGCCAGCAGGATTTCCATAGTGGAGCAAACTTCCAGTCTGCTTTTGGGGCTTCCAGCCCCAGTCTCGCGGGCTGGAAGCCCGCAGGGGCAGACAGGATGTCTGCTCCACTACGCCTCGGTGCGACAACGCGTGCAAAACATCGCCTTCCTTGTAGTTGGAGAAAACGCATTTCTCCGGCAGAGCGTGAAAAATAATTTTGTCCTTCCCGTTGACGATCCAGTGCTGGCAATCGCCTTGCGTGCGAATGGACTCGATGAAACTGATTCCTTCGGGATTATAGGGACGAACGACGACGGCGAGTTGCGCGGGTTTTTCGGACGTGGCGGAAACGCGGATGACGCAATGCGGATGTCGATCAACCAGCCGCATTTCAATTTCGGTGGAAATGCTCCAGCCATTTTCCGCAATGTGATTGCGGATGCGCAATTGATTTTTCGTTTCGATGGTTTGCTCGATTTTTTCCAGCTTCGACGGGAGCAGGCGGCGTTTATTTTCGCCAATCAACCAGAAGTCCAGCGACCAACCGTCGAAATGCGGAGTGACCAGCCCGCGCGGATCGACAATCGGATAAAAGGGAACATCGGGCAAACCGACGGCCGTCCAATTGCGATGAGTGAGATTGATGTGGCTGAAAGAAAAAGCGCGCGGGATGAAGGAATGGTCGTGCGGATTAAATTGGCGCTCGACCCAATACGGCCAGACCCAGTCGAGATTATTTTGAATGGCCTTGGTGTTGATCAGACCGCGCGCATGGAAAAGAAATCCGGCACGAAGCAGTTCGATCGGCTCGGATACTTCGGAAGGCTGGGCAAACTTTCGCAGCTTGGCGAGAAAAAGGATTGGATCGAGAAACCCGTGAGAGCGCGCGGCGCGCGTCGCAAAAAACCGCCAGGGAATCCATTTCAAAAGTGCCATAACAAACATTGGCTGGTCGATTCACGCCGTCAATCCGCGCGTTTTCTACAATGGGTTTTCCATTTTTCAAAAGAGGGGATTTGCTGATTTGCAGAGGCGACGGGCGCGCGTCAATGAGGAAACCCATCCGGTCACAGCGCACACTTCCCAATACCTGGGTCGCCGATTTTCAATCGACCCTGCCTGAACCGTTTTGATTTCTACGACATTGCACGCGGCGCAGGCTGGAAGCGCGGCGATACAGCAGATGGAAAATCTGCGCTACGAATGTTGCCGAAACCAAACCTTCTCTGAGACGAACAGCAGGGAAACTCAGCCCTCAAAAATAGTCACGGCTTTGCGTATCTTTTAAAAAATTTCACAATAATTGCCGGAGCTTCTTCAGGATATTTGTGCGTGCCCGGATGGATGTAGGTCACCACGTCGCCGCCCGCTTTTGATTTGTAAATCGTGCAGCGCTTGTCCTGCTCCCAAGGTTTGCCTTCGCCGCATTGGTTGAGTTTGCGCACTGCCTCTATCATCATTTTCTGCCACTCGAATTTCACCAGCGGATCGTTTTCGCCCGCGACGTGCAATACCGGTTTCGGAAGAAAGGTAGGGCGCGTCACTCCGTGCGCGCCGTCCGTTAAATGTTCTGAACCGATAGCCGATGTCGAAGTCGCGGCGCGCAGAGGACTGGCTCGCCCTGCCGATTCGGATTTGTCGGAATCTGTCGTCGCGCCATTTTCTTTCGGCTGGACGAGGGTGCGCGAGAGGGAAGCCGATGGCGCGAACGCGGCGAAGAGTTGGCCGCGCGCTTCCCAAAGCAGGTAGGTGAACCCGCCGCCATTGGAGTGGCCGGTGGAGTAGAGGCGTTTGGCTTCCACCTTGTAATCTTTCTTCAAGCTCGCCAGAACCGCGTCGAAGAATTTCAGATCGCGGTCGTCTTGTTTGCCGAAGCCCGATTGCCAGCCGGGTTTTTTTCCTTCGGGATCGGTCAGTCGGCCGGGCGTGTTGAGTCCCTGCATGTAAACGACAATCGCCTCCGGCCAGAGCGTTTGAATGTGGAACATCGTCGCTGCGTTTTTCATCGAACCGCCGTGCCCATGAAAGGCAAAGACGACTGGCGCGGCATTCGTTTTTGCCGTGGGCGGAATGTGAACCAGCGCTTCACGAACAACACCATCCACCTTCCACTCGCGTCGGGTCAACAGTTCGTCAGCGCCAAACACCTTGACGGAAAAAATCGAACAACAAACCAGGACAAAGAAGATGCGCGTGAGTTTCATACGTTGCCGGACTTTAAACATTGGGCGTAGCGGAACAACGGAAAAGCTAGAGGTAAAAACAATTTTTTTGCCGCGAAAAAGAAAACAAGAAGTGAGTCGCTCATTTTGTTCCGCTAAAAATTCACGCATTGAATCTGCACCATCTCAGAATGTTTCCATCAGGGAAACCGCCCGGCACCAGATTGCGGTGGCTTCGATTCCTTCAGAAACTGCTCTGTTGTGGCGCAAAGCGCGGACGCGACTTGCCAATGCGCTCACATTTCTGTTGGATGGCCTCATGTTAAAAACTTTCGTCGGCTTCCTCGCGGTTTGCGTTATCACACCGCTGCCTCTTGTCACCGCCAACGCCGCGGACTGGCCGCAATTTCGTGGGCCGGAGGCTTGCGGAATTGATGCGGGCAAAGCCCTGCCCACCGAGTGGAAAATTGAAACCGGACGCAATGTTCGCTGGCAAACTCCATTGCCCGGACTCGGACACGCTGCGCCCATTGTTGCGGGGAATCGCATTTACGTGGCAACCGCAGTGGGTCCAGGCAACCCTCAACTCAAAGTCGGCCTTTACGGCGACATCGGCTCGGTCGAAGAAAATAGCGTGCAGCAATGGCGGTTGCTCGCGCTGGAGAGATCGACTGGCAAAGTGCTATGGAACATCGTCGGCCACCAAGCGCGCCCGAGGGTGAAGCGTCATCCTAAAGCGACGCACTGCAATTCCACTCCGGCCACCGACGGCAATCTCATCGTGGCGATTTTCGGTTCGGAAGGATTGTTCTGCTTCGACAAAGACGGCAAGCCGCGCTGGAAAAAAGAATTGGGGCCGATGGATTCCGGCTTCTTCGCTGTGCCCTCCGCTCAATGGGGTTTCGGGAGTTCGCCCATCATTCACGACGGGAAAGTAATTGTTCTCTGTGACGTGCAGACCAATTCCTTCCTTGCTGCTTTCGATTTGCCAACCGGCCGCGAATTGTGGCGCACGCCTCGAGGTGACGCGCCCACCTGGGGTTGCCCGACGGTGGTCGAAACCGGTAGCCGCAAGCAAATCGTCGTCAACGGCTGGCATCATTCCGGCGGATACAACTTCACGGACGGAAAAGAATTATGGCGGCTCGACGGCGGCGGCGACATCCCGGTGCCAACACCTATTTTCGCCAACGAATTGATTTATCTCACCAGCGCCCACGGGAGCTTGCGGCCCCTCCGCGCCATCCGCCCCGAAGCGACCGGCGACATCACGCCTCCTGATCCGGCGGGCACCAACGCGGCCATCGCGTGGGCGCATCCGCGACAGGGCAACTATATGCAAACGCCGATTGCCGTCAGCAATTGGGTTTTCGGTTGCTCGGATGCCGGGGTCATTACGTGCTTCGACGCGAAGAGCGGTAAGATTTTTTACAGCGAGCGGCTCGGCATCGCGCAAGGCTACACGGCATCGCCGGTATCCGACGGACAGCATCTCTATTTTGCAGGCGAAACCGGCAAGGTGCTGGTCGTGCCGGTGGCGGATCAATTTTCCATCGCCGCAACGAACAACCTCGGCGACATTTGTCTGGCCACGCCTGCGATCTCAGACGGGACGCTGTTGTTCCGAACCCGCACCAAGCTCATCGCCATTGGCGCCAAGTGAGGATTCCCGCAGCCGCATAAATTGCGTTGGCTTCCCGAGCGGTAGAGACGGAGAGGGGCGCTGAACGTAAGTCGATAGGGAGAATTCGCTAGCATGCTAATCGTGTCCCAAGTACAAAAAAAAAGCCGGATAACAAGTCCGGCTTTTTCACACGCGAATTTAATGAGAACGGGCTGAGAATAGGCGCTGGGCGTTATTCAACCAGTCACCAGAACTGGTGACAGCGAAGTGCGAAGGGAAAATTGCTGTTGTCAAACTCCCGGATCTTTGAAAACGGTGGATCTCTCGCGCGCTGCGTAAGTCCTGAGTTAAATGGTGCCGACGGAGGGGGTCGAACCCACACACTCTTGCGAGTACTAGATTTTGAGTCTAGCGCGTCTGCCAATTCCGCCACATCGGCAACCCATTGCGGGGCGCAACGTAGCACAGGATTTTTCCAACCTGCAAGTGGGGAAATGGTTTGCGGGATTCTGCGGGTGTCATGAAAACCGGGTGAGTTTGGATTTGGTTTCCTTGGACTGCGGCGGCATGACGCCGCTTTTCCTGCACGTTACGCGATGGAGAAAGTGCGCAAATGAATGAGCTTGCCGGCTTTTTCACCGTCCCGCCAAAGCGGGAACGTTTCCCCCGGTCCAATCATTAGATCGGGTTCCAACCTCACCTGCTTTTAATCACCCGTGTTCCGCTTTGAATCTGCGGAGAGGCGGTGTTCTGGAACGCGCGATGTTTATTTTTCCGAAACGGCGTTGAGTTCTTCGGCGGTCCACGGATTCTGGCGATCTTTGAATTGCGCGCGTTGCGTTTTGACTTGTTCAGCGGTGACAGCAGAAGCGGTGTTGCCCCACTCTTTGTTACCGCGAATGAAGGTAATCACCGCGGCCAGATCTTCGTCGGATAAATTCAAATCACGGCCCATCGCCGGCATGGTGAGATTGGAATATTGAACCCCTTTGATTGTCATCGGCCCAGTCAAGCCGCCGTACACAATACGAATAAGTCGGTTCGGCCCGGGCGCGAGAACCCATTCCGAACCGGCAAGCGGAGGAAATTGTCCCGCGACGCCCAAGCCGCTCGCCTGATGACAGGCGACACAGCCAGCGGCGGTAAAAACATTTCTTCCTTTTGCAAACAGAATGTCGCCCGCGCCTTTTGGCTGCAAATTTTCAACCATTTTCCAGGAATCATAGGGTTGATAAACTTTCGCGTTGAAACCTCCGCCGTATTTGTCGAGGTAAAGTTCGCCGAGAAAAAAGAGCGCGCCAAGAATCAGAAACAGAACAATCGGAACCGGCGCGAAACCAACCGTGGGTTCGGCTTCCTCAAGAACGGAAGAAATTTTCGGTTCGGGATTCATTTCGCGGGTGAATTCGTCGATGGCGTTTCCGCCGACGTGTTGGTTGAAGCGGACGTATTCGTCGCAGCGGGCAAATTGGTTGAGGCCGCGACGATGTTGGTGCTCGGCGTGAGCGAGGGCAATTCGTAGAGCGGCGTGTCGGAACGCAAGCTTTGCAGATATGCCACGAGCGCGATGGCCTCGTTACGAGGGACAATTTCGTAATCGCCCTCCGGCGCGAACGTCGGCGGCAGCTTCAAACCCACCGAATAAATTTTGGCGGATTTTTTTCGTTTCTCAAAAAGGAACGGATAGGAGGGCATGTTGGATTTTTCACCGCTGCCCATCGTGATTTTTGGATTGTAAAGATGGAGCAGATGCCAACTCGCGTCGGGGCGGCGAAGACCGATGTTGGTCAAGTCGGGGCCGATGCGTTGCGAACCGGCCATCACCGGCGAATCAAAAAGATAATCGGCGGTCAGGGTGCGGCGTTCGCCCCAGCCGCGGGCGAAATCGGGGCCGGAATTTTTGGGAGCCACTTGCTGGCTATGGCAATAGAAACAACCGTTGGCCCGATAAATTTGCGCGCCTTGCGACGCGAGACCGGCGCGGTGTTGCGGGTAAAGTTGTCCGGTTTTTTCGTTCGGTTCGGGATTTTGATTTCCGAGTTGCAGTTGCGGGCCGAGCACGAGTCCGAGCCACGAGAGCGACATCGTGAAAAAGATTCCGAGAAAAATGAGCGGGCCGAAATTCATGAACGCACCTCCGTTTTTCTCGTAGCCGCCGACGTGAGGAGGCGGACCTCGGCTGAGCCGGAACGATTCAGTGCAGAGCAACGCTCGACCTCACCCCGGCCCTCTCCTCCGAGGAGAGGGAGAATCTTATGCAGCGCTGGAAAATGTTCATGGTTTAGTGAGTGATGGCGCGTGCTGAGGGCAGGTTCCCTCTCCTCGGGGGAGAGGGTTAGGGTGAGG
>JBBQRQ010000107.1:0-17386 GCA_038214755.1 Verrucomicrobiota bacterium
GTGTTCATGCGCGCGAAATTAGGTGAACGCGGAATTTGTGGCAAGTGTGTAGAACAGCAAGGCCGGGTAGCACCAGCCTCCGGCGGGCGCGAAGGGATTTCTTTTTCCCTTAAGAAATTTTCACGAAACCTTCTTATTAAGTGGCTCCACTCCTTCCAGCAGAATTCGCGTCGGCTGATTCAACGCCATCGCCAATGCGTCGGCGACCGAAACCCAGCGAAATTCCTGCGCTTCCTCGTTGAGTTTCACGTCGGGATTTCCGCGAGTCCGACAGGTGTAATTCAACAAAACGAAATGGGCCTCGCGATAAAACTCTTTGGAATGAATGCAATCCTGCGCCAAAACAAATTCGATGTCCGTGATTTCCAAATCGGTTTCTTCTTTGATCTCGCGGCGTAACGCACCCGGTGACGGTTCGCCAAACTTTATTTTTCCGCCGGGGATTCCCCAAAGGTTCGACCACTTGTGCGTGCGCACCATCAAGACTTGACCGGCTTCATCAAAAATCGCCGCGCCCACTGTGCAAATCGGATGAGAAATGGGCGCGACTTCCTGCCCATGTCTGCGATGCGCGATCTCAAAATTATTTTGCTCCAGAATTTCCTGAAGTTCTCCGAGGTGTTCGACGATGACATCCGGCTCGCTCTCGCGCAATTGCTCGAGCCGATTGTAGCCGGTCAAAACCGCGCAGGAAAAAACGCCGCCATGCTTCGCGGTTTCGATGTCGTGCTGCATGTCACCGATGAACATTGTTTCCTTTGCCGCGAGTTGATTCTCGGAGAGGATTTCCAGAATTTTCTCACGCTTATCCAAAATTTCCACGTAAGGCTTCTCGATCAGGTCACCGAATCCAGTCACGCCAATTTGCACCGCGAAATGATCGCGATGCACTGTGCTCAACAAAAAAGTTCGAACGCCATGCCGTCGGCAGAAAAGTAAGAAATCGCGGGCATGCGGCAGTTCAACCACCGAATCCTGCACCTGTTTGAAATGGCCGTGAAACCACTTCTCCAATTGTTCCAACGCGACGTTCGGCGTGTAGCGGTCGTAAAACTTTTTGAACGGCAAACAAAATTCCGCACGAAATTGTTCGATGGTCAGTTCCTTCAAGCCGGCTTGGGCAAAAACAAAATTGGTCGCGCGAAAGACGGCGGGCAAATCATCGACCAATGTTCCCGACCAATCGAAGATGATATTGCGAATCACGATCGCAGGGTATCATCTGCCTCCGGCGGGTGCGAAGTGAGAAAGTGAGAAAGTGAGAAAAGGAGAAAAGGGGCAAAGCTTTGAAGTTCCACTTTCTCGCCTGCTCCTTTTCCCCTTTTCTCCTTTTCTCATCTTCTCCTCTGCTCCTTTTCGCAGTCAGTCCGGCCGCGGACATTTGAAAAGTGTGGGGCGCGTGTCCAGGAGAAATCGTTTTCGCGGCATACCGTTGTTATCCGTGACGAGCCAAAAATAATTTTTATCCACCGCCAAACCTTCCAAAGTTGGATTGGGCGCGAGGTAGGCCACGTCAGGTTCCTGCGTCATTTCGCCAAAATTGTATTCCGCCAAAATGCAATGCTCCTTCGGATTAATTTTCACCAAGACACGATTTTCGCGCAGCAACGCAAAGAGCGCGCCATCGAACCAGCACAAATCCGAATAGTGAACGTCCTTCATTTTTGTTTTGGTCGGATGCACGGTGAAGTCATCGACGATTTTCAAACTCTTCAAATCGACCACGATGATGCGACCTTCCTGCCGTTCGTTGGCGACAAAAATTTTTCCGTCGCCAATCGCAATTCCCTCGAAGGACGCATTGTGATCTGTCGGATGGAAATATTTTTCTACGGGCGACCAGTCGATTGGAAGTCGCTCAACTTTTTTTGTTTTCGGATCCAGGCGCAAAATCCAACGGTTGGCTTCCTCGCATAAATAAATTCGCCCTTGTTTGTCTTCGGCAATTCCTTCGCAATCGTAACGATCCACTTTTTCCGCAGCGAAAGGCGTGAACTGTGTCGCATTGAAATAATCCGAAATGACAATTAAATCGGCGGAGTTTTTCTTTTCTGAAAATTGAATTCGGCAAAGCGTGGGATTGCGATCGTTGACTGTGAGCAGGTCGCCATTTTTTCGGAGCAACAAACCGGACGCATCGAATCGCTCGCCGTTGGCTGGATTGAGTTGCCAGATTTTTTCGGCGCGTAAAACGTAGCAAGGCCAGGCGTTGGAAGACGACGGGGAAGAAACTATCTCTTCAGATTTTGTCGCGCAGCCGGTGAGAAAAATCGCCCATCCGACAAAAGAAATCCAGGCGGTCCGAAGTTGCACGGGCGGGTTATAGCAAATCCAATTGCTGAAACAAGAAAGGTTAGTGTCTAAAACCGAAGTTCGAAAACCGAAGGCCGAAAGAAATCCGAAAACCCGAAACCCGAATGCCGGTCGGCTCAGACACCATCACGGAGCACCTTTCTGCGTCGGCAACCAAACGTTGTTCGGACTTCGGATTTCGAGCTTCTTTTCGGCATTCGGATTTCGGAATTCAGGTTAACGGGCGGCCGCGCCAAAAACTTTCTGGAGCAAATCGGTGGTGCGAGCGGCCGGATTTTCGCGAATCATTTTCTCCTGTTCCGCCACCATTTTGAACAAGCCATCCATCGCTTTCCCGGTGACGTAGCTATCAATGTCGATGGCGTCCCGGTTCAAATATTTATCCGCATTCAAACTTTTCCCAAAACTCCCGAGGCCGCCACTGGTCGAATTCGAGCCGCCGGCTTTTGCCAGAAATTTTTTGTAACTTGAGACAACGCCGGTTCGCTCGGTCGCAGATTTGACGATGGGCAAAAAGCGGTTGAACAAATTCGTCTCCGTGACGCGGCGGAAATATTGCGTGGCAGAATCTTTCCCGCCCTTGAGCAAACCGCGCGCGTCGTCAATCGACATTTTTTGAACCGCATCGGCGAAAACAGAACTCGCCACCGGCACCGCTTGCTCGGCGGCGCGGTTCATCGTGGCGACAAAATCATCCGCATATTTTTCCTGGCCGATGGCGCGCAGACCTTTTTCAACTTTTTGCAATTTTTCGGGCATGGGAATTCTTACGTTCATGTTCGTGAGAAAACCATTGGTGCGTCCAAGTTGGGAAACAGCGTGTTGCACGCCTTTGCCGAGCGCCTGTTTCAAGCCGAGAACAATTTGGTCTTGCGAAAGCGCCGAGATGGAAACGACAGAATTGGTTTTCTTGCCGAGACCAAATTTCTCAAAGAGATCGGCGCGGGCGAGATTGGTAGAGAAAAGCACTGCTGCGAGAGCGAAAAAAGGAACCAGTAAACGGGAAGTCTTCATAATTTATTCTGCTGAAACTAAATCGTTTCGCCAGAGCGTTGACAACACGAAAAACATTATCCACCGAGGCCAGTGCGGAAGCCGCGACCTAATGAACACCTGTTTTTAACCCGAAAACCGAGGCGGAACCCAACAGAAGAAAACAAAGAGAACAAAGCAAAGGATTTCCGCTGCTTCTGGCGCGATCGATTTTGTGTAACGCTAGATTACGACAAGTCCTTCTGCCTTCGTTTTCTCCGTTCGCTTCTGGGAAATGAACTTCGGACTTCGGGTTTAACGCAGAGGTCGCAAAGGTTTTCGCAGAGGCGCGCAGAGAAACGACCTTTGGAATCTCGCCGAGAAAAACGCGACGTTTGTTGCATGGCGTCACCGCTGTTGCCGTCGTAGCGCAGCTTTGCAAGCTGCTGTATCGCAGGTTTTCAACCTGCGGCGGTTCGAGTGTTTCGAGCGCGTCCGATTTTCCAACGTTCTGCCGGTTGCAAACCGGCGATACGGCAGGATGCAATCCTGCGCTACGCGTAAGGATGCATCGGACGCAAATTCCATTCTTCGACAAGGTCTTTTGGAATCTCGCCGAGAAAACGCGACGGCTGTTGCATCACATCGCCGGTGCCGCCGTGAGTCAGGCGAATTAGCGGATAACTCAAATAAAGTTCATTGCGCGCGCGCGTCACCGCGACGTAAAACAACCGGCGCTCTTCTTCGATTCCATCGAGATCTTCCAGCGAGCGCGCCGATGGAAAAAGTCCGTCGCAAAGCATGATGACGAACACGACATCGAACTCCAAACCTTTGGCTTGATGAATTGAGGAAAGGCGAAGTTGCTCGGAATCGTTCGTCGGCTGGTTGTCTTCTGCCTCGACGTTGGTGAGCAAGGCGAGTTGGGTCAAAAGTTCTTCGAGCGTTTTGAATTGCTGCGCGAAGTTGGCGAGTTGTTCCAAGTCTTCGAGGCGTTGTCGGAAGTTGGCGTATTCCTCCTGCAAATGTTCTTTGTAGCCCGCTTCAATCACGAGCCGGATCATGCGCGAAGCGTTTCCGCGAATTGGCTCTGTTTCCAACTGCGCAATGGTCGCAACAAATTGCGTCCAAGCCACAGCAGTTTTTTTAGGAACGAAATTCGTGCAACGCTGCAACGCCGTGGCAATCGGGTTTTGAGTTTTGAGTTTTGAGTTTTGAGTTTCCGATTCTGAATTCAGTCTCCTGTCTCCTGTCTCCTGAAATCTCAGCCACAATTTTTCCGCGCCTTTTCCGCCGATGCCCGGCAGCAAACGAACGAGTCGCTTGAACGAAAGCTCATCGCGCGCGTTGGAAATAAATTTCAAAAACGCGGCAACATCCTTCACATGCGCCTGCTCGAAAAACCGAATCCCGCTCGTAATCGAGAACGGAATATTTCGCCGCGTCAATTCCAGTTGCAGTTCCAACGCGTGAAAATGCGAGCGATACAATACCGCCATTTCGTTGATGTTCCCGCCTTCTTCGCGCAATTCCAAAACCCGCTGCGCGACGAACTGCGCCTGCTCGCCGCCCGTGTTGCAAGTCACGACGGTGGGTTTGTTCCCCGACTTGCGTGCGGGCGAAAGATGTTTGACGAATTGATTGATGTTCGCAGCAATCGCGGCATTAGCCACCGCCAGAATTTCCGGCGTGCTGCGATAATTGATTTCAATTTTGTAAACGTGCGCGCCGGGATAACGATTTGGAAATTCCAAAATATTTTTGAAGTTCGCGCCGCGCCACGAGTAGATGCTCTGCGAATCATCACCGACGACCATGACGTTTTTGTGTCGCGCGCCGAGCGTGTCAATCAAGTCGCCCTGAAGTTTGTTCGTGTCCTGATATTCATCGACAAGAATGAATTGAAATCGCCGCTGATACTGTTCGCGCACCTCTTCATTTTCCTGAAGCAATCTAAGCCAGAGCACGAGGAGATCATCGAAGTCCACGGCGTTGGTGGAGCGTTTGCGCGCGGTGTAACATTTTTGCAAATCAATAATCTGCGGCGCGAGTTCCAAAAAATAATCGTATTGTTCGGTCAAAATTTCCTGAATGGTTTTTTGCGTGTTGATCGCCATCGAAAAAATATCGCCGAGCACGTCCGCCTTTGGAAAGCGCGTGGCTTTGACATCGATTTCCGATTCGCCAATACAGGCGTTCAACAAATCCTTTGCGTCTTCTCGATCCATGATGGAGAAATCCGATTGATAGCCGAGCAGCCTGGCGTGCCGTCGCAAAACGCGATTGCCAATCGAATGAAACGTTCCGCCCCAAAGTCCCGCGCCTGCCGGATCGCTGCCAAGTAAATCGCCGACGCGCCGCATCATTTCCTTCGCCGCTTTGTTCGTGAACGTGAGCAGCAGAATTTTGTCGGCGGGAATGCCTTGTTCGAGCAAATAGGCAACCCGATAAATCAGCGTGCGAGTTTTTCCAGAACCTGCGCCCGCGATGACCAAGGCCGCTCCGGGCGACGCCGTGACGGCGGCGTGTTGTTGCGGATTCAGTTCCTTTGGATAATCGATTTGCAGTTCGATCGGCGAACTGAACGGCTGCAAAACATAATCACGCGGCATAGAAAAAATTGAAAAGGGAATTGAGTGGCAGTGAAAGGAAATTCATCTCGAAGAATTCATCAAGTCGGGGAACGACGGTTCGGGCGCGCCCAATCAAAGCTAGCGAGGATAAACTCCCTTTGCTACGTTTCCGCCATGAAGATCGCCGAAATCGAAAAGGAAGCACTGACCTTAAGCGAGCAAGAGCGCGGACATCTCGCGGCGGTGTTGCTGGCAACCTTGCCACCGCCGGAAACCGATGTGTCAGACGAAGAAGTCTGGCAACGTGAAGCGGAGATGGAAAGCGGCCGCGTTCAGCCAATTAGTCATGAAGAATTCGTGCGAGTCGTTGAACGAGACCGCCGCCGATGAAGGTGGTTTACAATTCTCGCATTCTGAAAAACGTGTTTAAAAAAAACTTCACCATGCAAAACCAATCGGACATTCCTTCCGTCGCAGAGATGCGAGCGCTCCTTCGTCCCTTCTGCGAAAAACACCGCATACGCCGTCTCGACGTGTTTGGTTCAGCCGCGCGCGGTGACGCAGTGCCCGGCAGCGATGTGGATCTGCTCGTCACGCTGAATGACTCCACGTCGGTGTCCACCGCTCTACTTTTGGAAATGGCGGGCGAGGCGGAAGAAATTGTCGGATTCCCGGTGGATTTTGTTTTGCGCAGGTCGCTGGAAAAATCTCCCAACCAATTCGCCCGCGACCACATTCTCAGTTCCGCCGTTTGTCTCTATGGAAACTGAGCAACTCGGTCGCCTGCAAGACATCCTGAACGCCGCCCAGCTTATTTCTTCTTACGTGCAAGGCGTGTCCGAAGCCGAGTTCATTGACAACTTCGAGAAACAAGATGCTGTGATCCGGCGCATCGAAGTAATTGGCGAAGCGACAGCGCATTTGAATGATGAGACTCGCAGTGCCATTCCTGATCTCCCGTTCCGCAAGATGCGCGGGATGCGAAACATCGTCGCCCACGACTATGCGAACGTTAACCTAAAAGTGGTGTGGGAAGTGGCAACGGTGCATATACCGGATGTCTGCCAACTGCTGGAGAAATTCTTTGCGGAACTGAAATCATCGTGGACTCGATCGGCGCAGGGGGAAACCTCCCACTTCGCCGCCGCCAACGCGAGAAACGCCAAGTCAGTTTCCAGTCGGCTTCGAACTCCGAGCCGGCAGGAACCGCAAACCGTTTCACGGAATGAGCCTGACGGGTTACGACAATCAGAAGGAAAAATACAACACCGTCTGGGTCGATGACATGAGCACCGCCATCCTGACCAGCGAAGGCACCGCCGAGAACGGCGCGAAAGTTCTCACCTTCATGGGCAAGATGGATTGCCCGGCGACCGGCGAGAAAGATATGCCGATCAAACAAGTGCTGCGAATCATCAGCCCCAACAAACGCGTCTTCGAAATGCACGACGTCAGCAAAGGCGGCGACAACAAGACGATGGAAATCACCTACACGCGGAAGTAATTGTTGTTTGGGCAAAGCCCAATTTTACGTGAGGTGGCGTTGCCACGTCGTCCAAATATTTTCTTCCATTGTGTCACCATGCTGTGCGCGTTTTCGACGCAATCGAAGCTTGCTGCTCCAACCCGGGCAAACTAACTTTTATCCGATGAGTGCCGTAGCTGAAATCACTAGCGCCGTCGGAGGTTTGGTGGTGTCCAATCCCGGTATCCTGGGCGGCACGCCCGTTTTTCGCGGCACACGCCTGCCCGTTCAAACTCTTTTCGATTATCTCGCCGACGGCCTGAGTCTGGACTATTTCCTGGAAACCTTTGATGGCGTCACGCGCGAACAGGCCACCGGTGTCTTGCGTTACGGCTGGAATCGAATTACGGCGGAACTAACTTGATGAAGGTATTGCTGGACGTCTGCACGCCAGTTCAAGTGCGCGACGGACTGCCCGGCCATGATGTGCATACAGCCGCGCGAATGGGCTGGAGAGAATTGGAAAATGGCGATCTGCTCCGTGCCGCTGAAGAATCCGGATTTTATCTTCTCATCATTTGCGACAAGAACATGCGCCATCAGCAGAATCTCAGCGGAAGGAAACTCGCCATTCTCGAACTCTGGACGAACCACCGTCCTACACTGGAAAAGCATTGGTCCTACATCCGGCAGAATGCCGAATCGATCAAGCCTGGCGAATATCTCCAACTTCAAGCGCCTTGAGCACCGCCATTCTGACCAGCGAAGGAACCGCCGAGAACGGCGTGAAAGTTCTCACCTTCATGGGCAAGATGGATTGCCCGGCGACCGGCGAGAAAGATATGCCGATCAAACAAGTGCTGCGAATCATCAGCCCCAACAAACGCATCTTCGAAATGCACGACGTGAGCAAAGGCGGCGACAACAAAACGATGGAGATCACCTACACGCGGAAGTAATTATTGTTCGCGAGTAAAGTTCAGATGGGCCTTTGGCCGCGTGCCATCGGCGTCAGAATTTCAACGGCGCACCCAGCAAATAGGTGCGTGGCAAACGCTGGAATAAACTCAGACGTTCCTTTTGCAATTTTCCCGCGAGCCAGTGGCGGAAGAAGCGATAGAGACAGTTCCGTCCCGAATTTTCTTTGCGCCGAACGAATTGGCGGAACTGCTGATTGCGGGCGTAGCAACGCTCCGCGCGTTGGTCTAACCAGTCAGACCATTCGACCGGGAGTTGAACGTCGAGAAAGCAACTGGCTTCGTGAATCACGGAGTCAGCGATGAGCCACGGCATGAGCAAGGTGTCGCGCTCGATGCCGGGGCGAAGTGAAATACCCCATTCGGCTAATATCTTTGCTTCGCGTTGCGAAACGGAGAGTTTGCTGGGGAAACGCATCCGGGAATGATGAAAGACCTTTGGCCGATTCGTCGGCGATTTGATGCGGCATTTTGTTGTAGGGCCTTTGTCCTCAAACGCCACGCCCCGGCGGCTGGGGACAACCGCCCTGCAAGTTTTGGTTTTGCGCGCGTGAGTTTTCATTTGTTTCCTTCCACGAGATTTTTTTCTGCTTCGGTCAAGCCGTAGAGGTCATAGACGAGTTGATCGATCTGCTGGTCGGTGGCGGTGACGGCGTTTTGCAAGGTCTGTTGTTCGGCGGGGCTTTTGGCCGCGCGCAGCTTGGGCACCAGCACCACCATCTTGTCCACCAACCCAACCAACTTGTCGTGCCGCGCTTGATCGGACTTGGATTTGAGGTCAAGTTTCGGAAATGGTAATTCGCGAGTCTGTTTGATGATGGTTTTCGGGAAGTCGTCTCTACGAGCAACAAGATTGATTTGGCAAAAATACCAAGAAATCAAATGGCTGTTCAAGATGCTGAGGACAAAACGAATGTTCGGGAACTCACTCTTTGTAATCAAGCTCTGAACTGACTGGTTCGTTAAGAATTCTTCATCGGTGAACACACCTTGGAGACGAAACTTTCTGCTGAGTAATTGGCGAAGCAAAATGCGAGGGCCGCGAAAGAACTTTCGCGGCTTTCCGGCTTCGATTTCAGGCGTGTAGTCTTCAAATGCTTTCGGCCCAAGATCTAAAATATAGCGAAGCAGTTCTCCGTTCCATGCTCTCTTCGGAAACTTGCATTCTTTCGCTGACTTCGGAGCGTAAGTTTCGATGCCCCGCATTACTTCAACTGCGTCGTCGAGTGTTGCAGGGGCGCTACGAAGTTTTCTCACTAATCCAGCTTCTTCACGAGAGGAAAGAACAAGGAATCCATTGTCCTTCGATCCAATCCAATCTTCCAAATTGCCGATCTTCTTAAACGGTTCGAATTGTTTTTGGTTCTCTACCTTGTAACGGATTGGGAAGACAACGAGATCAACTTCCTTATCTTCCAAATCTCCCCACGATTTTCCATTTTGAAGCCGCTCCGCCGTCACAATAATTGTGTCGATATAAGCACCGTCGAAAACATCATACGGCAAAGATACAAACGCAGTTGGTTTGAACTGTTCGGCAAATCGTTCTCGCAACTTTTTCGAAGAAGGCGTCGAAACCCAACCGGATGGAATAATCATTCCAAATCGTCCTTTAGCACTCAGCAGATTTCCAGACTGCTCGACGAACATGATGAACGAATCAAGGGAGTTGGTGATCGATTTGAATTTAGATCGAATGTAGCTTTCGTATTCTTTTCCTATGTCCGCACCATAAGGCGGATTGCCAATCACAACGTCGAAGCCGCCGTATTTGAAAATCTTCGGAAACTGAACATCCCAATCGAAGGCTTTGATGCGGGTCAGTGCTTCCGCGCTTTCGTTGGAGAACAATTCGTCGCCGCCGAAATCCGACGCGATGAGGGAGTTGCCGTTTTTGATGTTGTCCTGCAAGGGCGGCAGGCGCGATTTCCTCGGCAAAAAGTTCGCGTTCGCGGGCGAGCGTGGTGCGGTTCGCGTCTTCAAGCATCTTGAGGTAAAGCGAGAGTTGCGTCACTTCCACCGCTGCCGCGTCGAGGTCCACGCCATAAATATTTTTCGTCAGAATCTCGCGCTTGAGGTTGACGGTGAGATGGACGTCGCCGGTAGCCTTTTCCACCCAGCAAAGTTCTCTTTTCCGCGCCTTGGGATTGCGCGTGAGGTGACGCTGCCAATGTTCGCAGAGCCGTTCGTAGGCGCGGATGAGAAAAGAGCCGGAACCGCAGGCGGGATCAAGCACGGTCAGCTTCAAGGTGTCGGCGGGCTTTCTGTCGTCCACGAGTTTGCCGACGGTTTGCTCGACGATGTAATCCACGATGTAGCTGGGCGTGTAATAGACGCCGCCCGCTTTTCGCACTTCGGGTTTCTCCTCGATGATGACGCCGCGTCCGTGTGGGCGGACGACTTTGCCGAGGAACCGTTCGTAAATGGTGCCGAGGATTTCGACGGAAATGATGTTGAACAGATAAGGCGATTCTTCCGCGCTGAGTTCACGGATGAAGTCGGCGAGCCATTCGTCGGAGACAAGCAGTTCTTCGCTGAAATGTTTTTTAAAAAGATTACCGTTGAAGAAAGGAACGTGCGTCGGCGGACGGCGATCAAGCGCGCGAAAGTGCCGGACGACGGCGTGCCAGAGAGCATCCTTCGGCGCGTTGATGCGACCGAACGCGCCGTAGGCAGGCGGTTCTTCGCGCACAAGAAAGTCGTGTTGCTTTTCGCGAAGGCCAGCTTCTTTGCCGTAATTTTTGCGCCACGTATCCGCGATGGAATCGAGGCGACCACCCGTATCAATGTCGCGGTCTTCGCAGATGCGAAGGAAAAGAAGACGATCAAGAATATGTTGCGTCGCTTCATTGAGCCGATTGTCAACGAGAAGATCGTCGCGTTCGTTGCTCTGGATTAAATCAGAGGCGAGCGAGCGGCGCGCTTCGTCGAGAGTGTTGAGGAAATCATTGTCAATCGACTTATTCCGGTCGGGCTTGATAAGCCATTGCTGCCGCGCTCTGCCGGTGCCAGTCGCTTTTTTCGGAAGAGTGTCGATCAATTTGTCGATGCTGCCCGCCGCGATATTTTCATACGCGAGTAAGTCCCAAAGTTCATTGACGATGAGCGGATATTGTTTGAAGTGGTAACTTTTCCAGAGGCCAACGTCGGGTAAATCGCGATGCGGCTTTCCGCCGACGATGTAAATTTTGATTTCTTCAAAGTCGGTGAGTAGCGCGAGGAAAACGCCTTTGTTGTAGGCATAACGCTTGGTTTGAAAAGCGTAGCGGGCATTCAATTCTTCGGCGGGCTTTTTCGCTTCGCAAACAAAACGGTCATTGGTGTCAGTGCGAAAGAGATAGTCAGCGCGTTTGTGTCCGCCTTCGATGGTGGTGCGGCTCTCGATTTCAACTTCGCGGTGTTTCGGAATGTGACCAGCGCGATTCTCCAAATCCCAGCCGAGCGCGCGAAAGAATGGATTCAGAAAATCATCGCGGAGCTGCGCTTCGACGTAGCCCTGACTTTTGTGATGATGCAGATTTTTCTCAAAACTTTTAACGAGACGCGCGAGTTCCTCTCTAAAATTTTCGAGGCTGGTTGGTACTGGCATCTGCCGAATATTTTAAAACGTTTGAACAGGCGGAGCGAGTGTTTACTTTTTCCCCGCCAATTCCAAAACCGAGGCGCACATCGCGGTGATGGCGGTTTTGATGGTCGGCTCGACCACCGGCGCGAAGAATGGCGAATGCAGTGACGGCAACGGCTTTCCGGTTTTCTTGCTTTCGGCCACGAGTTCCGGCTTCATCGCGCCAACCCAAAAGATGCAGGAGGGAATTTTCTCCGGCGTGCGGCTGTATTCGCTGAAATCTTCGCCACCCATCGTGGGTTTGGATTTGATCACGTTCGTTGCGCCCGTGCCCCAGACGATCATTGCGGATGTACGCCTTCATAAACAAGCCCAAGGCAGCGCGGTCACTTTGTCGTGCAGACGCAGAGGTCTTACGCAGCGGCAGATGATGTAACCGTGTTTCGCTTGCCGGGGATGTTCTTGCAAAAATGTTAGTAGGTGCCGCGCGTCGGTCAGTGATGGATTCTCGGTCCATTTGACTTCGATAGGTGTCAGCTTGCCAGCTCTGGCGATAATGAAGTCCACCTCGGCGCCGTCTTTGGTGCGCAAGTAATGGAGCGTGCCGCCCCCCAGATATTGCAGGCGTTTCCAAAGTTCGATGCCCACCCATTGCTCGAAGAGCGGGCCGGGATTCGCACGCACTACGTCGCGTGAGGCCCGCAGGCCAGCAGCGGCGTGGCGCAGTCCGAGGTCAAACAGGAAAAAGCGCGGCGTCGAAAGAAGATGTTTACGCGGGCTGCCCGACCACGCAGGCACGGTGAAGCCGATAAACATGTCTTCCAGTAACTGATAGTGGGATTTGATCGTCGGTTGCGAGGGGCCGGATTCTTTTGAGATGCCCGCATAATTGAGAATCTGGCCCGACTCAGTGGCCGCCAGCCGAAGAAAGCGCAGAAAGGCCGCCCAATCCTTGACCATTGCTTCGCGGCGGATTTCCTCTTCGAGATGAACGACGGCATAGGCTTGGAGCATCTCGTCGCGATCTTCCTCCGGTGCGGCGCAAACACCCGGCAATTCGCCGAAGGCCAGTCGCGTTTCGAGGTCGGCGGCGGGAAAACGATTCGATGGCGGAGTCTTTTCCTTCCATGAAAATTCCAACGGCGACTCCATGCGGCTCGTCGGTTTGGGCTGTGGCGGCCGCTCGGCCAGCGTCAGCGGAAACAAGCGGTGTAAAAAGCTGCGACCCGGCAAAAGGTTCGCGCCGGTCTGGCGTAATTTCCGCGCGGAACTGCCGCACAGGATAAAACGCCAGCGTTGTTTATCGCGATCGTAAAGATGTTGCACGGCGTCGAAAATTGCCGGAACGGATTGAGCCTCATCCACGAAAACATAGGCGCCGCCCTTGGTTTCGGGCAACGCGCGACACTCCTGAACCAACCGGTCCGGCTCGCTCAGATAGCGCGAGCGCGTGGCTGGGTCAGACAGATCAATCTCGAGCACATCAGCGGGAAGCAATTTACGGAGGAGCGTGGACTTGCCGGTCTGCCGCGCGCCGAACATCAGGTGAACGTAAGGTTTGGCGAGCTTGACCCGTAACGATTCTTCATACCAGCGGGCGAACATGACTTAAATATGAACCCGCTTTTTTTAAAAGTCATTTTATATTTCTCGCCTTTTTATAAAACGGGGTTTGGAAAATCCGCCCCTCCGTAACCTGGCAAACTTCATAGCCCCTTAGACATAGCGTTGCAACCGGGTTTTAGAATCCAGCGGCGAAATGATGGGCAAACCTTTTCAGGGAATGAGCCTGACGGGTTACGATAATCAGAAGGAAAAATACAACACCGTCGGGGTCGACGACATGAGCACCGCCATTCTGACCACCGAAGGAACTGCCGAGGGCGGCGGGAAAGTTCTCACGTTCACGGGCAAGATGGATTGCCCGGCGACCGGCGAGAAAGATATGCCGATCAAACAGGTGATTCGAATCATCAGCCCAATGCATCTTCTAAATGCGCGATATGAGCAAAGGCGGCAGAAGACAATAGAGATTACCTACCCGCCGAAGCAATCGACAGCGGAGGAATCAATTAGATCGTTCGGGGTATCGAAAATAGATTCCGTCTTTTCTACAACGAACTGCGTTTGTCCGATTCCACCCAGATTTCGTCTTTGGGACTCGACTCAATCTTCGACATCAGCTCAAACTTCGATTCGTTAAAAAACGAGCGCAGAGGTTCGAGCGCGCTAAGTTTTTAGCGATGTTTTATGGGCGTTGGCCAGCCGGTGATGATAACCATGTGCGCAAGGAAATAATCATGTTCGTCATGCAACTGTACTCTTGCTATTGACAATCTTCGGCGTAGCTTCGCGACTTACGCATAGAAAACAGTATGAGCCTGTTCCCATATCTTCTCCTTCCTGACGGTATAGCCGATCAAGCCGCCGCACTCGGTCATGGGATGCCGCCGAATCTGGACGACGCTCGGTTCATTAATGCAAAGCCCGAAGAGGAAACCGTAGAGGCGACTCTCTCTCAAGTGAATAACGCGGATGATGTGGAATTCGTCCGCAATGTGCCGTTGCGCGTGTGTCGCGGCGTTCGGCTACCACTCAAAGCGCCTTCAGGGGCAGAGAATCCAGAGGAGTTCCGGCTCTACGGCATTGTGGCCGAGCCGAGGGATGAAGTGGATTTTCAGCTCGTCAAGGAATGCGCGTTGGTCGCTGCGGCCTGGCCGCGGTCCCGCCGCTGGCACGATTACGCTTACTTCAAACCGCCCGCTGACAAAGGCACGGAGCGCAACAATCGTATCTGGCAGGAAGCCCTGCGCTATCGCGGTGGCTGGCGCGAATACCTGCGCGAGGAAGCCACCGTCAATCTTTTCTCCCAGCAGCACGGACTTTGGAAGGCCGCTCTTTTCGATCCAAATCTCGCCGATGAAAACATCGCTCCAGGACGCGAATATTCCTTGCCGCGCCCGAAGAAAAGAAAAAAACAAAAGGAACAATCGGACATAGTGCCCTCCATTTACTGGGGACTCTGTCATGATCTCGCGGAATGCACGCGCGTTCTAAAATCCAAGGAGCAGTCGCCACAACTTGACGATCTGAAAGTGGCTACCATTGAAGGCTTCTTGTTCAAGAAATATCTGAAGGGGCATCCGACGCTCGACCCGCGCTCTAACCCATGGGAGAATCCGAAAACCGGCGAATATCATTTCCACGAAACGGTTCATGAAAGTCTCCGCAACACTGAACGCACGGAACAATTCATGAACCACGCTATTCGCGTTGCGTTGGCTGGGCCCGAGGATTTAGATGAGTTTCCAAAGTTCTCAGTTCAGAATGGCCAACCCCGTCGACTGGTTGCTACACAAGTTCAATGGATTTACGTGGAACTCATGCTCAACGCACACAAGCGGGCGGTTTATGTGCAATATGGAGTCAAGCCTCCGCTTGGCACGCGACCACCCACCAATCCAGAACCGAAGGAAGTAGACCAGTCGGCGGCACTCGCCTCGGCAGTGCAGGAGTGGGTGCAATTTTATACTCCGCAATCGGACAGGGCGCGGAAACTTGCGTTGGCCGAGGCCCTGCAGACACTCGAGTTCCCCGCTCCCGTTGAGTGGGAGGCAACAGGTACCGACTTTATCGACCCGAACTCGCCCACTAACGAACCAGACGCTCCCGCCGTGATTGATGCCTGCCTTCAAATCGTGACTCTCGCTCGGTTAGGCGTCACCGATCCTCGCACTCCGATGTTTCTGAACGAGCTGGCTGGCGATGGTGAACCGCAAGTCCGCCTCGTGGTGGAGTATGCGCTCGCGCAGTTAAGAACGATTCGACAACCGTGAGAGATTCGCCTGTGAACAGTGCTGTAGCTGAGAATCCAAAGAAAAGCGACTCCCCAGGCGATCGACGTTGGAGGTATGGTTTCGCTGGCTTGGTCCGCGTCAGTTGGATCAGTCCCGATGGAGTCGATGAGATTCAATATGGCTCCGGCGTGTTGGTAACACGCACACTTATTATCACGGCCAAACACGTTGTTCACAACGGCGGGAAAAAGGCAACTCCCAGAGATTTCGTAGTTCGTCAAGATTTGTCGAACTCGACGGTGGCGTGTGAGCGCATTGAGCGCCACGCCGACCTCGATCTCGCGCTGCTCTGGCTCAGCGAAGAGTTGCCTGCCCCGAATATCGTCTGGCTCAATGGAGGTGTTCCGTTTGACTGTTTGCCCGAAGGCGTTTTCTGGCGCGCGTTCGGCTATCCCGCCGAAAGCGGCAAAGCTCGCGCTTGTCAGCAAGTGTTATCCGATCCCCACCCGTCACCGGGTTCGGATGCTTCGGGCAGTCTGGTACGCATCCAAATCGAAAAGGGACTTCCATATGGTTACAGCGGTGGGCCGGTTTTTTTGGAGAGCGGGACGCAGCGGATGTTCGTCGGCATCGGCAGGCTAGGCGGCGATGGTGCGTCCGTTACGGGAGTTCTGCCCTCGGACGAGATACTGAAATTTCTTGAGGAACACGAGAAAGCAGTGCGGCAACACATGCGAACCGAGTCTGCCGCTCATTTTTTTGCCGCCGCTCACCGACGACATCTCACCAAGGTTTCAATCGCAATCGCAGGCGTCGGGTTAATCCTTATTGCCGTTCTTTTGTCGACGGCGCGTCTTGGCGCTCCGCGACCACAACAGGTCACGAATTCAGTTATTGAGTCCCCGGACATACCTGTAGTAACTAAACCAGAATCCAGATGGACCAATGTCTTCGGTCCATAGACCAGCAACCCCATTGCGTCGACCGGATTCGAGCAAAGATTTATCCGCAGACTCGGCCGATTTCTGTGTACGAGATTCACGTTTCACCTGCGCGTGAGGTTAGCCAGACGCACGTCCAGCCAATGATTGGGTGGAAGTCATTCGCAGCTTCCAAAACAGCCCCAAGCAAGCAGTCCCAAGCACCCCAGTCGCGATCACCAACGGCCAAAAACTATCTGCATGGCTTTTTTCATTCATTGGATGGGATACTGTGGCCAGAACCGCCGAAGCTTTTTTACAAGTGGCCAGCAATCCATTCACCTTACTCCGAGGGATGTCGTCCAGGGATAGCTTGCCTAGTGTCTCCAAACGCGAGGCGTTTCCTGTGACCAGACTGCGCGCCGCAAAGACGTTTTCGTGTGAAGCGATCTTGACTTCTTTCTTGCTTAGTTCAACGACACTCCCAGCGTTCAAAATCTTTTCGACGCTTTCAACGTCGCGCCCGACCAGCCGAAACGCCGTTATCAACTCCATCGTCACCGCCGCCACTTCCTTATCCACCTGGACATTGAAGGCTTTCTGTAGCCGGGCTTGCAGGAGGCGTTTGGTGTAATCATCGGTGGTCTCACTCAGAAGTTGTTTCCCTGCTTATCCGGTTGCTTGACAAATTGGAATTTTCAGCGAATTCTCGGTTCCATTGGAAACGCCAGACCCACTATCTTTCGCCAAAAGCGTTTTATGGCATTTGGCAGGACTCCGCGCTGACCTGTATGAGACGCAACT
>JBBQRQ010000108.1:0-17146 GCA_038214755.1 Verrucomicrobiota bacterium
CACCGCACTCCAAGACGCTATCGCGCTGTTTAGGCCTCCTCGAAATTCGCGTGAGCGTCTTGGAGTGCGGTGGCCCTCCACCGCTTTCAGGGGGACAACCGACTCCTATTCCACTGAAAATGTCGAAGAACCCAATTTGACGACGTGGTTTGGAAGAAAAAAATTAACACGATCTTTTCTCAGAACTTGCTGATCGCAACGACTCGAACTTCTTTAACGGCGTGGTCCACCCAATAAGTCACCATAAACGGACGGCGGGATTTTGTTTGGTGGTGAATTTCGTGTTAGACAAAAAAAAGGCGGCCGGGATTTTTCCCGGCCGCCGTGCAAACGAAAATGCTCAGAGCCTGAGCCTGTAGAACTTCTTCGTGGCGGCACTGAGCGCCACCGTGCGGGGAGAGGTTGCGCCGGGCACGTCGGTGTAAGGTCCGGTGACCACGTCTGCTTGCTGCAGCACACCCACCGTCCAACTCAAAATCAAGTTGTTGCCGCTTCTCGTTGCCGAGAGACTGAAGGTAGTAGAACCGGTGAAGCTGAAGCCATTGGTCGCCGCCACGTAGAGAGAGGCCGCTTCAAGCGGTGTAAGCGCCTTCTTCCAGATGCCCAAGTCATCAATATCACCCGACCCTGATTCCGGGTAGGTTCCGCTGGGGTCTTGCCCGATGTTCATCGAAAGCCCGGTATCAATGCTCGCCCTTGCTGCAGTGACCGAGGTGCCGTTCTGCTTGTTGAACTTAACGGGCACGCCGTCGAGATAGTTTGCATTGCCGGCCTTGCGGTCGAATACATGCACCAAGTGATGCCAACTACCATCGTTGATCGAACCGACTTCGCCGCGGCCACCCACGCCATTACCGGCAGTGTCATAAACAGAGAAGGCCCAACCCCCCGGATAGGGGGTTGCTCCATATCCATAGGTGTAAGCAAACACGATTCCTGGTGCGGTAAAGGTCGAGCCTACTGCATTGCAGAGGTAGGGGAGATCGCCGAACGTCATGTTGGCTGGTGTGCGGATCCAAAGAGCAACGGTGAAGTTGACGTTGGAACTGAATTGCAAGTCAGGACGGACACCCAAGGTGACGTAGTCATTGTTCGTCGTTGCAGCGTCGGTGGAAAAATGAAGTCCCTGACCGAGCTTGCCATCCGCCACATAGGTAGGCGTGGCGGTGTTGCTCGAAGTGCCGCTGATATGGATACCCGTGCCGTTGTTGGTGCGTCCGGTTACATCCGTTAGATTGTTGTCAAACGGCAGGTGCAGAACCAATCCGGGAATGGCGGGCGGGCTGGATGGCGCGGAAAACACGGTGAGAACGGCTACAGCGCTATTGGTCGTGCTGGTTCCATTCACAGGATTGCTCGCCGTGACAGAGTAACTTCCCGCGTCGCTCAGGACCAGCGAACTGATCGTTAGCGCACTACTGTTTGCGCCACTGATCGTTCCGCCGTCCGAGAGAGGAACTCCGCCTTTCTTCCATTGATAAGAAATGGGAGGCGTGCCATATGCGTGGACTGATAAGGTTACTGGCAGCCCGACGTAATTAGTTACCGACTGGGGCTGTAGATCAATTACCGGCGCGAAGTTCGTACCGTAGGCAGCCGCGTAATGCGTCTGAATCGTAGCTTCGCTCAGCGCATAGCTGTAGGCCGCAACTTCGTCAATGGTCCCGGTGAAACCGCCATCGTAATCCGGCGAGTTCCCCAAATGTTTAGAACCGATGCTGACAGGAACACTGGAAGCCCGCAGTCCTGCAGGACGGGGACTACCCGTGCCCGACACGACTCCGTCAACATAGATCTTCATCTCGCCGCTGGTGTCATTGTAAACCCCGACGATATGTTGCCACGTGCCGTTAGGCCCGACGGTGGCCTCGGCCGTATACAACGAGTTCCCACCGCCTCGGGTGAAGAAGCGGTATTTAAACCCTACTACGTCTATGGAGAACTGCTCGCTGGCAGTAGTGCCGGATTGGCCGTTGCCTTTGGCAATGAGCGTCGATTCATCATCCTGTCCTGCCGGTCCATTGGCCCAGAGTTCCAACGTGAAGTTGGTATGTCCCTGGAAGTTGATTCCGGTGCCGCTGATGTTGCCGACGTAACTGCCAATACCACCGGCGAACCCGACAGCAGTGTCGGGATCAATCGCGGAATAGCCGGGCTGGCCAAGCGCAGTGGCGAAATAGGTGCCATCATTTCCACCGTATTTATCCAGAGCCACCGAGCCACTGGTTTCTCCAAGTCTCCAAAAGGCGATGGGCGCGTTGGAAAAGACTGCGCCTGCATAACCGGAAGGAATCGGTACCGCCGTGAGGGCCACACTAATGCTGTTCGACGAGCCAGCCTCGTTGGTTAGGGTGACACTGTAGTTTTTTGCGGTCGCCGCGCTGACTATGCCCGAATAGGTGGAGGACGTGGCTCCCGGAATCGGGGCGCCATTCGTATTCCATTGGTAAAAAATAGGCGTAGTGCCCGCCGCTGTTACGGAGAAGGTGAACGGCAAACCGTTATACCGCGTGATTGGTTTGGGCTGAACCGTAATGAGGGGTTTGGATGCTACTACAACCAAGCTCACTGAACTGGTAGCCGAGCCAAACCCATTGGTGACGACCACCGCGACGGTCAGGTTGCCAGCGGCCAAATTGTTCAGGGTGAGGTTGGTGGTGGTGACCCCGGTCGATACGCCATTGGTGGACCAAAGGTATCCCAGGGTCGGACTGCCCTCAGCACCCACGGAGAAGGTTGCGGACGATCCTTTATACACGCCCGTTGGCACAGTTACCGGCTGCGAGATCACGGGTTTAACCTGGGCGGCGTTGTAAAGCGCAGTGATGGTTCCGGCCGAGAGCGCCGTGCTAAAAATGGCGGGTTCGTCGATTAAGCCGCCGAAGAACAAGCCTCCGAGTGCGAGGGGCAACGCAGGGTCTGGCGCAGGACTGCTTCGTGAACCGATGGACCAGCGGGTAGCCACATCCAACGCCCCGTTGGCACTGGCAAGTGTTCCTACCAATCCGCCGTTGCGATAAAGCCTCCAGTTGGCGCCATCATAAGTTCCAACCAGAAATACCCAATTGCCGATGTCTCCAGCCGGCATGGGGAAGAGGACGGAGTCATAGTAACCACTGTTGTCCGTCACACCGACTTCGTAATAATTGCTGTCGCCCGCTCCACTGCCGCCCACACCACGTGAGATGCGAAGGAAGGTCTCGGCATGATTGATATCCCAGCCGTGCGCAATGATCGTGCGGAAGAAATCCTGAACGGCCGGCTTCACCCATGCCATCATGGTGATGTTGCCGGCAAAGTGCAGACCGGCGGCGTCCTGAAGGCCAATATAACCGTTCGCGTCATCGAAAAAGATGGCTTTGTTGCTCGCGCCTAGACCGGCGTAGCCCGAGCCACTTTGTGCCGTGAGCGCGCCCCACATGTTCGTGCCGTCCGCCGCATTGCCCAAAGTGCCGCTGTTCGTTACAATCGGAAAGGTGCTGGGATCCGGCGGGGTAACAACCGCTTCGTCCATCCCCCAATAACCGACCGGATTGCCGGCGAGGATTTGAGCATGATAACCCGCGTTGTTGGTCGAGGCGGCGGAATAATGTGCCAGCACCGTTGCGGGCGTAAGAACAGTATTGTAAACCGCCACTTCATCCATCCAGCCATCCCAGGTACGGTTTCCGCCGTGGCCTTGGGCAGCGGTTCCATTAGCAACGGGCGAGGGAGCGTCACTGCCAGTGCCGTTAAGCGGCGTGGCTCCGACGCGCAGTGACGATTGCGTGTTCGGCAACCAGCCGGTTGCCGAGGCGTCACTGGGGGTGGTATTGACCAGGACGCCGTTGACGTAAATATAAACAGTCAAGCCATCATAAGTCACCGCGACATGTTGCCAGACTCCTGCTACCGCATTTCCGCTGGTGGCTGAACAGATCGCGGCATAGCCGCTCGTGAGGCCGAGGCGGAACTGCCACCGACCAGTGTTGTTCACATAAAAAAGCCATCCCGACCGGTTAGCCCCGCCAAACCAGTTCTGGTTAAATGAAGAGAGGGGGCAGAGTCCAGTAGCGTCACTCACAGGAAGAGAGTTGGGTTTAGCCCAAAATTCAATGCTGAATACCTTGGGGTTTAATGCAGGGTTAAAGGGAATTTCCACCTTCGATCCGCTGTAGCCAATAACTGGGCCGCCGGCGTTGTTTAATCGAATGGAGCTGCCCACCACGCCAGCCTGGCCTTTTAAAACATCCAATACCACGTAGCCATCACCGGTGGTTCCGAGACTGCCGGAGTTGGTCACCGAGTCGAGGGGCGGAGCGACCGCCGTCTCATTGAACCGCCAATAAGCTAATGGACTTTGGGCCAGGACATCGGAGGCATAATCCGCACGGAGCGGCAAGGCAGAGTAAAGGGCCAGCGCGAGCGCTCCGGCGAGGAACGACCTCGTTTTAAGAGTGTTGAGTTTCATAGGTTCTATTGGTTAGGTTTCTTGGGTTTAAGTTAACGGATCAGACGGGCCACTCGGCCAGGGAGATTGATTTAAGATTAGCAAGTTGCCTTGCGAACAGGCCGAACACTTGGCTCAGGACGAAACAACGCGTCATTTTTTGAAGAGGCAAGTTCATAGAATGATAATCAGTTTTAGTGTAGGAGTTAGTTCAGCGGCTGCGATATATACTTATTCAACGAGGACGCGTTGAGTGGTCTTGTAGCCAAGCCACATCCCGATTGCGGGGACTAGGTATTTCAGTGCTGCCGTCGAAGAGTAAACCTCCCTTTTTCAGCGCCGGATAGGTGCGTGGGTCTTGCCATCTCTTTATTTCAGAGTGGCCATCCGCAAAGGAAAACCCACAGGCATTGTGATGATAGGTACCAGGCATGTCTGCCAACATATAGGAACCCGCATTGCCTGCAGGCATGGCGGGCGTAGGGTATCCCTTCATGTCCGTATAAAAGTTGCCCCAGTTAATGGCGTCCTCCCGCTCATCCAGAAAAACGAAAATCTTAGTCGGTCCGGGGATGGCTAGCTCGCTGTACTTTTTGTAGAGGCGCCAGGATTTATCACTGAACACCCCCCCTCCAGTGCCCTTAAAGCCCCCGAGATAAAGGTTCATCACCATGGAGCGCACCCTGGGCTTCTGCACCCCGGCCACGGTCACAAAGGAATTGTCGGATGGGCACTTGAAAATACCGAGGGACTTCCCGCAGTAGGGCCACATTGGACTTCTGTAGATATCGACGCTCGGATCCCAATTTGAGAGATTGCCCGGGCTGAAATCAAGAGTGCCGCTCATCCAGACGCCCGGCTGGAAACCAGTTGTATCGCCGCTGGCGTAGAGAAGCATATCCCGGTTATCATCCGTGTAGAGTCGCCACGCGAGGGCCAACTGGCGGTGGCTGTTCATGCACATCACTCCTTGGGCCTTGAGTTTGGATTTGTTCAGCGCCGGTAGGAGCAGGGCGGCGAGAATCGCAATGATGGCGATCACGACCAGCAATTCGATGAGCGTAAAACCCGGGCGTTGGTTCGAGCCGTTCCAGTGTTTGTTATTCTGTGTCGTCATAATGGGATGGTGGGTTCGGATTCCTTCGAGGAGGATCGTCTAACTTTATCGAGGGCGACTCCTGTGGGTGGAACGTTTTGCAGACTCGTTTCCAAAGCGATCAAAGCGGAGGGTCCACAGTACGAGGACCCACGATCAGTTACGGGGCTGCTGCTTTTCTTTTTCGGATTGGGGCACATGCAGGTTAGGATTCGCTCCGTTATTAGTGGATTCTCCGAGTCCATTAGGCAAGTTTTTTTTCTATTTTTTTTCAGGGAGGGATTTCCGCCCGCAGTGGAACTACCGACCGCGAGAAAATTATTCCCAACTGAGGATGTTGTCTTTGTTGACTCCGGCATTTGCCTTCGTGCTGGCGTCGATCTTTCCGTCGGGGCCGAATGACCAAATCATCACTGGCACATCGGCCTGGAAATTATCTCCTGAACTGTTCGTTCGAGAAAGATTCTTCAGTCCTTTAAGCGGGTTTGTTGAACCAGGGTCCTGCGAGACGCTCGCGTTGCGATAAAAGCCGTCGAGACATTTGTCATCGAAATCGCCGTCGAGAGTGATGATGTAGGGATTGCCCCAGGGATCGCGATACACGCCATCTGTTCCCACGCCGGCAGTGTTGGTGCCTGCCGAAATTTTTGGGCTGACAAACGAGATTCGCCGTGGATTGGCAGCGGAGTTCGTATTCGGATAATTGTTCGCATTGCGCAAAATATTCATGACTTCCGAATTACAATTTTGATAACCACTGTTGCCTGTGCTCAGGATCACTGGCGAAGAAATCTGTCCGTCGGGTTGGTCCGTCCCTTTTCGCACGGTGCCGAAAGTGAAGTCCGGACAATTGGCCGTCAAAGACCGCATCGCATTTGAGGAAGCGGGCATCCGTTTGTATTCCGATTCGTATTGGTTGATGGCGGCGATGAGCGTGGTCATGTCCATTCGCGCTGCTTTAATTTTGACGGTGGTCTTGCTCTTGGTGAGGGCCGGGAGAAGCAGCCCGGCCAAAATAGAAATGATGGCGATGACCACCAACATTTCGATCAGAGTGAAAGCGAAGAAACGTCCGAAGCGTGGCGTGTTTTTTTTCATTTTTTAGGAGAGCGGCCGGGCGACGCCGACGTGCTCGATGGAAAAACAGTAAACTCTGTTTAAGTTCAAATCCACGAAAATTAAAGCGCCCGAAGTTGTAGCGGCGGGTCTGTGACCGCCGCTGAAGTTGTAGCGGCGCGTCTGTGACCGCCGCATTTATTTGTTAAGGCGTAACTATTCAGTAGAGAAGTTGCTCGCCCTCACCCTAACCCTCTCCCCCGAGGAGAGGGAATAGCTATTGCGTGGCTCGAAAATTTTTTGCTCCATTGCACTAGCCGGCGTCTGGTTATTCGCAAAAGAACGCGCGTGATGACCCAGCGCATCAATATTGCCAAAACGCGGCGAACGATTCTCCCTCTCCTCGGAGGAGAGGGCCGGGGTGAGGTCGAGCGTTTCTTTTACTGAAATAGTTGCGGTTAAGAATTTTTATTACAGTTCCAGTTATAGATTAGTTCGCCCTCACCCTAACCCTCTCCCCCGAGGAGAGGGAATAGCTATTGCGTGGCTCGAAAATTTTTTGCTCCATTGCACTAGCCGGCGTCTGGTTATTCGCAACGCGATAAACCGGCCGCTCCAAATTACCAAAACGCGGCGAACGATTCTCCCTCTCCTCGGAGGAGAGGGCCGGGGTGAGGTCGAGCGTTTCCTTTTCACTGAATGATGCCCGATGAAGTTTTCAACGGCGGTCATAGACGCGTCGCGACAAAGTAGGATTTCCCGCGAGGTTCACTTGATCCGCGAAGTTTTTTTAATTCCAAGTGCCCGAGGTTTCATTAAAGTTCAAAAACTTTTTGAATCATGTTTTTTTCACCATCGGCCAACAACGACCCGGGCGATTTGCCTCCAACCCAATCCGACCCGGCGAAAAATTTTCCTCACCACTTTCCCGTTTTTCTCTGGCTCACATTTTTTGCAGTCGTTTTGTTTGCCATTCTTCTCAGCGCCCCGCCTCGGCTCGGGGCCAACAACGAAGATCGCATGGCCGAATACGTGACCGACGCCGTCACGCGGGGAAATTGGATTTGCCAAAAAGATGCGTCCGGCCAGGTGATGTCGAAGCCTCCAATGGCCTGCTGGATTTCTTCGGTGGCAACTCTGGTCGTCGGCGAAATCAATCGCTTCACTTTGTATCTTCCTTCCGCGCTGGCCGCGCTGTTTCTCAGTTGGATAATTTTTTTCGCTGCTGAAAAATACTTCGGCTGGCGCGCCGGATTTCTAGGGGCCTCCATGTATTTGCTATCGAATGTGGCGGTCAACGAAATGGCCACGTCGCGCTTCGATGCGCTCTTCGGTTTATTCGTCACTCTCGGAGCGGTTGCGGCGTTTCGCGCCTGGAGGACCGGGCGCGGCTGGACTTGGTTCTGGCTCGCGGCGGCGGGCGCGACCCTCACCAAAGGTCCGCTTGGTCTCCTTCTTTCCGCCGCTGGATTGTTCGCGATTTTTTTTCAAAATCGCGATTCGAAAATTCCCATTCGCGGCTCGCATCTCCTCGGAATTATTTTGTTTCTCCTGATCGCCGGCGGTTGGTTTGCGCTGGCCTATTGGAAAATCGGCCACGCGCTCGTCGAGAAAATGATTTTTCAGGAACTGGTCGGGCACGCCACCGGCGAGGGCAGAAGTCACGCGGGATTTTACAAACCTGCACTCTGGTTCCTGACCGATTTTGGGCCGTGGAGTCCGCTCACGCTTTTCTCGTTTTGGCGAATTTGGAAACGTCCCGCGCCGGAACTTGAAACCCGATGTTTCGAGCGATTTCTTTTTTGTTGGTTCATCCTTGGATTGATTCTTTTTTCATTGGGAGGTCACGATCGGTCGCGGCTTCTCTTTCCGATTGTCCCGGCGGCGGCGTTGCTGGCGGGCAATGAACTGGCGCGGCTGACCCGCTCGTTTTCTGCGCGCGCTTTGGTGATTGGAGTTGTCTTCTGCGCAACAGCCATGTTGGGACTCGTTGGATTCTATTACCACGTCAAGCGAGCGAAAACTCCGGCTGTGATTGAGAATATTAAAATGCGCGAACTGGCCGAAACTCTTCGGCAAAATTATGGAAAAACCATTTCGATCCGACATGTCGATAGCCCGTTTCCACTGCGGTTTTATCTGAAAGATTTCGGCCCGCGCGAGTCGATGGAGAACGCGGTAAAATCGTTGAGCGAAAAACCGGGGACGCTCGTGGCGGTAAGTGACTTTGAAAAATTTCTAACCACGCTCAGCTCAAACGCTCCGCCTCTCTACGTCGTGGCGCGCTGGCCGGAAACGGGCGAGGCTCGAGTTCAGATCATCAGCAATCAGCCGATGAAATCGCAGCGATGAAACTGTTTTTTTAAGCGCGAAGTCCGAAGTCCGAAATCCGAAATCCGAAAGAAATCCGAAATCCGAATACTGAAAACGACTTGCCGCCAGCGCTCAACAACGTGCTTTGCGACCCGCACAATGCCGCAGCACTTTCGGCCTTCGAGCTTCGGATTTCTTTCGGCTCTCGGATTTCGGGTTTCGGATTTCAGGATAAATTCCTATGGCTCACAAGCAGCGTCGAAGACGTCGGCGTCACACTTTTTCACAAGAGATTTCTCACGCCGCCTCCACCAGCAGACTCTGGCTGCGGAGGCGGATTTGATTTTGCTTTTGTAATTGCAACCGCGCGCGCCGCGCTTTTTCTTCCAGCAACGCCGGGAAAAAAAGCAACGGGAACGAAGTCGTCCACGCCAGAGCTTCGGCGTCATTGGCGGCGCGTCGCAACGGCGCGTCGAGTTCGGCTTGAACAGAGTCGTCGAGCAACCGCCGTAATAAACGGCTTTTCAATTGCTCGAATTTTTTTTCCTGCTCGGCGCGAAATGGCGGCGCGAATTGCAGCGCCAAATCAAAACGCGTTTCCCGCGCGAACCGAGTCGGCACTTCCTGTTTTTTCTTTTTCATTTTTCCTTTCTGATCTGCTTTTTGAAGCAGCAAATTATTAAACAAAAAACCCACGATTGACGGGCAATCGTGGGTTTTAAAAATCTTTTGTTGGGTTGGTTAGAAGATTCCTGCCACGTTGCCAGAAGCCTGGTGCGAGCGCCAAATCGGCATCACTCCCACGGCGCATGCGGCGCACAGGCTGACTTTTACTGTGAACGTGTTTTTCATCTTCGAGGCAGGAAGAAACTCGACCGCGCCTGGATTGTCAAAAGAATTTTTTTCGGTGCGAAGGCGACGAGGGCGCATCTCACTCAATTGCAGGTTTCAAACCTTCGGAAAGAGGCGGCAACGGAACGCCGATCTCCTGATCGGCATTGGAACGCGCCACATTTTCGGCGAGCCGATCAGGAGATCGCGTTCCGTTATTTTGCCGGAAATTGAGAGGCGCTCGAAGGCGATGAGGGCGCATCTCACCATCCTGGAAACAGGATTGTCCCGAAGGGACTTGACGAGAATAGCCCGGCGTTTCAACGCCGGGAAAAGGGGCGCAATTTATAAGTTCCGAAGGGACGGCCGAAATGCTGAGTGATTGGATGAATTTTCAGCCGTTCCTTCGGAACTAAATCCCTCCCCACATCAAATCCCGACGTTCAAACGCCGGGCTATTATCAAATGTCCCTTTCGGGACAACTGACCGAATTGATTTCGCAAATGCATTCTCCCTTTGAATTTTTCCGCGTATCAGACTTGAGCGACGGAAGTGGAGTGCTAGTATCGCGGCTGTGAACGGTGATCCACATGACACGAGCAAGCCGTTGCGAATGGTCAGTTGCGGCGCGTGCAACACCAAAAATTTTATTCCCGGCGATTTGCCGAAGTTCGAAACCGTCCCCTGCTCCAAGTGCGGACATCCCGTCATGCTGCCAGTGTCACTCCGCCAATTCGAGTTGCGCGAAGTCATCGCGTCCGGCGGCATGGGCACGGTTTTCAGCGCGTTCGATGTCAATCTCCAGCGCGAAGTCGCTTTGAAAATGATGAAGCGCGAGATGGCGCAGGATCAGGAAATTTTGGAAAGTTTTTATCGCGAAGCCCGCGCCGGCGCATCCTTGAATCACACCAACATCATTCACATTTACACGTTCGACGAATTCGAGGGGCAACCGTATCTCGCCATGGAACTGGCCAACAATGGCAGTCTTGATTCTCGAATCACCGCCGAGGTACGCCTTCCCGAATACGATGTTCTCAGCACTGGGATCAAAGTCGCTTCCGCTTTGGCCAGCGCGTTGAAACACAACTTGCTTCATCGCGACATCAAACCGAGCAACATCCTTTTCAACAACGACTCGCCCCCGGAACCGAAACTGATCGATTTCGGTTTGGCGCGAAAAGCGGAGACCGATGAAGATGTTTCCAGCGAATCCAGCGTTTGGGGGACGCCGTATTACGTGGCGCCGGAAAAAATAAAACGGGAGCGCGAAGATTTTCTTTCGGACATGTATAGCCTCGGCGGCACGCTTTATCACGCCTTGACCGGACACGTTCCCTTTGAAGCGCCGACGGTGGAGGATTTGGTTTCCGCGCATGTCCATACTCCGTTGACGCCGCCAAATCAGGTGGTGCTCGAGATCACCCAAAAAACCAGCGACGCTTTAGTGCGAGCGATGGCAAAGAATCCGGCGGACCGTTTCCAATCTTACGATGAATTCATCATTGACCTGACGGCAGCGCAAAGCGATTTGCTGGTCAATGAGCAAAAAATTCAAGCCAAAAACAGCGGAAAAAGTTGGTGGCGTCGTTAATGGCTTTTCATAGGAGCGCGGAATTGATTCCGCTTCGCCGTGGATCAAACCTGAACCCGACTAAAGAGCTACGGTGAAAATGGGTGGAGCGGGCGACTCGCCCGTTCCGGTCGGCGACTCGCCGACCGGAAGTGAAAGCCATTCAAAGTAAAATAAGGACATCTCCTCCTTCGACGTCCTCTTTGTTCCGTCCGGCGCGTCGCCGGACGGAACAGGCCAGTGGCCTGTGCTACCCAGAAAAATAAAAAAAGGCAGGCGTTTGCGCCTGCCTTCAATCGTTGGTTTAAAGACCGCTTATTCTTTTTTCTTTTTGCTGGCTTTGACTTCACCTTCAACCTTCGGCCCGATGCGGAGACTGACCGCTTCCATTTTTCCGGCGGTGGTTTCGCGATACGAGCCGCCCACTTCATCGCCGACTTTGGCGTCGTCGAAAGTTTTTCCGGTTGGCGTGATTTTGGTTTGGGACGTAATGTGGATCGTTTTCTTTTTTACTTTGCCGATGTTGATGGTTTTGGCGGCCTTGTCGATTTCGTTAATTTTTCCCGAAAAGGTCGTGGGGCGGTCTTTCTTGACCTCGACACTGGCCGATTTGTCCTCCGCGCGGAGGTTGATATCGGTGACGGCGGCCACAGCAGTGAGCGCACAGAGTGCGATAATTTTTACGAGATATTTTTTCATATGTTTTTTTGGATTTCTTTCCTATCGGTGTAACAAAAGTGTTTGGTTTGTAAAGCACCTTCTCCAGCGCAGCCGAAGGACGCGCTCTGACCCCGCGCCAGCCGAACCAATAGGAGCGCGGACGTTCTTCGTCCGCGGGTTTCCAAGCGGATAAAACCCCAGCGTTTTCGCTTCTTCCGTTTCGCGCGGACGAAGAACGTCCGCGCTCCTTTCGTTTTGGCGGCCCGATCGGAAGGTGCGCTCCGGTCCGATCACAAATTTCAATTGGCTTGTTTTCAATTCGTCTCGTCGCTATCTACAACTGCATGAATTACCGAGCCATTGCCTGTGCCGCCGGGTTTCTTTTTCTCAGCGCGTTTTTTCTTTCCGCCGAAAATTGGCCACACTGGCGCGGGCCATCTTTCAACGGTTCAACAACTGAAAAAAATCTCCCCACCACTTGGAGCAACACGGAAAATGTCCTGTGGAAAACGCCCTTGCCCGGGTCCAGCGGCGCGACACCCATCATCTGGGACGATCACGTTTTCGTTTCCAGTCCGGACGCGCAGAAAAATTTAAATCTGATTTGCCTCAATCGCCTCGATGGAAAAGTGCGCTGGCAAAAACAAGTCGCCGTGGGCGATAAAACCATTGGCCGAAATAACATGGCGTCTCCGTCGCCCGTCACTGATGGAAAAATGGTTTTCGCCCTATTCGGCACCGGCGATCTGGCGGCGTACGATTTTTCGGGCAAAGAACTTTGGTCGCGCAATCTCGGAAAGGATTTTGGGAAATTCGCCATCATGTGGCTCTACGGTTCCAGCCCCCTGCTCTATCACGGCAAACTTTACATCCAGGTTTTGCAACGTTCACCCCTTCCCGCGGATTACGCCCACGCCATCGATGACAAACCGACGCGCGAATCTTATTTGCTCTGCCTCGATCCCATAACGGGAAAAGATTTGTGGCGCCACGTTCGGCCATCCGAAGCCAAAATGGAATCCAAAGAAGCCTATTCATCTCCCATTCCCTTCGAGGGGAAAAACGGCACGGAGATCATTATTGTCGGAGGCAATTGCACCACCGGACACAATGCGGAAACGGGCGAGGAACTTTGGCGCTGCGATGGTTTGAACGTGAAGGACGGGCCATGGATGCGTATCGTGCCCTCCCCGGTGACGGGGGCGGAAATGATTTTCGCCTCGGCCCCAAAACGCGAACCCGTTTTCGCGATCAAATCCGGCGGGAAAGGAAGCATAACGTCCACGCACGTCGCGTGGAAGTTTGACGAATATCCGAGCGATTGCGTCACGCCGTTATTTTATCGGGGCAAACTTTTTGTGCTCGATGGGGACAAGCAGATGATGACGTGTCTTGACCCGACGACCGGCAAAAAGTTTTGGCAGGGCAATCTCGGGGTGCGCGACATCTTTCGCGGCTCACCCACCGGAGCGGATGGGAAAATTTATTGTTACAGCGAACGCGGCACCGTCGTTGTCCTCGATGCGGGAAAGGAATTCAGAATTCTTTCGACTATTTCGATGAACGAAGAACCGTGCCGCTCCTCCATCGCCGCCGCGCAGGGAGAGCTTTTCATCCGCACGGCGCAAAACCTTTATTGCATCGGAAAAAAAGCGCCATGACAGGAGCGCGGAGCGGAGAGACGGCCACGGCGGATTCGATTGCTTCGAGATCATTCTCTACCACCAGCGTAACGTGCCCGAATAATCAGTGACCCGTGTCTGGCAGAGGAAGGATTCTGCCTGTTCATTTTCCGACGCTCAATTGAACGTGCCGGGTGCATACATCGCTTCCCGGACTCGTTGGAGGTCGCGATCCGAGCGGGAGGCTGGTTGATTGATTCCCTTGAGCGTTCGCGTTTTCCTTTCCATCCATCGCCATCGCTCCGAGTGCCCATCCGCAAAAGAAAATTGTCCTCCGTTACCATGGCGGCTGGAGACCGTATTCCGCCATTCGGCCGAACCGCCTACCTGGTTGAGGGCGAAGTAACCATCGTCAATGCTGGTTCCGCTTTCGGAGGAATCATAGGGATCACTTTGCTCGTCCACAAAAAACATCGCTTTCGAGCTGTTAGGATTTTTGATCGAACCGAACTTCAGGTTCTCCTTCGAATTGGGATGAACAGAGCCTGCTGCCCCGGGGGTGTTCAGTCCCATCATTCCGGACAGCGAGTAGCTACGAACCCGTTGCACGCTCAGTCCTTTCAACGGCAACTTATCTCCAGGGCATTGATAAATGGCGGGCGACTTGTTGTAAGGAAAGAGCTTGGCCCTTTGAATTTCGGCCACGTTCGTCGCGCCCGGCAGGCTATCCACTCTTCCGCCAACCCAGGCATTCGTATCGGTGAGCATATTGGGGACGATGCCATCGGCGTTGTCTCCGGCATAAAGGATCGCAGCAAGAGTGAGTTGCTTCAAATTACTAATGCAACCGATGCCCACCGCCTTCTCCTTCGCCTTGGATAATGCGGGAAGAAGCAACCCCGCCAAAATCGCAATAATGGCAATCACGACCAGAAGTTCAATGAGCGTGAATCCGCGGGTGGTTGGGGACGCGGGTTGGCGACAGGAGTGGGTGTGGCTCATGTTTTTAATAAAAAGTTTTTGGGCTTCTTTTATTTTTGCGGATAGCAGCCGGGAGAACAAGTGAAAGCTAGCGGGAATTGCCTCGCTGGTAAAGCATCGAAAAAAGCGCTGCAAGAACGCGGTAGTGTTCGTCAATTGACAGTTGGGGGAGATTAAGGCGGGTTAGGTTTGGTAATAAAGTTGGCGGACTTCGGCGCGATGCTCTCTCCCGCAAGCCTGTAACTTTTTCGCCCCCGCCGGATAGTATCGGCATGGGCAACATGACAACGACCTTCCACGAGGCCTGCCGCCGGGATGCGGTGGACGGGTATCGCTTTACTTCGCCCGGCTCTGTAACTTTTTCACGCTTTGGGGATACTGTCAGCATGAACGCGCGGTCAACGACCTTCCACGAACTGTATGTCAAGTATGCAGACGACGTGTACCGCTTCGCGCACTGGTTGTCAGGAAATCCCCACGACGCTCGGGACATCACATCGGAGACGTTCGTCCGGGCTTTTACCGGTCCCAATGAACCCCGGATGGAAACGGTGAAAGCGTACCTGTTCACTATTGCACGCAACCTCCATCGCAAACAATGGCGACGCGCGTCGCGCCACGAGACGCTGGACGAAGGAATGCCCGATCCGGCGACCTCGCCCGACAAAGTCGCGGTTAATCGTGATGAGTTCCAGCGGACAATGGCCGCCGTGCATGCCCTGCCGGAAATTGATCGGACGGTGCTCCTGCTGCGCGCGGAGGAGGAGTTGTCCTATGAAGATATCTCGGCCGTGACCGGCCTGTCGGTGGCCGCCGCCAAAGTGAGAGTATTCCGCGCGCGAGCAAAACTCGCCGCTCTGCTAAAACCTGAAACCGGAGAAAAATTATGAATGTAACCAAGAATGTCATCAACGACCTGTACCCCCTCTACATCGAGAAGGAATGCAGCGCCGACACGCGGGCGCTGGTGGAGGAGTATCTGCAACGCAATCCGTCACATGCCGAGGAACTGCGACGGGTTATGAGCGCCCCACTTCCTGGAGTCGTGCCGCCGGAGAAAGACCTTGATGAATCACGATCGCTCCGGGAGGCACGTCGTCTCGTGCGCCGCCGCTCGTGGCTGATGGCCTTCGCCATTTTCTTTTCGCTGACGCCATTTTCATTCGTCTTCATCGGCGGAGAAACGTGGTGGTTCCTGCGCGATGCCACGGGCAGCGCCCTCGTTTACGCCGCGCTCGGTGTCGTCTTTTGGATCATCTATGCCGTCGAACGCAAACGTTCCAACAGTCTTTGAAACAACCAAACCCATAACCAAAAACATCCATGAAAATGCCATTCGCTCTTTGTGCCTCCCTCATGCTCGCCGCCACAACGCTCACGAAGTCGGTTTGGGGCGCGATGACCACGAACATGCATCCCCGGGAATCGAAAAGCCGGATCATTGTCTCGGACCAGGTCGCCATAACAACGGAATGTTCTTACCAACGGGATGCGCTCCATATCGCGACGGTGATCGCCCCCTTTGATCGCGTCATGGAGAACACGCTCTCCAACTCGAACCTGGTGGTGGATTTCTCGCAAACCCCGCTCCTGGCCCGCACGCTGCCGCTGCAGCCGGGTGCGGCATTCGAGTTCATGTCCCTTAATCCGCAGAACAATTCGCTCGTCCCCTTGAAGCTTCGCGTGGTGGGAGAGGACACCGTCCAGAAGATCGCTTGCTACAAGGTTGAGGGGAGCGATTTCGAAGGGGAAGCCACCTACTGGATCGAGAAAACGGGGCATCATCGCGCGATACGGATCGAGCAACCGGCCACAGGGAGAATCACGGAGTTGATGCCGTAATGGGAGTGTGTGTCATCCCGTACGGGTCGCCTCCATGCACCGAAACTGTCAATGATTCGAAAGCCTGATCAGACTGCGGGCTTCTGTTTTCCCCACTCTGCCATCGCCTGGGCACATTCTTCCGGCGTGACATCTTTTGTGTGCGTCGCCACGCCCCAGAGGTGGCCGAACGGATCGAGGAATTTGGCGTAACGATCGCCCCAGAACATATCCATCACCGGCATAACGACCTTGGCTCCGTTGGCTTGAGCTTTCTGGATGACAGCATCCACGTCGTCCACGTAGATCATCACGCTGGACGATGGCATTGGGCCGTCCATTCCTGGCGCGAAGGCGCCCATCTCCGGACTCTCGTCCCCGAGCATTAGCACGTGGTTGCGAATCTTGATTTCCGCATGAGCGATCCTGGAGGTTTGCGGACAATTCATCCGCATCACTTCCGTCGCGCCGAATACTTCTTTGTAGAACTCGATGGCCTTGGCAGCATCACGCACGATCTTGGAAGGAATCAATGCGTCGTGACCCTCGGGAATAGCTTTGGTGCTCATGAAAGCGCTTCCGTCTGGCACCGTCAATTCCAATTTTTGCCATAATCCACACCGGCACGGCCAATTCATGAAGATGATTGAAAGCTTGGCTGGCGGGCATGAAGGCAGCGGATGGCGTAGCGATGATGTTCGGCGTTCATGGCGGTGAAAAAGTCGGTGGTGGTTTTGTGCTGCGGTTTTTTCTGCCGGTTGCG
>JBBQRQ010000109.1:0-16736 GCA_038214755.1 Verrucomicrobiota bacterium
GAGCAGTGATTGAGGCAGTTTGTGGCGGCGGATTTTAGGCATGAGACTGGTCGCCGTAGAAACCGCGCACGATCTCTTCTTGCAGCCGATCCGCCTCTTGCGGGTCTTTTGCTTCGACCATTCGTTTGGCTAACTGACCCAGTGCCTCTGGGGTGAGGAGACGGCTTTCTCCGGCCTGCCGGGCAAACTTAATTACCCGCGCCTGTTCATCTTGCGGCAACCGTTTTATCTCTTCGATGATTTCAATCGCTGTCATGCAATCAGATTACCGATCCCAACGTCCAGGCGCAAGCGGCTCAATGATTGTCTCCTTTCATCTGGTCAACGAAATCGCCACCGCTCAAGCGGGCGTGAAGTTGTCGCACTGCTTGAGCTTGCCTGATGGGATTCTTCTGGCCATTGCTGGTCGCCGCGAAAATCTCGCTCAACAAGGACGGCTTGGAATCGTTATTATTTTTCCGTTCCATGTCTGTAGATTTGTCACTGGCATTGAGCCGCGTTAATGGCGAGCGCGTTTTCGGCTCGCCGTTTTCGCGACGGCGCATTGGATCGCTTGCAAGATGCTCATGATGGAAACGGTGAAAAGAGGCATTGCCAACACATACATGGCGGCGAGGAGCAGACGACGTTGCGTCAATGATTCTCGCGTCCAGAGTTTCTCGACCTGGCCGGCCACGTGCATGATTAAATTTGCCGGGGACAGATTCGGATTCTGCTCGTGATACTCCCGTCCGTAAGCCGTGTAGGTCTCTCCGATGACGACGCGTTGGTTATTATATTCCGCCGTCCAGCGAGCGGCGCAGAGTTGATAGCCGAAGAACATGGCAGAGCCGAGCAGCAGAAAAATGACTGCGGCTGCTCCCCAAAGAAACGAATCCTTTTTGCTTTTCCACCGCATCGCCGCCAGCAGCACCAAGCCGATTACAACGGTGATGACGAACTGCGCAAAGCGAACATAAACGCGGCTTTCCTCCGCTGCGCCAACCGGCGGCGGCACGAGAAATCCCGCCAACACACCCACCACCCACGCGGCAGTTTGGGCGAGGAGCACCCATGATTTGTGCGAACGCTTGAGAATTTCCTGAGCAGGATTGCCCATAGCCGGCGGAGTTATTTCGGACTCTCCAATTTAGAAAAAACCAGAAGGTCCACCTCCAGTTCCGTTTCCCCGTGACCGCCGATGATCTGGGTGACGGGTTCTATTTTTTCTTTTCCTTTCTCCAGCCACATCACGTAACAGCCGGGCGCCATATTTTTCAGAACGGTGGGGCTGCTGATTTTTGGAAAACGTTTGTGCTCATTCTTGAACTTGAATAACGCAATAGGCGAACACCAGACCTCGTAACCGGGAATTTCCTCCGTCCCTTTTTTTGTGCGGACTTTCACATTGATTTCCTTGCCCAGGCCATCGGCGGAGTGGCGGCAATTCTCGGCCTTGGCGTGCAAGTCGGCGGCCACGTCTTTCACGGTTTGCACAATTATTTCATCACTGTTCTTATGCAAATCTTTCAATTGTTTTTGCGCTCCTTGCAGCGCGTGAAAATAGAGATCGAGTTTTATATCGCTGGCGTAGGGAGTGGAGCGAGGCTGTCGCTGCGCCCAGTCCAGCCATTTTTGTTGCAAAAATTTGGCGTCGTTTTGAATCTGTTGGAGCGGCTCGCGCGTTTGGGGGAGACGGTCGCCGTGGCTTTTCTCAAGTTTCTCTGCGTAAGATTTGATCCAGCCGAGGGAGCGATGGAATTCAAGCACCGTGTCTGAAACCAATCCGGACTCTTTTCGGAACCCGGGCTTCGGATAAGCGCCAGGGGAAGGTTGGGAACAGGCGGGCCACGACGTTAGAATTATCGCCGACGAAATAATTATCATTCGTTGGAACATGGCTCTTAGTTTTGCGCCGGAGCATCGGCAGCGCAATCTTAGATCTGCGCGTTCCCTGGATTCAGATTCCTTCAACAGTCAAATAGTGGTGCAGGTAGGAGCGCGAACGTTCCGTCCGCGCGTTTCAACACGGGGGGAAAACCTCGACGTTTTAGCCCTCTCGATTCGCGTGGAGGAGAATGTCCGCTCCTTTGCATTTGGGCAACACGCCCTCCAGACCGTGTCCATTCACGCGGGCAGGATGCCCGGGAGACAGGCTGGAAGCCTGCCCCACTATTTGGCCCAGCTTTGGCAGCCTCAAAAGACTCAGCTATTTACAACACCCTCGCAGTCGTCTCGCGTCAATAGGTTGTCCACCAGTCGCCAGATGTTTCGGGCATTTTTATTTTGCAATTCGACGGGCAACGTGGCGTCCGGAAAATTTTGAAAACAAATCGGCCGCGCGAATCGTTTGATGGCGGCCGCCCCGACCGAGGTGGCGCGGGAGTCAGTCGTGGCCGGATACGGCCCGCCGTGATGCATGGAGGCGCAGACTTCGACGCCGGTCGGAAAATTATTGAAAAGCAGCCGCCCAACTTTTTGTTCGAGCAGCGAAATTAAATTTCGATGCGCGACCAAATCTTCCTCGGTCGCGAATAAGGTAGCGGTGAGTTGACCTGACATGGTCCGCGCGATTAGTTCGAGTTGATTGTCGGAGTCGCAGGCGACGACGAGAGTGGACGGGCCGAACATTTCTTCGTGAAGCGTTTCGTGTTTTAAAAAAGTTTTGGCATCAGTGGCAAAGACCATGGCCGGGACTGTTTTCGGGTTTGAAATGTTGCCGGATTTTCCAGCGACACGGACTCCCGGAATTTTTTGAAACGCTTCGGCTCTCTCGTGAAACCGTTGGCGAATGGATTCGTAAAGCATTGTGCCCGGCTCGATCTTCGAGGCGAAGGCCACCGCTTTTTCCAAAAAGGTTTGGAGTTGGGCATCGTCTTTTCCAATGACCAAACCGGGATTGGTGCAGAATTGGCCGACACCCATCGCGACGGATTGCATCAATCCTTCCGCGATGGACGCGCCATTTTTTTCCAGAGCGCTCGGCAAAATAAATATCGGATTCACACTGCCCATTTCGGCGTAAACGGGAATGGGTTCGGGACGAGCGGCGGCGGCATCGAACAACGCGCGCCCGGCTTTGAGCGAGCCGGTGAACCCGACGGCTTTCGCGGCAGGGTGTCGCACCACTTGAAGTCCGACCTCGTGACTCGCTCCCTGCAAAAGAGAAAAAACTCCGGCAGGAATTCCGGCGGATTCGGCTGCGCGTGTGATCGCGCCCGCGACGAGTTCCGAAGTTCCAGGATGGGCTGGATGGGCTTTGACAACCACCGGATTTCCCGAAGCGAGAGCAGACATGGTGTCGCCGCCCGCCACTGAAAACGCCAACGGAAAATTACTCGCGCCAAAAACGATCACAGGTCCCAGGGGAATTAACATTCGGCGCAGGTCGGGCTTTGGCATCGGTTTTCGGTCAGGCTGCGCGCGGTCAATGCTCGCTTGAACCCATGAACCTTCCCGCACCAGTTCGGCGAACATTTTAATCTGGGCCACCGTTCGCGCCCGTTCGCCCAGCAAGCGTGGCTCGGGCAAAGCGGTTTCGGCATTGGCGCGCTGGATCAGCCCATCGCCGAGTTGCAAAATTTCCCCGGCAATTTTTTCGAGAAAGTTTGCGATCTTTTCCGCAGGCTCTTTTCGATAAATTTGAAAGGCGGTTTGCGCCAGAGAAAGCGCTTGATCGATTTCCGAGGGAGAAGTTTCGCAAAAATCGGGAGACAATTTTTCGCCAGTGACCGGATTGATTGCCGCAAAAAAACTTTTGCCGTGCGCGGAAAGTTTTCCGCCGATGATGTTTTTTCCGTGCAATTCCACCGGAACAATTAGTCGGAAAGCCTGTGGCGAAATCAATCTGCAAATTTTTTGCGGAGGATAATCCAACCACCAAGGCGTCAACGCAGCGAAGCCGCCGCACAATGACTTCCCGTTTTAACGCAGAGGTCGCAAAGGTTCTCGCAGAGGCACGCAGAAAAAAGACCTTTGCGCCCTCTGCGAAAACCTCCGCTCCCTCTGCATTGAAATGTCCTGGCTCCTTCTCCGTGGGCGCATCTCAATTTCCTGCAAAATAACGGAACGCCGATCTCCTGATCGGCTCGCCGAAAATGGAGAGCGTTCCAATGCCGATCAGGAGATCGGCGTTCCGTTGCCACCTCTTGCCGAAGATTTGAAACCTGCAATTTAGTGAGATGCGCTCCTTCTCCGTGAGCGCCGCGTTTCTCAGTCGAACTGATCGGCGGAAACATTAAAGTGAATCAGGCGTTGTTCAGATTGCCATTACGCGTCGGGCTTTTTTATTATCCAAAAACTATGACGCGGTGGACGAAGAAATTAAAATCGCGATGGCATCGTTTATCGCGGATCACGCAGGCCGTCATTTTGGGGATGGCGCTGTTGCTGATCGCTTTTCGCCTCGCACTTCCGTCTCTGGTCGAGCGTTACGTAAATCGAAAACTCAGCGAATTGCCCTCTTACAACGGTCACATCGGCGAGGTGGACATCCATTTGTATCGCGGCGCCTATTCCATTCATCACATCGAGGTCGTGAAAAAAACCGGGCAGGTTTCCGTCCCTTTTTTTTCAGCGCGCGCCGTTGATTTTTAACGAGGGAAAACTCCATTTCGTCAAAGGCCCCACCGAAGAAACCAGCCAAACCAAAATGGATAAAGACTGGACCAAACTGGTGCAGGATTTGTTTCCGTTTAAAATCAATCGGTTCAGTTTTATCAACAGCGAGGTTTGGTTTGGCGATGTCACCACGCAACCCAAAGTCGATGTGTTCATTACCAACATGTTTTTAGTGGGAACAAATTTTACAACAGCCGCCAGGTTTCCACCAACTTGCCCGCCGGACTTTTTGTGCAAGGGCGCAGTCTTGGAAATGGCGCGTTGAAAGTTCAGATGGATCTCAATCCCTTTGCGACGAGACCAACTTTCACTCTGGCTGCCGAACTGCGCGAAATGGATTTAGTCGCGCTAAACGAGATGCTCAACGCCTACGCCAAAGTGGACGTGTCCAAAGGGCGCATGAGTATTTTTTCGGAGGTCGCGGCGCATGATGGAAATTTTGAAGGCTACGTCACGCCGCTGCTGGAAGACATAAAACTTCTCGATTTAAAAAAGGACAAAAACCCGGTGAAGTTGGTTTGGGAATCGTTCGCGGCGGCGCTAGTCCATTTATTTAAAAATCACCCCAAGGATCGGTTCGGCACAAAAATTCCGATTCACGGCTCGTTTGATAATCCGCAGGTCAGCGTCTGGGCTGCCTTCGCCAATGTCTTCCATAATTTTATCAGCGCATTTCCCTCTGCTGTCGAAGGAAGCATCACTCCGGAGAACTTGAACAAGATGCAGGAAAAAAATCCCCGAAAAAAGTGAACGGGGAGCGAAGATCAGCCGAAGCGGGTTTCGAGCGTGGTGTTTTACGAAGCCGCTGCGGCTGGTCGAGGACGACACAGCCGCGCTCCACAAATTGTTAATCACGACCCTTCGATTCAGCAGTGCGGTCGAGAATGGAGAGTGGTGGGCCCGCTCGGATTTGAACCGAGGACCAAGCGATTATGAGTCGCCTGCTCTAACCGCTGAGCTACGGGCCCGCTGGTTTTAAAATAAAGTCTTTCTCGAGAGTTCAACAATAACGAATTTATTCTTCACTTCGTAAAATTTTTTCCGCAACTCCCTCCTTCGCGAAAGCGAAGATGCGATGGCGCAAATCCAACACGGATCGCAACAGCGTTGGAGAACGCGACAAATTTTTTGAGAAAGATTTTTGCGACCGGGCGAGAGCCGTTCCGCACCTGCTGGTTCAACGAATTCCCGACGCAATATTTTTATTTGGTCCCCCGATGTGAAAACGTCTTTGTTGCTCTAAAATAAAAAAAATCATTTTTTGCGAAAGAGGCTTGCAGTCAATTTTCCCGTACGTAACCTCGGGGTTTTCCATTATGAAGTTTCGCATCTTGTTTTTTTTGTTGCTGGTAATGATTGACACTGGTTCCGCCAGCTCCCCCGAATCGCCGCCTGGCCGTCCTGCGCTCATCCTGCTTTGGGATTGGCCGCTCAACGAAGTGATGGAAGATATTAGTTTTAATTTTTTGATGAAAACGAATCTGAGCGAGCCGAAGTGGAAAAAATTCAAAACGGTTTCCGCGTGGGATTGCCTCGGAGAGTATGCTTCGGTGGAGACCAGAGAAGTGACGAAGGTCGTTATTGAGGAGGACGGGACGGAGACTTATTCAGTGGAATGGGTGTTATATATCAATGGCTTGTCCGCAAGTTTGCCCACGGGAAGTGACAAGGCTTTTTTTGTCATGTCCTATTCCAAGGAAGGCGTTGAATCGGATATTTTTTAGGTGAGCCACTAATTTTCCAGCCAGGAATCTCTCCGATCAATTACTCAATTCATTCTCTAAATACTCGCGCGGGTCAGTGATTTTTCCAGTCAGCGCGCTGGCGGCGACGGTGCTTGGTGAAGCGAGAAAAACCTGCGACTCCTTGTGTCCCATGCGCCCGGGAAAATTCCGGTTGGTCGCGCTGATACATTTCATCGGCGAATTCATCCGGCCAAAAGTATCGACCGGCCCGCCGAGACACGCGGCGCATCCGGCGTTCTCCGTCATCTGCACTCCGGCATCGACGAGAATTTGCCAGACGGTTTTGTCGCCCCAACGCGCCGTTTGCAAATCGCGCACGATCTCCGGCGTGGCGGGAACTCCGAACGTGTCGATGACCACTTTTTTTCCACGCAACACCCTGGCAAATTCCAGGAAGTCGCTCGTCTTTCCACCAGTGCAGGAACCGACGTAAGCGCGATCGAGTTTTACGTGGGAAAGTTCCTTCGCGGTTTTGCGCTGACCCGGATCGGGATGACAGGCGACGGTCGGTTCGAGTTTGGAAAGATCAACCACTTTTTCGTAAATGAATTTCTCATCACCGTCGCGCTCGACTGGTTCGTAAGTCGATTTTGTCCCGTTCACCTTGCAGCGATAATCGACCGCCGCTTTGGTCTGTTCATCGAATTCAAAAATCCCATTTTTTCCGCCCGCTTCAATCGCCATGTTCGCGATGGTCATGCGATCATCCATCGACAAATGAGGAAGGGCCGAGCCGTCGAATTGCATGGCTCGATACGTCGCGCCGTCGAAACCAATTTCGCCGATGCAATGCAAAATAATATCCTTGGCCATCACGCCGGGTTGCAATTTTCCTTCGAGACGAAAGTGCATTGTCTCGGGAACTTTGATGAGAAGTTTTCCTGTGCCCATGACAAAGCCGGCGTCGGTGTTGCCGATGCCCGTGGCGAATTCGTTGAACGCGCCGGCCATGCAGGTGTGCGAATCGGTCCCGAATAAAATTTCGCCAGGGCGCGTGTGGCCTTTTTGCGGAAGGGCGGTGTGACAAACTCCCGCGTAATTCGAGCCGTATTGTTTATTGAGCAAACCTTTTTTTGGATCGAAAATCCAATGGCCGTTTGGATCGTCGATCACGTCGTAAAAATACGGCAAGCCCTGCTCTCTCACGAAGTCTCGCAGAATATCGACGTTGCGATTGGATTTTGAATCCGCCGTGAAAATGTAGTGATCGGGAATGATGACCACTTTATTTTTGTCCCAGACTTTCGCGTCTTTGCCAAATTCACGTTTGAAAACGCCGATGGTTCCCGGCCCGCAAACGTCGTGCGTCATTAAAATATCCGCGTTGACCCAGAGGTTGTCTCCGGCCTCAGCGCGGGATTTTCCGGCGGCGCGCGCTAAAATTTTTTCGGTCAATGTCATAAAGTGAGGGAACGTAACGGACGACCTGTCAGAGGGCAATCGTCTTGTCGCGCCAAACGAGAACGTGGGCGCATCTGGACACGACCACCACGGCAGGGCGGAATGGCCGCTCCGCCCAAGCTCGTGCAAGGACGAACGAAGCGAAGTCAGGGCAGAGTGGCCGCTCTGCCCCACCTTCGTCACGCGATGGAGAAAGTGCGCAAATTGAAGAAGCTTCCCGGCTTTTCCACCGTGCAGCCAAAGCGGGGACGTGCCCCCGCAGTCCAAAATGGGATCGCTTCCAACCTGACCCACTTTTAACCCGAACTCCGAAGTTGGATGGGTTAGCACGGGCGACCCGCCCGTGCCGTCCGGCCACTGGCCGGACGGAATGGGGAGGACGCTGGCATTGGAAACAGAGGCACAGAAAAGTTCGTGCGCTTCCCCCGTTCCGAGCGGCGAGTCGCCGCTCGGCACAGGCGGGTCGCCTGTTCTACCCGGCGGCTTCGCCGCCGCTATTTCGGAATTCGGGTTCAACTGCACCCCCAAAGTTCGGCGCTACAAAAGCGACATTGACGGCAGAAGTTTAATCAACGATAAATACGTCCGCAAAAATGCTGACTCGCCGAAAAATTTTTAATGGAAAATCCACCGTGATGGTAGCGGTCGCCCTGGTGGCTGGAGTGATGCAACTGGAGGCTGAACCGATTCAATTCTCCGGTGGAAGCAAGAAATCCGACGAGGGAAAAAAAACGGCGGAAAACCAGAAGCCCCCCAGCAGCACTTCATTGTCTTCCAAATTATTTCGCCCGTATCGTCCGCTACAATCGGTCACGGGCCTTGGCACGTTCAATCCGCAGCCATTTATCACCGCGCCTCAGGCTCCAACCGCGCCGCTGGGCAAACACGACGGAGAAGCGCTCGACCGCCAGAAAAATTGGATTTTCCTTAGACCCGATGACGAAAAGAAAAGCGACTTGACCGGGAAAGCGCTGGGAGTTCGAAACAACTCACTAGAGCCGAAAAAAAGTGTTCTGACTAAATTTTTGGAAAACAAACCGGTCAACGACACGAAGGAAGATTCGGACGATAAAGCCGAGCAAGCCAAAAGCCTCAAAGAGCTGTTGTTTGGCCCGGACAACGAAAAAACAAAACGCGAGGGGCAATCCATCGGTTCGCTGCAGCCACAACTTTTGGAAAGGGATTCGAGAAGCCTGACGATTTCTGACAAGCCAAGTCTGGCCGACTTCTGGAACGACCAAAACAGCCCGAAAGCAAATCGGTTGCGGGAAGAAAAGGATGCGAACATGAAACAATTCGAAAGTTTCTTTTCCCAAAATGTTCCTGCTTCCATCGCGCCGGGGTTTGGCGTCATTAACGGGCAAAATCCGCTCACGGCGCAGCCGTTGACCTCCGTCGGACCAGGCTTGGAACGATTCAATTCCTCCGCGCCGCTCGGTTCGTTGGATGCCGTCAAAGCTGCCGCGCGCAGTAGCTCGCCAGCCATCGCTGCGCTGCCCGATGTGAACAACCGGCTCTTCGGCGCGGGCGCGTCATCCACTCGCACGCCTGATATCGCCAGGCCTGTCGCGCAACCGGCGACCCTTCCCTTTCCGAAGCGGCATTTCTGAATCGGTGCGGGGTAGGGCAGACATTCCTGTCTGCCGGTTAGAGCGACTTTCCAGTCGCTCGTTGGAATCGCACTGGCACAGCGGACTGGAAAGTCCGCTCACTGGCAGTCTCGAAAGCCTGCCCTACGCAGAGTCTCAAATTTCCCAGCGCACCACGGGGACAATCGTCCCTGTGGACAACGTAGTTTCCGGCGGCACGTCAACCAGTCCATTGGCTCGCGCGAAGGAGCTTAAAATGTGTGAAGCCTGAATTCCTGCCGAGCGGACATCTCCTTTTTCATCGACAAAGACGCGGACGAAATGCCGGCGTTTCCCCTGATTTTCCAACCGCTCGGCTAAAATCCCTGGATGAGTTGGCCAGGAAAAATTTCTTGCTCCCTGCATTTTCGCGAGAGCAGGACTGACGAGTAAAATAAAAGTGACGAATGCGGAAACTGGATTTCCCGGAAGGCCGAACAAAAATTTATCACCCAGATGTCCAAAGACAAACGGCTTGCCGGGTTTGAGGGAGATTTTCCAAAAATCCAATTGGCCGCCGAGTTGAACGAAAGCGTCTTTGACAAAATCCAACTCGCCTACCGAAACGCCGCCGGTGGTGACGACTGCATCGCATTCCGAAAATGCTTTTTCCAGCGTGGTTAAAGTGGCGGGAAGCGTGTCCGCCACGAGCGGAAAAAGTTTTGGATGAGCGCCGGATTTTTTTGCCAGCGCGGCGAGGGCCGATCGATTGCTTTCAAAAATTTGGCCCGGCAAAAGCGTTTGACTTGGGAGCGCGGACTTCAGTCCGCTTCGACTTTCGATGGATGAAGCGGAATAAATTCCGCGCTCCGATTCGTTTGCTTCGCGAAGTTCGCTGCCAGTGGCGAGAAGCCCAACCACCGGCTGGCGGCTCACTCGAATTCTTTTTATTCCGACCGCGCCGAGCAACGCGAGATGACCGGCGCCTAATCGCGCGCCCGGCTCGGCCAACGTTGCGCCGGATTTAATATCTTCGCCACGGAAGCGAATATTTTCCCACGGCTTGATGGGATCGAGAAAAACAATCCGGCTAGAATTCTGCGGGTCAACCTGGATGTCCTCTTGCATCGCGACAGCGTCGGCCCCGGCGGGCACGGGAGAGCCGGTAAAAATGCGGACGCATTGGCCGGAGAAAAGTTCGCCGGAGAAACTTTCGCCGGCGGCAATCTTTCCGATGAGACGCAATGAAGCGGACTGGGCGGGGCTGGCCGAAACCAGATCGTTAGCGCGAACGGCATATCCATCGACGGCGGAATTATCGAAAGAAGGAAGATCAATTTCAGAAATAATTTTTTCCGCGAGCACGCGGCCAGCGGCGTCAGCGAGTAAAATAGATTCAGCCGGCAAGGCTTGAACTGCGTGAAGAATTTTTCCCAGCGCTTCCTCCAGTTCGAGCATGGCGAAACTGTCGAGTGAAGAATTTCAAATGTCGAATACGAATTGCTCGCTCCCCCCTCGACGGCGCATCTTTACCCTACCGCCGTAGCGCAGGTTGCTAACCGCCGTAGCGCAGACTGGCAGTCTGCTCTATCGCGGATTGCCAATCCGCGACCTCTACCCCCGCGCGCGGACAGCCGACTGCCAGTCGGCCGATACAGCAGAATGCCAATCTGCGCTACGGTGACTGCAACCGTCAGCTCCGATTTTCCACGCCAATTTCATTGCGATAATCAGGCGGTGGAGTAACGTCGCTGCGCACCCGGTTGTGTGGACAAAATCAGATGACCTCATTCTTCATTTTCACGACGCGCCAGTTTTTTCTAAAACAATTCCTCGCGTTGATTTTGATCGGCGGCTCGACTCATGCCCTGCTCGCGCAAACCAATCCTGTCATTACCACACAACCGTCGAGCCAGACGAATTTTGTCGGCTCCAACACGATCTTCACCGTCGTCGCCGATGGCGCGGCACCGCTGGTTTATCGCTGGCGTTTCAATGGGGCAACGGTGGTGGATAATTCCCGCATCAGCGGCTCCGCCACTTCCAGCCTCGCCATTTCAAATCTCACTACGGCTGACGCTGGAAATTACGATGTGGTCCTCACGAATAGTTTTGGTTCGGTCACGAGCGCCGTGGCTACGCTGACTGTTTTGCAATCGCCCACCTTCCTCGCGCAACCGGCGGGCCGCTCCGTCGTCTTCGGTTTGCCGACCACTTTCAGCGCCGGTGTCGTCGGCACCGCGCCGCTGAGTTACCAATGGCAATTCAACGGCACGGACATTCCTGACGCAACGAACGCGACTTATTCAATCGCATCGGTGGCCGCGACTGATCTCGGAATTTATCGCGTCATCGTGAGCAATGAAGTGGGCGTGGCGACGAGCGCGGATGCGTTATTGACGCGTGGAAAAATTGTGGCGTGGGGAAGAAATGATTCTGGGCAAACCATTGTTCCAGCGAACCTCACCAATGTAATGATGGTGGCGGCGGGTGGAATCGGAGGAAATCCCGGATTTAGTTTGGCTTTGCGAACGGACGGGTCAGTCGTCGGTTGGGGAACCAACGGTGATCGCCAGAGGGATGTTCCCGTTGAATTGAGTAACGTCGTCGCGATTGCCGCCGGTGGAAATCACAGCATGGCGTTGCGCTCCGACGGGAAGGTTTTTGCCTGGGGCTCCAATGCCAGCGGACAAACGAACGTTCCGAGCTTGAGCAATATCGTAGCGATCGCCGCAGGCGCATATCACAGCCTGGCGTTGCGTTCTGACGGAAAAATTTTCGCATGGGGAAATAATAGTTATGGCCTAACCAACGTCGGTTCATTTCCCGCGAATATTACGGCCATTGCCTGTGGGCAATATCACAATCTGGCGATCCGTTACGACGGCGATTTAGTAACGTGGGGGAGCAATTCCGCGGACCAGACTAATCCGCCCGCGGGAGTTACTAACGTGGCCGGCATAGCAGGCGGTTTTTCGCATAGTCTGATTCTTCGCTCCAATGGAACCGTACTTGCTTGGGGCTACTATGGGTATGGACAGCCGATTGTGCCTTTGGACCTGACTAACGTCACGATGGTAACAGCGGGTGATTATTACAGCGCCGCCCTGCGTTCGAACGGGATAGTCGCCGTCTGGGGACGAAATGATCACGGACAGACTAACGTCCCCACAGTCGCCAGTAATCTCGTCAGCATCGCGGGCGGTGGATCTCATCTACTTGGTCTGGTTGGCGATGACGCGCCACTCATCATTCAGCCGCCGATTGGCGGTGTGAATTATGTCGGGCGCGAAGCTGTTTTGCGCGGCAAAGCGACTGGCGCGTCACCGTTAAATTATCAATGGCAGTTGAATGGCGTGGAGATTCCCGACGCGACAAATGCGACACTCGCCTTTGCCAGTCTTGCCGCGAACGACGCCGGTAATTATCAACTCGTCGTCAGCAACGCGTTCGGCGTGGCGACCAGCGTCCCCGCGCCACTGACGATTTTAGATAACATTGCGCCAACGATTTTGGCGCAGCCGCCGTCGCTTCAAACCAATTTTCAAGGAAGCAAAGTAACGTTGAACTTTTCCGTCGCGGGAAATGGGCCGCTAAATTTTCAATGGCGATTGAACGGGACGAATATTTTCGGCGCGACCAATCAGGAGTTGGTTTTTGATCCGATTCTTTTCACCAACGCGGGGAATTATTCCGCAGTCATCAGCAATCAGATTGGAAACGTGACCAGCGGCACGTTTACCCAACGGGTGCAGACGATCAGAACGTGGGGCTATTCCGACTTTTCTTCGACGCCGATAGTAACCAACGTAATTTCGGTCGCGGCGGGATCCTACCATTACCTCGCGCTTCGCTCTGACGGAAAAATTCAAGGCTGGGGTTCAAGTCAAGTGGGCGAATCGACTCCACCAGAGGCTCTTTCCAATTCAACGGTAACGGCAATTGCAGCGGGACCCCTTGAAAGTTTAGCTTTGCGCTCCGACGGGAGACCTTTCGCCTGGGGTTCTAATTCTTCTGGTCAGACGAATGTCCCGGCTTCTGCGACGAATGTTATCGCGATTGCGGCCGGTCCTTACCATTCGCTGGCATTGCGTTTCGGCGGGACGGTTGTGGCGTGGGGACAGAACATTTACGGCCAGACCAACATACCCGTGACTGCAACAAACTTGATCGCAATCGCGACGGGTGATTACCACTGCCTCGGCCTGCGAGCCAATGGGACAATCATCGGTTGGGGAAACAACTCTTACGGGCAAACAAACATTCCTCAAAGTGCAACGAACATTATTGCCATTGCTGCTGGCACATATCATAGCCTCGCGCTGCGAAATAATGGAACACTCATCGCATGGGGTCTTAACAATGCTGGACAAACAAATATTCCTGCGAGCTTAAGTAACGTGGTCGCCATTTCTGCTTCGGTCTTTCACAGCACCGCGTTGCGCTCGGACGGAACAAGTGTTTTCTGGGGATCGTATAACCGCAACGCTGTGCAACCTTCAGACTTAACTAATTTTATCGCAATCGCCGAAGGTGGTGACCACAGCGTTGGCCTCCTCGGCACGCGCGCGCCTGCGATTACCATCCAGCCGTTCATTCGAACTCTGTTGCAAGGTTCCAACACAATGTTCGTGGCCAAAGCGGTCGGCGCGCAGCCGGTGAGTTATCAATGGCAATGGAATGGCGCGAATGTTTCTGACGCGACCAATGACACGCTGACTCTGACCAATCTCCAATTTTCCCAATCCGGCGCTTACCAGTTGATCGTGAGCAATGCCTACGGAGTCAGCGCGAGCAAACCGGCCAAGCTCGCCGTCGTGCTTCCGCTCGACGAATCGCTCGACACCACGCAAATCAATTGGGCTTCCCTCGGCAGCGAACCTTGGTTTGGTCAGCCCGCCACCACTCACGATGGCGTGGACGCCGCGCGCAGCGGCGCGATTGCCAACGGGCAGGAATCGGTTTTGCAAACCAGCGTCGGCGGGCCGGGGCAAATTTCTTTTTGGTGGAAAGTTTCGTCGGAAGCGGTGTTCGATGTTTTAGAATTCCGCTTGAATGGCGCGGTGCGAGTCACGCTCTCCGGCGAAACGGATTGGCAGCAACAAGCCTTCTCCATCCCGTCCGGCACGAACTTGCTCCAATGGCGTTACGCGAAAGATTTCAGTTCCAGCGTCGGGCAGGATGCGGGTTGGGTGGATCAATTCGTTTACACGCCGAACCCGCCGGTCATCACCATGCAACCCATCGGCAAGACGGTGAACATGGGTTCCAACGTTCAGTTCAATGTCACTGCGACCGGAGCCGCGCCGCTCGTTTATCAGTGGCGAAAAAATTTCACCAACAACGTCGGCCTCAATAGTTCCACGCTCACGCTCAACAATGTTGGCCGCGCGCAACGCGGAATTTATTTTGTGATCGTGACCAACGCGGGCGGCAGCGTGACGAGCAGCAATGCCATTCTCAATGTCCTCGTGCCCCAACGATTGGCTTCGCCGTCCATTCAACCGAATGGAACGTTGATCTTCACCGCGCGCGACGCCGATGGAAATCCATTGTCCGAGTCCGATCTGGCGAGGATGCAACTTCAGGCGAGCACCAATCTGGTGGATTGGAACACGCTTTCAGGAGGATTGATCGTGACCAATGGGAATTTGCAATTCGAAGATGCCGACGCCACGAATGCGCCATTGCGTTTCTATCGGATTGTCGAAACGCCGTAGTTCATCACGACCTGTCGAATTCAACGCAAAGGCGCAACGACGCGAAGACGCAAGCTAAAGCAGGCTAACCTGCGAACCAATCTAAGCTCACCAAACGGTGCGGGTTCATGAGAATCAACATTTCAAAAGAACGGTTTCAAACCTTTGCGTCTCCGCACCCTTGCGTCTTTGCGTTATGTAAAGCCCGACGCTCAAAGTTTTCCAGCGGCGCGCAACCGGCGGCGCAATGGTGAGTCTGTGGTTTCAGCGGCAAGCGTTTCGGCGCGGCGACGGCTCTCCTCAATTTGGCGATCAAATTCCGCTTGATGATCGTAGTAATAGGCGAGCGCGGCATAAACTTGGGCGAGCGAAAGGTGCCGATGCTGATAATGGATTTCTTCGGCACTCCAACCGTAGGCCAGATGATCGAGCACAACTTCGCTGACTTTGACGTTGGTCTCATCAATCCAGGCTCGATGCTGATCGTCCAGCCAGATATGCGGCATGGAGAGTATCGTTGACATAAATGGAACGTAATGAAAGTCGTGCCGGCAAACAATGAAAAGTCTCCTGAGATTTTTCGGAAAGGAATATTTTTATTTACGAACGCGAAGGTAAGCGCAGATTTGCCAACCGTGTTTTCAATGTAGGATCGGCTTCGCGGTATTCGCGTTCGGCTCGTTCCAGCGCGGGCCGGATAATGCGCGCACGCACGTCGATTTCTTTGCCCCAAAGCATTTGCCAGAGGAGGCGCGTGTTTATCAGCATGTCGCCGCGGGCGGATTCTTCGTCGAACTTCGGACGGTAGAGATCGACGGCGAGCTGCAGGTGGCGCGCGAATTCTTCTTCGGTGGGATGACCCGTTTTTTCGATGACGAGACGGAAGGCGTTCTGATCTTTTTCTTCGAGCCGCTGAAGTTTGCTCACGAGCACGTCCCACGGATGCACGAAAACAAATAAGTGTCCGTGGCGCTCAACTTCGATGGCGCGGCTTCTCCAGTCGATGGTGCTTTTGAAGGCGAGCGGTTCGCAGACTTGAATGTAGAAATCCGTTTCTCCCTTATTCCATTTATTCTCGGTGACGAATTCTTCGAGAAACGCAGTGGTGGCTTCTTTTCCGAAGAGATCAATATCTTCGCTAAGGAATGTGCGCTCGACAAAAAGTTGCAACGGCGTGGAACCGAAGACCGTGATCTCCAATCGCGGATGGACCGGAAGACGCCGCGCAAATTCGTCAAGCCGCTGTCCGGCTTTCCCGTTCCAATCGAGCTTTTCGGCCAAAAATTCCATAAATTGCCTGATCAATTAACCGCGTTGTCACGCCTTTGTCTTGCGCGAGCCGATGGCCAAGACGAACGTCGCGCGGAGTCAGTCGTCCCTGTTCCTCGCGCAACAATATGCGCGCGGCGATGCGGGCTTTGCGCCAGCATCGGTCGAGTCGTTCGGGCGAATTGTTCGTCACGGATGTTTTATAAACGCAAAAGGCAGCGTGGTCAAAGCACGAACTGAAATGCGACTGCCACTCCAGCGGAATAAAACCGGAACAATTCAGTGCAAAGCAACGCTCGACCTCACCCCGGCCCTCTCCTCCGAGGAGCAACGGTGTTCAAAAGCAAAGGAAATTAAGCGGGTTGGATTTTGGTTTTTTGGCAATGGAGGGCGTGTTCTTTGAGGAGGCGATTCATTTGGAGGAGGAGTTTGCGCATGACCGCAGTGAGGGCGAC
>JBBQRQ010000110.1:0-16466 GCA_038214755.1 Verrucomicrobiota bacterium
TCGAAAGTGTTCATGCCACCATCGAAACCGAATTGTTCGATGCCCAGGTCTTTTCCTCCCAAACCGACTTCCTGGCCAAAACCGCCACCTACCAACTCTGGTACAACGCCGCCCGCAAAAACAGTTCCCGGGGCTACAAAAGCCCAGCCGATTTACTGGCGCTCAAAGCTCCGCATATCTCTCCCAAAATATTCTTGCTCCACCCCATCTCTCTGGAGTCTCTTCTTTCTCCACCACGGGGTCACGATGTACCAAGGCGGCCCGATTTCAAATCAGGATACTCGCTCATCGAACGCTCGTGAAGAGAAGATGCAAATTAGAGCAGCCATTGTGGTGCGGCAATGTTGAAGCCCGCGCTGCGAAGCGGAGCGTTTTAGGCCGCTTCACCGATGCAAGAGCGCAAACGATTTGGAAATTTCTTCGGGCACTTACTTAATATTGCGAACACGTGAAGGACAATTCCAGAAAACAGAAACGCGGTAGTCCGCCCACAAAGCCGTTTGAACCAGCCGTCCCGCTGTCGCGACGACGCTTATGGCTTTTCCGGTTTATCGCACTCCTTTCGCCGCTTGTCGTATTAATTGTTTCAGAGTTGGTGCTGCGGCTTTGCAATTACGGATATTCTACAAGTTTTTTTAAGGAGGAGCGCATTGGCGACAAGACGATGCTGGTTAACAACGACACCTTTACGTTGCGTTTTTTTCCACCGGAACTGGCGCGCTGGCCGAGTTCTCTCGCCATGGACAAAGTAAAAGCACCGGACACTTGCCGAGTTTTTATCCTGGGCGAATCTGCTGCGATGGGCGACCCACAACCTTCCTTCAGCGCGGGTCGCTACCTGGAAGTTTTGTTGCGCGAACATTATCCCGGAAAAAAATTTGAGGTCGTTAACGTCGGCATCACGGCGATTAACTCACACGTCATTCTGCCCATTGCTCGCGCTTGTGCCGAACAACACGGAGACATTTGGGTCATCTACATGGGCAACAATGAAATGGTCGGACCCTTTGGCGCCGCGACGATTTTCGGCTCACGCGCTCCGCCGCTGGCCGCCGTCCGGGTGAACCTCGCCATCCAGCGCACACGCCTCGGCCAGATGTTCGTCACAGGGATTCGCAAACTGGGCGGCAAATCCAGGAACGCATCTTGGGGTGGAATGCAGATGTTCCTGCAAAATCAGATTCCACCCAGCGACCATCGCCGAGAAACAGTCTATAAAAATTTCGCGAGCAATTTACGCGATACTATTAAAGTCGGGATTAATTCCGGCGCGAAGGTAATTCTCAACACGATGTCGGTAAATCTACGGGACTGTCCGCCCTTCGCTTCATTGAGCAACAGTAATCTCCCGACCGCCAACCGTGCTCAGTTCGACAAGTTTTACGCCGAGGCATTATCGCTGGAGACACAAGGCAACTTCGCTGACGCCGCGCGGAGTTTTGAACAGGCCGCAACGACCGATCCGCAGTTCGCCGAACTCCAGTTTCGCTGGGGCGATTGCCTGCTGCGTACGACGAATGCCGCCGCGCGTGAGCACTTTCAACTGGCGTGCGATAGCGACGCGCTGCCGTTTCGGGCGGACTCGCGCATCAACGCAATTATCCGAGAGGTTGCAAAACAGTCAGCATCGCCTCAACTCGTTTCGAGTGACGTCGAGATTAAATTGGAGAGTTACAGCCCAGTCAAAATTTCCGGTGACGAATCGTTTTTCGAACACGTTCATTTCAATCCCGAAGGTAACTATCGGCTGGGTCGAATGTGGGCGGAACAAATTGAATCGTTGCTGCCGGATGCTCGTGCGCCCAGTGGCACGAATGCCTGGGCGACGCAGGAGAGTTGCGACCGCCAATTGGGATTGTCGGAATGGAATCGCGCTTTTCTCCTGGACTCCGTCATTGCGCGGATGAATCAACCGCCGCTCAATAATCAATACAACATCGCGGCGCGGCGCGAGGCTCATCAAAACGAATTGCAGAAACTACGCCAACTGCAATCGGCGCCCGGCGCTGCGGCGAGGGTTCGTGGGGAATTTGAAGTGGCGCTCGCTCGCGCGCCACGCGACACTTTTTTGCACGAGAGCTATGGAAACTTTCTGGAGGCAATCGGTGATCGGAAAACGGCGACTGAGGAATATCTAAAAATCAATGAGCAGTTGCCCCACGATTTTTATAGCGCGCTGCAAGCCGGTCGTTTGCTCGGCGAGCAAGGAAAGTCAATTGAGGGGGAGGAGTTTCTCCGTCGCGCAGTGAAGGTGCGCCCGAATCTTCCCGAGGGTTGGTCCGAGTTGGGCACGGTGATGGCGGCACAAGGAAAATTTAGCGAAGCTCTTGGTTTTTACGAACGCGCTGTCCGTCTTCGCCCGAGCGATGCCAATTATGTCTGCTACAAAGCGCAGATGCTGGCTAAGCTGAATCGGCGAAACGAGGCGTCGCAACTCTACCGCCAGGCTATCCAAATGCGGCGCGACTTTTGGGAAGCTCATTTTTCATTGGCGGGCGAATTGGCGGCTGACAACAAAGTCGATGAATCCATTCGTGAGTATGCGGAAGTTCTGCGGATCAATCCTCGCCACGCGGTCGCGCGCCTGAATCTCGCCGTCATGCTGGTGAGACAGAATCGACTCGACGAGGCGATCAACCAATTTGAAACTGTGTTGCAGATCGCACCGACGAACAGGATCGCTCAGGAATATCTTCAACAAGTGAGGGAGCGGAAAAGTCGCAAACTGTAAAATGGAAATCCGAACGCGAAACCACTTCCGGTCCGCGCCCGGAAAAGTGCTTTGCAACCTGCACATTCCCGCAACACTTTCGGCCTTCGGGCTTCGGATTTCTTTCGGCTATCGGATTTCGGCTCCCGGATTTCAGGTTTACCGTGGCGAGTTCAATGTTTTGCGCGCGGTGTAGATGGTTTTTTTTCTCCCCGCACGCCACTGAGAGTAACCGCACAAACATGCGTGGAGTTCTTTCTTTATCCTAACAGGCTGTTAAAAAACTCCCGAACGCTCGTAGCCGCCGACGTGAGGAGGCGGATTACTGGGGAATTCAACACACTTTTTCCGCCTCCTCACGTCAGCGGCTACTTTTTCAACAGCCTCCTAATAGACTTTGATTGACGCAGCACAAAACCTCACTAGTATCGCATCACTATGAATTATTTTTTAACACTCAAGATTACCCGGCGTCTTTTCGCGTCGAGTCTGCTTCTTTGGGCAGCCAGCGTCGCACACGCGCAAAATCCCGTCACCTTCTCGATCGACATGACCTCCCAGCCCAGCGCGGTCGATGTGTACGTGCGAGGCTCGTTCAACGGATATGGCCTGACAAATAAACTGACCAACAATGGGTCCGGCACTTACACCGGAATCGTTAACATCGCGGGAAACGCGGGGGACGTGCAGTCTTTGAAGTTTTACTATGACCCGGGCGCCAATTGGGAAAACGATCCGAACCGCCAATTCGTTCTCACGGGCGGGTCGCAAGTATTGCCCCTGACTGCCTGGAATCAACAATACCCGGCGCCGACCAATAACGTGACCTTCCGAGTGGATATGTCTGCTCAAATTTTGTTGGGCCGATTTACCAACGCTCCGAATGGTTACGTGAGAGTGTCCGGCGCTTTCAACGGTTGGAGTCCGAGTATTGATTTCACCAACAATCCAGCAGCATCTGGAAACGCCAGTAACATCTATAGTCAAACCCTGCAGATCACCGGTTTCCCTGGTAGCAGTCCGGGAGAATACAAATTCCGGGCGCCTATCGGTGACACTTGGGAGAGCATCAACAATCGCCCGTCGTTCCAGCTTACCGGCGGTGACCAGGTATTACCGTTGGTGTTTTATAATGATGCCAGCGCCTGCGATTTGCTGTCGGCGGCTACGCCTGTGACCTTCACTCTCGCCCTGACCAATGGCACCGTGGACAAGGACGGCTTCGCCTTTAATAAAGCGGCGGACAAAGTTTATATCAACGGTGACTTCCTCGGTTGGTGGGGCTGGAACACCGGCTTTGGCGGCAGCGAGGGACCAGCGTATGAGATGACGAACAATCCTATCGGCAGTGATCTGTATCAACAGACCTTTCTCATTCCGAGGGGCCAGTCCCTGGCCATCACTTATAAATACAGCATCAATGGATTCGATGATGAAGCTGGATTTTCGATTAACCACGTTCGCTACATCCGCACTTCAAGCGGAGCTTTCTCCATGCCGCAGGATAACTTCCTGACCAACTCTGCAGCGGTGCGCGTCGAGCCATCCTTCGGCAACCTCAAAGTCGGGAGTAAGTCAGGCGGCACTATTCCCATCACCTGGCTCGGACGCCCCTGTGTTGTCCTTCAGACGCGGACGAACCTAACGTCTGGTTCATGGCAGGATCTTCCCGCTACTGAGGCAACCGGCTCCACCAATTTACCTGCTACGAACAGCGCCCGGTTCTTCCGGTTGAAAAAATCAAATTAGTTTTCTTGCGCCCAACTTATTTGGCACCGGTCCCTTTGTGACGAGAGGAGACGCTATTGAACTATGAGATCCCGAAACCCAGGATTCACTTTAATTGAATTGTTGGTAGTCATCGCCATCATCGCAATTTTAGCGGGACTGTTGTTGCCTGCCTTGAGTAAAGCCAAGACCAAAGCGGAAGGCATTAGCTGCATGAGTAATACCAAGCAGCTCGCGCTCGCCTGGATAATGTATGCGGGCGACAATAACGATTTCATGGTTACCAACGAAGACCTGTATAGGACTTCGCGGCCCAAGAGTTGGTGCCTCGGGATTTTGAATTGGGGAACTGACACCGTCAACACGAACACACTGGCGCTGACGACAGAAAGCGTGGCCCTTCTTGCTCCTTATTCCGCCAGGCAGGCAAAAATATATCGTTGCCCTGCGGACCGCTATGCCAGTCCGGCTCAGCGCGCTATAGGTTGGTCTCAGCGTGCTCGTAGCGTCGCCCTCAACTCTGCATTGGGTGCCGATGGGAACGGTGGCAACAATCGCGCGCCCGAATTTAAGCCGTGGGCATGGGACATCGTGAAGAAAAAAATGAGTGAATTAATCACTCCGAGCATGGTCTGGAATTTCACCGATGAACATGCGGATAGCCTCAACGACGCCATGCTCTATGTGAATCCCGATTACACCAACGCTGCCACCAAATGGATCGACCTTCCAGCCAGCTACCATAATGGAGCGGGAAGTTTCTCGTTCGCCGATGGACATTCCGAGATTAGAAGGTGGAAGAGTCCCTCAGGAACGATCTATCCGGTGACTTACATCGCGTTGAGCGCCAACGCCGGGCCCAATAATCCGGACGTGAACTGGCTGGCCGAACGCACACCAAAAAAATAACATCACCCCTTATTGCCTCGTCACCTCGTCGGCTCAATGAAAATAATGCATCGCCCGTTTTCTCGTGGCTGAAACCTTTGGTTGGTTTCCGCCGTAATCCTTTTCCTTTAGCCACCTCGTCCCATCTGGAAAAAACTTTTCCAGGGAAACTACACAGCTGGCACCGCAGTGGACCGTTTGTTAACATCCGCCGCGTCCATGAACCGCCTCTTCTATTCCTCCGCATCGCCGTCAGAATTTTTTTTTCAACATGCCTAGACAAAAACTGCGGGCGGCGACGCTTAGTAGGGAAATCGCGTGAATAGCGGTTGGAACAATGCAATACGTCCACGATCAGTCTGGGAGCAATGGCTGGCTCAGCACGCTCCAAGGTTGCTGCTCTTTGCCCGGCAGCAAACCCGGTTCGAGGCCGACGCGCAATATCTCGTCCAGGAAGCCGTGGTCGAATCCTGGCGCCGCCAGGACAACGGCGAGCCACCGGCCATTGCCTTGGTTTTCGCAACCATTCGCCGTCGGGCCATCGATCTCGCTCGTAGCGTCGATCGGCGCGCCATCCGGGAAGCCATTGTCGCGAGCGAGATTTCCGAAAGCTGGTTCGACGGAGGAGTGGAAGATCGCGAAAGAAATAATTTCATCCAGGACGCCATGAGCCAACTGCCGGATATTTATCGCGAAGTCATTACCTTGAAAGTGTGGGGCGAATTGACGTTTGCGGAAATCGCGATTTCTCTCGAAATTCCTGCCAACACCGCTGCGTCGCGCTACCGTTACGGTCTGGTTGAATTGCGCAAACTGACAATGGAGGTTTTTTTGTGACGGATCCCAACGAGGATAAATTTGAGAGGCAATTGCGGCGATCCAGGCCCGCGAAACCGCCGGACGAATTACTCAATCGGTTACTAGCCATCAGACCGATGACGAAAGGCGGTGACCAGCAATCGCAAGTTGATTCCTCTTTTTCGAAATACGTGGGGAGGCTGCTGCGGTGGCTGCGCTGGCTCGTTCCCGCGACTGTGGCGGCGGTGGGTGCGGTCCTCGTGTGGCACGGCGGTTATTTTTCTTCTCTCCAAATAACAGGCCGCGATGCTGCTCCCGCAGTGGCATCCGCAGCGGTCACGCCGGGGCTGATGGCAGACGAGGTAAAAATTGATCAGCAGTTGTTGTCGTCATTCGATGCCGTCGCGCGTTTGCCCGATGGCGAGCCGGTACGATTTCGCTGCGAAAATTGGATGGACCAAGTCGTCTTGAGCGACAAAACAAAGGGACTGACTGTGGAGAATCGCACCCCGCGGTTTGAGGTCATGCCCGTCGGATATGAAACCTACTAACGAAGAATAAAATACCTTAAGATATGAAAACATTTATTCCAGCTTTTCCAAGGACAACCGCCTTGCTCGCAACGTTCGCTTTCTGCATGGGAAGCGTATTCGCGGAGCCAACCGCGCCGGAAAAAAAACATCAGGTCGTCGTTATTAAAGATGGCAGGGACATAGATCAACAGCCCGCTGCTGATGGCCCCGGACTACGCCGCAAAATCATCAAGATCGAATCAATCGAACCAGATCGCGAAAAGACGACTGCCAGAGAGGTGACTTGGCTGGGGGTAGCCACGGAAGAAACGTCCGACGCGCTTGCTTCCCAATTGGGATTAGAGTCCGGTCAAGGGTTATTGGTGAATTATGTCGAGCCGGAGAGTCCCGCAGCCAAGGCCGGTCTGCAAAAGCACGACGTTCTCGTGGAATTGGGCGACCAGATGCTCGTCCTTCCGGCCCAGTTGCGCAAACTCGTGCAATTAAAAAAAGAAGGCGACACGGTGAAACTGGTTCTTCACCGCGGCGGGAAAAAACAAACCGTCTCCGCCAAGCTGGCAAAGAGGACTGAAAATTTCGGGATGTTGCACGGCGATTTATTTTTAGATGGAGATCGGCCTGAATTGGGGTTGGCGTTCGCTGACGGAAAAATCGGCGACCGCGTTCGCGAAGAGATCAAGATTCGTCACGGGCCGTTCGGCGGCGGCAGTGGCAGTTCATCTTTCGGCGCGGGCTTCGATAAGAAAACGGTGAACATCGAGGTGCAGCGCCACATGGAAGAAGTTAGCAAAGCGATCCAGGAAGCCATGCGGCACTCGCCCCACGCCAAAGGACTGTTCGGCCCGGACGCCAGGAATTTGGAGCAACTGGCACGCGGGAAAATGGACGTGGAGAAAAATGCAAGCGTCACGCTCAAGAAAGGTGGAGGATCCGTGAAGACCATCGTGAAGAGCGACGACTCGGGCGTGTATGTCATCGTTGCCAATCCGAAAAAATATCTCACCGCGCACGACAAGGATGGCAAGCTGATATTTGACGGGCCGATAGAGAGCGAGGAGCAGAAGGAAAAGGTGCCCGCCGACTTATGGAAAAAAATCAAACCATCCCTCGAAGAAATTAAACCTTCGGAGAACAGCGAGCCCAAGCCGCAGGCGCAATCCGAGAAAAAAGCAAAAAGTTGAAACAAACACCGGCTCAACGGGGTTGGTTTGATGAACGGAATGAATCCAGAAAAGATTTAAGAACCAAAATTATGAAAACCTCCTCTCTTTGCAAAAATACACCAGCACGCGCCCCAAGAATCCTCTTGTGCTTTCACCTCACTCTCGCTGGTGTGTTTTTGATTTTTTGCGTCTGGGCTGCTTCTCTTCAGCCCGCAATCCAACTTGCGGGCCATCACCATCCACACCTGCCTGCCGGCCAATTCGAAGCCGACGCAAGAACCGTTATCGCGGCAATGCGTTTCGTTCTGGAGCCTGAGCCGCGCGTTGATAAGAACGCGGTCGCAGTCAGCAGCGATGCCGAAGTTTACACGGTGCGAGCCTTGGATTGGCCATGCGAAATTTTTGCTTACTCATCGAATCAAATTGAGCTGAATGCCGTGGCTTTTACGAATAGGGTAGGAGACAGCTAGCTAAGGGCCTCCAATGAGAGTGCTGTCGCGTTGCGAACCGGAGTTGCTGGAGCTGAAATAAAATTTCCCTACTCTTCGATGCGTTTACATGGGTTGTCCCCCCGCCACGAAGGTATTCCGTAATCAGCCCATGGGTCACCGATCAATCTGTATTTTACTTTATTGATCTGAGCAGCACCGCCGAATATGGAGTGGACTACAAAATGTCGGGCGGCTTGTTCACCTTCTACGCCAAGACCGTCCCCGCGACTCACATGATTCCGATCAAGATCATCCACAACTCCGTGCCAAAGAATAAAACGGTCGTCATCAAACTCCTACCCGGCAGTTCCATTTCCACGATGGGACCCTTCACCACCTTTACCTACACAGGACGGATTGCCAACGGTCGTAGGCGTCGTTGCGAATCTCGCACCAATCCACCGCGACGAACACCACGGGCGCTTCGCCACCGAGAATGACAAATCCATTTGCTTCCAGCGGATCGGCAATACTTTTTGACAGCCACGCCCCACCCATCATTCCGTGCCCAAGTGGAACAGTCACATCTGCGCTGAAGGTGGCGAGGCGGAGTTGGGGCGGTTTCCTGCGCTAGCGGCGAGGCAAAACACCGCGAACATCGCGCAAGAGAATTTGACGATCAGTGAACGCGGTTTCATGGAGCATTACGGAGCGAGAGGGTCGTTCATTATGACCGCGTATCGACTGATAACAGTGCAACTTCCTCTCATTTGCCAAACGCATAGAGCATTGTGGCCGTCCGAAGATAAAGCGCATTTTCAACCAGCGCAGGCGTGGCGGAGATGCGTTCGCCGAAGTCAGCATGGTGTAAAACCTTTGGTTTCTCGCCCCCGGCTTCCATCACCGTCACGCGACCGTTGAGCGAGGCAAGGTAAATGCGTCCGTCTGCCGCTACCGGCGACGCATAATAGCTGCCCATCGCGTCAATCCGTTCCTGTTGGTAATACGGCTGCCCCGTCTTTGCATCGAAGCTTGAAAAAATACCACCGTCGCGAATTAGATACACGCGGCCATTGTAGAAAAGCGGGCTTGGAACGTAAGGCAACCCCCGCGTTTGCTTCCAGGCAATCTGGCTTCCGGTCAACACCCCTTTGCCGCCCGGCTTCAGGGCAATAAGAACATTCTCGCCCTTCGCCATGTAGGCTTTCATGGTTTCCAAATCCTCCGCAGTGAGTTTGCCGTCGCGATTGACATCCATCGATTTGAAAAAACTGCCCATGCCGGCGGCTTGAGCTTCTTCCAGCGTTATTGCACCGTCGTTGTTTTTGTCAGCGCCCTTCGCCATGTTTGCAAATGACGGCATCGGCCCATCCGACTTGCCCGGTGACCAGCCAGCAAAGAACAACATCCCGTCCCCGATGACCGGCGTGGTGCAGGTGAACGATGGCATTCCGGCCAGCGACCAATTTTCCACGCCCGTTTTCAAATTATAACCCTTGATCTGGAGCGAGCCAGACATCACGACTTCTTTCGCCCCGCCGTTCTTCCAAAAAATCGGCGTGCCAAAACTCTGCGTGACGTCTGGTCGAGCGGCTTCCCAAACTGTTTTGCCCGTCTTCAAATCCACCGCCAGCAATGAACCACTTGTGGCTTGATCGCGATTCAACAGGACAAGGCCATCCACGATGACAGGGGAATAACCGCTGCCGAAACCTCCAGCCGTTTGCGCCGTCGGCAAAGGATGCCGCCAAAGCTCCTTCCCTTTCATGTCATAGCAAACCAAGCCACACGAACCAAAGTAACTCACCACGCGCTTGCCATCCGTTGCGACCGTGGACGCGGCGGGGCTTCCCTCGGTGGAGTGAAACTCCTCCAACTGTTCCGGCGTCACTGCTCGCTTCCACGTTAAGTTCCCATCGCGTCGCCGATAGCAAAGCGTCTCCAGCGTGCCGTTCTCAAACGCCGACAGAAAAATCCATTCACGCCACACGCACGGCGACGAGATGCCGGATGGCACAGAATTCTTCCACAGTTGATTTGTCCCGGGGGCAAACTCGGTGGGCGGTTTGGCTGATTCAGAAACGCCCGAAGCGTTCGGTCCCCGGAACTGCGGCCAAGCGTCAGCGGCGTGGGCCGCGCTGGCCGAAATCATGGCAACTGCCCAGATCGAATATAAATGCTTTGTCATATTTGGCTGAGTTTGGCGACGTGGTTTGTGCGTGCAAGCTCCAACTCCGCGATGAAAGCTGCGACCTAATTTCGTGGCTCGAACAAAACACTGGACCCGGTAAATCGTCGAATCATATAAAGTTTCCGTCCGTGTCCACCACAAAAAGATCCCAACCATTCCGACATGAAGACAGTTTCAATCACGGTCACCAAATGACTTCGCGCGGTAATTCCCACTTGCGCCGCGCTACGGTTGGGAAGGTGCGGGGGACGATAAGATAATGGGGCTATGTATGAGTTTCCCCTAGCCTCAATCCCTTGTGTGCGCCCCCGGCGAGGTCTTCGCAGAGTACGGGGCCGAGAGCTACCGCCTGCCCCAGTAGCCGATAGAACAACAGCCCGCGCGAGCGGGAGGTCCGCCGGTTGAATCGAAACGTGAACTCGTCCAAGTAGTAATCCAGGTGCGAATGGGCCACCGCCCCTTGATGAGTCCCCAGCAGCCAGCGTTTCAAGAGCGAGGCCACACGATGAGCGCGGGGCAGCAGGTTTTCGCCGACGATGGCCGTCGCTCGCACGATGTTCCGTCGATAGCCTTGCGCCTCCAACCCGGCATAGCCATCCCAACCGTCCGTCAATACCTGACTGCCGGGTTGGACCGCGCGGCCTACCGCTCCGAGCAACTCCGGGCCGGACGCGTTGGCCATGCGTGCCAGACGAATGCGCCCGATCTTGGCCCCATCGGCCTGGGCGGCCACTAATACCAAAGCCTTGCCGAGGGCGCCCCGGCCCCGCGGCCCGGATCGTTCGCCGCCCACGTAAACCTCGTCCACCTTGACCGTGCCCGACAACTGGTCTCGACCCGGGCCGCACCATGGCCCGACGCAACTTGTGCAGCCAGCGCCACGCCGTCGGATAGCTGCCCAATCCCAACACCCGCTGCACGCCCAAGGCGCTCACGCCGTTCTTCTGATGGACCGCATACCACATCGCCTCAAACCATAGCCGCAGCGGCAATTTGGTGTTCGCGAACAACGTGCCAGCGGTCACCGTGAAGTCGTAGCCACAGTTCCCGCAGCGATAAAACGGGGGCGTCATCCGCCAAACCTTGGTCTCTGGACAACGCGGACAGCGCGGTCCTTCCGGCCAACGAATCCGCTCCAGATAAGCTCGGCAAGCGGCTTCGTCGGGAAACCAGTCGCGCAATTCGGTCGCCGTTTCCGGATAGTCGGCCATGCCCCAAACTACATCGCCGGGCCAATTTCTTTGACAGTTTTACCGCGCGTTGGCACTGTGCGCCGACTTTTATAAGCTGTGAATCCCGAATTACTAGCCCAAGCCAAATCGCTCGGTTTCTCCGACCGGCAGATCGCCCATTTGACCGGCACGACCGAGGACGCCATTCGCGCCGAGCGAAAAAAACTGGGCCTCGTACCGAGCTATCGTCTGGTCGATACGTGCGCGGCGGAGTTTGAAGCTTACACGCCTTATTTTTATTCCACTTACGATTGCGGCGACGACGAAACGAAGCCCTCCGACAAAAAGAAAGTAATGATTCTCGGCGGCGGGCCGAATCGCATCGGTCAGGGAATTGAATTTGATTATTGCTGCGTCCACGCGGCGTTCGCGCTGAAGGAAGATGGCTTTGAAACGCTGATGGTGAATTCAAATCCAGAAACGGTTTCGACGGACTACGACACGAGCGACAAACTTTATTTTGAGCCGCTCACGCTGGAAGATGTTCTTCACATTTACGAACGGGAAAAATGCTGGGCCGCCATCGCCCAGTTCGGTGGGCAAACACCGCTGAACCTCGCGCTCGCTCTGCAAAAAAACGGCGTGAACATCATCGGCACGTCGCCGCAGAGCATTGAAATCGCCGAAGATCGAAAACTTTTCTCGGCGATGCTCGACAAGTTGAAGATTCCACAACCGCCGAATGGACTCGCGACGAATGAAGCCGAAGCATTGCACGCTTCGAAAAGACTCGGCTATCCCGTTTTGGTGCGCCCCTCGTTCGTGCTCGGTGGGCGCGCGATGCAAATTGTTTACTCCGACAGTGAACTTTCGCACTACATGCGTTTTGCTGTGGAAGCTTCGCCCGAACGTCCCGTGCTCGTGGATAAATTTTTGGAAGACGCGACCGAAGTGGATGTCGATTGCATCACGGATGTCGGGCATTTCAAAAACATCGAACATCGAACATCGAACACCGAACATCGAAATACCGGAGACGGAACCATTGTCATTGGCGGAATGTTGGAGCACATCGAATTTGCCGGAGTCCATTCCGGTGACGCCGCGATGGTTTTGCCGCCGCATACCCTTTCCGAAAGCGTCATCAATACGATTCGCGAATACACCCACACGATGGCGCGCGAACTGAAAGTCATCGGCTTGATGAACGTGCAATACGCGGTCAAAGGCGACACCGTCTATGTGCTCGAAGTAAATCCTCGCGCCTCGCGCACGGTTCCATTCGTGAGCAAGGCGATTGGCGTTCCGTTGGCCAAGCTGGCGGCCAAAGTCATGGCCGGGAAAACTTTGAAAGAGTTGAATTTCACTGAGGAAATCTGGCCGAAATATTGGGCGGTGAAGGAATCGGTTTTCCCCTTCAATCGTTTTCATGGGCAGGACATTTTGCTTTCGCCCGAAATGCGTTCCACGGGTGAAGTGATGGGACTCGATGCCGATCTCGGCATCGCTTACGCGAAATCGCAAATGGCTGCCAACGCCCCGTTGCCGATGAGCGGACGGGTTTTTATTTCCGTGAGCGATTTGCACAAAAAAGAAGCAGTGGAGGTCGCCAAACAATTCGCTGAACTCGGATTTGAATTGGTTTCGACGAGCGGCACCGCGGCGGTTTTGGAAAAAGCGGGGTTGAAAGTTCAACGCATTTTTAAATTATCCGAAGGCCGGCCCAACGCGGTTGACCTTTTGAAGAACCGCGAAATCCAACTCGTCATCAACACGCCGGCGGGTCAATCACCGCGCGCCGATGAAGTGAAAATCCGCACGACCGCCGTTTATACCGGCACGCCGATTATGACCACGCTCAGTGGCGCGAAAGCCGCCGCGCTCGGCATCGCGTCTCTCAAGAAAAATGGTTACGCAGTCAAGACCGTGCAGGAATATCATTGAAGCTCGCCAAGTATTTTTCGAGAAAGGCTTTGGAAAATCACTTGCCAAATGGTAGTGGCGCGGTGGATATTTCCCGCCCTTGGTCGGCTGGATAGCTCAGTCGGTAGAGCAGAGGACTGAAAATCCTTGTGTCGCCGGTTCGATTCCGGCTCCAGCCACCACTTTCGAAAAGTTCTCTTCCTGACTTGGAAATTGCGCCGTCGGTTTGATTTTATCTGGAAGTGCTATGTCCACAATGGCCCGTCTAGTGATCAATGTTGAATCGCCTCAGAAACGTGTTCGTTGAAAACTTTTTCCGCGCCAGCCAAGTCAGCGATCGTGCGCGCGACTTTTAAAATTCGGTCATAAAGCGCGCTCAAGTTCAAATCGCTCAGGCAAATTTCAAAAGATCGTATTTAGTTTTTCATCCAAAACAGAATGACAAACCGCGTAGTTCCTAATTTTCAAGTTGCTTTGCAAAAGTTCCATTACGAAAATCCGATGCACAAAACCGAACTTAGCGGAATCTATTTTTATGCCTGCGAAATTTTTGCTCCACCTTGCTGTCTTGTCTCTATTTGAGGTTATTTCTTCATAGAGCGTGTCTGAGAAATGTAGCCGCCGACGTGAGGAGGCGGATTTTGCCCAAAGGGTCGCAGGATTGTCCGCCTCCTCACGTCGGCGGCTACGGGCTTGGGGATTTCTCAGACACGTTCATAGACTTGTTCGAAGTCGCAATGATCCACCCAGATGTGATGACTACCCGCTTCGATACCAACGTAGTCCCAGCCATAGGTGTCATAATTGCCGCTGGGATCTTAAACCCAAAGATCGCGAAACTTCAGGTTGCGAATGATGATGTTTTGTTTCGCGGTCGGCCCTTTGCCAATTCGAAAGGTGCCGCGATGAATCGTTGCGCCGTTCTTCGAGTAAATCGTTTTATTGGAATTAACCAGTAGTTCGCCGGTGGGATAATTCGTCGGAAAACCGGCGTTGGCATTGGCGAGACTGGAAAGATCGATGTCGTTTAAAATTTCGATAACGTAGGTGATGTTGGTCTGTGCGTATTTGACGAGATCGGAAAGAGTCGAGACTTGAACCCGCGCCCCGCCCGATCCTCCAGTAGTCCCATTGCGACCAAGCCCAGTCAACGTGGCAAAACCGGTCAATTGATAATCGGGCGCGGCGAAAAGTCGGGTCGCCGCGAGGCAAACAAAAAGCGGGGACAGCAAAATTCTTTTTGGCCAAGAAGTTTTTAGAAACGGTTTCGAGAGTGACATGAATTCAACTTAGATTATCGCAGAAGCGCAAAATGTCAGTGTCAACTTTTTGCCAAGACGGTTGAAAATTGAGAACCTCGAACATTATGGAAAGTCGATCTTTCGCAGCAACCCTTGGCTGGCATTTGGTTCATCCTCGACCAATCCAGAAAAATATTTACTTTCCATTAGCGCGACCTTCTTCTGGAAAGCATTACGGTCGCATCCGGCACGAGATCGACGGATTCGGCAATTCACGCCCTGGCCTGAACTGCGCTTTTTAAAACTGCTTTGGTCTATGTTTTCTGAAGACAAGAATTCGCCCCTTCGTTTGCGGGTCAGTCCAACGGCCGAAACGATTCTTCGAGGAGGTCATCCCTGGCTTTTTGCCAAAAGTATTCGCGAACAAAATCGTGAAGGAACTCTTGGAGAATATGCGGTCATCTACGACCGAAAGGATGCCTTTTTGGCGATAGGATTATTCGACCCCGATTCGCCGTTGCGCGTGCGGATTTTGCATTCGGGAAAGCCGCAAACCATCGACGAGGGCTGGTGGAAAAAACAACTTCTCGCAACGATCCATCGTCGCGACGGATGGTTCGACAATGAAACAAATGGTTATCGCCTGATCAACGGCGAGAGCGATGGGTGGCCCGGTCTGGTGCTGGATCGCTACGACAACACGCTCGTCGTAAAACTTTATACCGCAGCCTGGTTTCCACACCTCGAAAGAATAGCCGCATTGATCGCGGAACTAGTGCCGCACGAAAGGCTGGCCCTTCGTCTCAGTCGCAACATTCAGGACGTTGCGCAAAATAAATTTCACTTGTTCGATGGGAAAATTATTCTGGGCAAACCGCTGGAAGTCCCCGTGATTTTTTTGGAAAGCGGCAGGCGTTTTGAAGCGGATGTTTTGCGGGGACAAAAGACGGGGTTCTTCCTCGACCAGCGCGAAAACCGGCGACAGGTTGAAACCTTGGCTAGAGGTCGCGATGTGCTGAACGCCTTTAGTTTTTCCGGCGGATTTTCCTTGTACGCGGCGCGCGGCGGCGCGCGTTCCGCGACCGACCTCGACCTCAGTTCACATGCGTTGGAAAGCGCGCGACGCAACTTTGCTTTGAACTCTGCAGATTCGGGCGTGAAAAATTGTTTGCACGAAATAATTCAAGCGGATGTTTTTGCCTGGCTAACGACAGAACCGCGACGGAAGTTCGATCTAATCGTGCTGGACCCGCCATCGCTAGCCAAGCGGGAGGCTGAACGGGCAGGAGCAATTGACGCTTACGGAAAACTTGCGCGCCACGCCATCGCACATCTCAAATCACGGGGTGTGTTGGTCACAGCTTCTTGCTCCGCCCACGTTTCCACTGAGGAATTTTTCAACGCCATTCGCCAAAGCGCGCGCAATTCGAAACGCAAATTTAAAGAGATAAAGACGACCGGACACCCACCGGATCATCCCGCGACGTTTCCCGAAGCCCATTATCTCAAATGTATTTATTTGCAGTTTGATGTGGAATGACCTGCACTATTTGTTCGCTGCTATTACTTGGTGACGCGGGCAAAAGCGGTGGAGGGGCACCGCACGCCAAGACGCTATCGCGCTGTTTAGGCCTCCTCGAAATTCGCGTGAGCGTCTTGGAGTGCGGTGGCCCTCCACCGCTTTCAGG
>JBBQRQ010000111.1:0-16412 GCA_038214755.1 Verrucomicrobiota bacterium
CGTTGAATCGTTAAATCGTTGAATCGTTAAATCGTTGAATCGTTAAATCGTTGAATCGTTAAATCGTTGAATCGTTAAATCGTTGAATCGTTAAATCGTTGAATCGTTAAATCGTTGAATCGTTGAATCGTTGAATGGTTAACGCGGGAGTCACTCAGCCGATTTAACAATTTATCGATTCAACGATTCAACGGATTTAAAGCGGTTTGATTTTAAATAGTGGCTGGCCAAACTCGACCGGCTTGGCGTTCTCGACGAGTATCTGGGTGATCACGCCCCTGACTTCGGCCTTGATTTCGTTCATCACCTTCATCGCTTCAATCAGGCAGACGACCGTCTCCGGATTCACTTCCGACCCGATCTCAACGTATTCGTCGGACTCAGGCGAGGGGGAGCGATAAAAAGTTCCAATCATCGGTGATTTGATTTCCATCGTGCCATTGGCGGCGGGCGATGATGGATCGATGGCGCTGACGGATGGTAAAAGCGCAGCAGCGGTGGAATTTGTCGGAGGGCGGAGGGCGTAAGTGATTGCCGGATTATCTTCCAGCGCGGTCGCCATCCCAGCCTGGCCCCGCTTCAACTTGATTTTGAAATCCTGCTTTTCCAGTTCAAACTCTGAAAGGGAATTTTTTTTCATCAAATCAATGATGGCTTTGATGTCTTTTAAATCCACGATCCCTCCCGGTTGAAAACGAACTTTGCCAATATTTTTCCCTCATTCATTAAGCAAAAAAGCAGCAGTCGAATTCGACTCTGCTTTAGACAAAAATTATAAATGCTTGCGGACACTAAGCCTCTGAAAATTTTGAGTCAAGGGGTAAAATCCCGGTTAAAACAAATTTTATCCAGCCGTTAAAAAGCCCGATGCAGAGTGAATTTTCTGCCCAGATTACATTTCGTTAACGCTAACAGCCGCTTCCAGCGCCAAAAGGTAAGAATACGCTCCAAAGCCGGAAATCTGCCCTCGGCAAACCGGCGCGATGAGAGATTTGTGCCGAAATTCTTCTCGCGCCTGGATGTTGGAGAGATGCGTTTCAATGGTGGGAACGCCAGCCGCCACAATCGCATCACGCAACGCCACACTGGTATGGGTGTAACCCGCCGCGTTTAAAACAATGGCATCAAAAATTCCTCGAGCTTGCTGAATCCAACTGACCAATTCCCCCTCCAGATTTGATTGGCGAAAATCAATTTCCACCTTCAACTTTTCCGCGCGATGACGGACCTTCGCCTCAATCTCCGTCAATGAAGTCGTCCCATAAACGCCGGGTTCGCGTTGTCCGAGCAAGTTGAGGTTCGGCCCATTGAGGAAGAGAATTTTCATTTTTAGAATTCGGAATTTATTGGGATAGCCATTTCGTGTCGATGCGTTTTCTTCTCCATTCATCCGCTCAGTCGAATCCACTAAATTGCAGGTTTCAAATCTGCGGACAAATCTGCAACGGAGCGCCGATCTCCTGATCGGCTCGCGAAAAATGTGAAGCGTTCCAATGCCGATCAGGAGATCGGCGTTCCGTAATTTTGCCAGAAATTGAGATGCGTCCAATCCCCTCATCCATTGATTCGTTTCCCGCCCAGCCAGCCCAGCAGAAAAAAAACAGGCCACGCGATCGCGGGAATATAAAAATTAAACTCAACCAGCGAATGAAGGGCGACCCCCAACAATCCCAGCCAAACGAAAAAGCGGATTGAGTTTTCCCGGTTAAAAGCCGGACGGAAAACAGCGATGCTGCCGAAGATCAAAGCGGTAAAACTGAGAAATCCAATCAGTCCGGAGTCAGACGCCTGTTCGAGATAATCATTGTGACAAAGCCGGGCCATTTCCGATTCCGGTTTTTTGAGCCGTTGATAGGGAATAAAAAACGTGCCCGGCCCCGTTCCCAACCAAGGGTGTTGCCTGGTGATTTCTACGGCGGCACGCCAATAATCAAAACGTGCTACGACGCTGGTTGCCCCGCGTTGAAAAAAGTCGGCATATTTTAGAGCGAATCCGCCCAGACCGACGATCAACAAACCGATGACTAAACCTTTTTTCAGAACCGGGCTGAATGAAAGTTGCAACAAAGTCACGAAGCCGAGCAGCATCGCGAGCAGCCAGCCCGATTTTGAGCCAGACCAAAAAAGACAGCCCATCCCTCCTGCCGCGAGCAAGCCAACCAAAAAACAGCGAGTCACAAAAGTCAGTCGCGATGTGAGCGTCCAAATCCCGCCGAGCGAAATGGGGAGGAAAAGCAGAATGGCGGCGGCAAGGGTGTTTGGATAAAAGAGCGTCGAGTAAATTCGATTACTCGAAACTTTTTTTATAAATTCCGGCGGGTATTCCCGCCAATTCGGCTGTTGATAAAAAAATTGGCGGGTTTCTTCCAGCCCGCCGAAATGCTGTTGCCAGCCCCCCAAAATAACCAGGCCAAAACCGACCAGCAGCGCGATCAATAACGGTCGAAAATTTGTGATCTGACTCAAGCAAAACCAGCCGAGATAAAAACAAACCACGCACACCGTAAAATGTTTGAGCGTCAGTTGAGTTAAATTTGCATCGACCGTTTTGGTTGCGGAAATAAATTGCCAGGTCAACCAAATGAAAGGGAGCAACAACGCGAAAGCCGACACTTGTCCCACCTTGAGATTGAGTTTGCCAACTTTCAAACCGATCAGCGTAAGAAGGACGATGAGGACGTATCCCCACCTTGCCGGCCATGGTTGGAAAATGATTTCGTAGATGTCGGTGGGAACCAAAATCAATTTCTCGAAAATCACCGGGTTGCCGAACTTCAAGAGTGAAACCGCGAAAAAAATCCCCGTCAGGCAGGCCAACAAATCCGTCCAAATGGTTGTTTCGGCAGCGGCGCGGTTGGAAGTTTTAGCCATGGCATCCGCCGCTATAATTTCAGTTTCAGGAAACCGACTTCCAGCGCGAGCGCCTCTTGCACATTCGATCCGAGCAAGTATTGAGTCTGCTCAACGATCTGTAAATTTTCGACAGCGTCCGCCGAAGAAATTCGTTTCGCCACTCTCTGCGCGGCGGTTTGGAATTGCGGAAAAGTCAGCAGTTCATTTCCGACTCGGAGTGTTTGCGACCAGACATCGCGCAACCACCATTCCAGCGCGAGCAGCAAGTCGCAGCGGCGTCGGCGATACTCCGCTTCAATCGACGCGGAAAGCTCGTCCTCCCATTTTTCGCGCAGTCTCGCATCCAAATCGTCGTAGCGTTCCAGTGGCGAACGCGCCGTCAGTTCTTTTTCCACCGCTTCTTTTTGTTCGGCCAGTTTTTTCATCAATGCGCCCAGCAGACGATAACGCCCGAGCAAGCCGCGATTTTCTCTCGCCGCAATTTCGCTGAAACCAGAAAGAAAATCGGTTTCAGTTTCGCCCCAGCGAACGTTTTGCCCGGAAAAATTTAAGCGCAGGCAGCGCGAGGAAATCGTTTCCAAAATTCGCTGCGGTTCTGTCGTGAGCAAAATCAATATTGATTTCGGCGGCGGTTCTTCCAGCGTTTTCAAAAAAGCATTGGCGGCTTCTGTTTTGAGCCGGTCCGCCGCGACGAGCACGCCAACTTTATATTCTGCTTCCGTCGGTTTGAGATTTATCGTTTGCAACAAATCGCGCACCTGCTCGATGGAGATGATGCGCGATTTGGATTCCGCGCGCAGCCAGGAAACATCGGGATGAATGCAGTTTTCAATTCGCCGACAACTCGAACATTGATCGCAGGAATCAAGCGACAAACCGTTGGAAGTTTTGCGCGGAGGATTTTGGCAATTCAAAGTTTTGGCGAGCGTCCGGGCGACCGCTTCAAGCTCGTCGAGATCGTTGCCAGAAAATAAATAGGCATGAGCCAATCGCCCGCGCTCCAAACTTCGTTGCAGCAGTTGGACGACGCGGTCTTGCTCTGGAAAATCGGCAAACGACATGGTCAGGCCTGGGCTTCTTCGGCCTTGGGCATTTCTTTGACCGAGAGCGAAATGCTCGCTTCGTGTTGGCCGTCGGCGGCAATTTCAATCGCGTAAAGTCCGGCGGTTTCAAACTTCAACTGCTGAATATTCAAAACAAAATTGCGCGAAATAAAAGTGGCGTCGCCAGGCAAAACAACTTCAACGGGAATATCAATCGGCGGCATGATGGATTGCCCGTCTTCATCGACGAGATTGATTTTCAACGTGTGATTGCCCTCCTCCATTTTCGTGTAGGCGACGCGCAGGGCGACGGAACATTGCGGATGGCACGCGGGAAATTGCTGGGAAAAAATCGTGTCGAACGTGCCGAGAATGTTCAGCTTGCCTTGATAGTCGGTGGCCGCGTCGCACAGAACTGCCAGTTGAATCGTCATTGGAGGGGAATGTAGAACATCGGCAATTTTATTCAGCAACAATTTCCGCGGGCGCGAAATTTGTTTCATCTGGCGCAGTGGAATTTCCCGATAGTTTTTCCTGTTGCCTGTCCCGGCGAGCGCAGTACGATAGCCGCACACATGATGGAGACAAAAAAGAGCAGGGCTATGGAAACTCATCTCTACGATTTTCATCTCAGGGTTTTGCTTTACGAGGAAGATGGTGAATGGGTGGCCCACGCGCTGGAAATGGATTTATTAGGTTACGGCAAAACAGAGAATGCAGCGGTCAAAGACCTTCAAGGTTTGGTCGAGGCGCAACTCTCCTTTGCCCGCCAGAAGAATGACGACACATTGCTGGCCTTTCCTGCTCCAAAAGAATTCTTCGATCGCTGGGAAATTGCCCATACTGCCGCGTTGAAAAAACAAGTGTTCCCCGACAGGTCAGCCAAACTCGAAGCCAGGGCGATCTTCATCTCGCTCAACACGAGCTTGCGAAACATGGAAAAAATTTCACGGCGGAAATTCGAGCCGGTCACCGGATAAGTTGTGCCTGGACCCCAAAAGCCCGATCACGTATTTCGTGTTTTAAGAGAGCACGATCGACGCTTTCAGATTTTGGCAAATCGCGGGAAAGGTTCTCACCGGATTAGTTTTCATCCTGACATAAACGGCCGCTCTGCTTCCATGCCGATGACCTATCACAAAGGACACGACATCGGAAAAGGGCTTTTGAAGGCGCTCGTTCGGAGGTTCAACTTACCTCCAAAAATATTTGGATGAGAAGCGGTGAACCCGGAAAAACTAACAAACTTTTTATGCGAGTGGGCGTTTTGTGCGGGAGCGACGTTTCGGAAATCGAGTGGGCGCAACGCCTAGGCTTCCGCTCCGTGGCGTTGATGCGTTTTGCCGAGAGCCTCATGGCCCCGCCGCAGCAAAATTGGAAACCGTTGGCTGAACAACTCGCTGCCGAAGCCAAGTCGCGCGACATCCGCATCTCGGCCATTGGCGCGTTCTACAAAAATGCGCTCGACCCGAAACAAACCGAAACTGCCCGGGCCATTGTTCGGCGGGCGATTGAAGTCGCATCACACATCGGCGTGAAAACCATTTGCGGATTTGCCGGCGCGGTCATCGAAACGCAGATCAATGAACGCGGCGGCAATCCGGTTTACAAACCATTTGAAAATTTTCTCCCGCAACTTCTTTCCTTCTGGTTTCCGCTCGCGCAATACGCCGCCGATCATGGCGTGCGCATCGCCTTTGAAAATTGTCCGCAAGGCTCGTGGCATCTCCCGATTGACGGCTACAATATGTTCGCGCAACCCGCGATTTGGGAGCGGGTGTTCAACACCGCAGGGTCGGAAAATATCGGCATCGAATGGGACGCGAGCCATTTGATCTGTCAATTCATCGACCCGCTTGAAAACCTCCGGCGATTCGGCTCGCACATTTTTCACGTGCACGCGAAGGATGCTTACATCAACCGACAGTTGCTGGAAGTTTACGGAATTTGTCATCCCGGCGTGGCGGAACATCGAGTGGTTGGAATGGGGCAATCGAACTGGGCGGAAATCGTCCACGCCCTTTTGCGCGCCGGGTATGATTCAGATTTGAATATCGAAGGCCGCCACGATCCCGTTTTCCGCAACCACGATTCCGCGCAACCCGACGACGTGAAATCTCACGGCGCAAACCGTCAACAAGGTCAAAAGCTTGAAGAAGCCGGATTACTCATCGCGAAAAAAACTCTGGAGCAATACACGGCAGGCACCGAGTAAGGTCTCGGCGTGCCGAACTTAAATTGCTTACACAAGGACAACCCGGTAATTTGTTTTTGCGATGACAATGACAGCCACAAGGTCAGCCAAGATCAGAACAACCAAACCGCAGGCATTCCTTTCACAATCAATGGAGCCGCGGTGGGATGCTATCAGCTATCTTATCGTGGACGAGGAGCCACAGGAAAAGGCCCAGGAGATCACGGCGTTACTTCTCTACGCCAAAAGCTATATGTTTTTTCACAAGCTTTCCCTGTTTCGGAAAGGCGAAACGGCCCGGCTTTATTTGAACGAGCCCGGCAAAGCGGACTTGATGTTTCATCGCGCGCTTCTGGGGAAACTAATTGCGGACGGCAAGGAATTAATTAAGCAAATTAAAAAGCACGGTATTTCTAGAAACGCCGACGGCTTCACGTTAGCGGACATTGAAGCCACCCTCGAAGAACTCCAGCAAACCGAGCGACAGTGGTACGGAAAGATGCCAGTGCGACGGAAACAAGCCATTCTTCACGAGGTTTTCGGTGGCTAGAAATCCCGAGCTGGAAGCAATTCTCGAGGCTCGCTACCACTGGGAAGGGGCCGCACCCTCCGAGAAAGCAAAATTCCGTGATATTTATTATGGCCTTCTCGATCAGGCTCGCGCCAAACATCACAGCCACGGAATTAAAATAACTCGTGACGAACTCATTGATGCGATGAGTGATGAATACAAAGATTTTCGCCGTGGTCGTGACCGCGAACTTTCCGCCAAGGTTCATCGCCTTCGTTAAAATTCTAAGTCCAACAGCTTGAAGAAGCCAGACTGCTCATCGCGAAGAAAACTTTGGAGCGCAATACACTGCGGGAACGGAGTGAGCATCGGAGTGAGCCTGCGTCGTCCTCGACCAGCCGCAATAAAAGAAAACCAGAACCGGACTTCCAGCCTGGACGCCTGCCCCACTACGGCGTAATCACCACGCGGACATCATCACTGAATTTCTCCAAACGATCCAAGGCTTCGTTCACCGCGCTGGCTTCGAGCGGAACGGTTTTGATAATACCGTGCGAAAGATCCAGTTTCCGACTGCGCGCCAAATCCAGCAGCAAAGGAATCTCGCTCGCCAGATGATCGGAGACGCCGATGACTTCAGCTTCTTTATTTAGAATCTCAGCGTAAGGCGCGACTTCAAAAGTTTCTCTCGTCAGCCCAACGAGCGCGGCGCGACCGAGAATCGCGAGCGACTGCACCGCTTGCTGCATCGTCAAAGGCAAACCAATTAGTTCCAGCGCAACATCCACGCCGCGCCCGCCCGTCAGTTTTTGGATTTGCTCAACGGGATTTCCAATGTTCGCGTTTACCGGAATCGCGCCGAACTTTTCCGCCAGTTCCAGTTTGCGCGGATTGACATCAACCGCGAAAACCTCTTTCGCTCCAAAAGTTTTGGCGAGTTGAATGGCCGAAATTCCCAATCCGCCAACGCCGAAGACGGCCACGGATTCTCCCGCGCGCAGACGAGCTTTGTTCAGCGCGTGGAGCGACGTGGCGGACGAGCACATCAGGATTGCGCCTTGCTCAAACGGAATTTCCTCCGGCAAATGAAACACACTGCGCTCCGGCACCGCGATAAATTCCGCGAAACCGCCATCGCGATATTTGCCGATCATTTTTCCGCTCGTGCAAAACTGTTCCGTTCCGTCATCGCAGAAACGGCAATGTCCGCAGGTGACCATGTAATGCACACAAACGCGGTCGCCCTTTTTGAAATCGCGAAACTCCGCGCCGATTTCTTCCACCACGCCCGCGACCTCGTGCCCGAGCGTCATCGGCAACGGTTCCACCGCAGAAATTCCCGCGCGATAATGCGCATCGGAATGGCAAATCCCGGCCGCCTTGACCCGAATCAAAACATCGCGCGCGCCAATGCGCGAGACTTCGATCTCCTGCTGCGCGAGAGGAGTTTTCGTTTGGATCAGTCGAATGGCTTTCATTCGATCGAAATGAAAACGTTAAGAATTCCAGAGTGTGAGGGAGCGGCGGATGATTTCGTCCAGTTCGGCTTTCGTTTCGGAATCGCCGCCGAAGGTGAAGGTGCCGGTCAAATGTTTCCAATCCTCGAACGACAAGCCGTAAAGATCGCGGGCGATCAGGACTTCCAACTCGGCGCGTGTGGCGACGTCATTCGGTTTTTTCTGGGCTGAATCGGGAGTTTTGGTTTGGGCGTGTCTTTTGGCGGAAAAGGTCAAGAGCTTGGCGACGGCTTCAGCTAGTTTCTTTTTTTGCCCGGTGGAAATTTTCGGGATCGGGAGTTCATACATGTAAAACATGTTGAGCGTCGCCGAAATTTTGCTGCGCAAATAAACATTCAAGACAAGCGAATTGAACAGTGCGAGCAGACTCCGCGTTTCATTCGCTTCCACTTCGACTTGTTCAAGTTCGCCTTTATCCGACAACTCGAAATCGAATGGCGTGACATAAGGCAGTTTGTTGTTCAGGCAAGCGTCAGCGGGAATTTCGGTCGCGATAATTGTTCGCTCGTCGGTTGACCTGCCAATTTCGCGATAAGCCGTTCGAGGAAATTCATACTGAAGTTTGAACTTCTTCGCTTTGAAAATCTCGCGCAGACGCGCTTCCAATTCGTCGCGTTTTTGCGGCGTGGGTTTGCCTTCGAGTTTTTTCGGTTCGATTTCGCGAACCAGTTTGGTCAGCCGATAAATTTCTTTTCGCAACAGTTCCTCGCGGATTTCTTTTTCAACGACGGCGAAGTTGCCGGGCGAATAATTCGCGTCGAACTGATGAATCATTTTGCCTTCGTAAAGCGGCAGTTGACCGGCGGCAGGTTTCTTATCGCCAAGCTTGCGGAAAAAATGATTGTCGTTGGTCATGTGCAACTCGGTGCTCAAGCGAAAACCAAAATCTTTAAGCAACGGATGTTCGCCGCGAATTTTCGTGCAGAGTTGGTAATCCGTTTCGGAACGAAATTCCATGATGCCGAAATTCTCTGGCGAGAAACGGCGGATCATTTCCACGCTGTAATGAATCGGCGGCGAAAAGGCATCTTGCGGATTGTGCAAATAAAAGCGCGCATCAAACGTGTGTTTGTCGGTGGGTTTCTTGCCTTTGACCACTTTGAAGAAACTGAACTTAAAACGGCTGTCCACGTCGGGAAAGATTTGGCGGCGCAATTCCTTGCCGTTTTTTATCTCTGTGTAACCGCGATTTTCAAACGAAGTCAGTTCTTCAAAGCAATGCTCGGTGAGCATCAGCTTGCGCAGCGGGCCGCAACCTTCATCGGTCTGCAAACCGGACGGCACGAGCAAAGTAAGCCCGCCGCCGTGCCGAACGAGGTTGAGATTATTTTCGATGAAAAGTTTGTAGAGATTGATGTCGCCGCCGCCTTGAAACTTGAAACGTCGGCTGAAAAATTCCGCGAGCTTTTCGTAGCCGACAACATACTCGTTCCATTGCGCGAGGAATTCCGGTTCGTCTTTTAATTTCTGCTCAAACCACGGCGTGAAATCGGTGCCGGTCATGGTATATTTGCTGAAATTTTCGTGCAGCTTGGCGACAAATTCTTTGCGCAACGGCTTAAAACCTTCCCACGGTGGATTGCCAATGACGCCGTCGAAGCCGGCCATTTCTCCGGGGAGCGCAACCGTCCCGGCTGCTGTGGCTGGCGTCGCGCCAGTTACATCGTTCGACAAAGCATCGGGCGCGATGCCGGATGCAGCACGCGGGACGCGCGCACTCCCTTTCGGTTTTCCACCTTTCGTGAACCATGCGGGGAAAAAACTCAGTGCGGCGAAAAGCGCGGGCGCGGGCAGGTTCTGGCTTTGGAAATGTTCGGTGAGATTTTCGCGGAGTTTCTTTTGCAGTTCCAGTGCTTCTTCGAGCGGCGCGTGTTCAGACGGATTGGCAATGTATTCTTCGCGCAACGCGCAAAGCTTTTGCAATGATTTGCCGCAGACTTCGTGCAGATAACGGGCTTGGTCGCCAAGGTCGGTATCGACGAGGGAATCGGCGCAAATAAAATTCATGCGCAAGCTGGGTAAAGTCTTGCGAATGTCGCCGAGGAGTTTTCGGAAATTATAATCTTCCTTGGAAAGTTTGACGGCTTCCTTCCAGAGATTGGTCTTGGCGACTTCGATTGCGCCCGCGTCTTTGTCCACTGCGAAGATGTGGCGGACAAGAATCTGCGCGACGAGCACGCGGCGATTGTCGAAATTCCAACGTCTGCGGAATTCAGCGGCTTGCTGGACATTGGGCGGAAGGTCGAGCAGGTCGGTGCCTTTGATTTTTTTGATCCATGCACAAGCGTCGTCGATCTTCTGATAATGACGCCAGATGGCGCGAAGCACTTTGATGAGGAATCCGCCGCTGCCCGCCGCCGTGTCGGCAATCGTGATGCAGGTCAGTTTCTCCATCAGCGCGTCAGCGGTTTTGAAGTCGCATTTATTTTTATCAACGGCTTCGGCAATGGAGTTGAGAAGAGGAGCAACAAGAGTGTCCACGAGGCAATCGGCCATCGGGACGGTGATGCCCGCCGGAGTGTAATAAATGCCTTCGTCTTTGCGATTAGCGGCCAGAAACATTTCGTAGGATTTGCCGAAAATGTCTTCGTTAATGAGCCGGTAATTGTAATGGACAATGCCGCGTTGGAAGGTCTGGTTCCATTTATCGAGACCGAGGACGCCTTCGAGCAAACGGGCAAAACGTTCGTAGTTTTTGTCGGTGGCTTCGAGGTCCGCCCAGACGGGACGTTCGAAAAGTTCGGTGTCGTAATAGTCGTTGAAGAACTCTTCGAAATCGTAAAGGAATTGCTGAACGATGCGGCGAGAACCTTTGGCGAGCCAGCGTTCTTTGGCGCGTTCCCAGTCGTCTTGAAGCTGACGATATTTCACCAGGCTGTGATCCTCCATCGTCTTGGCGAAAATAATTTTGTTGATGAGAAGGATAACCAGTTCGTCGTGCTCGAGTTCGTTTTTGAAGCGGATGGATTGAAAGGCCGCAAACCATTCCTTCAGATGCTCAAAAAAAGAGCGGTCGAGGTCGGGACGCGTCTGGCGATCCTCGGCGGCGCGAAGAATGTCGTGCAAAGTGCCAATCTCCGCGCCACGCGCGATCAGTTCGGCAAAAGTGATTTTGGCGAAAGGCTGGAGATTTTGCCAAACGTCGCGCGCACTATAAAAATAGCAATCACGCAAATCGGTCAGCACGACATATTCACTGCGCTGGAGATAATTTTGAATCTGCTGAATGTGTCTCGCCGGAGTTAGGGTATCGCGACGGATTTGTTCACTGCTGTAACGATGGAAAAGCGGCTTCAACTCAATGACGATCGAGGAATCTTCCAAGGCATCCAATTTGAAATCGACAAAGCCGGAACCAACGCCGACTTGGGGAACGACAGGAATGTTAAGGACGTCCTTAGCCAGCGCGCGAAACAAACCTTCGGCAGCTGTCTCGGGTTTCGTGCCTATTTGGAGTTCCCGCAAATAAGTATTGATTGGGGCATAAAGAGATTTGAAATCTGATTCAGGCAACAGCGCGCCGATTTCGATTTGCTCGGTTTCAGTCAGGCGAGCGAGTTCTTTTAGAATGTCGTATTGATTCACTGCGTAAACGTTGCGAATAAATTTATCTCACGAGGCTTACGGAGTTGTCCAGCATAGCCGCGAGATTGTTACGGCGGAGTCGCGAATTCTGATTCGGCTCGACGCAAAAAAAAAATACACCCTTCTCGACTCTGTCTAGCGTTTGTCGTAGGCTAAGTCTTGAACCAAATAAAAAATCATCGCCAGCAACGTCTGCTCAAATGAATAAAAAAATTCAGCGCATCATTTTGTTTGCCGGCATGAGTTGCGTTTTACTTTTCGCATCGCTCGCGCAAGCCCAACCAGATTATGCGCCCGCTAATTGGGTGCCGCTGACGTGCGGAAAATATTATAACTCCGGCAACGGCCACAATTTTTGTGTCGTTCACGACATGGAAGGTTATTACGCCTCCTCCATTTCCTACCTGAATCGCTGCGACCTGGACAGCACGGGTAGTTACGCCGTCCAAGCCAGCGTCTATTATTGCGTCAACGGCTTGGAGGACAGCACCAGCGACAGCACGGCGGGTGACATCACTCAGATGGTGCGCGAGTCGAAGTATGCCTGGCACGCGCGCTGTTGGAATACTTACATGTTTGGCACCGAACACGAAGGTTTCGTCAGCAATCCAGCGTGGTACACCAAAGCGATGTACATCGCGTCGTCTGGTTTGCAGCGGCATCTGTGTGACGTTTATGGAATCCCAAAAGATCGCAACCACATCATTGGTCACGATGAAAAGAAAACTGCGTCATGGGTCAGTTGGATGGCGGCGAACTGGCCGGCGATTGACGTCACGTGTAACGACCACACCGATCCTGGTGTTTATTGGGACTGGAATTATTTCATGGACTTGATCGTGAAAACAAATGTGTTGACCGGAACTTACTGGGATTTAAACGGGACAACAACGGGCGCAGGCTCGACGCCAAATGGTGTTTGGGACAACGCGACTACGAATTGGAGCAACTCTCCGAATGGAACCGCTCCGACGGGAATTTGGGCCGCGATTGACGACGCCGTTTTCGCCGCAGGAAATGACGCGACCAATTCCTACACGGTGACCGTCAACGGCACGCAAAAAGTTTATAGTTTGCGCGTCCTCAACGCCAACGTGACGTTCAACAACGGCAGCAGCGGAAAAATTCTTTTCACCGGTCTCGGTTCTTACTACAGCAACTACGTCGCGGCCGGGAAAACAGCGACCTTCAATGTGGCTTTTCAGGGCAATGGCTTCCCGGACAAGTGGGGGCCGGGCACCGCGGTTTACAATAACTCCGCCAGCGGCACGGGTTATTTTTCTTTGAACGAAGGCGCGATTGCCGTTGGAAATAATTCCGCGCTCGGCACTAATAAATTTTTGCTGGGCGAGCCGACTGGACTAAATCCCGTCACCTTTAAATCCGCCAACAGCACCGCGCGCACGATCGGCAATCGGCTCGTCTTCAACGCGAACAACATCACCTTCGACACGGGCGGCGATTTGATCTTTACCAATTCCATCGACCTCGGTAGCAGCGCTTCTGTCAACACCACTTTGACCGTGAACAATAATTCTATTTTTTCCGGCGACGTAACCAACACTTCCGGACTGATCAAAGCAGGGGCGGGCGTCCTCACTTTCAGCGGAGCGGCGGCCAATACTTTCAGCGGATCGATCACGGTGGGCAACGGCACTCTTGTTCTGCAAAAAACATTCGGCATCACCGCGATCCCAAGTGGCGGAATAATAATTACCAATGTCGGGATTGTGTCGCTTGGCGCAGCAAATCAAATCAGCGACAGTGCGCCAATGACGCTGGGCGGCGGCGTCTTCAACACGGGGGGACTCAGCGAACAACTCGGCACGTTGAAGCTGGGGGTCAATTCTCGAATCGATCTTGGCAGTGGTGGAACCATTCTGAAATATGCGGCGAGCAGCGCGGTGGCGTGGACGGCGGGAGCGACGCTAACGATTAGTAATTGGAGCGGCTCAATCAATGGCACTGGTGCCGAACAACTTTTTTTCGGAAACAACAGTGGCGGCCTCAGCGCGGGGCAAGTGAACCAAATTAAATTTGTCAATCCGGCTGGGTTCGCGGCGGGAATTTATCCGGCAAAAATTTTATCCACCGGTGAAGTCGTGCCGCTCGCCGTGCCGCCTTCATTTACCGCGCAGCCGTTGAGCCAAAATATTATTGCTGGATCCAATGTGACATTCACCGCTGCGACAGCGGGAACAAGCAACCTGGTTTATCAATGGCGTTTCAACACGACGAACATTTTTCTTGCGACCAACTCTTCGCTCACGTTGAGCAATGTGACTTCAGATAAAGCCGGTAATTATTTAGTCGTGGTCACGAACATCGCGGGATCAATCACCAGCACCAATGCGGTCCTGGCCATTTACGATTCCGCTGCTGCCACGCTGAATTCTTTTGACTTCACCGGCGGCGCATTCACTTTCAATATCTCCGGCGTGCCGGGATACAATTACGTCATCCAAACTTCGACTAATCTTCTCGGTTGGGATCCCATTTGGACAAACGTCTCGCCGTTTTCTTTTATCGAAACTAATTCTGTCGAGTATCCCTCCCGCTTCTTTCGCGCGGTTTATCAACCTTGATTCCAGCGATGAATCGCCGAAAATTTTTTACGCTGGCCGGCGGGTTGACCACTTATTCTGTTCTCGCGCGCGTGAGTGATTTATCCGCCGCTCATCCTCCCAGCCGGGAGGAAATCACCAAAGCCTTCGAGCAAATCGCGCCAGAAAATGGCAAACCAACTTTCACCGTCGAACCTCACATGGCGCTCGTGGATTTGCGATGCGATGTGCTGGTCGCGGGCGGCGGCATTGCGGGGGTGTGCGCAGCGGTGGCGGCGGCGCGTCATGGCGCGAAAGTGATTCTCTGCCAGGACCGCTCACGGCTCGGCGGCAATTCTTCGAGTGAAGTGAAAATGCACATTGTTGGCGCGGACCATTCCGGCAATCGCCCCGGCTGGCGCGAAGGGGGATTGATCGAGGAATTTCGCCTCGACGACGCCGTCAACAATCCGCATCGGAGTTGGGAGCTTTGGGATTTGTTGCTCTACGACAAATGCAAAAGCGAACCGAACATCACGCTGCTGCTCGATAGCCCGTTGTTCGCCGCTGAAACCAAGGACGGAAAAATTCAGCGCGTCATGGTGCGTTGCGACAAGACCGAACATCTCTATCGCATCACCGCGAAAATTTTCATCGATGCGACGGGCGACAGTCGTCTCGCGCTGGAAGCCGGCGCGGAATTTCGTTTTGGCCGCGAAGCGCGCAGCGAGTTCAACGAATCGCTCGGCCTCGAAAAGGAAGACCGGCAAACGCTCGGCTCGAGCATTCTTTTCACCGCGCGCGATTTTGGAAAACCGATTCCTTTCATGCCGCCGAAATGGGCGCGCAAAGTCACGAAAGAACAATTGCAATTTCGCTCCGTCAATTCCTGGGAATACGGTTACTGGTGGATCGAGTGGGGCGGGCAGCTCGACACCATCCGCGACAACGAACGTATTCGGTTCGAGCTGTTGTCTATCGTGATGGGCGTCTGGGATTACATCAAAAATTCCGGCGACAAACCGGCCAGCGCGAATTGGGGCATGGATTGGATCGGAATGATTCCCGGCAAACGCGAAGCCCGCCGCGTCATGGGCGATCACATTTTGACGCAAAACGATTTGCTGGGTTTGAACGGCGATTTTGAAGACGCCATCGCGATTGGCGGCTGGCCGATGGACGATCATCCGCCGAGCGGTTTTGACATGCACGAGAAGAAACCTTTGCTCCAAATCAAAACGCCGGAAGTTTACAACATCCCGCTTCGCTCGCTTTACAGCAAAGACATCCGCAACCTCCTGCTGGCCGGGCGCAACATCAGCGCGTCGCACGTCGCGTTCACGTCGTCGCGCGTCATGGCGACATGCAGCGTCATCGGGCAGGCGTCGGGAACGGCGGCGGCGCTGGCGATTCGCCACAAAATTTTGCCGCGCGAATTGTATCGCGACAAAACGAAACTCAGCGAATTGCAGCAGACGTTGTTGCGCGACGATCAAACGATTAAAAATCGCCGCAACGTGGACGAAAAAGATTTGGCGCGACAAGCCAGCGTCACGGCGTCAGCGGAAGATTCTGGTTCGAGCGCGAAAAATATTATCAATGGCCTCACGCGCGATGGGCCGGGAAAATTTGAAAATTGTTGGGTCGCGAAACTCGGCAGCGATGGCGCGTGGCTGGAATTGAGTTGGAACGAACCACAAAAACTCAGCCGCGTGCAAATCACATTCGACACCGGATTTCAACGCCCGTTGACGCTGACTTCGCAAGACAGTTTCAACAAAAAGTGCATCCGCGCGCCGCAACCGGAAACGGTGAAAGATTACGAACTCATTGCGACCGACTCCGCCGGAAAACAAATTTCACTCGCGAAAGTTACCGGCAATTATCAGCGGTTGAACCGCCACGAATTTCCAGCGCTTGAAGCAAAATCCATTCGGATCAAAGTCACTGCGACCAACGGCATCGAGGAAGCGCGGGTTTATGAAGTGCGGTGTTACGCCTAAGCCGGAACGATTCAGTTCAGACCAACGCTCGACCTCACCCCGGCCCTCTCCTCCGAGGAGAGGGAGAATCTTATGCAGCGCTGGAAAATGTTCATGGTTTAGTGAGTGATGGCGCGTGCTGAGGGCAGGTTCCCTCTCCTCGGGGGAGAGGGTTAGGGTGAGG